>JBCDFZ010000035.1:0-55109 GCA_039177115.1 Myxococcota bacterium
CCGGATGCCGGCTGGGATCAGCGTGCAGTTTGGGGCACTGATTGGGGCACAAGCGATTCTGCGAAAAACGGAGAATCCGTAACTCCCCAACATCATTCGCGGACGCGGAGGGATTCGAACCCCCGACTTCTGCCTCCGGAGGGCAGCGCTCTATCCAGCTGAGCTACGCGTCCTTGCCCTGAAGCACAGGGTGCAATGACTGCCCGGGTTTCGGGCTCGGCAACGGTGGCAGTTTCGGTGTCAGTTTCAAGCCGAAGGGCGGCCGCTCACTCGATCTCGAGCTCGATGCCGCCGAACCTTTGCCCGATCCAGTTGTACACCGCGGCAAGGGCGGCCCCCGAAACGAGGCCGACCGCGGCGTAGCCGAACGGAAGCGCGAAGAGGTAGACCGCGGCCGAGCCAAAGCCCGTGGCTGGGTCATCGTCACCGCCGAAGGTCACGGCGCCGACCGCCATTCCGAGACCGACCAAGAGCCCCACGACGCCGTACGTCACCCCGACAAAACGTGCGACCGAAGCGATGCCGACGCGCTTCACCGTCATCACCTTCGGGGTGTCGACACTCGCTCGCGCATCGTCCGTGTCGGGCTCTCTCGCGTCGGTCATCGCCGAACACCCGGCGCAAAAAGTGGATGCTTCAACGAGGGACCGCTTTGCGCACCGTTCGGTGTCGAGGATCCCCAGGTGGCTCCTGGAGCGCGCGCCGTTTTGGTACAGACTTGAGCGGCCATGGTTCGTTGGCTTTGGTTTCATAACACGCCCTCGCCGCCACCTGCTGCGTTTTCGAAGCTGACCCGAGTTCAGGTCGTAGCGCGCCCGCAGTACGAGTCGCCCGATTTCGACGGGTTCGATGGCATCATCGTTCCCATGCACGCGGACCAGCGGCACCTCTCCGGCCTCTCCTCCAGGCTCGATCGCTTCGTCGACGACGGAGGTGCGATCCTCGTCAACGGGCACGTCGCCCACCCGTTCCTCCCTGAACTCGAGCGCTTTGTGCCCGTGGTGAATCGCGATCTCGAGGGACTGACCCTTCACCGCGAGTTGGACCACCCGTTGTTTGCCGGCGTGCCCGTCGAGACGCTCACCTTCAACAAAGGAGTGGCTGGGTTCTATGGAAGGGGTGGCAACCCGGCTCCGCCCGAGGCCACCGTCATCCACACGGTCGGCCGCGAGCGTTTGCCGGTCGACTGGGTTTTGCGCCGACCATCCGGTGGACGACTCTTCGTCCATTCGGGCAACACGATCGTGGCCTCGCTCCGCCGCGCGGGCATTCTCGAACGCTTCCTCTGTCAACTGGGCAGACGACCATGACGACGTTGGCGGCGCTCGATGGCGGAACCTACTACCACCAGCGAACACTGCGCGAGCCGCCATTTTCGCATTTTTTCGATGCGACGATCTACGTTCGCGACGCACCGAACGCGGACTTCGAACAGTTCGACATCCTGTTCCTTCCAAGCCGTCTCAACGCCGACCTGCTGGAACCTCTGGCATCTCGATTCGTCGACTTCATGGGCGGTGGCGGAACACTGGTCTGCATGGGCGAGACCCATCCCGAACGTTGGCTCCCCGGAGTCGACGCGACGCCGGTCGATACGAACTTCTGGTGGTGGCTCGATCCGAGCGCCGACCTCGGAGTCCGTCTGACCGGCGCTGGCGAGCTCCCGAAGTACCTCGACCGCGAAGCGCTCACCTGGCACCTGCACGGCTCCTTCAGCCTACGGCCAGGTCAGGTGTCTCTCGTGGAAGCCGAAGGCGCGTGCATCATGTTCGAGGAGCCTCGCGGGGCCGGCCGACTGATCGCCACGACCTTGGACCCTTGCTACCACCACGGTTCGTACTTCATGCCCGCCACGACGCGCTGTCTGGAGGGCCTGCTGCCTTGGCTCAAGGCTTTGCCGACGCGCAAGTGAGCGGCCCTTCTTTGGTCTGTGAAAAGTGAGAACCGTCGTCGACGAGTTTGTACTCTAGCCCCTCCACGCGCTGAGAAATCGCCCCCAGCGTCGCGAACTCCGCATCGAAACGGTTCGGGGGCTAGTCTCAGTCGTCGCTGCACTCTCTCGAGATGCGTATTCGCGCGATGATGGCATCTCCGTCGCCGACTTTTCGTATGCTTGCGGTTCCGGGCGGAGGATCGCTATCGGGATCGAGCGTGATGATGTTTTCGCCACTCACGTTGACCTCGGCCTCCCATGACCTGGCGATGAAGTCCTCGCTGCTTTCGAGCTGGCGCTCCCACTCGGGGATCCCGTCGTCGTCTTCGTCGATTTCGACGAAGACTTCGGCTTCGGGATCGATCTTCGTTACGGCTTCGACGAGCGAGCAGCGCCCCGTACCCCGGTCGAAGGGCTGAGCGAGCAAGACGGGCGCCCCAACCAGCTCGACCCCGTAGTCGTTTTCGTGCCAAGTCGACGTGCGACGAATCTCGCCCTGCTCGGTTCTCCACTCGCAGAGCCTCGTTCCGCACCAGAACTGGAACCCCGGATCCTCGACCAGATCGGTCTCGCAGGAGAGCCCGCCAAGCAAGAGGGCCATCGCAACGGATGTCAGGCGCAGCGCTGTCCTTCTTGCCGCTTCTCTCATCGCGAGCTCCCAAACCTTGCACTGAGCCCTGCAAGGACGAGTCCGCCACCGCCGCGATTGCGCTCATCCAACTGATTGCGGGGAGCGCGCGCGTAGACGTAGCCACCGTTTAGGAACATTCCGATGTGCTTTCCCAACATGCCCTCGATACCCAAGAGGCCGGTGACGTGAAAATACCACTGTGAGTCGCGAAACTGAGTGAAATCCGTGTCGCTCGCGTCGAGACGTGTGTTGAAACGGGTCACGGAGACGGTGGGTCCGAAGCCGAGTTGCGCGTAGCCACGAAATCGCCCGGTCTGATTGGTGAGCCATGCACGCCCGTGAACGCCGATCGCCCAAGTGTTCCAGACGAAGCTCTCGTCAGGACCGAGGCCGCTGTCCCGCTCGTACCGGCGGCTTTCCAGGTTGTTCGCCTGCAAGAGCAAGCTGAAGTGGGAGACGATCTTACGTTCGACGACGATCGAGACTCGAAAGCCGTCGAACGTGAAGGCCGTCTGGCGTTCGAAGCCAAACGTTTCCAACGTGCGGGTGTATGCGGAGTTAGGCGCGCGGCCCCAACCGAGCCCCACCTCGAGACCCCAAGGTTGCCCCTCGGCAAATCCGTCGTCGGCGTGAGAAGTCGCAGCGGGAGAGACCAAACCAACGGCCATGACGACGAGCAAGCGCGTGTACAGCCTCATGCCCCGTGATGATGCAACTGATATGCCGGCAGGCCTAGACGCTATTTCTCCCGTGTACGCGCGAACTGGACCCACACCGCCCTGACAACGCCGCCATACACCGTATCCAAATGTCACACCGCACTGGCACTCAGGCCCAGTCGTCCCACCGCGACAGGCGATCGAAGGCCTACCACATTGGCTCGAGGCCTCGCGGACGCGCGAGTGACCCGCCGCTCTTCAGCAGACGCACATCAGACCGTCATCGGCGCGCGTTCGATTGTCTCGTTCCTCGCGGTGGGGTCGCGTCCTGCTTATAGCGGCGTGCAGCGGGTCCCGAGCGGAGCCGCATCGTCGCAGGCGGTCACCTCGTAGGGGGGTGAGTCGCCCCGCAGGAAGAAAGTCACCTGCGTACCGGCGAAGAACTCGTAGAGCGCCTGGTAGACCTCGATACCGCCTCCAACCTCATCGCAGAGGAACAGCGTCGTCTCGAAAGAGTCCTGCCCCAGGCTGACCGAGGCGGAGAATACCGTGTCGTTGTTGTTGGGCGAGAACCCGAGCTCGCCGAGGTCGGTGTCGATGAATGCCGCGAAACCGAAAACGCACGCGAACTGGCGCGTATCGATGGGGCCCAAGCCCGTCGCACCGTGGAAGAGTCGAACATAGAAGCGCCCTGGGTCGAGCTCTTCGAGAACGTCACTGGCAAAGATCTCGGTTTCGAGCGCGGCGCTTCCGTACACGACCGCCGTCTGTCGCGCGAAGTCCCCGGAGATGTCTGCATCCACGGCGCCTGGGGCGGGCACGCTGCAGTCATCGCCGACGATCCAGCGTAGCTTGTCTCCTGGCCGGATCACGCGCGAGGTATGGGCCTGCACGTGGCCGGGAGGCAACACCTCTGGCATCAGGGGCCCTGTCAGGGTTCCATTCTCGAGCACGATGCACGCGTTCACCGCCACGCCATCGTCCCGAAGGTTCGCGAGACGGAGTTCGACTAGCGCATTCGACGAGCCGCACTCGTCCTGCGCACTCAACAACGCGAACGAGGCGGCGAGCGCAACGTACTTGGTGACGGTCATCCAGCGTGGATGCCTGGGGTTCGTCATGGGCTCCTCCAGTCCTTTGCCTCGGATTCGGGGCTCTGAGTTGGGTCGATGAGGTGCGGGTTAGCCTAGTTGATAACAATAATCAATTGCAATAAGGTCCCCTCATGCATGGCAGGCCCCGCCCCTTCCTGGTCATCGGGCCCTTCCTCGCGCTCTGTGCGCTGCTGTTGGGCTGCGGAGGCTCCTCGGATCCGCCGCAGGCGACGCCAGAGCCAGACGGTTCCTTCTGGTACGTCCAAACCACCGTCGCCAATCCGGACGGACGGACCGCGTTTCTTCAGCTGATCGACTCCCCCGACATCGCGACGGTCACGACCGATAACGCCATCGAGCTCCCAGGCAATGCGCGTGTGTTCGTCGACGGCAACCGCATCTATACCGGCTCTGCCGAGTCTCCCGTCATACAGCGCTGGTTCGCTAACGAGGATGGGTCACTCACGCCCGGTGACCGTCTGAGCTTCGCCGCTTCGGGGATCGGCGCCGTTCCGTTCGGCAACAACTTCATCACGGAAGACAAGGCCTACCTGTTCGACCGCTTTCGCGTCCTCCTGTGGAACCCGAGCACGATGACGCTCCGCGGTGAGATCGATCTGACGGCCATCGTGATACCGCCCTTCGTCCCGGAGATCGATCCTGGAATTCGGCGAGGCGACCTGCTGTTCGCCGTCGTTCAGCAGCAAGATTTCGCCGGAGACTTCAATCGCGGGATTCAGGTGCTCGTGCTCGATACGGTTCGAGACGAGATCGCGGCGATCCTCGAGGACGACCGATGCGTCGGAACCTTCTCCGGGATGGCGCTCGGCGAAGACGGGTCGATCTACGTCCTCGGCGACAACTATCTCTTTCGACCCTGGTTCGCCGACGATCTTCCTCCATCCTGTTTGCTGCGCATCTCACCAGACGCCGTGGCCTTTGATCCCGACTTCTTCGTCGACTTCAACGCCGCCGTCGGCGGACTCCCGTGCACGGGCCTCTTCTATCGGGGTGACGGGCTGTTTTTGACCAACGCCATCGACGAGACGCTCAGCACGATTGATCCACGCGATGCGCCGCTCTCCTTCCTGAACGAACCGGTCTCAACCTGGTGGCAAATCGACAGCGCCAACCCGGCCGCAGCGCGCCCGCTCGACCTCGGCGCGGTCAGCCCTCGCAACGGTCCGGCCTTCGAGGTGGACGGTCGCCAGTTCATTCAGCGCCCGGAGGCGGCGTTCACCGGCAGAAACACGCTGATTGAGATCGTGGAGGGCAACGAGCTGGTCGCACGATTCGACACCGCGGGCCTGATCACGGGACTCGGACGCATCGAGGTGAGCCCGTGAGTCTCCGCGGAGTGGCACTCCTGGCCTGCATCCTGGTCGCGGCCTGCGGCGACGACACTCACGGAGGTGTCGGGGGTGGGGCTGGAAGCGGAGGCACGGCGGGAACAGGCGGCAACGAAGGGGGTGCGGGAGGCGACGGCGCGGGAGGAGAAGGTGGGTTTGTCGGACCCACCGACCTCCCCTTCCGCTTCGCGAACATGCGCAGCGACGGGCCCCCGCTCAACGCATGCGTGTCCACGGGGCCCGCGATGGTGTTCGACGGTCCGCTGCTCGACACGCCACTCGCGCCGGGCGAGGTCGAGCCGCACTTCGAAGTGCGCGTCGACGGCGACTCGCTCCTACGGTGGGTGGACGGAAGTACGTGCGCGCCGCTCGCCGAGGGTGCCACGGACATACCGCTCGTGCTAAACGATGCCGAGCGATACACCGCGGTGGCATTCGGCGACGACTCATTGCAAACACTCGTTTACGAAAGCGACCCGGTGGCTGAGCTGTCGCCGGCGCGCTTCTACGTCAGGTTCTTCCACGGCGGCCTCAACCTCGATCCCGTGGACAGCAAGCAGGTGGCCTGCTCGACGCCGGTCGCGGCCTTCGAAAACGTGCGATTCGGAACGCTCGGCTTTTCCCCGAACAACATGGCGACGTTTTTCTCGGCCGCCGTCTCGACAGGCATGGATTCGTTTTCGACGACGGTCGTTGTCTGCGAGAACATGAACGAGGTCTTTCGGCAAGACTACGTCTTCGTGGGCGGTCGAAGCGTATCGTTTTTTCTGCGCGGCGATGGGGACGCCGTCCCTCATCAGGTCACCGTCTGCGAAGACGACGACGTGGGCGCCGCGCGCTGTGGGCCCGAGCGGAAGACCGCATTCACCGTGCCCCGAAAGTCGATCACGAGCTGAGACCGAGGCTCGACCCCAAACGCCGTGGGCAAGTCGACCTGGGTATCGTCTAACTGGAGCGAGATGGCGTCTCCCCTCACTGTGAGCATGCCGTTGTCGTAGGTCGTTCGATTTCCGATCAGCGAGTAGTCGATCTCGAACGCCACGGTGATCGTCAAGTCGATCGACGCGAGCACGCCGTCCTCGAACGTGACCGTGTCGTCGTCTGCGACCGGGCCGAACACGAAGGCGTACTCTGCCCCGAAGAGCCAGTCTGCGATCCCGCTGTGCGAGATGTCTCGCTCCTCCCCGAGCGACCACAGTTCCGAAAGGTCGAGCCCCGTGATCGGTGCGATCTCCGTTCCGCAGCCGGTCAGGCCTTCGGTGCCATACGACACGGCTCCGACCACGAAGTCGGCTTCTCGCGGAAAGAGGTCGACCATCGAGCCGAGCAGCATCGTCGGATCGGTCGCGAGGTAGAGGCCGTCGGCATCCCCGAATGAGCCGTCGCCGAAGCCGATCGCGGCCGCCGAGACCGTCAAGTCGAGCTCTCGCATCCCGGAATTTTCAGCCATGGTCGAGGCAAGCGAAGCCGTTCCGTCCAAGGATGCCGCGACGCACGTCGCGTCGCCCCCGTCTCCGCCGACGCCTGCTCCACCTGAAGCGCCTCCGGTTCCGGCGGTTCCCCCCGTGTTTCCGGGCTGCGGATCTTGGTCGGTCGAGGCACTGTCGCTGCAGGCTGTGAGCGCGACCAAGCCGCACACGACGGCGAAACGGAACGATGGCGAACCCATGTCGAACGACAAGGCTAGCTCTCATGAAGATGACTTTCAATATCATTAGCCTTCCCGCGGTTTTGGGGCAGACTCACGCTGGCATGGTTCGCCGGCCGCGGTTCGTAGGTCATGCCCGCCACGACGCGCCGTCTCGAGGGCTTACCGCCGAAGCTCGAGGCCTCCGCGACGCGCCGGTAACCGTTCTTCGCTAGAGCGGAACGAAGCGCTTGAGTTTGTTCGTCTCCGGGTGTCGCGGGAGGGCTGTCGCGGACTCAACCGCGACCTCGGGATACGAGAGCCCCGCGTTCCGAAGCGACGACTCCAGGCTCGCTTCGACTTCACGCAAATCGAGCTCCCCGTGCAAGATCGCAAGGACCCGCGCACCGGTCTTGGTTTGTTGCACCTGGTACTCACTGATTTCGTGCCGCTGTCCGAGGATGTCTCGAAACACCATCGGATGGATCTTGGTGTCGCCATACACGAACCAAACATCGGCGCGACCTTCGATTCGGACGACTCGACGACATCCGATCGCGTCTGGGTTCGGCCCCTCGTCTAGGATCAGGGTGTCGGTCATCTCGTAGCGGATCAGAGGCATCGTCGAGCCGTAGAGCCGCGTGACCAGAACTCGATTCGCGTCGGCGGGCTCGTCGACCGGCTGGTCGTACTCGTCGACGACTTCGAAGATCGCGAGGTCTTCGGCCAGGCTCAGGCCGCCAAACGAAGGCCCCTCGACCGCCGCAACCCCAATCTCGACCGAACCCCAGGTCCCATGGGTCTCGAGCCCCCATGCGTCGCGAACCAGCTTTCGTCCATGTTCGTCGAACGGCTCCGAGTTGGTGGACACACGGTTCGGCGCAACACGGAGCGCCCCTTCGATGGCGTACTCCGCAAGCTCTTCGACAATCGAGGCAAAGCCCACGATTCGGTCCGGCTGGTATTCGTTCAGCGCTTCGACCATCTCGGGAATCGGCATCCCCGCCGGAAACACCCGTGACTCGCGCTCCGGGTCGACCATGACGGGGAACACAAAGCGGCTGGCATGTACGAATGAGCTGGCGCAGATGACCGCGGTGCGCCGGGGTCCTGACGGTGGGTTTTCACGGTCGGCCTGCGCCTCCCAACGGTAATGACCGGCAGGGTTTACGAGCGCCATCTGCCAGTCCCACACGAAGACGCCTCGCGTACCGCTCGTTCCCCCGGTTGCGGCGATCAGGTACTCGTCCAGATAGTACGCGTTGTCTTTTCGGCCCTGGTGAAGGTCTTCGAGATGCTGTGTTACCTCGTCGATGCGGAGACGGGAATCGGTCACGATCTGATCCCAGTTCGCCATCACGTCTCCTTTGGTGAGAATCGGCAGCGAGGAGAGATCGCGGGCATCGAGCTTGGCGACATCGACCCCCCCAAGGCGCTCTCGATAGTAAGCCGAACCCGCGACGGCCCGTGCAACCAACGCGCGAAGGCACTCGGTCTGCCATCTCACGACTCGTTCACGACTCCAACCCAGCCGATCCACCGCTTCGTCGACGTAGGCGCGCGTGGCGGCGATGTGGCGTTCCCGAATCGCTTCGAAGCGTCGCAGACCGTTACTTGCCATCGACCTTGACGGTAGCGCAGCGCCACGACGCTTCAACGAGCCGAACGCAACTACTCCCGGCAGCGTCCGTCGGCTCGCGGCCAGTCTTCCGGCTCGAGGTGCTTCCCGCGGCGGGTGTGAGGAGACGGGGGCGGTCTCGACGGCGCCGACGCGGAGGCCTCCGACGCGCTGGCGGGTTCCGGGCAACGAGATGTCGAGGCCCCGCAGCCGAGAAGCGCCGTGATGAGAGCGAGCTGACGGACGCGCCGCACGACCGTCACTCTCGTGGGCTCCGAATGCCGCGGTACAGCGCCCCGACGGCAACCGGGAAGATCAGCTTCCGCACCGCCCAGACCGGGAAGCGAACGCTTCGGCCGTTGGGCTGGAACACGCGCATGCCGTCGCGCTGGACACCGAGGACCGAACCCCAGCGGTACGGCGTGGCCGTGTAGCGTTTCATGGCCCTGGGCTTGCCGGACAAGGTCGCTCGGATGTTGTGGGCGACCAGGCGGTAGCCAAAGTTTCGCGCCGAGCTTCGATTCGGGTCGCTCGCGGCGATGTCACCCACCGCGAAGACGTCTTCGTATCCTTGCACCCGGAGGTGCTCGTCGACGCGTACGAAGCCGGCTTCGTCCAGCATGTCGGTTGGGATGAAGCTGTTGTTCGGGCGCATTCTGCCCACGGCCCAGAGTGTGAGCCCACCCTCGAAGGGAGGCTGTCCCGTCGACCAGCTTACGGGCTCGCTGGTGAACCGATCGCAGTCGAAATCGTCAGGGATGACGGCGCGGTGTTCGGGATGAAGGACGACGCCGAGGCGCACGAGCTCTCGTTCCACCCGGTCGCGCACCCTCGGGTGATACCCGGGAAGCGGCTGCGGTCCGCTGAAGAAGAAGTGTACGGGTTTGTCAGGATACCGTTCCTTCACATTCACGGCGACGCTCGCACCCGTGGCACCGCCCCCGACCACGGCAAGCGTCTTCGCGTCGGCAATCTCCGACGCCGCATCGCGAATCCCGGCCTCGATTCGCGCCTCGTCCTGCACCGCGTCGTTTCGCCAAAAGCCGTTGGTCACCCCGGACGAAATGACGGCCACGTCGTAGGGCTCGGTCTGCGTTTGGCCGTCGGGGAGCGCGACCCTCACCTCTCGCTTCGCCGTATCGAGCTCGACGATCCGTCCCTGCACGATTCGCGTGCCATCGAGCTTCCGGTACCTCCCAAACGGCATGAGGTAGTCCTGCTTCCAGGTGTCCGGCTGCGTGAGTCGGGTGCCGAGCTCCTGCCCGCTCACGAGGCAGGGCTTGGTGCTGATGCCGACGACGTTGAAGCCGGCGCCGAGATGAATCGCGACGAGGAGACCCGTATCGCCCAGGCCGGCGATGACAACGCGCTTCGACATATCGGCGGACCCTAGCACCAACGCGGCGGGCCGTGCTTCCGCGCCGACGGCCGCCGCGGCTGCCGCTGGTTTCTCGGGGTGCCGGGTTGGGCTCCGCTCGGCATGCGGATTGCTTCGAGTCGAGCGTGCTCGGATGGATTGCTGCGGGCTGGGTCCTTGGGGTGAACGCGCAGGTCTGGTCGGGTGCAAAGCCGTCCATCGTCGCGCTGGCAGTCACGTTCTTTCTCGCGGGGTCGCTCGCGAAGTGGGGTCGTGAGCTCGGAGCCCAACTATGGTGGGTGCCACTCGCCGGGTTTGCGGCCATCGCCGGTCTTTCCGTCGACATGCCCCCCGCGCCCGATTGTCCTCGTCGCGGCGCCCTCGACGGCAGCGCGCGCGTGACTCGGGTCCGCTTCGGGATCGACGAAGCCGACGTATGGCTAGCCCTGGAAGAGGGGCGCTGGCGCTCCACCGGCGAGCGCGCCGCTCAGAATCTGCCGCTTCGACTCCGTACAACGCTCGACGGTGCACCTCCGCGAGGGAGCGTCGTCGCGTTCTCCGGCACGGTTCGACCAAGCACGCGGCTACGAAACCCGTCACTTCATCCGTCAGGCAGTGCGCATCGCGATGACGCGTGCTGGGCGAAAGTCGACGATGGCGGACTTTCGGTGTCGCGGGCGCCACCGCTCTCGCCGTGGCTGGCCCGCGCGAGAGACCGCATGCGCGCCCGGCTTCGCACCGGACTTCCTGACGAGGTTGCCAGCGTTGCGCGCGCGCTCGTCCTCGGCGACGGCGGCGCCCTTCCCTACGAACGCAGGCGAACCATTGCCGCCGTTGGGCTCGCGCATCTCTTCGCCGTCTCGGGGCTCCACATTGCACTGGTGAGCGGCACCCTAGTTGGGCTGTTGGGCTGGAGCCTGCGAGGTGTGTCCATCGGCGTGGCCTCGAACCGGATCGCAGCGGCGCTCGGCATCCCGCTCACTTTGCTACACGCGGCATTCGCTGGTGGTGCGCCGAGTGCTTGGCGCGCCGCGATCACGGCGGCGGTGACGTGGTCGCTGGTGGCGCTCGGTCGTCGATCGTCGCCCACGGCGGTCACGGGTATCGCCGCACTGCTTCTTTCGGCGCCCGACCCAGGGCTCGCCGCCCGCCCTGCGTTTCTGCTCTCCATCGTCGCGACCACGGCGATTCTGAGCGGACAACACGTGGCCCAAGGACGATGGCGCAGGCTCCGCTCTGCGTCCGCGGTCAGCGCCCGGACGCTGGTCGCGACGGCCCCGCTCGTGTGGTGGTGGTTCGGCGGGGTCCCGCTCATCGGATGGCTGACGAACATCCTGGTCCTTCCTCTCGGGACGTTCGCCGTGGTTCCGCTAGCTCATGTGTACGCCTTTGCCTCCGATCTCCCCGGTATCGGTCCGGCGGCTCGATGGGCGCTAGTCCAATCCACCCGCTCCCTTCTTGCGCTATGCGACTTCTTCGCGCCGCTTGCCGTCGCGCGCCGACTGCCGCCGCTCAGCAGACTTCAAGGGATTGCAGTCGCGTTCGGTTGCCTGGCGTGGCTTCGCGTCCGCCGACGACGGGCTCAGCTCGCAATCGCCCTCGCAACAGCGCTCGTGTGGGGCGCGGACGAAGTGGGAGTGCGCCATCAAGAGCAACCAAGGGACGCGCTGCGCGCCACCTTCCTCGACGTGGGCCAGGGCGACGCTGCACTGATCGACTTCCCCGACGGTTCAATGGCACTCATCGATACCGGGGCGCCGCCGCGACATCCCGCTTCGCGAGCGATTCTGCGGGTTCTTCGCGAACGCCGTCGGTCCCACATCGACCGTCTCATCATCACGCACGGGCACCCGGACCACGATGGCGGTCTCGCGGCAGTTCTCGACGAGGTTCCTGTGCACGAGATCTGGCTCAACGGACAGCGGCTTGCCGAGGAAGAAGATGGCGCACTCGCCTCTCTTCTCCGGGGCGCCCGCGCGCGTGGAACCCGCGTGCGCTTCCCGAGCGACCTCTGTGGCACACACGAGTTTGGCGACGCCACGCTCGAGTTGATGTGGCCCTGCCCGCGATACGACCCGGCGCTCGATTTCAACGACAACTCCCTGACGTTACGGGTTGGCTACGAGGGTCGTACGCTCTTGCTCGTCGGAGACCTCGAGGCGGAAGCCGAGCACCAGTTGATCGAACGAGGCGACCTCAGCGAGGTCACCCTTCTGAAGGTCGCCCATCACGGCTCGAAAACCTCCACCACCCCCGAATGGATCGCCGCCACGCGCCCCGAGTTCGCGGTGATCAGTACGGGCCGCCACAACCGCTATGGGCATCCGCATCCCGGCGTCATCGCCCGTCTAGAAGCTACCGGCACCCGCGTTTTGCGGACCGACCGGCACGGGGGAGTCGTCGTGACCCTGTCCAAGGGAGACGTCTTGGTGGCGCCGACAGTCGGGCAGAAAAGCCACATCAGTCCTACGCACTAGCTACGCCCCAATGGCCTTCTCATACACGCGGTACGTTTTGTAGACCTCCGCACGCATGCCTTTTATAGCGGTGTTGATCAGGCGGTTGTCCTCGAGAGTCCAGCCAAGCTCTGCCCAGTCGTACCCCGCCTTAATTCCTCGTCTAGCTAACTCCGCGTACATTGCTGTCGAGAGCGGCGCGAAGCGCCGCGATCCGCGAAATTTTTTCCGGATCCCAAGCAGCATCAAGCGGGCGGACCGCACACCGCGCACCTTCAGGCGCCACAGTAGCTTCACGCCGGTCAACGCGTTGAGCTTTCCTCCAAAGTCTCGAGCGGCTTCATTCACGTTGGGGAGGCAGACGCACATGGCAGCAGGCTCCCCGTCGACTTCGACGAAAAATGAAATGTCGGGGTCGATGATGAGCGCGAGGTCCTTGGCCATCTTGACGGCCTCGGCATCAGTCGAAGGAACGAACCCCCAGTTTTCCTGCCAAGCGTCATTGAAGATATCGAGCAGCTCACCGATTTCGCGCTTGAGCTCGCGCGGACGAATCGACCGGTAGCTGACATCGGGCATCGCCTCGACGGCGTGCCATGCCTTCTTGGCTCTCGCCGGCGGAGGCTCGACGACGTAGCGCCAGCCGTACATGTCCTTCGCCTTCGCGAACCCAGCGCCTTCCACCAGCGAACCCTGGTACGCACGATGGTGCGGGCACATGAGTACGGGGGGCGTATCAAACCCCTGCACCAACATCCCCGACTCCTCGTTGATCGACAGCGAAAACGGCCCCCTGGCCGTAGTCATCCCGCGCTCGGCAAGCCATGCCTCGGCCGTCCCGAGGAGCGTATTGGCCACTTCCTGATCGTCGACGGTATCGAAGAACCCAAAGAACCCAGTGGCGTCGTCGTACCGCTTGAGGTGCTCGTGATCCACCTGCGCCGAGATGCGGCCCACCAGCTTTCCATCGCGGCGCGCGGTGAAGAGTGCGCATTCGGCGTGCTCGAAGAACGGGTTTTTCTTCGGGGTCAGCCGGTCTCGCACTTCCATCTGCAGGGGCGCGATCCACGCGGGGTCGTTGCGATAGACCTCGTAGGCGACCTGCACGAAGTCGTCGAGGTCGGCCCCGGGTACGTGTTCTCGAACTTCGATGCTCATACTTTGAGCGGGCCCACCATCTCTTCAGGCTTGATCGCCTCGTCAAACTCCTCGCCGGTCAAAAGCCCGAGCTCGATCGCCGCCTCGCGAAGGGTCGTGTCGTTCTTGTAGGCGTGCTTGGCAACCTTGGCCGCGTTGTCGTATCCGATCTTCGGGTTCAGCGCGGTGACTAGCATCAGCGACCGACGGAGCTTGTCGTCGATGGTGTCGACGTTGGGCTCGATGCCGATGGCGCAGTGGTCGTTGAAGCTCTCGGCCGAATCACCGAGCAGCCGAACCGACTGGAGAAGGTTGTAGGCCATCACGGGCTTGTACACGTTGAGCTCGAAGTTCCCCTGCGACCCGGCGATGCCGATGGTGGCGTCGTTCCCCATCACCTGCGTGCACACCATGGTGAGCGCTTCGCACTGCGTGGGGTTCACCTTCCCGGGCATGATCGAGCTCCCCGGTTCGTTCTCGGGGATGCGGATCTCGCCAATGCCCGACCGCGGGCCCGACGAAAGCCAGCGCACGTCGTTGGCCACTTTCATGAGCGCGACTGCAAGCTGCTTCAAGGCGCCGCTCGCACCGACGAAGGCATCGTGACCTGCAAGCGCAGCAAACTTGTTGGGCGCCGTAACGAACTTCTTCCGTGTCAGCTCGGCAATCTTCGCGGCAACCCGGCTCGCATACTCGGGGTGCGTGTTGAGCCCCGTTCCCACAGCCGTGCCGCCGAGCGCGAGCTCGCGGAGCTGAGGCAGCGTGGCTTCGATGGCCGCGAGCGCGTGATCGATTTGCGAGACCCAACCGCTGATCTCCTGGCCGAGGGTCAGCGGCGTTGCGTCCTGAAGATGCGTCCGTCCAATCTTCACGATCTGCTGGAAGGCCTCCGACTTGGCGTGCAGCGTGCCGCGAAGCGTTTGGACCCGCGGCAGCAGGCGGTCTTCAATCTCGATGACGGCGGCGATGTGCATGGCCGTCGGGAAGGTGTCGTTCGACGACTGCGAGCGGTTGACGTGGTCGTTCGGGTGCACGGGCTTCTTCGAGCCCATCTCACCTCCCGCAAGCTCGATCGCGCGGTTCGAGATCACCTCGTTGACGTTCATGTTGGACTGCGTGCCGGAGCCCGTCTGCCACACCACCAGCGGGAAGTGGTCGTCGAGCTTGCCCTCGATGACCTCGTCCGCGGCTCGGACGATCAGGTCGCAGACGTCCTGCTCGAGGTTGTCGAGCTCCCGATTGGTGAGCGCGGCGGCCTTCTTGAGCACGCCGAAAGCCCGGACGATCTCGGTCGGCATGCGCTCGCCGCCGATTTTGAAGTTGTGGCGGGACCGCATCGTTTGGGCGCCGTAGTACTTGTCGGCGGGGACCTTGATCTCTCCCATCGAGTCGGTTTCTACTCGCGTAGCCATGTGACCTCCGGGCCGACCCTTACCGCGTCCAGGCGCGCCTGTCGATTCGTCGAGGCGGGTTTCGCCCCACCCTGGCTGGCTCCTCGGTGCTTCGCCGTGTAGACCTGCGGGGGCCAACGCGGCCTTTGGAGAAGAACGATGAGCAAGAAGGCATGGGGCGGACGCTTCGAGGAGGAGCTCGACGCCATCGCAGCGAGGTTCAGCGCCAGCGTGGATGTCGACAACCGCCTTGCGCCTCAGGACGTACAGGGCTCGATCGCCCACGTTCGCATGCTCGAAAAGCAGGGAATCCTCTCGGCAGACGACGCGGGCCAGATCGTCACCGGCCTCGAAAACATCCTCGCCACCATCGAACGAGGCGAGTTTGCTTGGGACCCCAGCAAAGAAGACGTCCACATGAACATCGAGGCGACGCTCACAGAGGCCATCGGCGATGCCGGCGGACGCCTCCACACTGGGCGAAGCCGAAACGACCAGGTGGCCACGGACATGCGCCTCTGGACCCGCGGCGCTTGCCACAGCACCGCGGCCAACATCGACTCGCTGCTCGAGGTCCTGGTCACCCAGGCCGAGGCGCACGTCGACTTTCTGATGCCGGGGTACACCCACCTCCAACGTGCCCAGCCCACCCGGCTTGCGCATCACCTCCTCGCGTGGGCCGCGATGCTCGAACGCGACCGCGGCAGGCTCCTCGACGCGGCGGCGCGAATGAACGAGTCGCCGCTCGGAAGCGCGGCCCTTGCCGGCACCACGTTTCCCATCGACCGTGAGGTCACGGCCAGCGCGCTCGGCTTCGACCGACCGCTCGGCAACTCGCTCGATGCCGTCGGCGACCGAGACTTTCTGCTCGAAGCCGTGAGCGCCCTCGCGATCTGTTCGGTGCATCTCTCCCGCATCGCCGAGGAGCTCGTTCTATGGTCGAGCCAGGAGTTCGGGTTCGTTCAGATGAGCGACGCGTTCACCACCGGCTCGTCGATCATGCCTCAAAAGAAAAACCCCGACATGCCCGAGCTCGTGCGCGGCAAGACCGGCCGCGTCGTGGGGTCCCTCGTGAACCTGATGGTGATGCTCAAGGGTCTTCCGTTGGCGTACAACCGCGACCTCCAGGAGGACAAGGCGCCCGTCTTCGAGGCGTTCGACACCGTGACCGACTGCCTCGCCGTGCTCACGGGCGCCATCGGGTCGGCCTCGTTCGACCAGGGCCGCATGGCCGACGCGCTCGAGGCGGGCTTCCTCGATGCCACCGAGGTCGCCGACTGGCTCGCCGCGCACGGCGTCCCCTTCCGAGACGCGCACCACGTGTCGGGAAAGCTGGTGCAGCAGGCCCATCAAGGCGGGAAGACGCTGAAGCAGCTGAGCCTCGCAGACTACCAGGCCGCGCATCCGTCGTTCGACGACTCGGTGTTCGAAGCACTCGACATGGAAACCGCGGTGGAGCGCCGCGACGTGGTCGGCGGGCCCGCCCGCGCGCAGGTCACAGCCGCCATCGCTGCGCTGCGGGGTCGACTCGAAGCGCGTCGCGGATCATAAACGGAGCGCCATGGCCGACGAACAAGTCCCCGAGTCCGCGTGGTTCACGTACCAGGGCGGACACCTCGCGTGTGAAGATGTCTCGCTCGCAGCGCTTGCCGACGAGGTCGACACTCCCGCATTCGTGTATTCGGGCGCAGCCATCGATGCCGCGTACGCCGAAATCGACGAGGCGCTCGACTTCGCCCCCCACCTCATCGCCTACGCGGTGAAGGCCAACGGGAACCTGTCACTGCTCGCACGCCTCGCGTCGCAGGGCTGCGGGGCCGATATCGTATCGGAAGGAGAGCTCCGTCGGGCACTCAAGGCCGGGTTTGCGCCGGACCAAATCGTGTACAGCGGCGTGGGGAAGCGCGAGTCCGAGATCCGGGCCGCCGCAGAGGCCGGAGTTCGCGCGATCCACGTCGAGAACCTCCAGGAGCTCGACGTGGTGGAACGGGTGGCGGCCGACTTCGGGCGACCGCTCGCGATTGGCGTGCGCGTGAATCCAGACGTCGACGCGCAAACGCATCCGTACATCGCGACGGGCCTCCGTGAATCCAAGTTCGGCCTGTCGATCCCCACTGCCGAAGCGGCCCTCCCCCGCATCTTGGAAAGCCCACACCTCGAGCTCGAGGCAGTGGCCTGCCACATTGGCTCGCAGCTCGGCTCCCCCGAACCCCTGCGTGAAGCCATCGAGATCCTCGGACGCTTCGCGACTCTCTGCCTCGAACGAGGCGCGGCGCTTCGCGCGATCGACGTGGGCGGCGGTTGGCCGATGTCCTACGGTAACGAAAACGATCCCTACCCTTCGGCGCGTGCGTTCGGCGACGCCATTCGCGGCGGCCTCGAGGCGGCGGGTGCCCTGGGCGACGACATCACGCTCGTCACCGAACCGGGGCGCGCGCTCGTCGGGGATGCTGGCGTGCTGCTCACGCGGGTCCTCTATACGAAGCACCAGGGCGAGCACCGGTTCGTGATCGTCGATGCCGCCATGACGGAACTGATCCGGCCGGCGCTGTACGACGCGTACCACGCCATCATGCCGGTCGTGCAATCAGCCAACGGAGCCGAAACCAACGTGGTCGACGTCGTAGGCCCCGTTTGCGAGTCGGGCGACTTCATCGCACGAGGCCGCGCGTTGCCGTTCCTGGAACCCGGCGACTTGCTTGCCATCCGAGGTGCCGGCGCGTACGGCAGGGAGATGCAGAGCATGTACAACGCGCGTCCGCTTCCAGCCGAAGTGTTGGTCGATGGCGCGCGTTCTCGCGTGATCCGGAGGCGAAGCGGCCCCGAGGCGCTTTGGCTAGGCGAGGAACTCGCATGAGCGGCATCACCATCGTCGGTACGGGCCACTACGTCCCCGGCGACCCGGTCACCAACGACGCCCTCTCCCGCGTGATGGAAACCAGTGACGAGTGGATTCAGACGCGAACCGGAATTCAGCAGCGCTACTTCGCTGAAGACGGCGAGGGGGCGAGCGACCTCGCGGTCGAAGCCTGCAGGCGCGCCATCGCCGACGCCAAACTCGCACCGGGCGACATCGACTACATCATCTTCGCCACGATGACGCCGGACTACTTCTTTCCGGGGTCCGGCCCGCTGCTCGGCGCCAAGCTTGGCCTCTCCGGCGTACCCGCCCTCGACATTCGGCAGCAGTGCGCAGCGATCCCGTACGCCCTTCAGCTCGCGAACGGGCTCATCCAAACCGGCGCGGCTAAAACCATCCTGCTCGTGGGAGCCGAAGCGCACGCAGGCTTCATGCCGTGGACCGACTGGGACATCCTTCGTTCGAAGTCCGAAGGAAAGGTCTCTGAAGAAGCCTTCGAGCGCGCCAGCCGGCACCGCGGGCTTGCCGTCATCTTCGGTGACGGCGCCGGCGCGATGGTCCTTCAGGCGAGCGATGATCCGGACCGCGGGTTCATCGGCGCCGAGCTCCACAGCGACGGCGACTCCTACGACCACCTTTTCGTCGAGGGCGTTGGGTTTCGTAACGTCCCGTACGTAAGTCACGCGACGCTCGACGCCGATGGGCACATCCCGCAGATGCGTGGTCAGGCTCTGCTCAAGAAGGCGGTGCGCACGCTGAGCACGACGGTCCAGTCCATCTGTGACACCCACGGCATCACCAAAGACGACATCGACTGCTTCATCGCCCACCAAGCGAACGACCGCATCAACCGCGCCGTTCGCCAGGCGCTCAAAGTCGACCCCGAGAAGATTCCATCGAACATCGCGAGGTACGGCAACACGTCTGCCGGCACCATCGGTATCCTCACCGACGAGCTTCGCCGAGAAGGACGGATCCAAAAAGGCGACCTGATCTGCTTCATGGCCCTCGGCGCCGGGCTCAACTGGGGCGTCGCCCTTCTCCGCCTTTAGACCGCGCTCACCTGAAGACGATCGGCTGCGACTCAGCCGCGAAGTACGTCGGGCCGCTCGCCTATCTTGGGATGCACGGTGCCGCGCTCCGTATAGATCGCGTCGACGAGATTGGCCGGCGTGATGTCGAACGCGGGATGTCGGCAGGGAATGCCGTCGGCCACGAGCGTGCGGTCCCCGACATGCGCCACTTCGTCGCGACCTCGCTCCTCGATGGGGATGTCCATGCCCGTCGGTGCGCGGAGGTCGACCGTGCTCCATGGCGCCGCAACGGTGAACGGAACGTTGTGATGGTTGGCCAGCACGGCGACCGAGTAGGTTCCGATCTTGTTCGCCACATCGGAGTTGGCGGCGATCCGGTCGCTCCCAACGACCACGAAGTGAACGTCGCCGCGCTGCAAGAAGTGGCCGGCCATGTTGTCGGTGATCACCTCCACGGCAATGCCGTCTTGGTGCAGCTCCCACGCGGTGAGGCGGGCGCCCTGAAGGTAGGGCCGCGTTTCGTCGGCAAGCACGGTGACGTTTTTGCCTTGAGCATGCGCCGCGCGAATCACGCCTAGCGCCGTCCCGTAGCCGCCGGTTGCGAGCGCGCCGGCGTTGCAGTGCGTGAGAATCACGGCATCCTTCGGCACGTCTTTCGCCCCGATCTCACCCATGGCGCGGCAGGCTTCGACGTCCTCTCGGTGGATCGCCTCGGCCTCGTCGAGCATGCCGGCAAAGCGTTGGTCCTGCGACAGGTCCGCCACCTCACCGGCTTTGCGAGACATCCGCGCGATGGCCCACCCCAGGTTGACGGCCGTCGGCCGAGTGCCGTTGAGCACGCGCCCTGCCATGCCATTGGCCACGAGGAACATCTTGGCATCGCTGTCCTCGTGTCGCGCGAGAAGTGCGAGCCCGTACGCCGCCGCAATCCCGATGGCCGGTGCGCCGCGGACCACCATGTCCCGGATCGCGCTGGCGACCTGATCGGGGGTTTCGTACCGGTGGTAAACGACCTCCGTCGGGAGCCGCCGCTGATCGAGCATCACGACTTCGTCGGTGGCGGGGTCGTACTCCACCGCGAACCAGTCGGCACCACTGAGCGGAGCGCGCGAAAGGCCGTGGGTCATCCGAAGCGCCTCACTCCCCGAGAAGTCGCTGAAGGATTTCGTTCACCACTTTGGGGTTCGCCGCCCCCTTGGTTGCCTTCATGACTTGGCCGACGAAGAAGCCGAGCACGCCGGTCTTGCCGCCCTTGTACTGATCGACCTGCTTTGGGTTGGCTTCGAGCACGCGCCGCACCTCCGCTTCGATCGCCCCCGTGTCGGTCACCTGAGCGAGCCCCTGTTCGTCGATGATCGCGTCCGCGGGCCTTCCCGTGTCGACCATCACGCCGAAGACCTTCTTGGCTATTTTCCCGTTGATGGTGCCGTCTTCGACGGATGCAAGAAGACCTGCGAGCGAGGCCGCTGCAACGGGGAACGTCGCGCTGAGGCCATCGGTGGCCACGTGGCGCAGCACCTCCGACTGCACGAAGTTCGCCACCTTCTTCCCTGCCTGCGCGGGCTTCATCTTGGGCATCCGCTCTCGAAGCGCCGATGCTGCGGTTTCGAAGAACACCGCCACCTCCGGGTGCGCCGACAGCACGCCCGCATCGTAGTCGGTGAGGCCGAGCTCCGCTTGCCACCGCGAACGCATGGCTTCCGGGAGCTCCGGCAAGGCCTCGCGAAGTGCCTCGATTCGGGACTCATCGACGTAGAGCGGCGGTAAATCGGGGTCGGGGAAGTAGCGGTAGTCGTGCGCTTCCTCCTTTCCCCGCATCGAAACCGTTTTCTCCTGCGCCTCGAGCCACGTCCGGGTTTCCTGGACCACCTCGCCCCCGCTCTGAAGCACGCCCTCTTGGCGGGCGATTTCGTGCTCGATCGCCTTCTTGACGAACCGGAACGAGTTGATGTTCTTGAGCTCGGCGCGCGTGCCGAGCTTTTCTTCGCCGACCGGACGAATCGACACGTTCGCATCGCATCGAAACGAACCCTCCTCGAGGTTGCCGTCGTTGACACCGATGAACATCAAAATGTCGCGGAGCTTCTTGAGGTACGACTCGGCTTCGTCGGCGCTCCGAAGGTCGGGCTCGCTGACAATCTCGATGAGCGGCGTGCCCGCCCGGTTGTAGTCGACGAGCGTGACCGCACCCGAACCCACACCGTGGAGATTCTTGGCCGCATCCTCCTCGACGTGAATGCGGGTAATGCCGATGCGCTTGGTGTCGCCGTCGACGTCGATGTCGAGATGGCCCTTCTCGTTGAGCGGAAGCTCGAACTGCGAAATCTGGTAGCCCTTCGCGAGGTCCGGATAGAAATAGTTCTTTCGGGCGAAACGGCTTCGCGGCGCCACTTTGCACCCGAGCGCCAACCCCGCCTGAACCGCGAGCTCGATGGCCTTCTTGTTGGGCACCGGCAGCGCACCAGGCAGGCCCAGACACACTGGACAGGTGTGCTTGTTCGGCGGAGCGCCGTAGTCGGTGGGACACCCGCAAAACAGCTTGGTGCGCGACCGCACCTGGGCGTGCACTTCGAGACCAATCACGGACTCATAGGCGGTCATGAGCGCGGGTTATAGCGCACCCACAACGGATAGCCACGACGTGAAAACGCCAAGATAGATTGGCATTTGGTGATGGATTTTACCAAGATGAAGGTGGGTGAAAATGCCTTCTAAGGACAGGCAGGGGAGCAAAGCGCCTGGGCAGTTTCGGGTGTTGGTCGTGGACGACAGTCCATCGATCCGTCGCCGCGTAGTCGAGAAACTCGAAACGCTCGATTTCCAGATCACCGAAGCCAGCTCTGGAGAGGAAGCCCTCGAGCTTACCCTCGACCGAACGTTCGACCTCGTCGTGAGCGACATCGAGATGGGTGCGATCACCGGCGTGCAGCTCTGTCGAGTCTTCCGACGCGACCCGGGGATGACCGACATTGCGTTTGTTCTTCTGACCGCTGCCAAGGAGGCCAAGACCCGCTTCTGGGGCCGGAACGCGGGCGCCGACGTGTACCTCGCCAAAGAGGACATGGACGAGAAGCTCCTGCCCGCCATCAAGAAGCTCATGGCGGAGCGCGCACCGCGCGACAGTACGCGCCCTCAGCTCACGGGCACTCCGCTCGAACGCGTGAGCGCCGTGCTCGACGACCACCTGTTCGACGTGGTCCTCGCATCCGAGGTGCGAAACCTCATGGACCACGTGCACGACCGGACCAAGTTCAGCGAAAAGGCGCTCGAACTGGCGGCGGAGGTCATTGGGTGCCCCTACCTCGTGCTGCACCTCCTCGGACCGGGTGGACCCAGCTACGCCGTTCGCGCAAGAGGCCCGTGGCCCGAAGACGACCATACCCCGGGACTCGCCGCGCTGGCCATTCCCGAGCGGAGCCTCCCCGACACCCACACCACCGTCGCGCACCACCCGAAGTTTGGCGAAGGCACCGAAGTGATGGGCGGCAACTCGTACACCTGCGACATCCGAGTTCGCGACGAGATCCTCGGGTCGCTCCAGATCTTCTGCGGCCCCGGGCAGTGTGCACAGGTAGACCAGCAGAGCGCCGAGCTGATCGCCAACTCGCTCGGCATCGTGGTCAAATCGCTTTTCCTCGTCGAAGAAACTCAGCTGCTGGCGCTCACCGACGGCCTAACCGGGCTCTACAACCGACGTCACGCAACGAAGCGACTCGAGGAAGAAATCGCGCGCTCCAGGCGAAACGGCACCGGCCTCTGCGTTGCCATGTGCGACGTCGACCACTTCAAGGCCATCAACGACGAGTTCGGGCACGGTGCAGGTGACCGCGTGCTCCAACAGATCGCAAACTCGCTCACCGAGTACGTCCGCCGCAACGACATCGTGTCACGCTGGGGCGGCGAGGAGTTCCTCGTGATCTTCTCGGAGATCAAACTGACCGCGGCTCGCATCGTCGCCGAGCGGCTCCGTGGGCGCCTCGCAAACACACCCAAAGTCGATGGTGGCCCGGATCAGATCACCGTGAGCGTCGGGCTCGCGATGCTCGGGCCGGAAAGCACCGCGGAGGCGCTCATCGAACAGGCCGACCAGGCGCTCTACCGCGCGAAGGCACGCGGCAGGAACCGCGTGGAGGTCGCGGGCGAAGAGCGACGTAAGGCATCCACCGTCATGCGAAAGCAGGCGGAGGGGAAGTAACTAGCCCGCACGCGTCTTCCACCACTTGAGCTGCGCTGCAGATGCGTCCCTCCTCGAAAGGCGGCGCGACGATCTGAATGCCGATCGGGAGCCCACCGCCGGAAAGTCCACACGGCGTGCTGATGGCAGGAAGGCCCGCGAGGCTCGGCGGAAGCGTGAAGATGTCTGCGAGATACATCTCGAGCGGGTCACTCGTCTTCTCGCCGAGCGCAAACGCCGGCGTCGGCGTGGTGGGGGTGCAGAGCACGTCACACTTCGAGAAGGCGTCGTCGTAGTCCTGACGAATCAGCGTACGAACTCGCTGCGCGCGAAGGTAAAACGCGTCGTAGTACCCGGCTGACAGTGCGTATGTCCCGAGCATGATGCGTCGGCGCACCTCGGGACCGAACCCCTCACCTCGGGTCTTGTTGTACGTGTCGGTGAGGTCGCTTCCCGTGACGCGAAGGCCGTAGCGCATCCCGTCGAACCTCGCGAGGTTGCTCGACGCCTCCGCAGGCGCGATGAGGTAGTACGCTGACACCGCGTGCTTCGCGTGCGGCAGGGTCACGTCGACGAGGCTGGCGCCCTGCGCCTCCAGCGCGGCCAGCGCCGAGTCTAAGGCCTTCTTCACGTCGGCGTCTTGGACCCCCTCGATTTGGTCGCGGCAGACCCCGACCCGAAGCCCCTTCACGCCGGCGTCGCAGGCTTCGACGTATCCTGAAAGCGGCTGGTCCGCCGAGGTGGCGTCCCGCGGATCGTGACCGGCGATCACTTCGAGCATCGCGGCCGATTCCCGGACTGAGCGCGCCATCGGCCCCACCTGGTCGAGCGACGACGCAAACGCGATGAGCCCATATCGCGACACGCGGCCGTACGTCGGCTTGAACGCGTTGACCCCGCAGAAAGCTCCAGGCTGCCGAACGGAACCTCCGGTATCACTTCCTAGGGCGAGCGAAGCGAGCCCCGCCGCAATTGCGCACGCTGACCCTCCCGAAGACCCGCCGGGCGCACGCTTCACATCCCATGGGTTGAGCACGTTGCCGAACGCCGAGTTCTCGTTGGAAGACCCCATCGCAAACTCGTCGAGGTTGGTCTTCCCCACGATGACGGCGCCGGCATGACGAAGCGCCTCGATCACGTGCGCGTCGTACGGCGGAACGTAGCCGCCGAGGATCTTCGACGCGCATGTAGTTGTCACGCCCCGCGTGCAGAGGTTGTCTTTGACGGCAACGGGCACGCCGGCGAGCGGTCCAAGCGGCGCACCGGCGGCGCGCGCTCGATCGACGCCAGCCGCCGCGGCCAGTGCACCTTCATGGTCGACGTAGAGGAACGCATTGAGCCGTGCGTTGAGCGTTTCGACGCGATCCAAGAATGCGCGCGTTACGTCCACCGCACTCGTCTCGCCTTGGTCGATGCGCTCGCGAATCTCGAACGCACCCTGCCACGGAAAGTCGGTCACGAGTCGACCTCGAGGACGAGCGGCACCGCGAACCCGCCGGCCTCGGTTTCCGGCGCCTCGGCGAGCACCTCCTCGCGATCCACGCAGCGAGCCGGCACGTCGGGGCGGAGCGCTGCATCCATCGGGATCGAGTGGAACGTCGGTTCGACCTTGGAGACGTCGAGCGCATCGAGCTCCGCGATGTATCCGAGAATCGAGTCGAGCTGCGCCTGCATCTCGTTGGCCTCGTCCGCGGAGAGCTCCATCCGCGCGAGCTTCGCCACGCGCTGCACCTCCTCGAGCGTGATCTTCGGATCGCCCATGGGCCGCGGAAGCTAGCAGATCCGCTATCTACGGAAAGCCGACCTGAGCGCTTGAAGGTCGTAAGATCTCGAAATCGAGCCAGAAAAGGCGGGTTCGGGCCCATCCATAGCTGGGGTCTGCGCACTTGCTCACCAAAACCGGCCTTTCGATTGACGAAACCACCAGAAAGCGCGTACATTTTGGTTGAAACGGACGTTTGCGGTGTCATTAGAACTTATTCGTTGGATGGCTAACCAACTGGGCTTTGCGCTCCTCGAGGAGGAAGCCACCGGTGCCCTCCGCGCGAACGTCGTCGCGCTCGAGCGCCTCGGCAGGACCCGTCCGGCAGGGCTTCTCGAGGACGCCACGGCCCTCGTCGGGGAGACCCACCGCGACGACCTTGGTTCGCTGATCGAGACCGCCCGCGGCGGAACACCCGAGCGCTTCGAACCCCGACCCGGTGTGCAGGTGCTCGCCGTTCCGACAGAGTCGGATGCCCTCGCCCTTCTCATCACATCTCAGGAAACCCCGGTGCCCGAGCAGGTGCAGCAGAAGGCCGCGGCCGCAGACCTCGCCGCGGGTGTGTCACACGAGGTCGCCAACGCGCTGAGTGCCATCGTCGGCTGGGCGCAGGTCGCGCGCGAGCGGCCGGACAAAGCGCCGCCGGAAGAGGCGCTCAGCCTGATCGAAAAGAGCGCGCAGGTCGCGCGCGATGCGACCCAAGATTTGCTCCGCATGGTGCGTCACACCAACCATGAGCGAAGCCGCACCAACCTGACCGTAGTCGTTCGTGACGCCGTTCGCCTGCTTCGACCTGAAGCGCAGAAAAAGCGCGTGAACCTTCACGCGAACGCCGAAGACGCCTGCTGGGTGGAAGGCAAACGTTCGCAGCTCTTCTCCATCGTGTGGAACCTCGCCCACAACGCCGTGCAGATGGTGCCCGCGGGCGGCGAAGTGGCCATCACGGCGCGTCCGAAAGGCGAGCTAATCGACCTCGAGGTTCGCGACAACGGCCCAGGGATGTCCGACGCCCAGAGGAAGCGCGTGTTTGAGCCTTACTACACGACGCGTTCCGAGGGCACCGGTCTCGGTCTGGCCATCGTTCGCGGCACCGTCGAGGCCCTCGGGGGGAAGATTCGGCTCGACACCTCGCCCGGGCAAGGCGCCCGCTTTCGTATTCAGCTCCCGCAATCCGGTGTGCGTCGCGAATCAGAGCTCGTTCCGCGACCAACGCGAATCAGCCGCGTGATGAAGCCGGACGACGCCGAGCGGATTCACGTGCTGGTCGTCGAAGACGACGAAGGCGTGCGCGGGCTAATCTCGACCACCTTGGCCCTCGGCGGAGTCACCTCCACCTGCGTTTCCTCGGGAGACAAGGCGATGGCGCGAACGGAGAAGTTCTCAGCCGCGCTGATCGACCTCACGCTGCCCGACGCCCGGGGAGACATCCTGCTGGCCGCACTTCGAGATAAGGGCATCGTCACCCGCGCGGCGATCATGAGCGGAGCCCCCCCGCCCGAAGACGCCGACCCCAAAGGTCAACCGGATCGCTGGCTTCGCAAGCCCTTCGATCCCTCAGACCTGGTCGTGTGTGTCCGTGAGCTGGTCGGTTCAGGCTCCGGCGCCAAGAACGCCGCCAACTCCTGACCCGAACCGGTCGGCGAGTGCGCGCACGTGCGCCGGCCCGGTACCACAGCAGCCGCCGACGACCTCGGCGCCCTCACGGATCCATTGCGCCGCCAGGTCCGCGTAGCGCGACACGCCGTCGGGAGACGCTGCGCTCCACCCAATTCCTTCGGACTCGTCCCCAGCATTGGCGTACGCGCCAATCGGAACCCCGAGGGACGCCAGCGCAGCCACATAGGGCGCAGTGCGCGTGGCGGCAATACAGTTCACCAGCAGTCTCGCTGCGCCTGCGGCCGCAGCTCGCTTGCCAATCGTGGTGAAGTCACCCGGGGTGAGGAGGTCCGCCTTGGGTCCGGCGGTCAACGAGAGCCACACTGGCGCCCCGGCCTCGAGCGCGGCATCGACTGCGGCTATCGCCTCGTCAGCGTGCGCGAACGTCTCGCAGAGCACTCCGTCGCACCCTGCGTCGACCAGCGCCTGCGCCACATCGCGATGCTTGTCGCGCGCGCGTGCACCAGGACTGAGGTCCGGACGGTAGCAGTCCTCGACGGGCGCGAGGCTCCCGAGTACCACGTGACCGCCCGGCACGGCCCGCTTCGCGATCGCCACGGCGTCGACGAGCATCCCGCGCCAGCTTGGGCCGAGAGCCGGTTGCGTACGAAAGGTGTTGGCCGTGTGAACCGTCGCACCGGCTTCCGCGTAAGCGGTGTGGACCTCCGAGAGGGTCGTCGGCGCGTCGACAATCGCCTGCGCGCTCCACGCCGAGCCTTCGAGCGAAACGCCTCGTAGGCCGAGCTCCGTGCCCATCGCGCCGTCCAGGATCTGCATCAAGCCTCGCCCCCACCCTAGCAACTGACCGGGGCGGGGGGAGCTGTTAGGATTGGCGCATGGACGCGAGGACTCAAACCTCGTTCATCGCGGCGCTGCTTTGCTTTGCGCTGGCGGCGAGCGTCCTCCTTCGCCCGCAGCGCCAGCGGTCCCACTGGCTCTTCGGCCTCCTCGCGGTCAATACCGCGCTTTGGTACGTCAGCACGTTCATCGTCGGGGTCGCGGGCCGCGTCCCGTTCTGGGAGCGCTTCAACCTGATCTGCGGCGTGCTCCTCCCGCTCTCCGCGGTGCGCTTTTTCGGCGTGATGGTCCCCTTGGAGACCGATCGGACCCGAGCCATCGGCCGGGCCTCGGTGGTCGCCGCGGTGGTTCTTCTCGGCGTGATGCTCACGCCCTACTACAACCACGCGATCGTCGTCGGCGGCCTTCTCCTGTACGTCATCGTGTTCCTGACGCTCGCGCTCCTCTACCTCTACAAGCTCGGTCTCGAAACCACCTCGCGCGTCGAGGGGGCCCGGCTTCGGTACATCACGCTCGTCGGCGGCCTTGGCGGTATCTTCACCCTGGTCGAGTACCTCCCCGCGTACGCGGGAGTCGACATCCCTCCGGTCGGGACGATTCTGGTCCTCGTTTTCCTCTACGCGCTTTCACAGTCGATCATGCACTACCGGCTGATCGACCTCTACGAGCTTGCCGGGCGGCTCGGCGTCCTGACGGCCCTCGCCTTCATGCTGGCCCTGCTCTTGTGGCTGATGCAGATGGTGTCGGGTGGGCAGCTCTTCCTGCACATCGTCGTGTCGGCGTTCGTGGTTCTCATCCTGTTTGATCCGGTTCGTGCCCGCGTGCAGCAGTGGATCTCGCAGGTGTTCTTCCACGAGCGCTTCGAACTCGAGCAGACGATTGGGAAGCTCCGCCGTTCGCTGACCCACATCCTCGACATCGATGAGCTCGGTACGGCGATGATGAGCGGCCTCGAGGCATCCCCCCGGTTCACCCAGGGTGCGCTCTACCTCCTCGAGCACGATGGGCTCAGCTTCGTCACCACCCACAACTTCGGCCCGGCACCGCCCGAACGGATGGAGATGGCGCCCGCGCGCCCCCTGCTGGACCGTCTGACCGCCAACGGTACGGTGGTGCTGGAAACCACGGAGCGCGAACTCGAGGAGCGCCGGGATCGCGGCGACGATCGCGAGGCCGAGACCCTTCACGACGTGGCCGTCATCATGCGCGCCCTGCATGCGTCGGTCTGTCTAGGCGTTCGCGGCGAAGGAGGTCACCTCTTTGGGCTGCTCACGGTCCGAGACGATCGCCTGCGCGACGCCTTCTCGCGGGAGGAGGTGCAGCTCCTCGCGGGCCTGGCAGCCCAAGTCGCGGTCACGCTCGAAAACTCCGAACTCTATCAGCAGATGAAGGAGAAAGACCGCCTGGCCGCGCTCGGTGAGATGGCGGCCGGCCTCGCGCACGAGATCCGCAACCCGCTCGGATCGATCAAGGCGAGCGCCCAGTACCTTGCCGCAACCGACCAAAGCCCCGACGGAAGCCGAGAGTTCCTCGACATCATCGTCGACGAGGTCGACCGGCTGAATCGCGTCGTCAGCTCGTTCCTTGACTACGCACGCCCCGCCCACACCGATCCCGAACCGATCTTCGTCAACTCGGCGGTTCAGAAGACGCTGTTGCTTCTTCGCCCGGAGTGCGACGTGGCCAACGTGAGCCTCCACGTCACCGTGGATCACGACCTGCCGCGCGTTCGAATCGACATCGAGCACCTTCGCCAAGTCCTCATCAACCTCGTGCAAAATGCGGTGCAGGCGATGCCGGACGGCGGCGACATCTTCGTCGAGACGCGCACGCAAGACCGCTTCCGCATTGGGGGCGGGGCCCACCGATGGGTGCAGATCAGCGTGCGCGACACAGGGCCCGGGATCGCACCCGGCCTGCTCGCCAACCTGTTCGTACCCTTCGTCACCACCAAACAGCAGGGCACGGGGCTCGGTCTCGCCATCTCGCAGCGCATCGTGTCGGAGGCCGGTGGACGGATCGACGTCCGAAGCCGTCAGGGGTTCGGGACCACGTTCGTCGTTTTGCTGCCAGCAGAGGAGCCAGAACCCTCGTTCGACACGCTAGCGCCGCTCGACGAAGAGCCGGAGCCTCCTGCCGAGCCCGACGGCTCGCCCGCGCGCCTCGAGCCGGCCGAGCCTCGATCGACCGACACGGTCCGCATGCGAGATCGGTAGAGGCGCAGGTCCTCGCGGTTGAAGCTCTCAACTGGGAGACCGTTATCGACGAAGAGTTCCCGAAAGGCCTCGGTCGGTGCGCGGCCGTCGTGCGTGGCCGTGGGGAGCAGGTAACGCCAACGCGTCGGCTGCTGGTACGCAACGCCGTGTGCCGGCTTCACGAGCGAGTCGATGAGGGTGACCGCTCCCCGATCGATCGTGCCGTCGTCGAAGAGGAGCGCCACTTCGACGTCCATATCGTCGAGCCGCTCTCCGAGCGGGCCTCCCATGCTCTCCCGTCGTTCCTCCCAACGCGTACGTGCGGCCAGCGCGGCCGTGTTGAGGCCCTCCGCGATCGATTCGGCACGCGCCGAGCGCCAGAGCCTCGGTCCCTCCGAGGAACGCAGAAGCACCAGCACCTCGACCGACTGCTGGCGACGCAGCGCGGACGGGTAGGCGTCGATGGGCGGCGGGTCACCGCCCTCGAGGATCTGTCGGGTCGCTCTCGCCAAGGCCTCCTTCGTGATGTCGCGCGGCCATGTCGTGCGATCGATCGCGTACAGCATGCCGGGGGCGGCGAGGTGCACCCCCCGAAACCCAGGTACGATCCCCGCGGCAGAAAACCGCTGAAGAAGCGATTTGTCGGTCCCCCACGGCCTGTCGAGGGCGGCCGGAACCCAGAGCGCTTCGAGTTTCGCGGCGTCCAGGGCGGCCACGAGGGCACTCGGGTCGGTCCCCTGAAGCGCTTCTCCGACCTCGGGCAAGGACTCGAGGTCGGTCCACGCGACGCCCCGCGGCGGCTCGGCAACGGCGACTACCTGCTCCCAGCCTGCCAGGGCGGGGGGCGGAGGCTCCGCTCGGTCCCGAAGTGCGAACCACGCCACGATGGCGACCACCACGAGCGCCCCCCAGATCCAGGTCCGCTTTGCCACGGGGATACGCTCTATCGTAAGAACCGCCATGCCCCAAGGCCCGAAGCTCCGCGCCGTCCCACTCGACGACCCGTTTCACGTGGTCTTGGTCGAACCCGAGATTCCGCCCAACACCGGCGCGGTTGCCCGGACATGCGCCGCGACCCGCTCTCCGCTCCATCTGGTGGGCCCGCTCGGCTTCTCGATCGACGAGCACGCGGTGCGCCGCGCCGGGGTCGACTACTGGCATCTGGTCGACATCCAGGAGCACACGTCGTTCGACGCATTCGAGGAATCGAACCTATCTCGTCGATTTCACTTCTTTTCTGCGAACGCCACTCGCTCGTATTTAGAGGCGGGCTTTCGGCCCGGCGACGCTCTCGTGTTCGGCTGCGAGTCTGTCGGGCTGCCCGAGTCCATCCTCGCGGGCCGCGATCTCGTCTGGGCGATTCCCACGCTCGGGCCGGTCCGAAGCCTCAATCTGAGCAACGCCGTCAGCATCGTGGTCTACGAGGCCCTCCGCCAAGCCAACGCGCTCGCTTCCACCTTCCAGGCCTAGGCGATCCCGCGCGAGCGAAACGGAACCACGCGGGCGCGTGCCAGACAAGGCGGGCCATCGCCTTTTTCGAAGCCGATCGGGCCACTTGACGGGGGCCTTAGCCGGGAGCTCGAGCCCTCGGACGGAGGCTTGAATAGCCGGCGGGTTCGTCCCGTCGGAGGGCTATGGCTCAGACGCGTCTTCTTTCCCTGCTTCCCATCGTGTCCCTCTTGCTTGGATGTCCGGTCTACGGTCCTGCCCCGGTCGAACGGGAAATCCCGGTCTCCTGCTTCGACGACTTCGACTGCCCGCTCGACGCGGTGTGCGACCCCGCCATCAACCAGTGCGTCGCGATCGACTACGGGATCTGCCTCACGGACGGCGATTGCCCCGTGGGGAGCTACTGCGAGGCAAACGAGCAGGGCTGCTTCATCCCTCCGCTGGCGGAGTGCACGGAGGATGCGGACTGCAGCTTCGGCTTCGAGTGCGACTTCCGAAACAGCTGCCGCCCCGAGCAACCGGGCGCCTGCCTCGTCGATACCGACTGCACGGCCGGAAGCCTGTGCGTCGAGAACGACTGCACACCGCTCGAAGAGACCTGCCAGTTCGATTTCCAGTGCGCGGCCGGCTTCACCTGCACCAACAACCGGTGCCGACTTCTGTGCGGCACCTCGACGCGGTGCCCCAGTGGAACCACGTGCCAGGAGAGCCTCTGCCTTCCTGACGTGGGCGCGTGCGTCGACAGCAGCGACTGCCCCGATCTCGACACCAACTGCGTCGAGGGGCTCTGCCTCCGTCGGTGCGAGATCGGCTGCGACGAGGCCACCGAGCTGTGCGATGGCGACGGCTTCTGCCGACCCCGAACGAGCCCAGACCCGAACGCGCCGAATCCATTCTGCCGCACGGACGCCGACTGCGACGGGACCGTGTGCGTCGAGGGCGTGTGCCGCGTCGAATGCGACGCTCTGGCAGCCGACCCGGACGCCATCTGCGAGTCGTACGACGGTCAGGTTCCCCTCTGCGGCGCAGACAACCTCTGCTACGCGCCAAGCGAGGCCGCGAGCGACTGCCGGTCGCAGGGCGATTGCAACGACGGGCAGGACTGCATCGACGGGAAGTGTCGCTGAAACCGCGGACGGCCCTCCGCTACACCCGGTAGCGAACGCGGCCGAGGTCTCGGATAGCCCGCTCGATGGAGAAGATGGGTTCGTAGCCGAGCTCCTCGCGCGCGCGGGAGTCGTCGACCATGCAGACGTACCGTAGGTGGTCGAGCTCCTGCGAGGGAAAGCTACTCAGCCGAAGCTTCCACAGCTGGTCGAGCGCGACGCGCGCAAGCGGCGACGGCAGCACTCGCGGACGGCCGCCTGCCTGCCGGACGTAGTGCGAAAGGGGCATTTCGCCGGGGCCTCGGAGGTTGTAGATGCCGCGGACGCCGGGCCGAAGCGCCAGCTGGATCGCCCGAACCACGTCGCGCTCGTGGACGAGCTGCATCATCGGGTCGAAGCCGAGGATCATGATGGGCCGCTCGAGCCGGAGGTAGTTGCTGGCTGCATTGTGCACGCGACCCACGATGTGACACGGTCGAAGCACCACGGTTTCGGTCGCAGGGTGCTTCCAGAAGAAGCTCTGCGCGAGCATGTCGAGTTCGACCAGGTCGCGCATGCCGCCGAAGTGCTGGGCCCCGAGGAGTGGCGAGTCTTCGGACATGAACTGCGGGTTGTTGGGCTGCGGCCCGTAGACGTTGGCGCCCGACAGAACCACGAGCTTCGGCACCTCGTACTGCGCCATGTACTCGAGGAGCTTTTGGAAAGCGACGATGTTCCAGGAGTGCCGCTCGCGAGCGCTCCGGCGCGGGTCGTGAAGCACGCCGAGATGGATGACCGCACGGATGTCGCGGCCCCGGAAGATGTCGCGCATCTTCTTGCGGCGCATGTCGACCTGGTGGTGGACGATGTCCTTCGGCCTGCCGTCGAACGCACGGCGGTCGACGCCAACCACCGGTTCGGTGCGGTGAAGCTCGCGGGCGAGGAGCTTCCCGAGTCGCCCACAGATGCCCGTGACCAGCACCGCGCCCTCGGGGGCGGCCTTGGGCCGTATCGCCGTGGTGTGCGTGGCTGCCATCGGGGCCGGAGGCGGGTTCGGGTCGCCAAAGACGCCGCGGGCGACCGGCGCGCGCGCCGATGGCCTCCCCTCGACGGGCTCTAGGCGGCGCCGGGCGCTCGGTTTGTTTCGGTGGCGTGCTTGTGTGTTCGGCATGGCGTCAGCGACCTCGTTCAGATGAACACACCTTTGCGTTCGCGCAAGCCCCGATTGACCATGCTCTGGATGGTGCTCTTCACGAGCCACACCTTCTCCTGGACGGCCGAGTCGTCGTCGTCCGGGTCGCCGTCGAAGCGGAACGGCTCCCCGAAGTAGAGACGGTAGCGGGTCGGTAGTGGAGCCACCATGCCCACGAGCAGCTGAGGCATGATCGGAAACGATGGCATGCCGAGAAGCTTAGCGAGCGGCTTGAAGTCGGCGATGGACGGGTACTGCTCTTCGCCGCCAATGACGGCCACCGGGACGATCGGGGTGCCGGTTTCGAGGGCCAGACGGAGGAAGCCCAGGCCGAAATCGGCAAGTTGGTAGCGCTGGTCGAAGGTTTTGCTGATGCCCTTAGCGCCCTCGGGAAACACGATGAGCGACTCCTCCTGTTGAAGGAGGCGCCGCGCGTTCTCGGGCGACCCCACCACCTGGCCGAGGCGAGGATAAAGAGACGAGATGAACGGCAGCTCAGCGGTCCAGGTTTCGACCATGCTGCGGGGAAACCGGGGCGGGTTGGCGTCGAGCATGAGCGCGCTGGCGATCATCACCCCGTCGATGGGTAGCTGACCCGAGTGGTTGGCTACGATGAGCACGCGGCCTTGGGGGATGCGCTCGATCCCGAAGACCTGTGTGCGAAAGTAGCGACGATGGAGGAGGCCGGCGAGCGCGAGCGCGTAGCGGCTGGTTTCGGGGTCGAAGCCGAAGGGGTCGTGGCCGACTTCGTTCGGGTGCGTTTTGATGCCGGCGATGCGGGCATCGATGTCTTGGCCGACCACTTCCTCGGCCAAACGGACCACGCGATCCCCCACCGATCGGAACGCGGCACGCCAGGGCGAATCGGTAAGCAGTCGTGTCCGTCGCCACCCGGCGAACGGCACGATGGACCCCCTCGTAGACATGAATGCATCGTGTAGAAGAAGCGCAGATGCGTCAATGAGAAACGGTGAAACGAGGGTGCGACTTTCACCGCTTCACGTGAGCGCACTCACAGGTCATGCTGGTCGCATGGCCGACGCCTTTGACATCGATCGCATTGGTGGATCGCAGGCTTTACAAGCGCTCGCGGATCTCGTCGTCGAAGCGGGCGACACGGCGCGGAAACATTTCGATCGCGGAGTCGTTGCAGAGAAGAAACCCGACCGCAGTCCCGTGACACACGCGGACCGGGAAGTGGAGCACACAATTCGTGACGCGGTGCTCCAACGCTACCCCGACGCCGAGTTCTTCGGCGAGGAGACCGGGCAGCACGGAGACAACGCGGCCCTACGGTTCATCGTCGATCCCATCGACGGAACGCGTGCGTTCGTGCGTGGCCTCCCTACATGGTCCGTGCTGTTCGGGATCGAGTCGTACGGCGAGCCCGTGATCGGGATTGCCTACATGCCCGCAGCCGGGGATCTCTTCGTGGGGGCCCGTGGGCACGGCGCGACACACAACGGGAATAATGTGAGGGTGTCTCAGGTCGCGGAGCTCGCTGATGCCACCGTGATGCTCGGCAGCCTTCAACAGTTCACGGACTTCGGGGCCGAGGCCGCGTTAGGACAGATTGCGCGCGCTACCGACTCGGCTCGGGGCTTTCCCGACTTCGACGGATACCGGCAGGTACTGCTCGGGCGGGCCGACGCGATGATCGACCCCGGCGTGAAACCCTACGACGTCTGCGCGGCTGCAGTGCTGGTCCGCGAGGCGGGCGGCCGGTTCACCTCCATGGCCGGGGAGAACACGATTTACGGGGGAAGCGGGATCGCGAGCAACGGGGCGATCCACGACGCGCTGGTCGCGGCAATCGCGGGAACCGAGCCCGAATCGGCCGAATGAGCTAACGACTTGCCCCGAGAGCCGTCTTGCGGGAACTTCCCCGCCCCCCTTTGCAGGAGAACAGTATGACGAAACCAGTCCGCCGAGCCGGCGTCATCGGAGCCGGCGTCATGGGCAGCGGCATCATGGCGCATTTTGCCAACGCTGGAGTCGACGTGGTGATGCTCGACATCGTCCCCCCAGGGCTCAGCGACGAAGAGAAGAAGGACCCCGCCAAGCGGAACGGGTTCTCGGCGGGCGGCCTGAAGGGCGCCCTCAAGGCCAAGCCAGCCGCCTTCTTCTACAAGAAGTACGCTGCGCGCATCACGGTCGGGAACCTCGAGGACGACATCGACCTCTTGAAGGGATGCGACCTGGTGATCGAGGCGATCATCGAGAACCTCGACATCAAGCGAAGCCTCTTCGACAAGCTCGAAAAGACCCTCGACGAGGACACCGTCATCGCCTCGAACACGTCGGGCCTTCGGATCCAAGACATGCTCGAGGGCCGCGCCGACTGGTTCAAGAAGAACTTCCTCGTGATGCACTTCTTCAACCCAGTCCGCTACATGAAGCTTCTCGAGCTCGTGGCGGGCGACGAGACCGACCCGGCGATCATGGAGCGAATGAGCGTCTTCGGCGAAAACCAGCTCGGAAAGGGCATCGTCATCGGCAAGGACACGCCGAACTTCATCGGAAACCGCATCGGGACCTACTCGATGTCTCTCACGATGAACCAGATGCTCGCAGACAAGCTCACCCCGGAAGACGTGGACGCGATTACGGGCCCGCCGATGGGTCACCCCAAGAGCGCGAGCTTCCGGACGGCCGACATCGTCGGGCTCGATACGGCGAAGCACGTGGGCGACAACTGCTACGAGGCCCTTCCGGACGACCCGGAGCGCGAGGTCTTCAAGCTCCCCGAGTTCGTCAACAAGATGGTCGAGAACAAGCTCCTCGGGAACAAGACCAGGGGCGGCTTCTACAAGAAGACCAAAGAGGGGATCCAGACGTTCGACCCCTACACGATGGAGTACCGGCCGAAGGGCGGAAGCGACGAGATCAAGAAGTTCTGCAAGAGCCTCAAGGGCTCATCCGGACAGCGCGTGAAGGCGCTCGTCGAGAACGACGGCCCGGCTGGGCAGTTCGCGTGGAAGGTGCTCTCTCGCACCCTCGCCTACTCGGCCAAGAAGGTTCCCGAGATCGCCGACAGCGTGGAGGCCATCGATGACGCGATGAAGTGGGGCTACAACTGGGACCTCGGCCCGTTCGAGACCTGGGACGCCATCGGCTTCAAGACGGTGTACGACCGCATGAAGGCCGACGGGATCGAGCTTCCCGAGTCGATCGACAAGATGGCGGCGTCGGGCGCCGAGAGCTTCTACACCGACGACGGGCGCGTCTTCAGCCTCGTCACCGGCGAGTACGAAGCCCGCGACATCGACCCCCGTAACGCCACACTCACCGTGCTTCGCCAGGGCGAGTCGCCCGTGTTCGAGAACCGCGGCGCGGAGGCCTGGGACCTCGGCGACGGGGTGCTCGGCCTTACCTTCACCACCAAAGCCAACAGCATCGACGATCAGGTCATCCAGTCGATCAACGAGGCCGTCGGGATCGCCGAGCGCGATTTCCGCGGGCTGCTCGTCTACAACGAAGGCGAGCATTTCTGCGTCGGCGCGAACCTCTTCGCCGTGGTGATGGCCGCGCAGCAGAAGGCCTGGGACCAGATCAGCTCGATGATCTCCGAGCTCCAGGGCGGCGTGCAGCGCATGAAGTACTCGACGGTTCCCGTCGTGGCGGCGCCGTTCGGCATGACCGTCGGTGGCGGCCTCGAAGTGTGCATGGGCGCGGACTCCGTTCAAGCGTACGCCGAGACCTACGCTGGGCTCGTCGAAGTAGGCGTCGGCCTTCTTCCGGGCGGCGCGGGCAACATGAACATGCTCTGGCGGGCGCTCGAGGGGATTCCCGACGGCACGGACGTCGACCTGCTGCCGTTCGTCTCGCGAACCTTCCAGAACATCGCGATGGCCCGCGTGGCCACGAGCGGCGTCGAGGCGCGCGAGTTCGGCTACTTCCGTAAGCAGGACCCCATCTCGTTCGACAAAGCGCGGCTCCTCACGGAGGCGAAGAACCAGGTCATCGGCATGGCCGAGTCGGGCTACCACCCGCCGGCACCTCGCGCGTATCGGCTTCCGGGCGAAAGCGGAATCGCCACGCTCGACATGATGATCGACACGCTCACCGCCGGTGGGTACGCGAGCGAACACGACGCGCTCATTGCGCGGAAAGTCGCCAGCGTGCTGTGCGGCGGGCCTTCCGGCCATGCCCACGAAGTCACCGAGCAGCAGATGCTCGACCTCGAGCGCGAGGCCTTCGTCAGCCTCTGCGGCGAGGAAAAGAGCCAGGCGCGCATGCAGCACATGCTCACCACCAACAAGCCCCTCAGGAACTAGCCGGAAACCGGAACCCAGGAGAACAAGACCATGACCGATATCGTTGTCGTAGATGCCGTTCGAAGCGCCGTGGGGCGCGCAAAGAAGGGTTCGCTGGCCAACCGCCGTCCGGACGAGCTTGCGGGCGAAGTGATTCGCGGCCTGATGGCGCGAAACCCCGAAGTGAAGCCAGAGATGGTCGAAGACCTCGTGCTCGGCTGTGCCTTCCCGGAAGGCGAGCAGGGAATGAACGTGGCGCGCATGGTGGGCATGCTCGGCGGCCTCCCCGAGGAAACCTCCGCCATGACCATCAACCGGTTCTGTTCGAGCGGGCTTCAGGCCATCGCGCTCGGCGCCGGGTCGATCGCCGCGGGCTACAACGACGTGGTGGTCGCCGGTGGCGTCGAATCGATGACCATGGTGCCGATGACGGGCAACAAGCCGAGCGCGTCGCCCGAGGTGATGGACCAGTACCCCGAGACCTACACCCCGATGGGCATCACCGCCGAGAACGTCGCCAACAAGTTCAAGGTGAGCCGCGAGCAGCAGGACGAGTTCGCAGCTACGAGCCACGAGAAGGCCATCGCCGCCATTCAGCGGGGGGCATTCGAAGACGAAATCGTGCCGGTCCACGGCGTGCGCTTCAACGGCGCCGGCGAGCGCGAGATGTTCGAGTTCAAGGTCGACGAGATGCCGCGGCCGGGAACCAGCGTCGAAGGGCTCGCGAAGCTCCGCCCCGTGTTCGCGATGAAAGGCAGCGTGACGGCCGGCAACTCGTCGCCGCTCTCGGACGGCGCCGCGATGGCGCTCATCATGAGCGCCGACAAGGCCAAGGAGCTCGGCGTGAAGCCGCTCGCGTACTTCCGGTCGTTCGCCACGGCCGGTGTCGATCCCGCCATCATGGGCATCGGCCCGATCCCGGCGGTGCGAAAGCTCCTCGCCAAGAACGATCTGACCATCGACGACATCGACGTCATCGAGCTGAACGAGGCGTTCGGCAGCCAGGCCGTCTACGTGAAAGAGCAGCTCGGCCTGCCCGAAGATAAGCTCAACGTGAACGGCGGCGCCATCGCGCTCGGCCACCCGCTCGGCTGCACCGGCGCCAAGCTCACGGCCACCGCCCTCAACGAGCTCAAGCGCCGTGGCGGCAAGCGCGCCATCGTGACGATGTGCATCGGCGGCGGCCAGGGTGCCGCAGGCCTCTTCGAGCTCGCGAACTGAACCGAAAAAGGGTCGACCCCTTCGAACGAAGCTACCGCATCTGGGACTGAAGGTCGCGGATCGAGGCTTTGATCCGACGTCTGCGTTTGGCGTCGCGCCTCAGCGCGATGGCCGAGCGTACAATTCCAAGCACGCTCACGCCGATGACGAAGCCTCCGGCCCCCGTCGCCGAGCGTGCGAGACAGAAACTGAAATCCTGGGTCGAGCTGGGCTCACAGCGGGTGTCGATCGGCTGCGACCCGTCGACCCCGTACCCCAGCATCCAAGAGCCCGCCGCCATCCCCAGGATCGACACTGCGAGACCGGTGGCCGGGAGTCCGATGCGGAGGTCTCGTTTCTCCCGGCGGAGCGCCTCGATCTTGAAGTCGGTCCACCGTTTGCGCTCGGCATCCTGCTCCTCGGTCGTTGGTTCCGAGGGCTCGGGCTCGGCGCGCGCAGGTCGGGCGACCGAGCTGAACACGATCATGCCGACGAGCAGGTAGCGCACCATGAGAGCACCTCCGTACGGCCATCGTCAGGTACTCGCGCGCTCAGGGCAACGACAACCGGGCGAGCGGTCACGTCGGCTGGTCCAACGGCTGAGTCGACCGCCTCACCGGCGTAGAGGCGCTTCAACCCCATGTCTACCTCCATCCCGCTCGACGCGACGACGCTGACCTCGCAAGGCCCACGGCAATCTCCGGCAAACGCTGCGCGCCCCGACGGCGTGCTAAGCCTCCGTCATGCCGCTCGATCCGGAGATCGCGAGCCTGGTCGCCGCGTGGAACGCACTCGGCATGCCGCGCATCGACTCACTGTCCGCAGCCGAGTGGCGCGCGCGCTATGCAGAACTCGAACGCGCCAAGGTGGATCTACCGGTCGTCGCCGACGACCGCTATATCCCCGGCCCGAGCGAACCGATCCGAGCGCGCATCTATCGACCATCTCTTGGCCAGCCGGCGGGCGCGTTCCTCTACCTTCACGGCGGAGGTTGGGTGGTGGGAAGCATCGAGAGTCACGACGAGCGGTGCAGACGGATCGCGCACGGCGCCTCGTGCGTCGTGATCTCGATTGACTACCGCCTCGCGCCCGAACATCCCTACCCGGCCGCCGTCGAGGACGCGTACGCCGCCGCCGAATGGCTCTCGGCCAATGCGATGACGCTCGGAAGCACGAACCCGCGCGTCGCCATCGGGGGAGACAGCGCAGGCGGGAACCTCGCGGCGGTCGTCGCACTCATGATCCGCGACCGCGCTGGACCGCCCATCGCTTCTCAAGTGCTCGTCTACCCGGTCGTCGACCACGACCTCGGGCGACCCTCGGTGCTGGAAAACGCGGAAGGCTACCTGCTCACCCGAGACGACATGAAATGGTACATCGATCAGTACGTCCCAAACGTGGCGGATCGCAACGACCCGTACTTCGCTCCGTTGCTCGCCAAATCGTTGAAGGACGTGGCTCCTGCGCTCGTGATCACCGCCGAGTACGACCCACTCCGAGACGAAGGCGATGCGTATGCGGCGCGCGTTCAAGAGGCCGGCGTCGAGACCGAGCATCACTGCTACGACGGCGCAGTCCACGGATTTCTGGGCTGGTCGCATGCATCCGCGCTCGCCCGGGACGCGGTCGAGCGAATCGGCGCTTTCCTTCGTCGCCACCTCGCGACCTAGACGCATGAACACGGGTCACGCCGCAGTCGAAGTGGTGCTATGACAAGCGCATGCGCTACCTCCACACCATGGTACGTGTGGCCGACCTCGAGGAGTCGCTCGACTTCTACGTGAACAAGCTCGGGCTGGTGGAGTATCGCCGCCGCGACAGCGAACGAGGGCGCTTCACGCTCGTCTTTCTCACCACCCCCGAAGACATGGCGCGAGCCGAGCAGGAAGGTGCCCCGCTCCTCGAGCTCACGTACAACTGGGACCCCGAGGACTACACGGGTGGCCGAAACTTCGGGCACCTGGCCTTCGCCACGGACGACATCTACGCGCTCTGCCAGCGCCTCTCCGACGGAGGCGTCACGGTGAATCGACCGCCGCGTGATGGACGTATGGCGTTCGTGCGGTCGCCCGACGGAATCTCGATCGAGCTTCTCCAAGCGGGGGAGCCTCTGCCTGCCGAGGAGCCTTGGGCCTCGATGCCCAACACGGGCACCTGGTAGGCCCGCGTCGGGCGCCACCCCATTGACGCTCGAAGACACCGCCACCATGCTCCGACCCTGATGACCACCGAATACGAAGCGATCGTGATTGGCGGGGGCCCCGGGGGATACGTCGCGGCCATTCGTCTGGCGCAGCTCGGCGTGAAGACTCTGTGCGTCGAGAAAGAGGCCATGGGCGGGGTCTGCCTCAACTGGGGCTGCATCCCGTCGAAGGCGCTCATCGCCGCGGCCAACCTCGCCAACAAGATCAAGAACGCCCAGCACATGGGCATCACCGTCCAAGACCTGCAGGTCGACGTGTCGAAGATGCAGGAGTGGAAAGAAGGCATCGTCAAGAAGCTCACGAGCGGCGTGACCAGTCTGGTGAAAGGGAACGGCGGCGACATCGCGCTCGGTACCGCCCTGCTCACAGGTCCGAATACGGTCGAGGTAACGGGCGAGGCAGGCAAAAAGGAAACCTACAAAGCCACCAAGGGGATCATCGTCGCGACCGGGACGCAAATGATCCAGATCCCGGGCTTCGAACCCGACGGCGACGTGGTAATCACCGCGCGCGAGGCGGTCAGCCTGCAGGAGGCCCCCGGCAGCATGGTGCTCATCGGCGGAGGCGTGATCGGACTCGAGCTCGGCATGGTGTACCAAAAGCTCGGCACGAAGATCAGCGTCGTCGAACTGATGGACCAGCTTCTCCCTGGCACGGACAAAGACCTCGTTCGCGTGGTGCAAAAACATCTCAAGAAGGGCGAGCCCGCCGACATCTACCTCGAAAGCAAAGCCGTCAGCCTCGACAAGTTGGGAGGCAAGGCCAAGGTCACCATCGAAACCGGTGGCGAAAAGAAGGTGATCGAAGCGGACAAGGTGCTAGTCGCAGTCGGCTTCAAACCAAACTCCGCCGGCCTCGGCCTCGACAAGCTCGGAGTGAAACTCGACGCCCGTGGCCACATCGAGGTCGACGACCAGTTCCGCACGAACGTACCCACCATCTTCGCGATAGGTGACGTGGCTGGCCCGCCGTACTTGGCTCACAAGGCCTCCAAGGAGGGCGAGATTGCGGCCGAGGTCATCGCTGGGCACAAGTCGGCGCGCGACTGGCGCGGCATGCCGGCAGCCATCTTCACGGATCCCGAAATCGCGACCGTTGGGCTGACGGAAACCGAAGCCAAGGCGCAGGGCAGGAAAGTGAAAATCGGCAAGTTCCCCTTCGCCGCCTCGGGCCGTGCGATGTCAGTGAGTGAGACCGACGGGTTCATCAAGGTGCTGATCGACGAGAACGACCACCAGCTTCTCGGCGTCGCCATCGTGGGCCCAGAGGCCGCCGACCTGATCAGCGAATCGGCGCTCGCCATGGAGATGTGCGCGTTCGCGGAGGACGTCGCGCTCACGATCCATCCCCACCCAACGCTCGGCGAAGGCGTGATGGAGTCATTCAAGAACGCACTCGGCGAGGCGATTCACATCATGAACCGCTGACGCGTCCCATGCTGTTCTGCAAGATCGGCACGATCGGATACGCGGAGGCGCACGAGCTTCAAAGGCGCCTTCAAGAAAAGCGCATCGCTGGAGAGATCGAAGACGTCGTGCTCTTGTTGGAGCACCGACCCGTGGTGACGCTCGGCCGTTCCGCCCGAGAGCAGCATATCCTCGCGCCCTCGGAGGTACTCGAAGCACGCGGGGTCGAAGTCCACGAGGTGGGGCGCGGCGGCGACGTCACCTATCACGGCCCAGGGCAGCTCGTGGGCTATCCGATCATCGACCTGAAGCCCGACCGCCGCGACGTGCGCAAGTACGTCTGGTCGCTCGAAGAAACCATGATCCGCACGTGCAAAGACTTTGGGCTCGAGGCGTCTCGAATAGAAGGGCTCAACGGCACCTGGATCGGTGACCGAAAGGTCGGCGCGGTCGGGGTGCGGATCAGCCGCTGGGTCACGATGCACGGCTTTGCACTCAACGCGAACACCGACCTCTCGCACTTCGATTGGATCGTGCCGTGTGGAATCGAGGACAAGCAGGTCACCTCGGTCAGCCGAGAGCTCGACCGAGAGGTGGGCGTGGACGCCGTTATCGAGTGCGCCGCCGAGCACTTCGCGGACCTTTACGACGCGCCGGTCACCTGGGGCGAAGGCGTCCCCGCTTAGCTACGAGCGCAAAAAGTACTTGATGGCGCTCTGGCCCATGGCGGTGGTGCCAGCGCCCGCCACGCCGGCCGAAACGGCATTTCCCGCGCCGGGCACGAACTTGGCGACGGCCTGCGCCGAAAACCGAAGGCCCATCCCGATGCCGCCCACCACGCCGAGGCTCGCGAGCCACTCGGCGACGGTCTTCTTGCCCCAGGTGCGTCCGCTCAGGTAGGCGAGGGAGCTCACCATCATCGCCTGAAGCGGACCGAGCAGCACCATGTCGGAAAACGGAATCGGGGTGACCCCTACGGTGACCGACACTGCCGTGCACGCCTGAACGATCTCGTTTCCAATTCGAAGGCGTGCTTCGCTCGCACGGGTGAGCGCCCGGGCTGCTTCGAGCTTGGCCTCCTCGGGCACCGCGCGCACGATGGCCTCGGAGAGCCCCTGGAGCCCGCGCTCAGAGATCACGGACACCGCTCGAGGAGGATCGGCGCTAGGGACCCATTTGCGAATCGTCTTGGCGAACGCGCGGCGGGCCGTCTCGATGTCGTCGTCGCTGTCGCCAACGAGGTCGCTGTGGGTGAGCAGAGGGAATACCCTGCAGCCGCCCTCCCCGACTGGGAGCCGCGAGAGCAGTCGGCTGGCTTGGTCGGCGATCGAGGCGGCGTCGTCGAGCTTTCGCGGCTCCACCATCAGCAAAACGAGGTCCGGGTGAGCTCCGTCGATTGCGGCCTCCCACTGCGGGAGCGCATCGGGCGCGTCGACGTCGACCTCCATCCAGTCGACCTTGGCGCCGACGTGTTCGATGTGAACCCACTGGCCGTGCTCGGCGTGAACGGCTTCGTGACCGTCGCCCCGCTCGATGAGCGCGCGAATCAACGACGACCGCCCACTGCTCCGAAGACCGAGCGCCGCAATCTTCGGTGGGCGCCGGTCGTAGAGCAGCGCGCGTAGGCCGGTGAGGTCGTTCTTCACCCCGGATACGATCGGCACCCGGTCCAACACCTTGACCAGCTGGTCGAGGGCAACCTTCTTGACCGAGCTGGCCATTAGCCAATTCATTCGCGGTGCGGTCTATCCGTGCAACCCGAGTCGTGTTAACGTCGGCGCCACGGGAGTTCTAGGCGGGGTGAGCTGGATTGAAGCGATGCAAAACGTCGGGGGACAGCTCGTGCCCGCGGCGCTCAATTTCACGAATGCGCAGGGAGCGAGCACTCCCGAAGCCGGTGCGCCCGGGGTCCGATGGCTTGCCGAGCGCATCGAGTGGTTCGTCGACCACAACGAGGCTTCGGCCGACGACCACCGGTTCGTGGAGGGGGCAGGCGCCTTACTCGGTCTGTTGCTCATCGAGCACCTCGGCGGCCGCACTCGCGCTCAGAACGGCGCTCACCGCGTTCAGCTCGGTCGATACGGCTGGTTCGACCCGTTCGGCGCCGTGGCCGACGCGCTCGACGCCGAAGACCCGCGCCGATGCCTCGCGGAGTATCTAGTGGTCGCGGAACGCGAAGCGCAGCAAGCGGGGCCCATTTCGCGCGTCGTGGCTATCTTTGCAGAGGTGCTCGCCGAAGCACGCCCCGATCTTCAGATCACGTCACAGTTCGAGCTCACCGTCGAACTCGACAACGGGGCGAGTGTCGATCTCGCGCGTCTCGAGAAGGTCGCGCGCGACCAAGACGAAGAAGCCACCTCACATGCGGCCCGGCGCGTCATCAGCATGCTGCCAGGCGACGAGGGCCCGCGCGAAACCGCGTGGGACGAAGCCGCGCCCCGGGTCTTCCCTCGCCTGGTATCGGACGCCTTTTTGCGGACGCTCCCCGATCAGGAGGTGCTCTACCGCGAGGAACTCGGTCACGACGTTCACCTCGCCCTCCAGCTGCGGTATGGGCCGCGCGCACGCTACGTGAGGCGAAACGAGGTCACACGCTGGGCGGAGCAAGCCGATGCGTTTCATCAGGCCGTGCGTAATCTGGCTGCGCACTCACGTCGGCTTCGCCTCGAGCCATTGGAGCGCGGGCTCCTACGTGTCCGCCAAGGAGACGGTCTCGATGCCGCTCGCCTCGTGCTTCCAGACCTAGCGATTCGGTTGAGGCAGCTCTCGACAGAACCGTGGGTTGCCGCCGCACCGCACCGCGACGTGCTCTTGGTCGGCCCCGCCCAGGAAACTCCGCGCCTGGTGGCGCTGGCGAAGGACGCAGCAGAGCGTGCGCCACACCCGATCTCCACGGGGCTGTTCGCCATCACCGAAGAGGGTCTCGGGCCCGTCACCGCCTGAAAAGCAAGCCAAAACAGGCCCGAGCGGGAGATGTGCAAAGTAGTAGGAACGCGTCACACTACGCCGTGACCGAAACCCGACCGATTGCGGGACACCCGTACGCGGGGTTCATCGACCGCGTTCTCAAGCCATCCCAGTACCTCGGGGGTGAACAGGGAGAGGTGCGCAAGCCTTGGGACGAGGTCGCGTGCCGAGTGTGTCTGGCGTTCCCCGACCTCTACGAGATCGGGATGAGCCACCTCGGCTACAAAATCCTCTACGACATCGTGAACGGGCAGGACGACCTCGTCGCCGAGCGTGCCTACGCGGCATGGCCCGACATGGAGGCGGAGCTCCGGTCGGCCGGCCAGGCACTCTGCTCGCTCGAGAGTGCGAAACCGCTCGTAGACTTCGATGTCCTCGGGTTCTCGCTTCAATACGAGCTCACGTACACCAACGTGCTCCAGATGCTCGATCTCGGGCACATCCCGCTCCGCGCCGGAGACCGAGACGAGAGTCATCCGCTCGTGGTCGCCGGAGGCCCCACGGCAACGCACGCCGAGCCGATGAGTCCTTTCATCGACGCATTCCTCATCGGCGACGGAGAGCGAAAGCTCCCTGAGCTCATGCGCACTTGGGCCAAGATGCGCGACGAGGGCCTGCCTCGCCATGCGCGCCTTGTCGCGATCGCCAACCTCGGCGGGTTCTACGTCCCTGCACTCTATCGGACCACGCTCGACCCCGACACTGGCGCTCACGTCGTCGACGCGATCGACGATTCGGCCCCCTTCCCGGTCAAGCGGGAGATCGTCGAAGACCTCAACGAGTTCCCATTCCCGGACGACGGACCGATTGCGAATTGCCAAACCGTGTTTGACCGGGCGTCGATCGAAATCGCGCGCGGCTGCACGGAAGGATGCCGCTTTTGCCAGGCAGGGATGATCTATCGCCCGGTCCGAGAGCGCGATCCCGAATCCATCGTCGACACGATGCTACGCACGGTGTCCACAGCAGGGTACGACGAGGCCTCGCTCACTTCGCTCTCCACCGCAGACTACAGCGCCATCGCGCCGCTCGTTCAGAAGTCGGTGAACGCACTCGAGCAAAAACAGGTTACGTTGAGCGTCTCGTCACTGCGAGCCTACGGGCTTGGCGAAGACGTGCTCGACGACATGAAGACGCAGCGCGCCGGAGGGCTCACGTTCGCTCCGGAGGCTGGAAGCCAGCGCATGCGCGACGTCGTGAATAAGAACGTAACCGATGCCCAGCTGATGGAAACCGCAGAGCGCGTGTTCTCGCGCGGGTGGAGCAAGATGAAGCTCTACTTCATGATCGGACTTCCGACGGAGGAAGACGAAGACGTACGCGACATCGCCCGGACTGGGGCGCGCGCGCTCGACGTTGCGCACCGGGTCCAGGGCAACAGGCGCGCACGTGTGACCGTCAGCGTGTCGACCCACGTCCCGAAGCCACACACGCCGTTTCAGTGGTGCGCGATGGACCCGCACGCCGAGGTCGTTCGGAAGCAGGCGTTGCTTCGCGAAGAGGCCGGCAACAGCCGAATCAGGCTCAAGATGCACGACTCGCGTGGGTCGTGGCTCGAAGGAATGCTGGCTCGAGGCGATCGCCGCCTCGGCGCGGTCGTCGAGGGCGCCTATCGGCGGGGCGCGAGGTTCGATTCTTGGGACGAACGGCTCGACCTCGACGCCTGGTCGGCTTCGCTCGAGGAAGCCGCGATCGACCCGTCACCCTTTCTCTCGACGCACCCGGTCGGCGCCCGCCTCCCATGGGACCACATCGACGTCGGGCTCGAGCCGGGCTTTCTAGAACGGGAGTACCGAAAAGCGATTCGCCATCGCCTGAGTCCTCCGTGCGGAAAGACCATCGGACGGTTCGTGCATCACACCAACGTCGAGGACGCCGAGGCCGACAAAAAGCGCCTCGTTTGCTACGACTGCGGTGTCGCCTGCGACCTCACCAAGATGCGGACCGAGCGCATCGACTTTCTACGGAAGATGGATGCGGAACTGCCGCGTGTTCGCGTCGAGGCGCCGCCGCGAGACGAGCCGGTGGATCGCCGACCGTATCAGAACATCGATCAGGGCCCGCCTCTGCGTGTTCGACTCGGCTACCGAAAGCTCGGGCGAGTCGCGTACTCATCTCACCTCGACCTCGTCCGAACCTTCCCGCGCATGCTGAGACGCATTGGACTCCCGCTCTACTACAGCGAAGGTTTCCGCCCGCTCCCGAAACTGACCTTCGGACCGGCGCTCCCGGTCGGAACGCCAAGCCTCGGTGAGTACGTCGACGTTCGGCTCCGCAAGAACGACATGCCCGACGTTCCCGACTTGGCCGAAGCACTCAACCGGGTCGCCATCGAGGGCATCGAGTTCTTCGGCGGCGTCGTTCTCGGGCCGAGCGACCCGGCGCTCAACCGCGTGCTCGACGAAGCCACATACGTGGCGGCCGTCGCGCGGCATGAACTCGACGACGCCGGCCTCGACGAAGCTGCTTTCGCCGCCCTCTGTGGGAAGCGTACAGAGGGACTCTCGGTCTGGCGCAACGTGAAGGGAATCGGGAAACGCGTCGACGTTAGCGCGGCCCTGATCGACGTTGCTGTTGGCAGCGGCCAGCAGGTGCTCGACGACGCGGGCGTGTTCGGCGATCTTCTGCCGGTCGAGATCACGCTTCGGTTCGGCGGCAAAACGACGCCGCGCCCCTACGAGGTGCTTCAGGCGCTCACGGAACGCGCGACGCTCTCGCCTCGAGTGGTTCGAGCCGGCTTGTTCGCAAAGCGTGGAAACACCCAAGTCGACCTGCTTGCTCTCGAGGCGCTGCGGCACCGAACCGAGATGGAGGCGGCCGAGTGAACCGTCGCTTCGACGTTCTACGAAGCTGGGTCCGGACCGCGGCGGACCGTGCCGTCGACCGGGCCGCCGGGACGCGGCTCGCCTCAGTGACGCGCCGAGCCCTCGAACGACTCACTCAGCAGCTCTGGCGCCTCAGCGACGACGCACTCACGACGGCCGCGGCTCATGCAGACGGAGTCGACTCGGCCATGGTGGCCTGCAAAGGCGGCCGTATTTTCGTCGATGCTGCCCTGACCAACGGGCGCGAGGTCCAGTTCAGCATCGCGCCGCAGGCAGTTCGGTTTGCGCCCCGCGGGGCCAAAGAAATCTCGTTCGACGTGGAGCCACCGGGCGTGTTCGACCACTCGATCGTCGGCGCGATCGCCGCATCGATTGCCCGTGCGACGTGGCCGATGATCCTCCCCCCGGACGCGCGCGACGTAGGAAGCGCGATCGTAGAGCGGGAGTCGGACGCTCGCGTCCGCGTGGACCTCCGGACGGTACCGGCCGTGCGTCGCTTCGCGGCCCGGGGTACCGCGGGCATGATCTTCGACGTACTCGAACTCGAGTCGATCCGCGTGGAGCCTGGGGCACTCGCGCTCAAGTTGAAGCTTCCACAGCTGGCGCCGTAGACGCGCGGGGAATCTCCTGCCGCCGCAGGCGGAAGAGCGATGCGCCCGCGCGGCAGTCTTGGGCAGACCCGCATCGGCCCAGGGCCCCGCCCACATCTCTTCCCTCGACGGAATCAGCTCGCTCCGAGGACCCCTTCGCTTTCGAGGTAGTGGACCACGTGACCTGCCGCCTCGTCGACGCTGAGCGTCTCGGTGTGAAGGTGAACTTCGGGTGCCTTAGGGGCCTCGTAGGGCGCATCGAGTCCGGTGAAGTTCGAGATCTCGCCAGCCCGGGCTTTCTTGTAGAGCCCCTTCGGGTCCCGTGCCTCGCAAATCTCGAGAGGAGTGTCGACGAACACCTCGACGAACTGGCCTTCCGGGACGAGTCCGCGAACCCGATCGCGATCTTGGCGGTAGGGTGAAATGAACGCGGAAAGCACCACGGCTCCGGCATCACAGAAGAGCCGCGACACCTCCCCGATGCGTCGGATGTTCTCCTCACGATCCTCCGGCGAAAAACCGAGATCGCTGTTGAGGCCGTAGCGAATGTTGTCTCCGTCGAGCACGTACGTGAACACACCCCGCTCGATGAGCTGACGCTCGACACGATGCGCGATCGTGCTCTTGCCGGAGCCCGAGAGGCCAGTGAACCAAAGAACGGCGCCTCCGTGGCCGTGTGCCGCCCGCCGCGCAGCACGGTCGACTTCCCCGATGTGCCAGGTGATATTGTCTGCTTTGGGCCCGGTCATGGCGCGCACCTTAGCGGGGCTCGGGTCTCGGGCAAGCTAGCGCGCAAGCAGCTCCGCGAGCGCACGAACCGTAAGCGGAGAGGACCCCTCGGCCTTGTTGTTCACGACCACATAGACCTCCATGTCACGCTCGAGAGCAGCCTCGACGAGCCGCTTCACGTCCGCACGCATGGTTGGCTGAGGCTCGACCAAGCGGTCGAATGGCGCGTAGGCGTCTTTCAGTTCGGCGTACTTGGTTCCCGGGGGAAGCAGCAAGCGCACGACGCAGACCGTGCCTCGCAGCAGACCCGGCGTACGAAGCTGATCGGCGATGGACGGCATGCGAGACCAATAGTTGAACACGTGCGTGGCGTCGTGTTCTTCGAGCGTACGCACGTACTCACTGCCGATGAGCTTCCGATCGCGCACCTCGACTGCGAAAGGAAAGTCGCGCGGCACTGCGCGGAGAAAGGTACCGAGCTTCGCAGCAAACCACGACGGGTCGACGCTAGTAGGCGTAGGGGGCACTTCGAGGACCCAGGGGCCCATGACCGAGGCAAACCGATCGGCCACCGGGGCGAACACCGCATCCGCAAAGAGCCTAGGCGACAAAAAGTCGGGGTTGCGGCGACCCGCATCGGCGCCGTAGCGCGGGTGTCTGGGGAAAACCGGCGTGGACACACGCTGCCAAACCTTCATGGCGCAGCGAAACCCGGGCGGCAGCTGCGCTGCGTAGATGGAGAGGTCTTCGGCGTCGATCGGTGCGTAGTAGCTACGGTCGATTCCGACCGTTCGCATCAGCGGGTGGGAGGCGTACTCCCGAAGGGACTCGCGAAGAAAGGCCTTCTGACTAGGGTAGCGCTGATGGTAGACGAGTCCCGCCCAGCCCGGAAAGGTCCAGCTCGACGTTCCGAAACGCAACCCGCCTGGGAGGCGGTCCCGAAGCGATTCGAGGGAGGCACGGTCACGCGCTTCCTCTTCGACGACGCTTTCGTCGGGCTGATCAAACAGGCCAAGCTGCGGCTCTTCTTTCCCGATGAGTGGGTTCTTCGACGCACGCTTCATCGGTTGCCGTGTCGCTGAACGGCGATGTTGTGCTGCCGCAGCGTCTTGCTGAAATGGTGTCGCCCGGCGCCTCGTGCGACGAAGTAGAAGTAGTCGTGCCGTTCGGGCTCGATCACCGCGAGAATCGCCGCTTTGCCAGGGTTGCTGATGGGCCCTGGCGGAAGCCCGGAGTGTCGGTACGTGTTGTATCGGTTGTCTCGGTCGTCGAGCATCGCGCGGGTGATGGCTCCGTCGAAGTCATCGCACGAAGAGGCCTCGTCGGGCTCGGCCACGCAGCCGTAAGACACGGTGGGGTCGGCTTGAAGCCGCTTCCTCGGCAGGAACTTGGGCGAGCTGAGCCGATTGCGGAAAACGCCGGCGATACGTGGGCGCTCCGCCGCGAGGGCCGCCTCTTTCTCCACGATGGAAGCGAGCGTGAGCACGTCGTGGGTGGTCCACGAATCGAGCTCCGCGAAACTCTCGGCATGCTCTTCTTCGATCTCTTCGTAGCGGCGAGTCCAGTTCGCCAGCATGCGCTCGACGACGCGTCGAGGCTTGGTTTGGTCGTCGAACTCGTAGGTGTCCGGAAAGAGATACCCCTCGGCATTGTCGGCCTCGACCCCGTAGCTCGCGAGAAGCGAGGCGTCTTCGGTGGCGTCGAGGAAGTCTTCGGCGGGACACACACCAAACTCTTCGAGTCGGTTGGCGATGTCGAAGCGGTTGAAGCCTTCGGGGATGGTGATTCGCACCTGGATGCGCCCGAGACGCGTGGTGGCGTGGCGTGCTACCTCCTCAGGCGTCATGGGCGTTCGGAGCCGAATCTTGCCTTGGCGGAGATCACGGTCGAGACCGCGAAGGCGCATGTAGAGGGTCCAGACGCGCCGGCTCCGAATGACCCCTGCCTGCTCGAGCTCGCCGGCCAGCGTTCGAAGCGTCATCCCAGGCTCGACCTCCAGAATGACCTCCTCGGCCTCCGGGCGCGGTCCATCACTGTCGGGATAGATGACGAAGAGCCACCCGAGCGCGAGGAGCACCGTCATGACCGCAGCCAGCGTCAAGACGCTCAAGAGTCGAACGAGGCTCCGACCGGCGCCACCGTCGCGGCTTATCCGCTGGGGTCTGTCCACGCTTCCCCCGTTTTGGCGTCCAAATAGCTCTGAAGCAAGATCGTCGCCGCCGATTGGTCGACGACCTCGCGTCGGCGAGACCCGCGACGCCCCATCTCGCGAAGAGAGCGCTCGGCCGCAACCGTGGTCAGCCGCTCGTCCCAGTAAACCACCTCGGCGCCGAACGCCTCGCGGAGCGCCTCCCCGAAGACTCGTGCACGACGAGCTGCCTCACCTTCAGTCCCGTCGAGACGAAGCGGCAGCCCGACGACCATGGTCTCGACTCGCTCGTCCGCGAGCGCGTCTCTGACTCGGTCCACCGCACGCTCGAGCCCACCTCGCGCGTCGACGGTCTCCCGCGGAAACGCAATCGAATGACCCTCGTCCGAGATCGCCAGGCCGATGCGAGCCTCCCCCGGATCGACCCCGACGATACGCGTCACGTCACCCTCCGCTAGCTGCAGACTGCGTCGGCGGAGCCGGCGGGCGCGAGGGCGACGACGCTTGTAGCCGCGCACTCAGCAGCGGGAGCACGTAGGGGAAGCCGACCTGCATCTGATCGAGGTCAGGTGCGATTTGACCCGTAAGCCAGAACATCATGACCGAGGCGCGCTCCACGTAGAACCAACCGTCGGGATAGTGCACCGATCTCATCAAGGCGCGCAACTCACGTCGAGCGACCTCCGGGTCGGCGAGGCCGACGAGCTCTTTGGCGTTCGCGTTCATGATCGCCGCGGGCGTACGGGACTCCAACTTGAGCAGCTTCTGGAAGTAGGTCTTCACGGTCTGCTCGAGCAGACCCCGGTCGCCACCCTCCGCAACGAAACCGATGGCCTCGATGCCGTCGAGAACGAGCTGATCGTTCTGCTCGAAGAACCCGCGAAGAATGTCGACCATGCCGTCGACGGTCGACTGCTTGACCTCGCTAATGGCTCCAAAGTCGAGAACGACGATGCGTGCGTCGTCGGTGCCTGGGACGGGCTGCACCAAGAAGTTACCCGGATGAGGATCGGCGTGGAAGAACCGGTCGACGAAGAGCTGCTTATAGAAGCTCTTCACTAAGCGCTCAGCGAGCCTGCGGCGGCTAATACCGGCCGCTTCGATCTCGTCGTAGTGGGAAATCTTGATGCCCTCCATGAAGGTCATCGTGAGAACGTCCTCGGTACTCACCTCCTCGATGACCTCGGGGAAGAGAATGTGGTCGTCGCCCTCGAAGTTGGCTGCCATGCGCCGCATGCATCCGGCCTCGTGCAGGTAGTCGGTTTCGCGCCTGAGGAGGTCGACCAGGGAACTGTGGACGACCTCGATGTTCTCGAAGGGCAGGAACCAGCTGTAGACACGAATCATCAGCTTCACGACGCGGAGGTCCGTGCGCACGATTCCGCGAATCCCGGGGTAGAGAACCTTCACGGCGACCTTCCGGCCGTCCGGCATGTAGGCGACGTGCACCTGCCCGAGAGACGCCGCGGCCACGGGCTCGCGGTCGATGCTGACGAAGAACGCTCTCGGGTGGGCCTTGAGGCTCTTGAAGAACGCCTCCTCGATTTCGTCGAACGGGTGAGGCGGCACGGCGTCCTGGAGTGACTCGAGCTCCTTGGCGTAAGCAGCGGGGAGGAATCCTCCCATGATGGAGAGCACCTGGCCGAGCTTGATGTAAACGCCCCGGAGCTTCAGCATGCCGGCCAGCAGCCGCTTGGCGTTCTTTTCGTCGAGTTTCTCCTGGCGCCGAACCAGCCAGGCCGGGATACTCGCTTCTTCGCGCCCGGTTTCGGGGTTCTGCCGCCAACGCCGAAGAAGCTTCAAGAGCCCCAACTGCGTCATATAGCTCACGAAAATCACACCAAAGATGAAGACGGCGCGAATCAGTCGAACGAAAAGACTCATAAGGCGGTGGAAGTCCCAGATTAGCAGTGATTCCGGCAGGGCCCACCGCTTTGGAGCTCGGCCTCTAGGGTATAGAGTTGAATAGACGTGGCCGGTAGTCGCACCAGAAAGCTGAGAGACGATCTTCAGAAGGCGATCCTCAAAGAGCGGTACACAGAGGCCCTACGGATCTACAACACGCTGGAGCTCGTCGAGCCCAAGGAACCCCGATGGCCGCATCGGAGAGGCGACCTCCTCAAACGTCTAGGACGAATCGACGCCGCCGTAGACTCCTACGAAGTCGCCGTGGATCTCTACGCGCAGGCGGGGTTCTTGGCCCGGGCCGCGGCGATGGCCAAAGTGGTCCTAGGCCTCGATTCCACGCGCACCGACGTGCTCGATCGGGTGAGCGTCGACGAGGCGCGAAAACTGCACCGCTCGGCACGCGAAGCCTTCGTGACGGCGGCGACTGGAACCGACGGGCAGGCCGCGGCGAAGCGCATCGCCATGGACGCCCTACCCTTGATTCGGGACGACTCCGCCGGTGACGGCCAACTGCGGTTCACGAAACCGCCGCGGTCGAATGACGTACCGATGGAGCTCGACGTCTCGGCGGTCGAAGTCGAAGCGCGCACGGGGATCCGAAAAGGGATCCTCAGCGAGCGCCCGAGTGCACTTCATCTCGCGTTGCTGCCCTCCACCCCGCTCTTGGCCGAAGTGCCGAAGCCGGTGCTCTCGAGGCTCGTGCGAGAGTCGCGCCTGATCGACCTCGAAGACGGCGAACGGCTGATCGAAAAAGGTACGACCGCTGACGCGCTCTTCACCCTGGTCGAAGGAAGTGTTCAAGTCCAACGAAGTGAACACGACGAGCCCGATACTCTCTCTGAGGGCGACGTCCTCGGAATCTCCTGTCTGCTCGACGAGGCAAGCTACGGCGCCAACGTCATCGCGCAGGGATCGATGCGTGCGCTCCGAGTCAGCAAAGTCTTGCTCGACCGTTTGGTTGAGGAGCACCCTCCGCTCGGCGAGGTGCTCCTCGAGATCGCCGGGCGCCGGTTGGTCGCAAGCCTCGTCCGCACGTCGCCTCTCTTTCAAGGTTTCGACGACGAGGGCCGCTCCCGAGTCGCGAAGATGTTCGAGGTACGGAAAGCCAGCAAGGGCACGCTGGTGCTCGAAGCGGGAAAGCGCTCCGACGGTCTCTACATCCCGATGCTGGGGCAGCTCCTCGCGCGTGGACCGGACGGGGATGAGCTCGGCGGGCTGAAGCTCGGCCGCGTCCTCGGACAGCATTCGGTGCTGACGCAGGCGGCCTCGCCACTGACCGTCGAGGCGGTTTCCGATGTGATGGTGCTGCGAATGCCCGCCACTCGGTTCAACCAGCTCGTCGCGAAGCATCCCAAGATGATCGCCCACCTCGAGGCGCTTGCGCGAAGGCCCAGCGCGCCAACGTATTCGCTGGTTCC
>JBCDFZ010000036.1:0-54783 GCA_039177115.1 Myxococcota bacterium
CCCAAAGCTGCGGCGGGGCGGCGCGCTGACGATGCCGCCTCGAGTCGAGACAGGCCGGCGTGAGCCGTCACTCCTCCGAGCCGAAGACCTGCTGGCCCCTGAGTCCTTCGAGCGGCTTCGACCCAGACTTCGACCCGCGATCGCGGGTCTACGAGCAGCGCGGCGCTGTCGAATCCGCGACGATTTGACCATTTCGTTCGAGAACCGGGAGACCGTCCTCTGGCACGTACACGAAGTGCTTCGGATCGAGGGCCGGACCACGGCCCATCAAATCGATGAAGAGGTGCGTCGCTACGACTGCCTCGTCCCCCGTGCCGGCGAGCTTCGGGCGACGCTCATGGTCGATGGCGGCGACCGCGATGCGAGCGACCGGCTCAGCCGCCTGGTGGCGTCGCGCTCTGGCGTCCTCTCCCTCGTCGTCGGCGACAAACACGCGCTCGCCGACTGCGTCGAGCCCGAACCCTGGATCGATTCCCCGATCCGCTACGTTCGGTTTTCCGTCTCGAGTCAGGGCATCGAGCCGCTCGACTTTCTGACCCATGCTGTGTCCCTCCGGCTGCATGTTCCGGTTCAGACATCGACCGCGGTCCCCTCGGCAGTGCGCGAGGCGCTCGCCACGGACCTGAACGTAAACGCGCTGCTCGAACAGGAGGTCGCCTACTCGCAGCAGGAGGCGGCCGAGTGAGCACCCTCATGCCGCTCGAGCAACACCCTCGGTGCCACGGTGCGCCGCGCCTCGTCTTCGGCGATTGCGTCCTTCGAGATTGATTCCATGCTGCGGCTAATGCCCGAGTCGTGGAGCTGCCGCGCGAAGTCACTCGTTTGTGCCCTGCCGCTCCTCGCGCTGCTGGCGAGCTGCGGTGATGCAAGCCAAGCAACGGGTGAGGGTGGGCAGGGAGGCACGAACCCGCCGAGCTCCGACGCGCCGCTCTACGCTGTCTCTGTCCGAGTTCCGGGCACGCCGGTGGGAGCGTTCGTGGCGCTGGTCGACTCGCTCGAGGCGGACACCGTGGTCGACTTGGCGGGGTCACTCGAGATTCCGAATGGTGGCCTCGCGATAGGGCCGGAGTTTGGCGATGCGATTTACGTGGTGGACGGGGCGACGCCGCGGCTGACCAAGTACGAGGTCGACGCGGACGGGGGCTTCGAGGCAGGGGAGACGCTTTCCACGCAGCAGTTTTCGAGCTCATCGAACAGCGCGACCACGGGCAACTTCATTTTCATCTCCGAGACCAAGGCGTACATCGTCGACACACTCTCCTCGCTGATCGTGATCTGGAACCCCGCTTCCATGACGATCACGGGCACGATCGACATCGGCGATGCGCGGATCGATGGCTTCATTCCGCTCATTGCCTTGCAATCGGTCTTTCGGGGCTCGGAACTGGTGTTTCCGCTTGCCTACGTTTCTTTCGAATCCGCCTTCGGTCCCGACTCGAGCCTGGTTTTCGTCGACACCGAGACGGACACGATCAATCGAATCGTCAACGTGGACGACTGCGCGCAGATCGGCGGGATCTTGATCGACGACGCGGGCGACATTCATGCCGGCTCGGGCGCTCCGGCCGTGTTCAACCGATTGTCTGGCAAGAGCTTTGGTACCGAATGTACCGTTCGCGTGCCTGCTGGGACCTACGACCTCGAGGACTATACGGTTTTCTCAGCGCGAACCGGTGGGGCGTCCGCGGGAGAGCTCTTGCAGCAGTCGGGGACGCGAGCGTACGTGCGTGTCGTCGACGAGAGCCTGCTCGACGAAGACGCTGCCGACCTCGGGGACTTCAATGGATCGCAGGCATGGCGCTGGGGGCTCCTCGATCTGGCGTCGAACGAACCCTTCAGGCTCATCACGAGCCTCGAGCCGAAGTTGGGATCGACGACGCCAAGTCGAGTCGAGGGTGAGATTTGGGCAAGCCAAGGTGAGCCGGACTTCGCGAGCACGAGGCTGGTGAACCTGTCCCGGGATGAACCGCGGGTCGGCCTCGAGGCGCCGGGAATCATCAGCAACGTCTTTCGGGTTCGCTGAGCCCGGTGTTCGTGGGCGCTTCGGCGAGGAGGGTGAACTGAATGAGATGCAATACCGATCGAAGGCGGCACTCGTTTGCCTGCGTATTGTACGCGCTCCTCTTCATGGGCTTGGTCTCAGGATGCGGTGGGACCGAGCAGGCGGACAACGGTGTCACCGAACCGGATCCACCCCCTGACGGGCCGGATGTTTACGAAGGCTTCGCATTCATTTCCATTCTCAACCAGCCGCAGGGGCAAGTCTCGTATCTTCATCGGGTTCCCTCGCTCGACGCCGACGTGACGGTGGACCTGACTGAAGCGATCGAGTCCTCAGGCGGAGCCGCCATGCATGGAGGCAACGGGACGGGCGCGGTCTTTTTGTCGTCGGCCGAGTCTCCGCGCGTCACGCGCTACGACGTGACTCGCGACGGTACGTTCGTGCAGGGCGCAACGATCGACGTCGGTGGAACCGTCGGTGAGGCCGCTGCGAATGTCTATGTCGCGTCGCCCGACACAGCCTACTACTTCGACGAAGCTCTGCTTCGGCTCGTGACTTTCGATCCCACCGAGATGGTGTTGCGCGACGAGATCGATCTTTCGTCAGTTCGGCCTGAAGGAGCGCTCCAGACGGCGTTCGGCAATCCATCCCGACGCGATAACGAGCTGATCATACCCATCGTGGCCATCGACGGAGACCGGTTTCCAATCATCGACGCGGTCGCCGTGATTCTCGACCTCGAAACCAACACCGTTTCGATCACTCGGGATGGTCGATGCGGGTACGTGTTCGACAGCGTGGTCACGGATTCTGGGGACGTTTACCTCGCCGCGTCACCCTATTACTCGGCCCACAATTTCTTCTTCCCCGAGGATTTCCCGCCGGCATGCATGCTGCGCATACCTGCCGGCGAGCGAACCATCGACCCGGACTACTTCATCGATCTGAACGCGGTCTCAGGAGGCTTGCCTACCGGCGGAATTGCGCCGGGCCCGGGACCAACCGTGTACCTCAAGGCCTTCGACGAGTCGGCCGTGTTGCCAAGCCAAATCGTGACGCCTTTCTTCACGCTGGCGCTCTCCGGGTGGCGGCTGTGGTCGTTCGACATCGAGACGGAGGCATCGGAATCCATCCCGTCGTTCGGCCTCAGTTCTGGGGGCATCGGCTACGCGATCGCCGGCGACCGACGTTTTCTCGGGTCGACCGCTACGGACTTCTCCGGGACCACGCTGTTCGACGCCGACACCCTCGAGGAAGCGATTTCGTTCCCCGGGTTCCCGAACGGTTTCGTCGAGCTTCCCTGAACGTGCTCCGTCTCGACTACCGCAGGCGGTAAATCTCTCTCAACAACCCGGTCATTTCGAATGCCGGAGAGGCAGCGTTGGCTTCGGGGTCGATGCGATACACGGTCGTCGTCGACGAATCGGGGCTTACTCCGAAGAAGAGCCCACCCTCGACGGGAACGGCGCCAAAGTCGACCAGCGAGAACGGCTGGCCTGCGGTTTCGACGGCCGTGACGACGTCGCCGAGCTCGAGCTTCCAGAGCTTGTACACCGGGTAGCTCCACACGTTGAATCCGGTGACCTCCACGTCGGCTGGTACTTCTTCCGGGTAGTACATCTTGGCGAACGCTGCGTCTCGGAAGCCCGGCACTTGCCACATCTGGGTGGCTGCGTTTCGACCGCCCGTGATGTCCTCGATGTCGACGAAGAAGTTCGGATCGAACGTGGTCTCGCCATCGAGGATGCGAAGCAGGCACGTGGGCGGAACCGGCAGGTCGCGGATGTCGGAGATGATCTGGGTGAGAAAGTTCCTGCCATCCCCCAGCACGTAGATGTTTCCGTCAGGGCCGACGGTCGGCCGTGAGGCGCCGACGCATCGGTCGTCTTGTGCGACCGCGATCAGCTCGTCCGACAGCGTATCGAAGACCGCGACCGCGACGCTTGGTTCGATCAGGAACGAGGTCTCGTCCACGCGGCGAACCGGAACGTAGAGTCGGTCTTGATGGGGCGTCACGAACCACGTCTCCAGTGTGAGATCCGGCACGGCGAGGCTCGAGATGTCGATCTCGTCGAGAATCACCATCTCAGTCGGATCGAACACGACGACGACGAGCGCTTCGTGGAGCAGCATGTAGGCCTTGTTCTCGCTCAGGAACGCGGCTCCCGCGGGGATGCTCGATACGCCGTATCGCTGAAAGCTCAGACGCTCGTCGAGCTGAAGAGCGCCGTTTTCGTCGGGTACGTATCGGATGAGGGTCGGCTCTTCTCCAAGGCCGATATACACGGCGCCCTCGAATGCCCAATGACGAGAGTTGCCGGCCGCCTCGATGGCGTTGTCGAGCCCGAGTGTGCCCGTGAGCTCTGAGACCGTTTGGACGAACAGCGTCCGGCCCGTCGGTTCGATCACGATACCGCCCACGGAGTAGAGGGCCTCGCTTCCCGCGGGCGAGCCCCCGGACCCGGAGTTCGGGGAATCCCCGCAGCCAAGAGCGAGTAAGACCAGGATGGCGGGGACCGTCGCGTGTCGAAGCATCCCGGTGGTTACGAAGCTTTTGCGTCCCCAGCAAGGCGATCGCGCGGCCGTGATACTCGCTCGAGATCCCGCAGAAGCGCGGCTTGACAAAGGCATGATATTGAATATCATTATCAATAATGCAGGATCGCGCAACGAACAAAAGACGAACGCGGCTGCGCTTGATGCGAGGCGTGCTGCTTACGATTCAACGTCACGGTATCGGAGGGCTCACCACGGGTCGCGTCGCCGGCCTAGCCGGGATCGCGCAGCCCACGTTCTACGTGCACTTCCGAAACATGGACGAGGCGCTCGAGGAAACCGCCTCAAAGGTGGCCGGCCGCTTCGACGTCGCGCTCGCGCCCAGTCAGGCATCGTCCGCGCAACACCCGTCAGCTGCGCTTCACGATGCGGTCAGTCAGTGCACTCGCGCGCTCGTCGCGGACGCTACCGTGGCCGACGTGTTCATGCGCTGTCGTCGCGATCGCGGCACGCCGCTCGGTCGTGCATGGACGCTTCTCATGCAGCGACTACACCTCCGAATGACGGAGCTCGTCTTCCGGGTACGGCCCGGGATTTCGCCGCCCCTCGCCACGCTCCACGCGGAGATGCTGGTGGGCATCGTGCTCGCCCTCGCCGAAGGCACCATCGAAGGTCGAATCCAGGATCTCGAACAGGCTACGCAGATCGCATCTCGCGCCGTCGTGGCCAGCGTCCTCGTAGAACCGTCCGCGGCCGACGCAGCGTAGGCAACCGGCTCGCGAGCTAGCGTCGTGGCAGCCACCTTGGTCGCCTGAAAACGACGGTGCCGATCAGATGTTCGCGTGAAAGCGATCCGAAGTGTCTGCTGTCGCGAGCTTCGGTCGGGTTGTCGCTTCCCACCGCAAACGTTCGATCTCCCCTAGACCTCACGCGTTTGAGCAGCGTTCGGGTAGTAGTCGGGTCTTGGACGACGACGAGCTCTCCTGGCCTGGGGAGGCGCTGCGTTCGAGTGTCGATCAATACCCAGTCGCCATCGCGGACGGTCGGCGACATGCTTTCACCCGATACCCGATAGATTCGCGCGCCGGCGAGGGCCGCGCCGGAAGTCCCAAGGCGGGACAGCGACCGAAGTCGCCTCATCCGCCTGCGAGCACCCAGTCGACGTTTCGGTTCTTGGTTTTCCAGAAGAGGTCGTGGATCTTCTCGACTGTCTCGATCAGCTCGTCCGCATGCTGCGCGCTGACCTCCACCTTGCACGCCGAACACAGCTTGGCCGCTTTCCAGAAAATGTCGTGAAGGTCGGGGATGTCGTCGAGGTGTGGCGGTTTGAAGTAGTCGGTCCATAGGACGATCAGCTCGTGCTTCGTGATCTCGGCCTGCTCCTCTTTGATCGCGATGTAGCGGCTCAGCGTATTGTGGTATCGGACCATCGCCTCGGCGTCCGACGGGTCCGGTACCTGGAGGTCGAGGATCTTCTTGGTCATGGAGCGCACGGCTTCCGCGGTGATTCGTGCGGCAGCCGGGTCGTAGATGCCGCATGGGCCGTCGCAGTGGGCCTCCGCCGTGGGGAGCATCGAGGCGAGGCGATTCTTGAGTTTGGAGGCAAACATCGCCTACCTCCTCTCCGAACGAGTTCGTTGAGGCGCGAAAACAGACTGGCGGTTTCGCCAAACGAAGGCCAGCGCACCGACCAAGAGAACTGCGGCGAATTCGACCGGAATGTGAAACGACGTCGACGTCGCGTGTGTATGGCCGGGATGCGCCAACGCGACGTGGGGAAGCGCGAGGCCGCAGAGTAGGGTCAGATGTTTCACCAGAGTTCCTCCGTGAGGTGTGTTCGTGTTTGGTTTGGGGTCGGTTTGCGTTGGGCCACTTCGACTAGTTGCTCAGTGTCTGGCCTTGGCGATGCGAAAGCTGCGCGGAGCGTGCGACGATTTCGCGAGTGAGCGTGCGGGAAAATCGAATCGCCTCTTTCACGTTGCCGTCGAACTTCGCGACGCACACACCCGACAGCGTCTGTGTTTTCACGTCGAAGCCGGCGGCGACGAAGGTTCGGAACGCGGCGTGTTCGAGGACGACGCAAAACTCATCGGCTCGACCACGCGCAACCAGCATGCACTGCCCCTCGCGTGTGCCAGTCGTGACCAGACACTCGCCCGAGTCGGCCTGCGACGGATCTTCTTGGCACCGATCCATCCAGGACCGGTACGCGGTGCCGATGTCATCGTCCATGAACGCTCCTTCGAGGAGGCTCACGGTGAGAGTGCCTAGGGAATGAATCAGGGTGTCGCGGGTGAAGCTGCCCTCGGCGAACTCTTCCGACCGGGTCTCCTCGCCGCTCGATTGTCGCGTCATAGCCAGGCCGGAGCCTCGCATTAATGAAAGTGCTTTTCAATATCAATAATTTGCGAGGACGCGCATACCCCAATCTGCCGCAATTCCGGGTTGGTGTGGATTGGTATTTCACGGGTTCCGTAGTAACAAGCGCTCGACGTAAGGAGCTTGGCATGAAAACTCGCCCGCTGTTGTCCGTGTTGGGGTTGTTGACGTGGGTCTCCGGCTGTTCTGGAGGCTCAGGGTCCGACGAGTACCGTGCCACCATCCGCACCACGGCTTACGGTGTGCCGCACGTCGTCGCCGAAGACTGGGGAAGCCTCGGCTTCGGGCAGGGCTACTCGGGAACACGCGATCGCGGGTGCATCGTGGCCGACCAGGTCCTCAAGGCGCGCGGGGAGCGCTCCCGCTTCCTTGGGCGCGGCGAGGATGACGTGTACCTCAACCAGGATTTCGCGTTCAAATCGCTTGGGCTCGTCGAGCGCGCGGAGGCGGCCTTTCCGACGCTGTCGGAGCGGAACCAGGATCTGATTCGCGGCTACGTCGCAGGTTACAACCTGTACTTCGAAGAGAACGGGTCGGAAGGGTTCCCAGGATGGTGCGCGGGCGAAGCCTGGGTTCGTCCGATCACGGAGATCGACTACCTCGCGTACGTTTTCGATGGAGCGCTGCTTGCGAGCGGTGCCGTGCTGGCCGACTTCGTGGGTGGGGCGCAGCCTCCCAGCGTTTCGGCCTCCATTCGACCCGCCGCGCGCGATTTCGAATCCGCGCTCACCGAGCTGACGGTGCACGCGAGTAACGGCTGGGCGATCGGTTCGGACCGCTCCGAATCCGGGCGGGGCATGGTCATGACGAATCCCCAGTTCGGGTGGCACGGTGCCACGCAGTTCCGGGAGAACCATCTCACCATACCCGGGGAGCTCGACGTATACGGCGCCTCCTTCGGCGGGTTCTTCGGCATTCAGGTGGGCTTCAACGAGAACGTCGCCTGGACGCACACCGTGTCCGACGGCAATCGGTTCGTCGTCTACGACCTCGAACTCGTTCCCGGAAACCCGACTCGGTACCGCTACGACGACGAGGTCAGGGACATGACCTCTCGCGAGGTCACGGTTGAGGTTCTTGGCGAGGACGGCAGCGTGCAAGAGGTCTCCAGGACCATGTGGTCGTCGCACTACGGTCCGGTCATCGAGGTTCCGCAGTTCGGCGAATGGACCGAAGCGAGAGCGCTCAGCTATCGCGATGCGAACGCGGAGAACGAAGAGATCATCGATCAGTGGCTTCAGATGAACCTCGCGACGAGCATGGACGATTTCCAGCGTGTGTTCGAAGAGGTGCAGGGAATCCCTTGGGTCAACACCATGGCGGCAAGTTCGGACGGGCGTGCCTGGTACATGGACGGCTCGGCAACCCCCAACTTGAGCGACGAGGCCTTGGCTATTTGGCTCGACCTGCTCGAGAACAACGCGATCATCGAGCTGTTCTTCGACTTCGGGGTCGTTCTCCTCGACGGCAGCGACAGCCGGTTCGAGTGGGTGGAGGAAGAGGGCGCGCGAGACCCGGGCCTCGTCCCTTTTGCGAAACAGCCGAAGCTCGAACGTCGCGACGTGGTGCACAACGCGAACCAGAGCCACTGGATCGCCAACTCCGCGGCGCCGCTCGAGGGATACACGCCACTCATGGGGTTCGAGCGCCAGCGCCTTCCGCTTCGACCCAGAATGGTCGGGATCCTCGTCGAAGACGACACTGCCGCCGGGCAGTCCGGACCCGATGGGAAGTTCTCTCTCGAGGAACTCGAGCAGGTGTACATGGTGAACCGGGGGCTTTCTCCTGAGCTCCTTCGCGATGAGGTGGTCGACCGGTGCACCGGGGCTGAGCCCGTCGCCACGGATTCGGGTCCGGTGGACCTGGCGGAAGCGTGCGACATCCTGCGCGACTGGAACCTTCGCTACGACGTCGAGAGCGTCGGCCCTGTGCTCTGGCGCCAGACCTTCAGCACGACCAACGGTACGGGCTACTTCTGGGAAGTGCCGTTCGACCCGGAAGACCCGCTCGGAACGCCGAGCGGTATCGTCGACCCCGAACCAGGTGAGCCGGATTTCCTGCTCTCCAACATGGCGAACGCCATCCTGCAGCTCGAGTCGCTCGGGTTTTCAATCGACGTACCCCTCGGCGACATTCAGTTCACCGAGAAAGGCGACGAGCGCATTCCCATGCACGGCGGTATTGCGCGTGACGGAGTCGCCAACATCGGCGCCACGATCATCAACTTCGCGGATTCGCTCGAGCCGACCAACATGGCGCCAATCGTCGATGGGAACACCACGCTCACGGCCGAGGGCTATTATGCAGATCGCGGCCCCGCGATCGTCATGGCCATCGAGTTTAACGACGACGGGCCGCGCGCCACGTCGATTGCCGCGTACTCGCAGTCGAAGGATCCGAACTCTCCACACTACGCCGACCAAACCCGGCTCTACTCGATGAAGCAGTTCAAACCCGTTCTGTTCCGAGACGACGACATCATGGCCGACCCCGAGCTCGAGGTCCTCGAGATCTCAGCGCCTCGCACTGTCGAAGAGTAGGGCGCCAAAGGCGCCGACTCCTAGCGGACGCGAAAGACGTGCTTCACGAGGCCGGTCACCCGCACGCCCGGCTCCGGCCCATCGGGCCCCGACAGGTTGACCAGCCTCGCGCTTCCCGCAGACCGGTCGGACTCGCTGCTGTACGTCGTCCCGTCCACGTAGTAGGCCGCGATGCTGCCCGAGCGCGGTTCGAGCTCGGTGAACACGCGGGGCGGGTCGTCGGTCGCAAGGTCGACGAGGCCCCACCGCCACGCGAGGAGCGCGTTCACCTCGCTCGGACGAAACTCGCTGAGGTCAGGTACGAGCGAATCGTCGAGGATCCGGATGTACGCTTTGCTGCCTTGCTGCTGAGCCAGCGATGCCGCGTTCGGGAAGCCAGTTTTGTCGGGGAACGTGGCGTAGTCGGTTGGGGTGTACTGGCCTGCCGGGATCCGTACGACGCACTCGGGCCCCGCCGGGTTTCCGACGAGCCGATTGAAGACGCTCGTGACGACGGACCCTGTGTAGATGTCGCCGTTGTCATCTTCGAAGAGGTGGATTGCGTAGGAGCACCCTTCGACGGTCTCGATGCGGGTGATCGTGTCGGTCTCGGTATCGAGGAAGACGATCTTCGAGAAGGACTCATAGCCCACCGCGCGCACGTATCCCAGGGTGAACACGATTTCGTTACCCCGTCGAACGTGGTTACGCGAGATGAGCCCGACCGAGGTCTCTTCGGTGATTTCGCCGATGTCGAAGCTCCCCCTAAGCACCATGTCGGTGGGGTTCCAAACCACGACATTGGCGTTGAAGGTGTCGATCGCATACGCCTTGTCTTCAGAAACGAACACGAAGTTGCCTGGGTTCGCACCCATCGAAGAGGGTGTCATACCTTCAGCGGACACCGTGTCGCCCTGCACCAGGCTTCCATCGTCGTCAAAATCGAAGCGCGTAATGCGCGGCACGTTGCCGTCGACGACGTAGAGGACGTTGCCTCGGTTCGGGCCGATGGCCTGGCCGTTGTTCGGGAGCTCTAGCGCGTCCGAAATATCAACTTCGACGTCGGCATCGAGGGATTCGGCGAAGCCTGCGAAGGCTGACACCGGTGTGCCTTGGATGAGCGAGGCGACGACGTATAGGGGGTCGGGATCGACGGGCGCGGACCCAGCGCCGCCTGTCCCACCGTTCCCCGTTCCTTCAGGCTGGCTGTCACCGCAGCCCAATGCAGAGACGGCCACCACGAGGCCAACCAGCGTGTGCGCTGCTTTCATCAGCCGCTTCGTAGCCTGAAACCTCGAAGCGGCCCAGCTCGTTCGCGGGTCCAGTTGAAGAGGTGACGGGAGCGCGGTGGGCCTCAGAAAACTATTTGCATGCACCATGAAATATGTTAGACGCGGCTCTGTGAGCGTCGAGAAAACCAAGACGGACGGGCGTCGTCTACGTCGAGAGCGATCGCGCAGGGCCGTCATCGACGCGTCGTTGGAGGTGGCCCTCACTTCGATGCGCATTCCGACGGCGCGCGAGGTTGCCGCACGCGTTGGCCTGACGGAGCGGACGATCTTCAACCTCTTCGAGGGGAAGCAGGAGATCATGTTCGCGACCGTCCTCGCGTTTCGTTTGCAGGCTCTCGAGCGACTGCCTGAGGTTCCGAAGGGTGAGTTGAAGCCCCGGGTTTTTCGGTTCTTCAAGGCGCTGGCACCGCTCATGGAGGACTACGCCCACATGCGCTGGATCGTGATGACGGCCAGTGAGACGGTGCCTGACGTGGAGCGCGGTGTGGTCACGCGAGCCCTTCGAACTCGGGTTCACGAGGTGGTTGGCATGGCAAGCGACAAGTCGATGTCCAACGCAAAGCGCGCGGCCCTCCATGCTGCCATCGATCCGATGACGTGGCGCATCTATCGCGTGCAGCAGCGGCTGAGCATCGAACAAAGCGTTGAAGCCATGGCGACAAGCGTGCTGGCGCTGACGGAGGAGTACACATGAGGGCTTCGTCGAGCCGCTGGGCTGATTTCGTTCGAGTCTTCGCCGCCGTGGGCGCGCTCGCCTCGAGCGGGTGCGGAGGGACTGCACCGCCCGCGGAGATCGAGCTTGTGGTTTCAGACAACCTTCATCCGCCGGGTTCCGCCTTCTCGGGCAATCAAGCCGAGTACGCTGCTGCGTTTGCCGCCAAGGAAGTCTGCTCCCGTGTCTTCCTCGCGAAGGAGGACCCTGAGCCGACGCTCAACAACGAGCTTCGCTTCATCGCCCTGCTTGCGCCGGGTTTCTCCATCGACGCGGCTACCGTCAACGTCGACGAGGTTGAGTCCAGGGTTTCCGTTTCGCTCCCCGACGAGCCCACGCGCGAGGCAGTGTACGCAGGCTCGCAGGGTTGCATCATCGTTCCCACGTTCGTCGATGGGATTCAGTTCGAACCCCAGGAGTTTTCTTGGGAAGGTCCGGATGACGACGCCCCGTGGCCGCTTGGTGAAACCGTCGTTCCGGGGGAGAGCACGATCGATCGTGATGCCCTGCAAAACGCGATCGACGTCCACATGGAAAGGGCCGACATTCGCGCGATCGCGGTGGTTCACCAAGGGGAGTTGGTCGGGGAAGCCTACGCGCCTGGCTACGGGATGCGCGTCCCTCAGCGCGCCTGGTCCACTGGAAAGAGCGTGGCATCGACGTTCGTGGGGCGGTTGGTCGACCGGGGGTTCCTCGAGCTCGACGAACCGGTGCCGGTTGCCGCTTGGGCAAACGACACCCGGAGCTCGATCACCCTTCGCGACATGGTTCGGATGTCGAGCGGCCTCGCACAGAGCCGAGTGGGCGGTCTCGATCGCCTCACGCCCGAGAGTGAGCACGACTTCGTCTATTTCGACGGTTTCGATACGCTTGCCGATGCCGTCGCGGTCCCTGCGGGCGATCCCCCAGGCGAGACTTGGGCGTATCGCAACGTGAACGTGCTCGTGGCTACGGCGTTGGCGCGCCTCGCGGTCGAGCGGAACGGCGGGGACGCGTACGCATCGATCCAGCGTGAGGTCTTCGAACCGCTCGGCATGCGTTCGTCTACGGTCGAAACCGATGCGTATGGAAACTTCATCACCTCTGGGCAGTTCTTCACCACGGCGCGCGATCTTGCGCGTCTCGGTCTCGTGTTCGAGCAGGGTGGGGTTTTCGGTGGCGAGCTGGTGCTGTCAGAGGAGTGGGTCTCGTTCGCGACGGCGCCCTCGGACACGTTCGACGGCTACGGCGCGTTTTGGTGGCGGAACGTCAATGGGAGCATTCCCGGAGCACCCCGCGATGCGTACTACGCGTCAGGCGCGTTCGGGCAGTTCTCGATCGTCGTGCCAAGCCGAGAGCTCGTCATCGCACAGCTCGCCATGGACCCATTGAATGATTTCGACAACTTCTCCGCGTTCGTCGCGGACGTGGTCTCGGTGGTCGACGGTAACCCCTGATCGACCGGAGGAAGGGAGTATCACTATGCAGTCAAGCCGCGCGCGACGCTTCGCGTTCATCCTCGCCCTGCTCGGGCTTCTTAGTTGCAGCGACAGCACCGATCAGGCCGAAGGTCGCCTGCTTCTGTTCGTGGCCAACACGGGCGGCACGAACCTGAGCGTCATCGACCACGCCACGAGAGAGGTTGTCGATACCGTGGAGCTCGGCGGGCTTCCGCACGGGCAGATCCCCTCGTCCGTAGGCGATCGGCTGTACGCCACGACGGAGGACACGGGTGAGGTCATCGCGATCGACACGAGAACGCTCGACGTGCTTTGGCGCGTGCGGGGCATCGAAGTCGACGACGACGAGCTGCATCAGCCGAGCATCACGCCCGACAATCGCACGCTTTACGTCCCGGATCTTCTGAGTGCTCGCATGATCGTCGTCGACGTGGAGTCGGAGGCCGTGACCGGCAGTGTCGACATCGTCGACGAGACGGATCCTGACAACCCCATCCGCGTCATCGCGCTACACAACAGCTACATCTCGGGCGATGGCCGTTCGGTGTACGTCGAGGGCATTCTGAGCCAGCGCGTCGCGAAAGTGGACGTCGAGAGCGGCGAGATCTCTCAGATTTACGTGTTGAACGGCGACCCACGACCCATCGCCCTCATGAACGATGAGAGTCGGATGTACGTTCAGTTCACCGACCTCGAGGGCTTCGTCGAGATCAATCTTCAGTCAGGCGACGAGGTCAACCGGATCGAGTGGTCGAACGCGCCTACGGAGTCGTGGTCTACAACCACCGCACGCCTGAAACCAAGGAGCCACGGGATCGGCCTCAACCCCGACGAGACCGAACTCTGGGCGACCAGTACGATGGCCGACAAATGGTACGTTTACTCGGTTCCCGAACTCGAGCAGCTCGCGGTCATCGACATCCCCGAGGGCAACGCCCCCAACTGGATTGCGTTCACACCTGACGGCGCGTTTGCCTACGTGAGCAACACGACGTTCGTTCCTGACGAGAACGGGGAGCCGCGCACCGACGTCAACGGGACCGTGACAGTCATCGACACGCAAAGGCGTGAGGTCGTCGGCACCATCGAGGTAGGCCCGCTTCCGAAACGCATCCACGCGGTGCGTGTCCCAAACTGATCGGTTTCGGTCGCGTCACCGCCAGCTAGGCCGGGCTGCCTACGCGGGACCCGATAGCGGTATCGGATTTGAGTTTCTGACCCGACGGTCGCGGCCCTCGAACGTTGCGCGCGTGATGCGATTCACTATCCTCTCGCCTCGTGTCGGCCTCCCATCGAAGTCCTGGTTTGCGGTTGGCGTACAAGCCCTGGCTGCTTGGGTGCGTGTTACTCACGGCATGCGGCTCGAGCGAAAGTTCGAACGGTGGCGCAGGCGCCGATGGCTCCGGCGGTGCCGCGGGGAACGGCCAAACCGAAGCGGCCCAGTATCTCGCGATCGGTACGTTCGCCACGCCCGAGGGCCAGTTTGGTTACGGGAACATCCTGTCGTCGATCGGGCCGGATACCGTCATCGATCTCGAACAGGCTGGCGTGTTTCCAGGTATCGGCTCCCTTGGCGTTGCCGACGAACCCAACGGCGAGTTTTTCGTCGGCGTTGCCGAGAGTCCCTTGATTCAACGCTACCAGGCCACAGCCGACAACAGCGTGGAGCTCACTGGCGAGTTCAGCGTGTTTCCGTTTGGTGCCTCTTCCGGGGTCGGCATCATGTTGATCCTCGACCGAAACAAGGGCTACCTCTTCAGCTATCTGACGCAATCGATCATCGTCTTCGATCCAGAAGCCATGGAGCTGGTTCGGGAGGTCCCAGTCGACTTCAACCTGCCGCCCGGCATTCCTGGCTTCTTCGGCAACGTGGCACTGCGCGACGGGAATCGGGTCGTGATCATGACGATGGGTTCGCTCGGCGGGGTGATCCACCCCGCGACGCGAGCCGTCATCGTCGACATCGAAACGGACGAGGTCCGATACGCCGATCGTGAGGGTTGTGGCGGCCTGGTCTACGCGACGAAAGACACCAGTGGAAACCTCTACTTTGGCCCGCTTCTTCGGCTCGCGACCGAAGTGCTCGTCGGGGTTGCCGACCCGGCGAACCAATCATGCATCCTTCGAATCGCGCGTGGTGCCGACGACTTCGATCCCGACTTCGTCGACCTCCTCGAACTCGCTGGACGACCCGTGGGCGGACTGGTGTCCGGTCCGGGCGACTCTGCGTACCTCCTGGCGCTCGCCGACGGGGCTCCGGCAGTCGACCTCGATAACTTCTCCGAGCTGAACATCACCGAGAACTGGTCCTACAAGCGCATCGATTTGACCAACCCGAGCGAGCTCCTTCCCGTGCCTGAGTTCGAGAACGTGTCGGGCGGACTCGTGTCGTATGAGGTCCTCGAGGCGGGCAGAACCGAGCCCACCCCGTTCTTGGTACGTGTCTCCGCGAACGGCAGCGAGTCAACGGTGTTCGACGTAAGCGATCCGTCAGCGCCAGCCGAACGGTACACAGCGCCCGGACGCGCCATTACCGTCTTTCGTCTTCGGTAGGTGGGGCCGGGCTCGCGTTGGCGGTTGGAGTTCGCGGGTCCACCGACGCGCCAGCCTGGGCGCTCGAGTTGGAGAGCCCCGCTCCCAAGTGCGCTTCGAAGAACGCCGCTACGCGTTCGATGAACTCGGCTTCGCGTGTGGGGTCCATGAAGCCATGTGTCTCATCGTCGACGAGGATCAGCTCCACCGGAACCCCCTCGGCTTTCAGTGCTTTTGCCATCCGCGTTGCGTGCTTGACGTCGACTCGCGGATCACCTCTCCCGTGACCTACGAGAACCGGAACCTTGATGCGGGCGGCTTGCAGTGCGGGGGATGTATCCGCGAGCTTCGCGCGGTCGTCCTTGCGATCGCCGATGAGGCGTTCGGTTTCCTCGATCCAGCTTCGCCCGAATCGTGCTCGATCTCGAAGGAGCAGGAACGGAAGGTCGGTCACCCCTGCCCATGACGCGCCTGCGGCGTAGAGATCGGGGGTCGAGGCCAGGCCCTGAAGTGCGGCGTATCCTCCGTAGCTTGCTCCAAAGATGCCAACCCGGTCGGGATCGGCGATTCCGTTCGCGATGAGCCATCTCACTCCGTCGGTGATGTCGTCCTGCATCGCGAGTCCCCACTCGCCGTACCCGCGACCCTCGAAGGCGCCGCCATAACCCAGCGAGCCTCGAAAGTTGACTTGAAAGACCGTGAAGCCGCGGCTCGCAAGGAACTGCACCCATGGGTCCCAGCCCCAGGTGTCCCGAGCCCAAGGCCCGCCGTGGGGCAGTACTATGACCGGGCCGGGAGCATTCGCGTCCGACTTTGGTCGAGTCAAGTAGCCGTGGAGCTCGAGCCCGTCTCGCGCGGTGTAGTGCACGGGGATCATCGGCGTCAACACGTCGCGCGGCAGCTCCGGGTACGAGACGAAGAGCGGGTCCATCGTCTTCTCTTTCCAGTCGATGACGTAGAACTCTGGAGGAACGATGTCGCTATACGAGACGAATACGAACCGTGTTTCCGAGGCGTCTGCACTCGTCACACGATTGATCCGGTTCGGCAGCTCGCGGTCCACCAACCCCTGAATGCGAGCCCATCCGGCGTCGATGCTTTTCAGCTGCGGTTTGTCGGTCTCGTAAGGCACGTACAGCGGCCGACCGTCGATCGTAGACGTGACGATCGTTCCGACATCGTAGCCCGCTACGCCGAACACCTTGCGGCCCCGCGCTCGCTCCTCGACGTCGTACTCGTAGAGGGTTCCGAGCCTGTCAGGCCCTTCGTCGGTGGCAACATAGATGGTGTTCGGGTCCTCGGTGAAGCCGGCAAAATACAGATCCGGCTCCTCGTACAGCGTCCACTGTCGAAGCCGCTTGAACTTCTCCTCGGGGCTCGTTCGAGCAACGAGGGTTCCAACGAGACGGGCGGAGCGGTTCCCCTGTTCCGGGTAGCTGACTCCCCCACCCGCACGAACCTCCCCTCGGTGATCCACCCACCACGACCTGACGCCCCAGATGGGTCTCTGGACCAGCTCGAGGTCGCCGTTCCGAACGTTTAGACGCCGAACGGAGGGGTATCGCTCGGTCGGCAGGTAGACCTTGAGCATCACGTGGTCGGGATCGCTCGGCAGCTCGTCGATCACGCTCACCCAGAAGCCGCGCTTCCACGTATCTGGCCAGTCCTTGGTGAGGTAGTCGGCCTTGCCAGTCTCGACGTCGACGACGATGAGCCGGCCCTCCCGAGACGGAATGCGTGCGCCGACCTCCGGACTGCTCGCGCCAACGACGAGCGTATCGTCGTTGGCCCAGGCAACCCAGTCGATGCTGCGGCCCTTCTTCCGTTCCCGATCGATGCTGGTAAGAGCGCGAACGCGCTTGCCTTCCCCCGTGTGCCGCGTGTCGACCACCACCACGGAGTCTTCTGATCCCCTCGTCAGAATCCCTGCAACGAAGCGCCCATCAGGGGAGAGGGTGAGAGCGTAAGGCATGCCGCTGTTGAAGAAAGCGACCGCGGGCACCTCGGCATTCTCCGTCTTCTTCGAGTGTAAGGTCTCGCTGGGTGGCTGCCCCGCAGCACATCCCAAGACGGTCATGACGAGGTAAAGCGGCCCGAGGCGATTCGGGATCAGACGACGCATGCGCCTACGCTGACTTGCTCCGCAATGGATGGCAAGCGCGCCCGGGGCAACGATCCAGGCCCCGTAGATGTGGGGCTAGTCGATCAGCTCGCGAGGACCTTCGACCGTGATCTCACGAAACTCGGGGTCGCTCTCGATGTCCTCCTGCGTGAAGCGAACCGTCTTGAACCCCTCTTCCGAGTAGAGGCGGGTCTGGTCGGCGAAGAACGGCGAGCTTGGGTTTTTCGACTGGGAGTACGCCGCAATCGATCGCGCACGCGGACCGTCCTCGGTCAGTTCGATGGCCATCACGATGGCGGGTCCGCGGTCGGCGTAGTAGCCGGCGGTGGTGAGGTCGGTGTAGGGGTCTAGCGTCTGTTCGGTCACGACGGGCTCGAGGGAGTCGGCGAAGTCGATCACCTGAGCGCCGATGTTGGCCACGCCGTCCGCGAAAATTCCGCCGTGCATCGGGATTCGCTCGTCGCCCTTCATCGTGAACTGCGCGTCGCGGAGAGGCGTCGCGGCCGAGAACCCCGCCTCCTCGAGCATCACGATCGCCGCGGCAAGGTTACTGAGCACGGGGTCTCCCGCATCAGACGGTGCGTCTGCCAGCCCGCGCGGGGTGCCAATGGGATCGCTCGGGTCGAACGGCTCTCTCCACAGCACGCCCGTGCCGGTGGTCTCGCTCCAGAGCTGCCGCCACAGGATCGCACCGACGCTGTCGAGGTCGTAGCGCGTGTCCCAGTCGCGCAGCACGGCGCACGCATCGGCGATCGCGACCGGCTGTCCGTCGAGGTCGACGGGCCCTTCACCGGTGCAGCGGTCCACAACGTCATCACGAAGGAGCTCCGCCAGGATGCTTCGGTTGTTCATGTACATGCCCTGGAGCTCTTCGAGAGAGAACCGACCGTCCTCGCCGGCGGGCCCTGAGGGACTCGTATCCTCGGCCATCGCCGCGACGATGCGGGGGCGGAGCCCAATCTGCTGTCGCTCGAAGCCCATCAGCGGCGTGTAGCCTTCGAGGGGCGCGCTCGAGTTGGCGATCCAGTGGCTTTGGTTGGCGTTCGAGACCGCGTCGCGGCGCTCGAGCTTGGGCTGCTCAGAGAAGGGGACGAGCCCCGGGTCGCGGGCATTGGGGTTGTCTACCCATTCAAACGTACTGTCGCTTCCGTCGAGCAGTACGACGCCAAAGTCGAAGAAGAGCTCGATGATGGCGTTGTTCGCCAGTCCGTCCAGCCAGATGGCCAGCGCCTCGTCACTAAGGTTTGGGGTGGCGGACCCGTCCATGTACCACGCGCGGCCGTCCGCACTGGCAGCCATCGTATTGACCCACGGGATGCCCGACGTCTCGGCGAACACCTGCTGAAACTCGTCCATGCTCTCGGCCATGTTCATGCCGAGGAACTGCCGAAGCACCTCGTCGTTGTCGGCGTTGGCGTCACGGAAGGTGAGGGCTCGCGCATCCGACCACTCGCCGAAGCTCGGGATCTCAATCACGGGACCGTAGTGGGTGGCATAGAGAGTTCGTGTGAAGGTCTCGAGACTCCCGTCGTCTGCGAGGACGTCGACTTCGAACGTGCGCGCCGTCATCGCGCGGGTCTCATCGTCATAGCGATACCGAGTCGGGTCGCTTCCCGTGAGATCGAGATCGTACACCACGAAACGGTTGCCCTCCGAGACGGTGTGGGTCCACGCGATGTTCTCGTTGAACCCCACCTGTATCCCAGGGAACCCGCCGAATGACGCACCGTAGATGTCGAGCGTCCCCGGGATCGTCAGATGGTTCTCTCGAAACTGCGTCGCTCCGTGCCAACCGAACTGCGGATTGGTCATCACCATGCCGCCACCTGATTGCGTTCGCTCTGAGCCGAACGCCCATCCGTTGCTGGCGTGGACGGTGAGCTCGGTGAGCGCCGCTTCGAAGCTGGCGACCGTCGGGATCGCGCTCTCCGAACCAGGTGGCTGCGCGGCACCGATGAAGGCCGCGAGCGTCGCACCGCTCGCCATGAGCGCTCCGTCATAGATGTACGCCAAGTAGTCGACCGCAGTGATGGGACGAACCCATGGCTCCCCCGCACACCATCCCGGGAACGCGTCCGCCCCGTTTTGTTGGAGGAAGTGGTTGTACCCTGCGGCGTAGCCGCGAACGAGCTCGGCTTCCTGCTCCGGTAGGTTCGGCAGATCGGTCTCCGCCTTTTCGAGGAGAGCGAGCGATCGGTATCCAAAGTCACTATTGATGTGCTCGTCGAACTCCCCTCGGCCGAGGAACGACGCTCGCTCGCTCCGCACTTTGAGAACCTGGTCGGCGACGATGCAGCCGCGGTCCTCGGTTGCGCTGTAGCCTTGCCCGAAGCCGAGGCTTCCCCAGTCGTCTGCCAAAATGTGGGGCACACCGTATTCGGTGTAGCGGATCGTGGCTTGGTATTCCGTAGCGCCCGATCCGTCACTGCAACCGGAAACGGAAACAACGCCGAGTAGAGCGAGCCACAAGATAACGAAACAATTAGACTTCATGTCGGTCCTCGTAGGGGTTGGGGTCAGGTCGCGTCGACCGGAGCGCGTCGACCGCCGTCTGTGGCAATCAGGTGTCGAATCGATTCCTTGAGCGCGTTGACGACGCCAGGGTCGGTAAGCCCGACGCCAGTTGCGTTCAGCAGGACGAACCCGAGGACGCTCGTGCGCGTGACTTGGCGTGCGTGGTAGACAGTGGCGTCCGAGACGTGCGCGTCGCTGAAAGTTTCGCGCCAGCGCGCTTCGACCTGCTGTTGCAGCGGTGCGAGGGTACCGAAGTGGCTGGCTAGGAAGGTTGGCTCGTCGCGGAAGGCGAGGACGACTTCGAACGCGGCTCTCGCGTGAGGCGTACCGTAGTGAGTCAGGTACGACTCGACGAGCAGGTCGACGCGCTCTCCGAGCGTGCCAGTCGTGGGGAGCGCGTCTGCGAGGTCGTTCGTGAGTCGCCGGTACCCTTCATCGACGACGGCCATCATGAGAGCGCGACGGTCCTCGAAGTGATGTTGGAGCGCGCCCCGTGTTACGCCCGCTTCACTCGCGATCCGCGCCATCGTCGCGCCGGCGTAGCCGTAGCGAGTGAGGCACTGCATCGCGGCCGTCACCAAGGCGGCCCGCGTCGTCTCGCGCCGCTCCGCCTGGGTCCGGCGGGCATGGTTTGTCTCCTGCTCCGGGCTCATGGGGGATGAATACATTCATGAATGAATGTAAGTCAAGGCCGAGTCGAGTCGATGCTTCTTGATATTGATTTTCAATTTCGTTAAAGAGAGAAGATGCTCGTCTGGCGTGGTCGATCGATGCCTTGGTTTGGGCTCGCACTGCTCCCGATCCTCGTTTCGCCGGCGATCTGGCCGGACGGCGAGGCCGGCAACCCGCAGCTTTCCCGCGAACAAGCGAAGGCGGATCTCGAGGACTTCCGCCGTCGGCTCTTGGAGGTCCATCCCGACCCGCACCGGCGCGCGACACCCACGGAGCTCGACGCCCAGTTCGAGCGTGCAATTGGCGACCTCCCCGCGAGCGTCTCTCACGACGAGCTGTACGTCACGCTCGCGAAGATCGCGTCGCGACTCGGAGACTCACACACCAGCGTCGCCCCTCCACGCGTCGACTCCGAGTTGACGCTTCCGTTCTACGTGGCTGCGGAGACTGTGATTCTTGCGCGGGACGCAGGTCCGCTTCCTGCAGGTTCCCGTGTGCTGCGGGTCGACGGCTATTCGGTCGAGGCGATTCTGGACTCGATTCGACCGCTGGCCAGCGCAGAGTCCGCCGGCGCGGTCGACGTGGTTCTGCCGTCGCTTTTCGCGTTCGGGCACCGTCGCTTCGGCGCGTCCGCAAAAGGCGCCGTGCTGGACGCGGTGACGCCGGAGGGCACGCCGCTCCAGGTGAGTTTGAGCCGCGCGGATCTCGACGTCGAGAACGACAACGCGGTCGAGTCGGGCTTTTTCCCGAACGGTGCGGTCTATCTGCGGGTGCGGACCATGGCCGGCAGCGTCCGCGAGTATCGTGATTTCTTTCGGGACTTCTTCGCTGAGCTGGAACGCGCCAACGCACCCGGTCTGATCGTCGACTTCCGAGACAACGACGGCGGGAACACCCTCGTGGGCCAAATGCTGCTGAGCTATTTGACGCGCCGGCCGTATCGCATTTTCGGCGAGAAGCGCTGGCGTGTCTCAACGCCCATGCAGCATCACATGCGCAATATGGGGCCCTGGGCCGATCGCTACTGCAATGCGACGCCCGGTGAGTACATCCGCGAGGTGCCGCCGCTCGAACCGCCACCGCCTGTAGAGCATCGGTTTCGAGGGCCAAGCGTCCTGCTCATCGGACCGCGGACTCGTTCGGCGGCCATGATGACCGCGAACGCCGCGCGCGACTTCGACCTCCTGCCAGTGCTCGGCACGCCCACGACCTCACCGCCGAACTTCTTCGGGGAGAGCTACCGCTACGATCTGCCGCACTCCGGACTGCGTGCCAGCATCTCGACCGCCGAGTTCATCCGCGCCAACGGCGACTCCGCGGATCCCGGGACCGTTGCGCCCCATCTCGAGGTCCCCGACAGGCTTGGCCTCGTCTCCGTCCAGGACGAGGTGGTCTCGGTGGCTCTCGCGCTGATCGACCGCCACGCCGAGCTCCTCGCGGGAGGGCGGGAAGGCCGCAATTTCGAGGATTCCAAGCCGTCCACGCCTTCGATTGCGGAATCCGCGGGGCCGCAGCCGCTTGCCAAGAGAGCCGACTTTCGCTAGGCCAGAGCCTGGCGATGAAAATATCACCCTTAGTTTGGTTGGTCGTGGGAGCCCTATGTCTCGCGGCCTGTAGTGGAAGCAGTACGCCAGAGCCCGTGACGCTCGACGTGGACGACAACCCCACGCCGCCTGGCGACGATTTCGCCGCGAGCTCGGTCGAGTACGCAGCGTCGTGGGCCGCGAAGGAGATCTGCAGCCGCGTGTTCGTGGCGGGCGGTGACCCGCAGACCACGATCGACACCGAGGTCAATCTCGTGGGTCTCGCGGCGGGAGGCTTCAGCATCGGAAACGCCGACGTCGACATCGACGAGGCGGCGCAGTCCGTGACGGTCGCACACCCGGGTGTCCCCGCGCGGAGCGCCGTCTACGCCCTGTCTCAAGGATGTGTGATTCTCCCACGAGCGCTCGACGCGGTGCAGTTCGAGCCCCGCTCGATCGCGTGGCAGGGTCCTTCGGCCGACGAGCCCTGGCCGCTCGGCGAGACCCTCGTTCCCGGCGATAGTCCCATCGATCGCGATGCGCTCGACGAGGCGATGGCGCGCCACATGGGACGGCAGGGCCTTCGCGCGATCGTCGTCGTTCACCAGGGCGAACTCGTCGGGGAGACCTATGCCCCAGGATACGGCGCGATGGTGCCGCAGCGAGGTTGGTCCACGGGCAAGAGTGTCGCCGCAACCGCCGTGCTTCGCCTCATCGAGCGTGGCTACTTCGGGCTGGACGACCCGGCACCCGTCGCCGCTTGGGCCGACGACGAACGGCGGAACATCACCATTCGGAACCTGCTCAACATGTCGAGCGGGCTCGACCAACAGTTCCTCGATGGCTTTACTACGTTCTTCTTGTCTGAGAACGAGCACTCGTTCATCTACGTCGAGGGCTTCGACGTCGTGGCAGACGCGGTCGAGGTGAGCCCTGGGATGTTCACTCCGGGCACCGACTACGCGTATCGCAACGCCAACCCACTCACGGTGACCGCGATTGCCAAGCTCGCGTACGAAGCCAACGGCGGCGAGCCCTTCAGTATCATTCAGCGAGAGGTGTTCGAGCCGCTCGGCATGCGCTCTTCGCTCGTGGAAACCGACCCGTACGGCAACTTCATCATCTCGGGCGCCTTCTACACCACGGCCCGGGACCTGGCGCGCCTCGCGCTGATGCATCTCGACGGCGGCATGTTCGGCGGTGAGCGCGTGCTCACGGAGGAATCTGCGGAGTTCGCGTATGCTCCTTCCGAGGGCTTCATCGGCTACGGTGCCTTCTGGCGCAATAACCTCGACGATCGATTCGACATGCCGACCGATGCGTTTTTCGCGAACGGTGGTTTCGGCCAGAAGTCCGTCGCGATTCCAAGTCGCGATCTGGTCATCGCGCAAATGGGTTTCGACCCGCTCACCGACTTCGAGAACTTCGAGATCCTCGTCAACGAGGTGGTGGCCGTCGTCGACGCGATCGAGTGAGGCCTTGGGCGCATCGAGAGTGCGATTGCTTCAACCCTCCTCTCAGCTGGCCGGTTGTCCTGCGCCGGTTGACGCGAAATCGCCGCTGGCGCAGCCTCCTGCCGTCGTGTTTCCCTCCCAGGCCCGTTCATGGCTGCCGTTGGTCCTCGCTGCGCTCGGATGCAGCGGTGCTGGCGAGGCCGCGCCCACAGATCCGGTGGACGAGCCGAGCACGACGGCGTTCGCCGTGTCGCTCTTCCTGTCGGGTACCGAGGACGCTGCTTTCGTCGGCCTCGTCGATTCACTCGGCCCGAGCTCGAGGGTCGACCTCTCGCTGGCACTAGAGATTCCCAACAACGGCGTTGCCTTTGGCCCGGAGCGGGGAGGCGTCGTGTTCACCGTCGATGGAATCGTGCCGCGCATTACCCGCTACGAGGTCGGGTCCAACAACACGTTCGTCCAGGGCTCGACCGTTTCGGCCGAGGCTGTTTCCGTCAGCACGCTTCGGGTGCGCCCGTCCAACTTCTACTTCGTCTCCGAACGGCGTGCCTACGCCATCGACACACTTTCGTACCAGATCATCGTCTGGGACCCGCTCGAGATGGTCCTCGTCGACACCATCGACATCTCGGAGCTGGACGGCGACGGGCCGGGCTTCATCAGCCACCGTATCGTCGAACGAGAAGACGAGATCGTCTTTACCCTCGCGTTTCTCAACGAGACTTTTGGAATCTCACCGGTCTCGAAGATCGTGTTCTTCAATCTCAGCACAGAGACGATCTCTCGCGTCATCACTTTCGACGACTGCGCCGGGATTCAACACATCTTTCTCGACGGTCGCGGCGACTTGCATGCGTCCTCGGACGTGGCGAGCGTGGCAAACCGGTTGGCGGACCGCGGTGGCGGCCCCGAATGCCTCCTCCGGATCCCAGCCGGCACTTCCGCCGTTGACCGGCAGGTACTCATCGAGTCCGTGAGCGACGGACTCCAAGGGGGATCGGTCTTCCGACAGGGCGATGCCGGCGCCTATCTGCGGGTGCTCGACGAGTCGCTGGTCCCGCCCGACGCGATGTCTTTGCCGGAGTTCAGCAGTGCGGGGGCCTGGCGCTGGGCACTCATCGACCTCGAGACCGCGAGCTTCGTCACGCTGTTCGACAACCTCGAACCGACGGCTTCCACGGTCGACCCCGTCGTCATCGGGGGACGGAGTTTTGGGGCACAGACCGAGCCAAACCTCGCCAGTTCGACGTTGGTCGAGCTCACCAACGCGGACGGTCCGGTTCCAGGGGTGACGAGCCCCGGGGTCATCACCGGGGTCTTTCGCGTCCGTTAGAGAAACGCCCGGGCGCAGGCTCCCATCCGGGCACCGCGGCTTTTGGCCTCGTGGTGTGCTGCTCAGTCGTCGCCGTCGACAGTGACCGTAGGGTTGCCTCCGCCAGACCATGCGATGAGGCCGCCGTCGAGGTGGTAGATTCTCTTCGACCCCGCCGACTGCAAGGCCTCCGTCGCCCTTCGGCTGCGCCCTCCTGGCGTACCCGCGGCGCAGTGGACGAGGTACGGCTTGTCGTGTGGCAGGTCTTCGAGCGCAGAGGCGAAGTCCGGCCCATTGACGTTCTGGTTGATGGCCCCTTCGATGTGGCCGAGCGCGAATTCCTCAGGCGTGCGAACGTCGAGCACGCGAACCTCTCCCTTCGCGATCAGTTCGGCGGCGGCGCTTGGGTCGACGTCTACCACGACCACGGAAGTCGTCTCCGGCGTCGCGCTCTGCCGAGAGCACGAGGTTGCGAGGCACAGTGATGCGAAGGCGGCTATGAGGAGACTCGTCCGGGCAGACTGACTTGGCATGTGTCGAAGGTGCTGGCCGACGGCGAGGTCGTCAACACGAGCTACCGATGCGCTACCGTAGGCGGTGCAGTTGCAGATACTCTCCCGACACCGTCGGCCCCGCAATCGCCCGCGTGCCATCCACGCGGTAGAGCGTGCTGTCGGTTTCGCCCTCGCGCGGAACGTAGAGCTCCCCGTCGACCAAGTACGGTGAAAAAGGAAGCGCGGACAGAGGAATGTCCAGCGGCGTTGGTGATGGATCCGCGACGTTGAACGTGACCCACTGCCAGATCTCCGCGAAAGTGAGGTCGAACGGGTCTTCCACGATGGCGGGGTCGATGTCGACGGCGAGCACACGCGTCACCGCCTGCCCGTTCGGCAGGCCGTGCATGTGACCGACCGCAATCGCGCCCATCGCCTCCTTCATGTCGACGTAGTAGTCGGGATCGAAGTCATCGGCGCCGCTGCGAATACGAAGCAGACAGGGCGGGGGAAGGGCATTGTCCCCGAACACCTCGAACCGGCCGTCGTGGCTGTCGCCGAGAACATAGAAGTCACCGTTCTCCGTGGCGAAACCTCCGCCAGCGCCAACGCAGCGATCGTCCTCGAAGATTCCAAGCGGTTCGCCGGTCTGGCGATCCAGCACGAGCACCGTCACGCTCGGCACGATTTCGAAGTCGGTTTCGCGCGTCCAAGCGAAGGGCAGAAAGATACGGTCGCCCACGATGTGCAGGCCTGTTTGTCGAATGTCGAAGTTCTCGCGAAGGAGGCCCTCGATCGGCAGCGTCTCGATCAGAACCATCTCCTCTGGATCCCAAACTACGACCTGGGACTGCTGGGGGTCGATGTAGTACGCGCGCGTCGGCTCGACGAACGCGAACAGGGGTCGGAACCGGCTGAACCCCAAGAGTGCCATGCTCAGTCGAGTCTCGGGTGTGATGGATCGATCCGCGCCAACCTGGTAGCGCTGAATGACGAGCGACTCGGAGTCCATCGTGAAGAGCGCCCCCTGATAGGTGTAGACTCGAGCAAATCCGCTCAGCTCGAGCGCCTCGGACAGGTCGAGCTCCGTTGCCTCGAGGCTCGGCTCGATCGACACGAAGAACGCCCTTCCGTCCGGCGTTCGAATCCGGCTCCCGAGGACGAACGCGGTCTCGACGTCGGGTTCGTCTGGGGGTTCCACGGCACCGTTCGAGTCGGACGATCCGCAGCCCGCAGCGACCGCAATCGATAGGAGCAACGCGAACGCTGGACTCGAGATGAGGAGAGGCTGGTCGGTGCGGGGGTTCGCGCGGAGAAACGGACTCGAGGCAGGTCGCATGAGCAGGATTTGATGCGCGAAGCGCTCGAGATCAAGCGACGCGAGACGACTCCCGACCCAATACCGCTATTGGGTTGCGCTTGCGCTAGTCGATCGCTCCTAGGGTGCGCAGCCTCGCCCGACGTGACAGGCTCGGCTGGCCGTGTGGAGGTGTCGCGTGCGTAGTGAGCTTAGCGGTTCCCCGACGATCGGGCGCCTTGGCGCGTGGGTTGGTATCGCGACTTGGTTGCTCATCTCCATTGCCGTGGGCTGTGGCGGCGAGGCCGAAGGGTCGCCCGACGAAGAGATGCGCGTCGAAACGGGCGAGCAGTACTTCTTCGTTCACAGGGTTCGGACTCCCGACCTACGGACGTTCTTTGCAACGCTGTTGGACGATCTCGAACCGTCCACCGTGGACCTCACCCGCTCGCTCGAGCTGAATGGGTTGTCCCGCTTCTTTCCCTTCGAAGGCAAGGTCTTCGGGTTCGACGGGGAGACCAACGTGGTGACCCGTTTTCGGATCGAACGAGGCGAGTTCGTTCCCGACACGCTGGAGGACGGGAGCCTGGCGCGGTTCAGCATGGCGGGTGAAGGCGTGGATGGATTCAACAACCTGGTCGTGTTCATCGACTCGGAGCGGGCCTACTTCATCGATGCGCTGTCGCTCGGGCAGGTGGTCGTTTGGAGTCCGTCCGAGATGCGCGTCGTCTCCTCGTTTCCGGTGCCGCAGTTTTCGCGCGATGGGTTCACGCTTTCCGTTGGCGAGATTGTTCGCGCGGACGATCTGATCCTGTTGCCCGTTAGCTTCGTAAACCGGAACCTGCTCATGCTCGAGGCCAAGACGCAGCTCGCCGTCTTCTCGGCAACGGAGGAGAGGCTGATCGCTTTCCTGGAGGATGAGCGCTGTGTCACTGCGCGATCCGCGTTCGTCGACGACGGCGCGGTGTACGTCATGGCCGACGCGGCCGGGGGGATCGCCAACCTGCTCGACCCGGACAGCCCACCCGCCTGTCTCCTTCGGTGGGTCCCTGGGGAGGCGCAGTTCGACCAGGATTTCTTCCTCGATCTTCCAGAGCTGACGGGCTTCCCGTTCGTCGCCGGCGCGGTGTCGCGCGGCGACGGCACGTTCGCCACGAGGGTTTTTACGGGCGGCGTCGATCCGATGAGCATCGTCCCGACGGAGCTCATCGAAGCGAGCGTTTGGCAGTGGGCCATCGTGGACTTCCGCGCTGGCACGACGAGGCTACTCGAAGAGATCCCACCGAGCCGTGCCGTGACGGGAGGGTGGATCATCAACGGCGACTACGTTCTGTCGAGGTTCGATTTTCCCATGAACCAGTCCCAGCTCTTCGAAGTCCGTGAAGGGATAGCCCGGGAGCTCTTCTCACTGACAGGGCAGATCTTTCTCGTAGAGCGACTCTGAGGTGTCGGTTGCGCGGGCTGCTGGTCACTGAACGAGTCCGTTCAATCGGCGGCGACGTCGCGTGCCGCTACCGAATCCGCTCGACGACGGAGATCTCGCCAGTGGCCGTGAACAGCTCGGTGGCGTCCGGGCTTTCGATCTCGAAGAGCGCGGACGTGCCTTGGGCGTCGTCGAACTGAGGCACGAAGTAGCGGTCGTCGACCACCCATCCGATGGCGGATATTCCGCCCGGCGGAATGCTGTCGATCAGCGTCGAGGTGTCGCTCCGAAAATCGATGACCCCCCACTGCCACAGCGGCAAGTCGAGCAGCTCGAGCGGCTCGAGCGTCTCTGGATCGATATCGGAAGTGTATAGCTGCGTGACGAACGTCCCATCGCCGCGCCCGAGCGCTCCTCGGAGCAGCGGTAGGCCCGCGATGGCGCTCAGGTCGCGATAGAAGTCTGGGTTGAACTCGGCTTCGCCCGGGATCCACTCGAGCAGACAGGGGGGCGGCACAGTCCCCGGCTCCGAGAAGATCAGGGCCAGGCCGTCTCCCGAGTCGGCCATCAGGTAGACCGCCCCGTCGTCGATGAACGCCGAGCTGCTGATCACACACCGATCGTCCTCGAGGAGGGTGACCACCTCGTCTTCGCTCGCCGACAGAACGATCATGGCTGCGACCGGGACGAAGGTCCCCGCGCCTTGGTTCAGCCACGACAGCGGCATGAACACGAAGTCGTCGATGCGCGTCACGCCACCTCCCGACGATGTGAACCCCTCTCGTTCGAGCTCCGGGGCCGGGAACGTCGACGTGAGGTTCATCTCCGTGGGGTTCCAGACGACGACCTGGGCGTTTGCGAGGTCGACGTAGTAGGCGCGCGCTTCATTGATGAAGCCGATCTGCGCCGTGAATCGAGTCACGCCGACGCCGGACATGCCAAACCTCGCCCGTTCCCCGTTCGCCAAGACGTCTTCCACGAGACGGTCATCGTCGACGACGTATCGCGTGACCACCCCCGACTCCCCGTCGAACCCGAAGACCTTGCCCTCAAACGCGAACGCGCGCGACAGCCCCGACAGCTCGAGTGCATTCCCGAGGTCGATCGTCTCGACGTCGAGGCTCGGCAGTACGGAGGCGAAGATCGCGCGGCTGTCTGGCGTTCGTACGCGGTTCACTGCCAAGAATTCATCGCCCGACGTTCCACCTGACCCAGCCGTGCCGCCTGATCCAGCTGTGCCGCCAGCGCCGTTGTCATCGCTGTCACTGCATCCACTGAACGCGACGAGCGCGATGGAGGTGACGAGGGCGATTTTCACGACCCGGCAAGGCGCGGCCGTCGACCGAGGGCTCGAAAGTCTAAGCATGCTGGGACTTGTCATGTGAAAACGAGACCGTCAACGAGCGTGGCGGGAGCACTACGCGTGGGGGCTGCACTAGCATCGCTGTGAGGCAGGTAGCCATGCTCGCGGCATCGCTCGGCCCCGCGGCGTGTCTGGAACGAGCTGGTTGTACGCATCGAATCGATGGCGAATCCACTCCCACGTCCCGCAGTGGAGGCACCCGAATCCGCTGTGCATCCCCCGGCCAACTGCGACGGGCCCAGTCAGCTCTGCGCGCGCCGTGGCGTGATCGAGGCACGCTGCCAAGGTCGCAAAAGGCCCGTTTGTGCGGCCCTCCTGTTCCCAGAGCCAGCCAATCAATGGGTCCGGTGGTGGCGCACTCTGTACCGCGTCGTCTCGAGCGCCCCGACGAGACGAGACGGTGACCCTTTTCGATCGATCGTGAGGGGTTGCCTCACGTCGTCTTTCACACTCGTACAGCCAATCATTCCAGTCGTGGATCGTCATCGTCATCCTTTTCCTGCCGTTCGTCCGGCGTGCCGTTTTCGAAGCCGAGCCTCCGGACCGCTACCTACCGAAGCCGGACGAAACCAAAGAGCAAGCCCTGCGCGGACAGCGCGCGCTCGGGCACGCCGTCGACCGTCGTCCGGAAAAGCGTCGTCTCACTGAAGTCCGCAGCCGTGATCGCATCGTAGATCTCGCCCTCCGCCGTGATCGGAAACACCGAACCGCTGCGGATTCCGAGCTCCGTGATCTCCTCTGCGGGCCCAATCGTGCCGCCGAGGGCGATCCGGTAAGTGCGCCACGCCGGCTGTGCGAGCATCTCCTGGTCGGTAAGGCCCGCGGGATCGACCAGCGTGCGGTCGTAGGCGAGCATGTACGCCTCGTTGCCGCTCGCGCCGATCAGCCCTCCGCTGATTGCCTCGCCCGTGAGGTCCCTGAAGAACACCTGAAAGTCAGGGTCGAACTCGCGCTCGCCGGCGAGGATCCGGAGCACGCATCCGGGGGCGTTCACGTCCGGTCGTATGAACTCCATGGCTCCCGTCCACGCGTCAGAGCCGAAGTAGAGGTCGCCCGTCGGCGTAAGCGCGACGTTGGTCATGTAGCCGCAGCGATCGTCTTCGATGACAGTGATCTCGTCGGTTTCGGTGTCGATGAACGCGACCCGGACGCGTCGTTCGTTGGTGCCTTCCGTGAGATTTCGATAAAAGGCGTAGAGGATCAGCTCGCCGTCCGTACGCGATCTCGGGACCGGCAGAATGAGCGCCTCGGGGTTGTTGATGGACGGCGCTGCGAGTCCTTCGAGTGACGCTTCGTCCTCGATCGTCATCGTCTCGGGACTGAAGGTGAACAGACGGAGGCCCACCGCGTCGACGTAGTACGCCTTGGTCTCGCTTATCGTGACGACCGTATGGGCGATGCGCGGGACCGTCACGCCGCGACCTGCAAACGAAACCCGGTCGACTTCCTCGACCTGATCGTCCTCCGTGAGTTGGAACAAGATCACTTCGGGTATCTGACCCGTGCTCACGAAGAACGTGCCGGGACGCGGACCCTCGAACACCCCGCTGAACTCTGGGATCTCGATCCCATTCGCGACATCGACGACCGTGTCGTCGTCGATGCCGTCGATGAGGGTCGCGAAGCCCTGAAAGCCCTCGGGCGGCAGGAACAACACTTGGGCCAGGACGAACAGCGGATCGGGCTCTGTGACGCCGCCGCTTCCGCCCACGCCGCCGCTACCCGCGGCGCCGCCGCTTCCCGCTCCAGGGCCGGCTTCCGAGCTCCCGGAGCAGCCCATCGCCGCGAGGACCACCGAGCCCAACAGTGCGAACCACGCATTTCGATTCATGGGTGCCCTTTGGTTGACTCGAAGACGCTAGCGGGTTTTATTGAAGATGCAAGTCATTATCAATAAGAGGAAACCGCCATGCTCGAAACCCATCGTTTGACGAAGACCTATTCGAACGGGGTGCACGCGCTCTCTGACGTGAGCCTGGACGTCGGTCCGGGGCTCTACGGACTGCTGGGTCCCAACGGGGCCGGAAAGAGCACGCTGATGCGAACGCTCGCCACGCTTCAACTTCCGGACGCCGGCACGATCCGCTTCGGCGACATCGACGTTCTCTCGCAGCCCGACGAACTGAGAAAACTACTGGGGTACCTTCCGCAGCAAATCGGGGCGTATCCCGGTGTAACGGCCGAGTCGCTCCTCGAGCGGTTCGCGTGGCTGCACGGCAACACCGACCGCAAGGGACGTCGCCGGGAGGTCATGGAGCTTCTCGACAAAGTGAACCTCACCGAGTTCCGTAGCCAACTCGTGTCGACCTACTCGGGGGGCATGCTCCGCCGTTTCGGAATCGCGCTCGCGCTACTCGGTTCGCCCCGTCTCCTGATCGTCGATGAGCCCACGGCGGGCCTCGATCCAGCAGAGCGCGACCGCTTTCATCGCGTCCTTGCGGACGTGGCCGCGGACGCGCTGGTGCTGCTGTCCACCCACATCGTCGAGGATGTCGAGCATCTCTGCGGCCGGCTTTCGATCATGTCAGAAGGTCGCATCGTCGCGGAAGGAACGCCGGCTGAACTGCGGCATCCGCTCGAAGGGAAGCTCTGGACGTCGACAATTCCTCGCGGCGGCCGGCTGCCAGAAGCACTGCACCTCGCGGCGAGGCCGAACGGCACCGCGGTCGTCGTGCACGCCGACAAACCCCCAGGACAGAGCTGGGCGTTGCGCGAGCCCACGCTTCAAGACGCATATCACGCCGCGCTGCGTGAACAGCTGTCGAGTCCGTCATGAGCCGCCTGCCGATCTATCTCAACGAGGCACTCCGGGAGTTTCGGCAGACCGTTTCCGGGCCTCAGATCCCTCTCATGGTGCTGGGGCTGGTCGGCTACCTTCTCATCGTCGTCACGCGCGCAGACTACATGCGCGAAATGGGTGCCGCAGACATCACGCGCAACAGTCCCCATCTCGTTTACTTGATGACCACGGGCGAGGGGTTTTGGCTCGCGTTCGCGTTCGCGTGGGTATTCGCGCAGATCGTCACTCGCGATCAGGACGCAAAACTCCATGAAATCGTGCTTGCCGCACCGGTCTCGCTTCACGGGCTTCTCGTTGCGCGGTTTGCTGGCGCGTTTCTCGTCGCATGCATGCTCGGGCTCGCCACCCCGCTCGCGTTCCTTCTGGTGCCATCGCTCGAGTCGATCGGTGCGCTGCCAGCAGGATCGGTCGGCCCAACACCTTGGCACGCGATCGTCTGGTCGTTTGGGGTGTTCGTCATCCCCACGGCTCTCGGCCTCGGCGCGCTCTATACCGCGATTGCGATCCGCACGCGGTCCGTCGCAGGCCCCTTCGCCGCTGCTGCTGCCGTCGCCATCGTGTGGATGGTCGCGATGGTCATCATTCGAGGAGGCGGTCTCGATCGTGAGCTCGCGACTTGGCTCGACCCCACGGCCTACGCGGAAGCCGAGCATCAGGCAGAGCGCTGGACGCCTGCCGAGAAGATGAGTTCGCTGTTGGCATTTACGGCCCCCCTCGCCGTCAATCGTCTCCTGTGGACAGTCACACCGCTCGTCTACTTCGTCTGGACGCTCACTAGGCTCCATCGCGAATCGTTGACCATTGGGCGGGCCCGGAAAGCGCGCAGTTCCCGCCGCTCGCGTCCAGTGCCTCCGGCCGAGGGCCCGATCCCCGCGCGCGCTTTCACGGCGCGTTCTTGGTGGCGCGGCGCACTTAGTGAGGCCGTGTGGCATTTCGCGTTGTCCACCCGAGGTTGGGGGTTCCGCCTGATCGCGTTTCTCTTGTTCGTCGTGGGAGTCGCAGGTTCGGTCGTTCACCTCGTTGCGCACATTGACGGCCCGTTCGTTCCCCGGCCGGAGGTGCTGACGCCGCTGCTCGCCGACTTTTCGTTCGTTGGAATCGTGTTCGTCATTGCGGGTCTAGTCGGCGTCATGGCGCGACGAGACGATTGCCTAGGGTTCGTCGAAATCTCGGACAGCGCGCCCGCACCGATTTGGGTCCGCGTGGTGGGGCGCACCTTCGCGGCGGCGATGCTCACACTCATCTTGGCGTGTGTCCCGATGCTGTCTGGCTGGGTCGTGACTGCCGTGTTCGCGCCCGAGAGCTTCTCGCTGGTGACGCCGTTTTCGTTCGCCATGCTCTCGTTCTTCCCCGGGCTCCTCGAGGTGTGCGCCATCACGCTGCTCGTCCACGCCCTGATTCGATCGGCCGGCGTAGCTCACGCGCTCACGATGCTGCTCGCATTCATCGCTGTCATCAATCACGAGGTCTCGCTCGTCTCCTATCCTCCCTACCAAGTCGCGATCCCGACGCACGTGACCCTTTCCGAGCTGACGGGCTTCGGTGCATGGTGGGGACCGGTCCTCGTCGCCGACGCCTTCAAGCTCGGCATCGTTGCACTCTGCATTTCCGGTGCGTGGATCGCATGGCGGCGTGGAACCGCGCAGACGGTGACCGATCGCATCGCGCTCGCCGCGCGGCGAGTTCGGGCTGGAGCAGGGGTGCTCGGCGTCGCGGCCATGGCGCTGCTGTTCGCTTCGGGTTCGGTCTTGCACGACCGTCTCGTCGTTCGCGGCGAGTTCGCGAACGTCGAGGAGGAGCGTCGCGAGCAAGCGGAGTGGGAGAGGCGTTGGTGGCGTCATGCCGCTTCGTTTTCGGTGCGCGGCGGGGAGTTCGCGGCCGTTCTTCATCCGTCGACCCGCGAGTTCGAGGCGAAGTGGCTTCTCTACGGCGTGCGGAGCGATACCCATCAGATCCATCTCGGGCTTCCTCACGGGGTGACGCTCGATGGCGCACGTTCGAGTCGAGGCGCTCTCCAAGCCGAGGAGGCCTTCGATCACGCCGTCGTTCATCTCGGTTCGTGCGACCCGGACTGCGACGTCGAACTTTCGCTTTCGGGGAGGCTCGACGGCTGGCCGGTGGATGACCGCCAGCCGTGGATTTCGCGCGCGGGCGTCGACGCGCGCGCCTCCGACTTCGTACCCATGCTGGGGCACGATGCCGCGCGTGTCCTTCGCGGAGAGGCAGTGCGCGCAGCACACGGGTTGCCGCCTGTCGGGCGTTCGCATCTGCCCCGCGCGTTCCGGTCGGCGCACGGTGTAGCGCCTGTGGGTGACTGGAAAGTCGAGATCGTCGTGGACGACACCGAGCGAACGGTCGTGCTATCCGAGGTGCGCCGAGGGCCGCTCGACTTTGCAGTCGCGTGGCCCAGCGAACGGACGCAAAAGACCGTGCGCGGACCGCTCGCGGCACATCACGGACCAACCCATGCGGCGACCGCGACGGAGCTGCTCGAGGATACCGAGGCGATGAAGGTCTGCGTTGAGGAGGCGCTTGGACAGCGCGTCGACGTGTCGGTGGTTCATCAGGCACCGCGCGCGTTGGGCCCGTTGGCCGTTCATGGCACTACGCTTTGGGTACCGGAGGACGAGGGCTGGGACGCCGGCAGCCTCGGCGTGAGCCGCTGGCAGCGCCGCGCTGAGGTTGCGCAAGCGCTCGCCGCCTACGCTCTCGCCTCGGATGCAAACCTCAGAACCGAGCCCGGGTTTCGCTGGCTCACCGATGGGCTCGCCGGCTGGATTGGCCTCGAGTGTGTGAGGATGCACGACGGCACCGAGGCCTGGCAGGCGCTCATGGAACGCAAGAGCGACCGCATCGTCGAGGCTCTCGGCGCGCTCGATGCGCCCATCGTGGGCTTTGCATCGGACGGGGAGGCGGACTGGGTGCCCGAGTACGCGCCACTCGCCGCGCAGGGGTGGGCGATGTCGCTTGGCAAGGACGCCGCGATTCGCCGCGTCGCCGAGCTGCGGGCTTCGCTGCAAGAAGGCCAGAGCGTCGTGGACGCACTTCAGCAGACCCTCGGCATGCGCCAGGCCGCGGTCATTCTTGGGCCCCCTCACGCCTCCGACGTTTCCGTGGGTGAAACTGACGCGGGCATCGTGCTGGCACGCGGCTCTCGGTGGACGTGGGGCGGCGGAGGCTGGCGCGATCGTTCCAACGTCGACCGGTTCATCGGGGTGGCAGACGAGTCTGACGAAGCTTTCCGCGCGCTCGATCCATCGTCGGCTCTCGACGGACGGAACACGGTCGCGGTTTTCGATGCATGGCCGTCCTTCGAGCGCGCCCTCCAAGACAACTTCCGGGTCGAGGGTTCGGACGACGCCGGTGGCCCGCGCTAGCGGAGCGAACCCCTTGGGGGAGCGGATTCCCGCGTGGCTTGGCACCGGACGGTCGCGATGTTAGTTTGCTCTGGCAGCCGATGATTAGGGCAAAAGACGGCCTATCCATCGTCGTCGACAAGGTGAAAGACCATCACCCTCGGGCGAAAACCGAGGTCATCAAAAAAGCCTTCGACTACGCGACGCAAGCCCAGCCGCGGACAGACACGAGCCAGGGTCACTTCGTGTATCCGCTGGCGGTGGCCAACATCCTTGCGGACCTGCGCCTCGACGTCTCGAGCGTGTGTGCGGGGATCCTCCACAACATCGTCGGTGACGGCGTCGCAACCGTCCGGGACATTCAGACGGCGTTTGGAGAAGAAGTCGCCTTCCTGGTGGACGGCGTCACGAAGCTCGACAGGCTGATCTTTACCTCTCACGAAGATGAGCAAGCCGAGAGCTTTCGCAAGATGCTCGTGGCGATTGCCCGCGACATTCGCGTGGTGCTCGTCAAGCTCGCCGACCGACTCCACACCATGCGGATCCTTCACTCGATGACCCGCGAGGCGCAGACGCGAATTGCGACGGAAACGCGAGAGATCTACGCACCGCTCGCGCATCGACTCGGCATCCAGTGGCTCAAGGTCGACTTCGAGGATCTCACGTTTCGCTATCTCGAGCCCGAAGCGTTCGCCGACCTCGAGGCGCAGGTAAGCGCCGTTGCCGAACCAACCGACCAGTACATCACCGAAGTCGTGGAGCAGATCGAGAACATGCTCCACAGCCGGGGCCTCGAGATCGAAGTCCGCGGCCGCCGGAAGCACCTCTACTCGCTCCACAAGAAGATGTTGAGCCGAGGCATCCAGTTTCCCGAAGTGAAGGACTTCGTCGCGTTTCGCGTTACCACGGATACCGTGGCCGACTGCTACGCGGTCCTCGGGATCGTTCACGCAGAGTGGACGCCGATCCAGGGTCGGTTCAAGGACTACATCGCAGTCCCCAAACCAAACAAATACCAGTCTCTCCACACTACGGTGCTCGGTCCGTCGCGCCGTCGCGTCGAGATCCAGATTCGCACCCACGCGATGCATCGCACCGCTGAGTACGGCATTGCCGCGCACTGGCTCTACAAAGATCACGCGGGCGAGGTGGACCCCAAAGACGTGGCTCGATTCGCCTGGCTCCGCGAACTCACCGACTCTCAGCGACACATCGGGGACTGGGAGGCTACGGAAGAGAACCTCCACCGCGAGCCGTTTGCCGAAGACGTGTACGTATTTACGTCGGACGGCGACGTGGAAACGCTGCCGCGCGGTGCAACGCCGGTGGACTTTGCGTATGCCGTCGGCAAGGAGGTCGGCCATCGTTGCGCCGGCGCTCGCGTCAACGGATCGATCGTGCCGATTCGCCACAAGCTTCAGAACGGCGACGTCGTAGAGGTCATCACTCACAGGCATCATCAGCCGAACGAACATTGGCTCGAGTTCGTCGCCACCGACTACGCGCGCGCGAGGATCCGCGAGAATCTGCGTGGAGAAGATACCCCTCGCGTGGTTCGTGATGGTCGCGAGCTCCTCGACGAGGAATTCGAGCGGCGTCATGTCTCGCAGGCGCGATTCTGGAACGGCCCACACGCATCGAAGGTGCTCGGGGTGCTCGGGGTGCGTGATGAGCAGGATCTCTACGGCCGCATCGGCCGCGGCGAGCTCGGCTCGGGCACTGTCCTGGACGCCGTCAATCATGCCGACGGGTCGGTTCCAGAACCCGGCGCGGGACGGGGGCCGCTCGGCATCGGGAGCTCTCCCGCGCCGAGGCTCCGCGTCGCCGGGATGGACGACGTGGTGGTGCACCTCGCGAAGTGCTGTCGTCCCGTTCCAGGAGATGCCGTCATCGGTTGGATCACGCACGGCCGCGGTGTGTCGGTGCACCGTGCCGACTGTCGCCGACTTCTCGCGCTCGAGCCCGCGCGTCGCGTGGCAGCGTCCTGGGAGAGCGTTCCGGTCGACGCAGACTCTGGCTCACCCGATCCGAAGTAGCCGCGCTCGATAGCGATAGTGGTGAGCCGCAGTTCGCATCCGTCGCTTGGTATCCTCCGGGAGGGTCTTGGATTTCGACGACGTAGCGCCTCGGCACGCGTGATACACTGCTTCACCCGAGCCCGGCGAACCCGCGCGACCGCTCGTCATCCTAACCCGATCGTGACTGACCGTTCCACGTACCGCGATGAGACCACGAGCGACGGCGCCCTTCAAGCGGACGCTGAAAGGCGCCTCGCAAACTGGAACTACGCGGTCTTCGTGACTCAGGGGATCGCGGCGAGCGTGAGCAAAGCGATCGGAAGTCCGCGCTTGCTTCTTCCGTATCTCTACGTGGCCACGGGCGCTCCCGTATTCCTCGCCGGGGCGCTGATGCCACTCGTGTCGGTGTCGCGGTTGGTCGGTCAGGTCGTCGCGGCGCCTGTCGTGAGCGCCGCGCGCACCCGGAAGTGGTTTTTGTTTGCCGGCTGGATGACGGCGGCCGTCGGACTCGCGGCGGCTGCGTTCGGCGCGCGGATCCCGTCGCACTGGGTGGTCATGGTGATCTTCGCGGGTGGGGCGCTCGCGATGGGTTTCGCGAAGGGTCTCAACGGCCTCGCCTTCAACGACCTGATGTCGCTCAACCTCAGCAAAGCACGCAGAAACTCGGGTATTTTCCTCATGTCGGCGGCAGGGGGGGTCGTCACGATTACCGTTACGTGGCTCACGCACCTTCTGTCCTCCGGCCAGAATACGGTCGACCACGACATCAATCTTGCCCTCGTTGCGGCGGCGATCACGGCGCTGGCTGCCATCATCATCGTGTTTTTTCGCGAGACGAACACCCCGCCCCGCGTGTCTTCGAGCCATATCACCGCCTCGGGCAAGGCCTCCAAGCCAAGTCTTCTGTCCCGTCTCCACAAGCTGCGCGATGTACTCCGGTTCCGTTGGTTTCGCCGCTACCTCTTGATGCGTGTCCTGACCGCGACGGTCGTCGTCGCCATGCCGTTCTATGCGGTGCACGGCGCGACGCATCACGCGCACAAGCACGCGAGCGGGCTCAGCGCGTTCGTCATCGCCACGAGTGTCGCGGTCATCGTTTGCGGTCCGATGTGGCAGTGGATGGGGAAACGGTCGCAGCGATTCTCGATGGCCTTGGGGTCGGCGCTCGTGGGCGTGGCCGGGATCTGGGCGCTCACGATCGACAAGGTGCCCTCGCTCCAAACCGTCCTCGCGCACTCGTTTGTATTCGCGCTTGCCGCGGCCGGAATTCAGGCGGTCAACGGCTCACGAATGCTTTTTCTCATCGACGCGGCCCCCAAGGAGGAGCTCACCTACTACGTCGCGGTGAGCAACACGGTGAGTGCGATTCTCGCGCTAATCGTGGCAAGCCTCTTCGGCTACATCGCGCAGCTGCAGGGGGTCGAGTGGCCGGTGCTGCTCGTGACGGTGTTGAACTTCATCTCAGCCGCCTACGCGATCACGCTGAAGGAGCCGTCTGCCGGCGAAGGCCCCGATCAAGCGCCGCGCGCGGAGGGCGCGGGGCGGTCATGAGCCGAGCCGCGAGTCGTCTCTGCAACGACGTCCGGACGGCGCCGTCCTATCAGTGTATCGCTCAGCCGCGACCTCGAGCCGCCGTCGCGGCCCAAACTCCGCGGGAAACCCAGTACGTGAATCTGGGCGAGGCGGGTGATACTGAATTGCAAATTCAGTTCGGGATCGATAGATTGCACGACCATGAGAATCCATCGCAATATCCGGAGTAGATCGTGAGTCAGGCAGCCACCAACGACCTCATGAACGAGCTCCTCAACGGTGAGCTCCGCGCTGCCCATCTCTATTGGCAAGCGTCGGCATGGTGCGCGGAAAAGAAGCTCGAGGGAGGAAGCACCTTTCTCGCCACGCACGCAAACGAGGAGATTACCCACATGGAGAAGATCCTCGAGTACATGAACGACAACGATCTTCGCGTATCGTTTTCCGGGCTCCCAGCGCCGGAGATCGAAGCGAAGAACGTCCTCGAGCTCTTCCAGACCATCTACGACCACGAGCAGAAAGTCACCGATGCCGTCGGGCGCGCGGTGCGCGAGGTTCAAGAGCTTGCCGACCACGGCACGTTCGAATTCCTTCAGTGGTTCGTTCTCGAGCAGCGCTTGGAGATGAAAACGTTCCGCGCGATCGTCGACCGCATCGAGCTGATCGGCGACGGGCCCCAGGCGCTCTACATGATCGACCGCGAGCTCGCCGAACGCGCGGTGGCCCCCTCAGCTGAAGCCCCCGCTCAGTAAGCCTCGGAGGGACCATCATGAAGAGCCGCAACGCCTCCGAGGTGTGCGCCAACTCGTGGCGCTTTCGGTTTTCTCGAGTCGTCACCCTTGTCGCGGCGATGTCACTTTGGATGTGCACCAGCGCCTTGCCCAATGATGCGTTGGCGCAGGACGGCACCTCGTCCGACGCTAACAGCGCGAGCGGCGGCACCACGAGCACAGGTACCGGCACTGGCGAGGCAGCGCCCACGCCGCAGACCGACGAGTGGACGGAGACGAGCCCTCCCGCAGCCGAGTCTCCTGCCTCGCAGGCCGCGGCCAACGCCACCACTTCCGACTCTTCCTCCGCGAGCGAGTCGACCGACGAAACATCATCCTCGAGGATGGTGAGAAAGCAGTCGAAACCCAAGCCGCACAACCGAAGGGTGCATCCCATCCTGCTCGAGGAGCGTTCAGCCGCTGACGAGCTCCCGCTTCCCTGGTCGCAGTGGCAGCACTTGACCGGCGACTGGGGCGGGGCTCGTTCGTTCTTGGCCGACCACGGGGTCCTCTTCGAGGTGGTGTACACCGGCGAGTTCTTCACGGCCGCAAACGGAGGCGATTCGAGCATGCCCCCGCGACTCAGCGGCCTCGGGAACATCGACGTGACCCTCACGCTCGACACCAAAGGCCTCGGCTGGTGGGACGGCGGTACGTTCTTCGCCTACTTCGAGAACCTTCACGGCAATGGGAACAACATCAACGATGCAGCCGGCGGGGTGCTCAACACGCTGAGCAGCTTGGACGCGCCCGCGTTCACCCAGATGAGCGCGTACTACTTCCAGCAGGTCCTGTTCGACGGAATCTGGCGGCTCAAAGCTGGCAAGCACGACGCCAACTCCGAGTTCGTGGCGTCCGACATCACGGGAGAGTTCATCAACAGTACGATCTCATCGCCCGTCAACATCCTGTACCCGACCTTCCCAGACCCGGGGCTTGGTTTCCTGACCGAAGTGGACCCGACGTCCTGGATGGCGATCCTCGCTGCCGTCTACGGCGCCGAGCTCGACGGCAGGAGCTTCCGCGACCAGGGGCTTTTCTCCGGGAATCTCCTAGCGATCTTCGAGCTCGACCTCACCGCCGCGTTTCTCGATCGCTATGCGGGCACCTATCGGTTCGGCGGCTGGTACTCCACGCTCGCCACCCCTGCGGTGGTCGGCAACGATACCTTCGACAACAACTACGGGTGGTACCTGTTGTTCGACCAGCCGCTCTATCTCGAGAAGTCGGCGTCCGACAGTAGCGGTCAGGGCCTGAACTCTTACTTCGAGTACTCGTGGACCCCGAACGATCGAAACCAGGTGGCCACGGTTCTGACCGCAGGGGTCATGTACACGGGGGCCATTCCGAAGCGGGATGCCGACGAGCTCGCGTTTGCGTTCGTGGTGTCTGACATTGCCGGCCCCGGGTTCGGGAACGAGACCATCCTCGAGTGGTTCTACAAGTTCTTCCCAACGCCGTGGCTCGCCATTCAGCCGGACGTGCAGTACGTGATCAACGCCGGCGGGAATGGGCCCAACGCGGTGGTCATCGGCACGCGCGGGGCACTCACGTTCTGACGAGCGCGGAAAGCGCGTTCACCGAAGCTTGCCGCCGCGCTTCGCGGCGACCTTCTTGCGGAGCGACTTGCTCGGTTTGCGACCCACCGCCACGCGTACCAGGTCCTTCTCGTCGTCATCCGCGCAGCTCCGAAACCACTGAACGGGGGCACCGTTTTCGATGCCTAGGACGGGGCCTTTGCAGATCTTCTGGCACTTCACCCGTTTGATCGACGCCACGGGTTCGAGCGCCGCCGCAAGCTTCTTTGCAGTCTTTTTTCGTTTGCTACAGCTCGAGCCCGAACAAATGTAAACGGTAGGTTTCACGGAATGGATTTGGTTCGGGTTCTTTCAGGCTCGGATCGTCGACGCGGTCGAGGACGCATTTCGCCGCCGTCCGATTACGCCGCGCAGCAAGCGCGGAAGGCCTGCACGAAGAGCGCGCCATGCTGGCCCAAGCGGCGATGCGCAGCAACGCGAAAGGTTCGCGAATAACAGCATTGGAGGCCGTGAAAGAAGATGCAAGTCATTTTCAATAAGGTGTTTTTGTGGCATACCAACGCAACGATGAAAGCACATCTCGCCCTTTGTCTCGCCACCTTACTCGTCCCCGCGTTTGCGGGAGCTCAGAAGAGTGCACCCCCGGCCGGCGCCGCGAAGCGGCCCATGTTCGTCGACCCGCCGAAGATCGAGAGCAAGCGCGGCGTGCTCAAATCGGTGCTGACGATTCAACCGACGACGATCGAGATCGGCGGCGTGGAGGTCACGACCGAGCTCTACAACGGGCTGTTTGCGCCGCCCACGCTGCACGTGAAGCCGGGCGATCAGCTTCGGCTTCTTCTACAGAACCGGCGCGGCGGAGACGAGGACTTCAAGAACTCGAACCTGCACTATCACGGCACCAACGTGTCGCCGCTCGGCAACTCGGACAATCTCTGGATCACGGTGAAGCCTGGCGGCGACTTCCTCTACGAGGTGAACTTCCCGAAGGATCATCCGCAGGGCCTCTTTTGGTACCACCCCCACTATCACGGCACGACCGAGTACCAGGTCGGGAGCGGGCTTTCGGGGCTGATCAGCGTGGACGGCGTACTCGACCCATGGCCCGAGCTGAAGGGGATCACCGAGCGCTACATCATCTTGCGCGACATTCAGATCAAGGACGGCAAGGTTCCCAATCCTCCCGACCCGGGCAACCCTACGCAGCGCGCCGTCAACGGGCTCGTCAACCCGACGATTCCGATCCGTCCTGGAGAGGTTCAATTTTGGCGGATCGGCAACATCGGCGCGGACATCTTCTACGATCTCGAAATCGAGGGTCACAAGCTCTACGAGATCGCACGCGACGGCATTCGGCACACGCAGCCCGTGATCCGAGACCACATCTTGATGCCTACCAGTTCGCGCGTGGAGTTCTTGGTGGTTGGCGGCAAGCCGGGCGAGTACGTCTTCCGTACGCGCGAAATCGACATGGGCCCTGCGGGAGATCCGCACCCGCGGACCACCCTGGCAACGATGGTCGTGAGCGGCCCGCGTTCGAAAAAGATTGACCTGCCGAAGGTGTTCCCCGAGCGACTCGATCTGCGGACGGTCGAGGCGAGCTGCAACCGAACCTTCGATTTCTCCGAAACCCCAGACGGCAGCATCTTCTGCATCAACAACGTCGGTTCTGACATGAGCATGGTCAACACGACCGTGCGGATCGGCGGAGTCGAGGAGTGGACGATCAACAACTGCACCGGTGAGAACCACAATTTTCACCACCACCAGCTGCAGTTCCAAGTCGTCAGCGTGAATGGAAAAGAAGTCCCTTTCACAGGTTGGCAAGACACCGTCACCGTTCCTTACCGAGCGCAGAAGGGGAAGTTTAAAGACCGGTGTCGCTGCGACGATCAGGGCAACTGCTACGACTGCACCTGTCCCACGAAAGACGATCCGCGCGGGCAGGTTGTGGTTCGCATCCCCTACACGAACCCCATCATCGAGGGCAAGGCGGTCTACCACTGCCACATCGGGGAACACGAAGACGCGGGGATGATGCACACGCTCGAGATGTCCACCGACGCCGGGGTGTGCGACCCTGGAACTCCTTCCTCGACGAACCGCGAATCGATTCCGTCCAAGAAGCGCGCGCTCTGTGTGCCGTCCGACAAAACCCACAAACACATGGGCGGCGACGACACGCCATCGGGCTACGTGCCCGCCGAGGCTGACAACGAGGCGCCCGCCGAGAGCAAGAAGAGCAAGCGCAGGAAGCGGCGAAACAAGTAGACCGCCGTTTGGTGGATGGGGTGCGGGAGTCCTCCCGCGGCGGATGCCACACCCGACGTGGAAACCGCCTATACTCGCCGGGTGCGATCATCGAGACATGCGAGGTCCCGAAGTCGTGGGTGGGAGACCGTGCCCCAGCACGCCGAGGCGCACCACACCGGCCGCGCGAGTTGGCTACGGGCGGCGGTACTCGGCGCAAACGATGGGATCATCTCCACCGGAAGCCTCATCGTCGGCGTTGCCGCCGCGCAGACGAGCGCGTCGAGTGTTTTGCTTGCCGGGGCCGCAGGTCTCACGGCGGGTGCGATGTCCATGGCGGCCGGCGAGTACGTGTCCGTTCGCTCTCAGGCCGACAGCGAAGACGCCGAGGTGAGGCTCGAGCGACGGGAGCAGGTAGCGGACTACGACGGCGAGCTCGCCGAGCTCGCCCAGATCTACGTCGAACGCGGAGTCGATGCGCTGCTCGCTCGCCAGGTCGCCGAGCAGCTCATGGCGAGTGACGCCCTCGGGTCGCACACACGCGACGAACTCGGGCTCTTCGAAACGAGGAAGGCGCACCCCGTCCAGGCAGCGGCCTCCTCGGCGGCGTCTTTCACGGCGGGGGGCGCCGTGCCGATGCTTGCCGCCGCGATGGCGCCTTCGACACAAGTGCCGGTGGCGGTTGTCGCAACCTCGCTCGGTTGCCTGGCCTTTCTCGGCGCGGCGTCGGCTGTCGCCGGGGGTGCCCCGATTCCCCGTGCGGTCCTGCGCGTCACCTTCTTGGGCGCGCTGGCCATGGCCGCCACGGCCGCAATCGGAAACCTGTTTTCGGGCGGCGGCTAGGTCGACTTGGCGACAGGCGCGGCTCTGCGCGCACGCCGCTTCTCACGGCGGTTCTGTGCTTTCGTCTTCCCAGCGGCGTCAGACTTGGATGGTTCGGCCGCCTGCCGGCTGCTTCTCGCTGCGGGCCGCTCGCTAACCGGGCCATGTGCCCGCATGCCCTTCGCGACCGTCGCGCGCTCGGCCTTCGCGACGTGTCCCGCGTTGGCCACGCCTGGCGCGAAACCCATCGTCATCGCGAGGGCAAGCGGAGCCAGAATGAGTCGTTTCTTCATGTCTCCGAAACCTCATCGTGACGGGGCCTATTCCGCCAGACTTGGTCCTCGAGGCGCCTCGGTTTCGCGAGGTGCGGCGAGCCCTTTGTGCTGGCTACGGCAGCTCGAACAATCGAAGGGACCACCCGTTGATTTCGTAAGCCCTCGCGGCGGGCTCGCCGGGGGTGAGCTCGTAGACCGTGGTGGTGGCGTAGTCGGCAGCGGGCACGAGCGCGAACGTGCGGTCGCCGATGCGCGCCGTGTAGAACGCGCCGCTGTTCCGTTCGATCCCTTCGATCGTCGTCATCGTTCGGTCTTCGAGGTTCAGAAAATCGAGTGACCAATTCTCGCTCGCGATGTAGCCCTCCGGATCCTGCGTACCATCGATGGTCACGTCTTCGTCGTGGAACACCGTCACCGCGCCGATCGGTCCCGAAACCCACCGAAGGGCACCGCCCTCGTTGCCGCCGGAAAGGTCGCTCCAGTCCGTCGTCCACTCGTCGTCGAGCGTGTCCGACCCTGCCGGGATCTTCACGACGCAGTTCGCGGCTCCGTCTGCGAGAAGGTGAGTGCCCACGCTGAAGACCCAGTTGCTGAAGTAGAGGTTGCCCGCGTCGTCCTGGGTGGCGACGTCGAGGCCTGGACACGGTGCGTCGATGACGTCGACGAGCGCATCGGCTTCCGGGTCGAAGACGACGATGGCTGAATCGGGGGCGTATACGGAGAGGTCTTGGCTCGACCAGTGCACGACGTGGTAGAGCAGCCCGTCTCGAAGGACTGCGGCTCGGTCTGCGAAACTCAGCCTGGTGCGAGTTCCCGGTGGAGCCGCGAGTTCGGGTAGGGCGACCGACTCTACGACTGTCATCTCCGCGGGGTTCCACACCACGTACTCGAAGCTCCCGTTCGCCATGTACGCCTTCTCGCGATTGATGAAGACGTTGTTCCAGAACGCAACGCTCGTCAGGCCATAGGACGCAAAGCTAATCCGCCCCTCGGACTCCCAGGTTCCGTCGGCGGTCACGTTGAACCGCTCCACCGTCAGGTCCTCGCTCGACGCCACGAAGAGCTTCCCGTCGTACACCCACGCGTCTGCGCTCCCCGAGATCTCGCGAGCGTCGTCCAGGTTGATCTCGAGGCCCGATTCCAGGTCCTCGAGGACTGTAACGAACGTCGTGGTGCCTGAAGGCCCGAACACGAGTGTGCTCGCTGCGTAGCGAGCGTTCGGCGTCGTGCTCGCACCCCCCGCGCCGCCAATGCCGCCGCCCCCGCCTCCATCGGCGCCTCCGCCGCCACTACAGCCGGCTGAAACGATCAATGCGCCCATCCACCCAGCACGCAGCCACACCCCGAACAACTGGCTCCAGTTCATCTTTTTCCACCTCCCGAGTGGGCGGGACCTTGACATAGTTGATAACGACTTTCAATTGCAATAAGGCAACAGAGGAGATGGCTGTGAAAATTGGTCTGGTATTCGGAAGCACGACGGGCAACACACACGATGCCGCGGACGAGATCCGCGAGCAGTTCGCCGAGTACATCGACGACTGCCTCGACATCGACGCAACCGACTTCGAGACGTTGGCCACCTTCGACGTGCTCTTGGTCGGCATTCCGACCTGGGACATCGGCGAGCTCGAGGCGAGCTGGTACTTCGCGCTCGAGCGCGGAGAGAACAAAGACGTTCGCTTCGACGGGTTGACGGTCGCCTTCTTCGGCGACGGCGATCAGGGCGGCTACCCGGAGAACTTCCAAGACGCCATGGGGATCCTTCGAGAGCTGTTCATCGGACGCGGGGCGAGTGCAGAGGTCGGTCACTGGCCCTTGGACGGCTACGAGTTCGACGAATCGAAAGCGGTCGTCGACGGAAAGTTCGTCGGTCTCCCGCTCGACTGCCTGAACCAGCCCGACGAAACCGACGAGCGGATCCAGAGCTGGTGCACCCAGCTCAAGACCGAACTCGGCATCACCGAACTCGAAATGCGTTCAGGATGATGCCAGGAGAGCTGAGTCCGCGGGTCGGCGTCTCGGATCCCAAGTTGATGAGGTTGGTGCTCTCGAGGTTGTCCGTCGACTCGGTCGCCCAGAAGGCGCCTTCGATGACGAACGGGTTCGTCGAGCCCGCGGTCGTGCCGAGACCTGTGATGGGCTGAAACGGTGTCTCCCCGCTCACGTCCACGATGCCCCAGCTCCACGCCGAAGCGCCGTTCACGTCGGGGATGTCGATGATGGTCCCGGGCAGTAGCGACTGGTCGAGCACCCGCGCGTAGGCGCGCGTGTCGGAGAGCTGCAGCATGGTGCCTGCCAGGGAACCCTCCGTACGCTCGGAGAACAGCGTGTAGTCCTCGAGATCGTACGTTCCCGGAGGAATACGCACCAGGCACTCCGTGGTGTCGTCGTTGCGGCCGGACAGCCGATTGAAGACCGAGGCGACGTCGGAGGCGGCGTAGAGGCTGCCGTCGCCGGCGAGCAAGACGTCGCTGACGGCCGAGCAGTCGGGGATCTCGACGACGCGGTTCACGGTGTCGGTCTCGAGGTCGACGAACACGAGCGCCGAGTCCGGTTCGAACGTGGAGTCTGCGATGAGCGACACCGCGAAGACCAGTTCGTCGTCTCGTTGAACGCTGGTGTTGCCGGCGACGCTGATCGTGCCGGGCACCTGGGCGTCACGGAAGTCGATCGTGCCGGTGATTTCTAGCGTATCTGGGTTCCATACGATGATCAGAAACGCGAGGGTGTCGATGATGAAAGCCTTCGTCTCTGAGAGAAACACCACGTTTCCAGCTGCGACCCCGCTCGAAGTGAGCGAGAGGTTCTGAGTCGACAGGATCCCGCGGCGCTCGAGCGTGCCGTCGGCAAGCACCTCGATTTTCTCGAGCTGCGGCGTTGCGCCGTCGACCAGGAAGATCGTGCCTCCGAGTTCGGGGCCAACGGCGATGCCCCCGTTTGGAATCTCGATCGCTTCCGCGAGGTCGAGAGTTCGTCCGCCATCGAGCGAGTCGACGAGCCCGACGAACCCAGAAACGACACTGCCGGGAATCCGCGTGGAGACCGCAAAGATCGGACCTTCTTCTGCGGCCGGCGGGTCCGGTTCGGGCTCCGAGTCGGTGCTGCCGCACGCGGCGAGCGCGAGCAGAGCGAAGACGACTCCGAGACGGGTCCAAGGGGTCGTAACTAGAAACGGGTTTGCGCTAAGCATGCTCGGGGGTGTCATGCGGAAGTCGCGTGGTCAACGAACACGGAACAGCCGAAGCGCCCACCCCGGGTAGTTGAAGAGCACGTCCGCACCGTTGCCGTCGGGATCGAAACGGTACACCGCGGTGTCCGTGTAGAATCCATTCGGGACGAGCGCGTGAGAAATCCCATCGATCTCGAACCAGTAGATGCCGCCGGCGTTGGCTGGCACGTCCTCGACGAGCGACGCGGTTTTGGATTCAGCGTCGTAGTTCCAGAGCCGCCAGCTGGCGTTCTCGAGGATCGTGAAGGGGTCGCCATCCGCGATGGCCGTCTCGAGATCCACTTCTTCGTCGTGAAACGCGGAGAACACCATGTTGCCGTTCCCGATGTGCTGCATCCCCGTGCCCTGACGACCGCCGGCCAGGTCAGAAAACCGCAGAACGTCGCTCACCGTGAGACTGTCCGGATCGACGACCACGGAGCACGTCTCCGCGGCGTCGAGTACGAGCGTCGCGCCCACTCCGTGCCACCAAGGGCTGAAGTACAGGTTCCCTGCGTCGTCGACCGAGCCGTAGGCGAGCCCGGGGCAAGGGGCTTCGATGGTCTGCACGTACTCTTGCGCTTCGATGTCGACGACCAGAATGACGGAGCTCGGGTCGCGCCGGGCAAAGCCGAGGTCGGTCCAGGCGACGGGTTGAAAGAGCTTGCCGTCATGAATGACGCTTCCGCGGTCGGCTGTTCCGAAGGTCGGCCGAAAGCCGCTCCGGTTTTCGAGCTCGGGAAGCGTGACCGTGCCCGTGATCTCCATCGTGGTGGGGTTCCACGCGACGAACTCGCGGATCCCGTTCGCAATGTAGGCGCTCGTCTCGTCCACGAGCAGGTTCGCCCAAAACGCCGTCGACGGAACCCCGAATCGGCCGAAGCTGAGCACGACGTCTTCCTCGAGCTCGCCCGAGTCGCTCACTCGATTGCGGGTGATCGTCGGCGCTTCCCCGCTCGTCGTGTAGACGTATCCGCCCAACGCCCAGAAGTCGGAGTTCCCAGGGAACTCGTAGGCGTTGCCGAGGTCGAGCTGTTCGGGAGTGGGGTCGAGAGACGGAAGCAGCGTGAGGAACGAAGTGCGTTCGCCAGGCGTGCTGAAGCTGCTGCCGATGGCGAAGAGGGTGGGGTCCGCGCTTCCGCCGACGCCACCTGCGCCGGGCTCTGCCGTTTGGCTCGAGTCCGAGCAACCTGCGATCAGGACGAGCGCCACCAGTGTGGCACCGACTGAGACTTTTCGAACGGGCATCTCGCCGAGCGTAGTTGCCGAAATTTCGCGACCGGTCAACGGCGCTGCTGCGCCGTGACGTTGCCGTGAGGCCCGCCGCATGGGTTGTCGCCGATGCGCGTATCAAGACCCCGTTTCGTCATGCGACGACAAGTTGATTTTTCGAACGCAAACGACGTTTCGAGGCGTCGATGGGTGCTCTTCGATCATCGATAGCAGTGCAGGGGGCTCGACTGAAACGACGCCGTCGAGGCGCTGAACTCGCTGCGGAGTGCGCGCACCGCAAGGCGCTTTCGTCTTGGCCGGCGGGGCTCTCGGGCTCTATCGTTGCGACCCGAGGAGGAACGGTGACGCCTGCCCAGATCGAGATTCGCGAAGGAAGCCCCATCGACCACCTGGCGCTTTGCGGTCCGGACACGCGTGACGCTGTCGCGCGCATGGCGGAGCTCACCGGCGTCACCGCGGAGCTGCGCGATCCCGAGCCCGACCAATACTACTGGAGTGCGACGATCCCTCTCGGTCAGTCTCGGTTCCTGGAGATCCTGGGACCCAACCCCGAGTTTCGTGGCTTCAACCCCTTCATCGAGACCGTGCGTCAGTTCGACGGGCTCCGACCGGTGTTCTGGTACGTCGGGACCCGTGACTTCGAGGCGTTCCGAGTCGCATCCAAACGGGCCGGCGCGCCCGTCGAGCGGATCGAGACCGTGACGCTCGACCGGGACGGGGAGCGATTCGACTACACGCGCGGGATTCTCGGTCCCGGATTCAAGAGCGCGCGTCCCTGCGTGATCGAGTGGCGTGAGCGCCCGCCCAGCGTCACCGCGGATTCTCAGCTTCGGCTCACGGCACTTCGACTTGCCGATCCGGATGCAGCATCGCTGCGCGAGACGTTCGCCGCGCTTGGGATCGAGCAAACTGTGGAACAGGGTCCCGCGTCCCTGGCTGTCGACCTCGAGACACCCGAGGGGCCGATCACGTTCGAGGGGCCGGGCCTCGAGTTTCGCGGTGTCGGCGCCTTGGTCCAGATGGCGCGCCTCTATGTTCGGCACCGGTTGAGTCGGACGAGTTGAGCGGAGAGATCGGTTGACTCCTCTTATTTATCAAACGATAAACAGACTCGTGAACCGCACAAAGACACGGCGGAGAGACGATGAAACCGCGCGCACTCGGTCCTGGGCACTCGGGTTCTTGGCGGTCGTCGCGGTGGCGTGCGGGGGTACGGGCAGCGGTCCCGACGCAACCGGCAACGGCGGGTCAGGCGGTGCGACGCCGAGCGGTGCGCCGCTCTACGCCATCTGTGGTCTCACGCTGACGCCGGACGGCCGCTCGGGATACCTCGCGCTGGTGTCGGACCTCGAGGCAGGCACCACGTTCGATTTGGCCGACACACTCGAGTTCCCCGGCGGGAGCCTCTGTGCGGCTCCCGGGAACTCGAACCGCCTCTATGTCGGAATCGCAGAGCGTGCCGTGATTCAGCGCTACTCCGTAGGAGAGGGCGATACGTTTCGTTTGGACGAAGAACTCGGCCTCTCTGGTCTTGGGATCACGGCGCCGATTGGGCGCAATCCACTCCAGTTCCTTTCAGACACGCGCGCCTACTTCATCGACGGATCGACGCTGCAAGTGGTGGTTTGGAATCCAGACTCGATGGTCATCGACAGCGCGTTCGACATCGGCGGACTTCGCGCAGGCGACCTCCAAATTGACGTGAACGAAGTCGTTCGAGATGGCGACCGCTTCATCATGAGCGTGCGCTACTTTCGCGCGGACGACTCGGCGGAGCTGCTGGTGAGGGCCGTGTTCATCGACTCGACCGACGACTCTGTGACGTACGCGGAGGACACGCGGTGCGGCAACATTGCGTGGACTGCGGTCGCGGAAAACGGTGATATCTACTTCGCTTCGCATCCCGCGCAGGCCACGCGCGCTCGTACGGGACTCGCGGGCAACCCAGCGAGCACGCCGTGTCTCCTTCGCATTCTCGCGGGGACTAGCGAGTTCGATCCTTCGTTCTTCGTCGAGCTGAACGACCTCACCGGGGGGCAGCCCACCGGTTCCATCCTCGCCGGGCGCGGCAGCACGGCGTACGTGATGGCCTACGACGAGGAGCAAGTCCCGATCAGCGACGAGAACGCCGGCGTACTGACGATCATCCCTGCGTGGCGGTACTGGGCGCTCGATCTCGAAGGCGACTTCACTTCGGCGAGCGTCGTGACCGCAGTGCCTGCGGGGCCCGTTTTCGCCGCCGGGTTCACGGTCGACCGTCCGTCGGGCCCGACGCCCTACATCGTCGGTGTGCGAAACGACCTCTCCTCGGGGACGCTGTTCGACATCAGCGACGCCGGTGGGTTCGTGGAGGCGATCACGGTTCCAGGGTTTCCCGTGTTGGCCCTTCGGATACGCTAGGCATGCGCGGACGCCAACGTGCGAGAGCTCCGTGCAGCGCCGGCCGGTAGGGTTAGCTGCCCGCGGACATTCGCAGCGCCGCGACGACTGCGATCAGACAAGAAAGATTTGCCGCGACGAACGCCCAACCCACCGCCCGAAGCCTGCGAGCCGTCGGCTGAACGATCGCGAGTATGGTCACGAGCAGCGCGATCGGGGTCACGCTCGCGACGATCCATCGGGGCCCGCCCATAGCGCTCGGCGCCACCGCAGCTCCGACGAGAACGCCGAGGCTCGCTGCGAGCAGCAATGCGCGAATCAATCGTGCCCGCCCGCGAGCTTCCTCGGTCTTGGCGCGCGTCTGGTAGACGATCAGCTGAACGGACGCCGTCGCGAGTAGGGCGATCAAGAGCCACAGCGCCGTCACGGCGGCGGCGGTCGCGGCGCTGAGGCCCGCCGTCAATCCGAGTGGCAGCGCAATCGAAGCGAGGGCGGCTGCGGCGAGGGTTTCTCCGATCCGGCTTCGTTCGCGACCTCGGATCGCCATCCATGCGACGCCGGTGCCAAGCAAGAGGGGGAGGGCGACCGCGATACGCGCCGATGCTGGAGCCATCCACAGGCCCAGCGCTCCCGTCGTGACCGCGATGATTCCCCGTATCAGGAGTGCTTGTCGCGCGCGCTTCTGATTCTGTCGCTTCACCCGCGAGCCTCGTGATCCAACCAGCACGAGCACGGGTTCGTTCGCGAGAAAGCAAGTCATCGCGGCTAGCGCTAGCAGCCAGGTCGCGGCAGTGGGCGCACCACCGAGAAGCACCGAGACCATCGGAAACAGAAGCTCCGCGTAGGCGCCATGCTCGCGCGGGATCAGTGTGCGGTGAGACTTGGGGCTCGGTGACCGCCTCCGAGGCCTCACCGTAGCAGCGGCCTCTGTCGCGAGATCGTGTCCCGTGGGCGGGACAGTATCGACGTGATGAGGGCGCACGACCATGGAACCTCCCGGTATTCGTCGAACGATGCCAGTCGCCTGACTCTGCGGAACCTGCTGCGGCTCTGTACCACGGTCAAGCATCGCGCCGCGACCCCGCGCCAGTGCTGGAGGCCGGTGGCGGTCCGTCCGTAGTTGCGCTAGCGCCCCCTCGTGATCCGCGGCCGACGTTTTCGTGCTTGGTTCGCGCTGCTGTTTCTGCTGGCGGCAGTTTTGCTGGTTGCGATGGGAATCTTCGGGAGCGGGGCTCCCGAGCCTACCGGCGTGCGGCTCGACCGCGTGGCCTTCACCGGCGTCCGTGTCGTCGAACCTGAACTCGTTCAGGCGTCAGAGCCACAAACCATCTTGGTCTCGGCGGGCAAGATCGAGTCGATCGATCCCGTTGAGGCGCTCTCCGTGCCCCCGGGCTACACGGAGGTCGCGCTGCCCGGGCGATTCGTCGTTCCAGGCTATTGGAACATGCACGCGCACCTTGGGCGGCTCCAGGTTCACTACGCCGCACCGATGATGCTGATGCACGGGATCTTCTATGCGCGCAACATGTCCGGCGACTGCGTCGGGTGGATGTGTTGGTTCATTCCCGATGCCGACGAGAACCGTGCTCTCACCCACGCCGCGACCCGGGGCGACCTGATGGTGCCTGCCTTCATCGGGGGGATCGGCAGCCACGTGATCCGCGGGTCACGCGTGGCGCCGTCGTGGGACTATCCGGCTGAGCCCAAGTACCTGGCGCCGAGCACGTACGAAGAAGGCCGCGCGCTGGCGCGCCATGCGGCCTCCCGAGGGGTTGATTTCCTCAAGCCGTACAACTCGCTTCACCCCGAGGCACTGCGAGGTCTCATCGACGAGGCGGACGCGTTGGGCCTCTACGTTGGCGGACACGTGCCGCGCGGTTTGACGCTCGACGATGCGATCGAGCTCGGCCTTCGAACCGTGGAGCACGGCCGGATGCTGCCTCTCGCGTGTAGCACCCTCGATGAGGAGTTCGCCTCCGACTACAGGGCCTGGCTGGACGCACCGGCCGGTACGGTCGACAAGCCCAGCCTCAGCCAAATGCTCGGTGAGCTTCTCCAAAGCCCCGACGACGCCGCGTGCAGCGCCGTTCTCGCCGCCTGGTCGGAAAAAGGAGCTTACTACGTCCCGACACACGTCACGCGGTTGGCGGACACTGTCGCTGCCGACCGCCCATTCATCGACGACCCCCGCGCGCGCACTGTACCGAGCCTCGTGCTGCGGTGGGGCTGGGAAGCCCAGGCATCCGAGTACGAAACGATGATTCGCGACGACCCCGACCTCGCCGGGGAGCTGCGCGCCTTCTACGAGCGGGGGGTGGCGTTGACAGGCCAGGCACACGAGGCGGGCGTGGGTGTGATGGTGGGTAGCGACACCGGGGACGTGCTCATCTACCCGGGCGAGAGCTTCCACGAGGAGATGAGGATCTTTGCCGACGCTGGGATGTCGCCTGCTGCGATCCTCGCGGCGGCGACTTCCGTGCCTGCGGAGTTTGCGGGCCTGTCGGCCACTCATGGGTCGGTTGCTGTGGGAAAACGCGCGGACCTCGTCTTCCTGAGTGCAAATCCGCTCGTCACGATCGAGAACGCAGACGCCATCAATGCGCTCTACGTGGGCGGCCGGTTCTACGATGAGGACGCCCGCAACGAGGTCATCGAAGAGGTTGCTCGGAAATCACGGGGTCTCCCGCACCATCTCGCCGTGGGCTGGTTTGTCGTCACGCGTTTGATTCCCGGCGCCATCACGCGCGGAATGACTCGGCTGAGAAACCGGATCGACGAGGCCCTGAACTGATCTCGAGCGGTGGTGCGCGTGTCCGACGTCTTGACAAGGAAGCTAGATTGAACATGTACCCCGCATCATTGCGCGGGCAGTCCATCGAAGCTTCTTGGCGATCGTCGGCGGGTACGTCGTAAGTGCGACCTCCGCAGCGGCCCTCGCCGTCGGCTTGACGGCCTCCGGTGCAATGCCTCGCAGCGAAGCGGCTACCGCAGCGTGCCTCCTTGCGTTCCTCGTCTATCTGGCCGTGGCGCTCTGGGCGTTCGCCGAACCTCGG
>JBCDFZ010000037.1:0-54232 GCA_039177115.1 Myxococcota bacterium
CGTCGAGCCGCTGACGATGCTGCTCGACGCCCTTCGCACGGAGGCGCCCCTTTCTGCCTTTGGACGCCTCGTCGCACGCCACTTCATGGTGCAGCTGCTCGTCAGCCGTCTCCGCCTCGAAGCGCTCTACCGCCAACACCCCGAGATCGACGACGAGCAGATCGTCCGCCCCATCGTCGTGGCAGGCCTACCGCGCACCGGGACCACGCACCTCTTCAACCTCCTCTCGCAGGACCCGTCGCTTCGGTGGATGCCCTACTGGGAAACCCTCGAGCCGTTCCCCAACCCCGACGAGAAGCCGGGCCGCGACGGCCGCGACCCACGAATCGCCCGCGGCGCCAAGTCGCTTCAGTTCCTCGAGGGCATCATGCCGCTCTTCAGCGCCATGCACGAGTTCACGGTGGAAGGGCCCCACGAAGAGATCCAGCTGCTCGCCATGGCGTTCACCAGCGTGCTCTTCGAAAGCAGCTGGCAAGTTCCGAGCTACGGCGCGTGGTACAAGCGCGCCGACCGCCGCCCCTCATACGCCTACCTCAAGCGCTGCATGAAGGCCCTCCAGTTCCTCGAGCGCAAAGACCGCTGGCTCATGAAGACCCCGGAGCACCTCATGAACCTCGGTTCGCTCGCCGCGGAGTTCCCCGACGCCACCTTCGTCCAAACCCATCGCGACCCGGTCCGCATCACCGCATCGCTCACCGTCATGATCGCCTACGGCTCGCGGCTGCAGCAGCGAGGCGTCGATACCCGCGAAGTGGCCCGCTACTGGTCCGCACGCACCGAGGACTTCCTCCGCGCAAGCGTCGCCGACCGCCACTTTCTTCCGGACGACCAGGTGCTCGACGTGCACTTCAACGACTTCATGGCCGACATGAAGGGCACCGTTCGCCAGATCCTCGAACGCGGCGGGAGCACCTACACGCCCGAGACCGACCATCGCATCGACCGCTTCCTCGCCGAAAACCCAAAGGGCAAGCACGGCCTGGTCGACTACCGCCTCGAAGACCTCGGCATCGACCCCAACGAACGCCGCGAAGCGCTGAGCTTCTACGCCGAGCGCTTCGGCGTGGCCCAGCCCTGAGGACCGCGCACGCGGCGGCTTCTACTGAGCCCGCTTTGTTCGGTCCCCGCTGGCTCGCGCGCGCCGATGTGGCCTAGGTGGCCTCGGGGCGGGTCATCCCAGTCACCACGCCGCCCGTCGCGGGCGACCGCACGAGCCCGTCGCAGCTACCCGCGAAGAGCGGACAGCTCCACCACCTCCGCCTCCGGCGTCTCGACGTCGCCGTCCACCATGAAGAACCGCCAGAACACGATCCCAAACAGATTCCCTTCGGTGTCGATCCAGTTGGGCACACCCGGGTCTTCGTGGGACAACACGAGCCGAAAGCTCCCGTCGTCTTCGAGCACGGTCTGCGCGCGGTTGAGTGAAATCTGTCGGTTCTGATAGTCGAACGTCTGCTGGAAGCGGTTCCAGAGACAGACGTTGGCAAACCGGCAAGTCGGCCACCGCCCCTTGATCACCAGCGCCTGCCCCTCTTCGAAGTAGAACGGCGCGAGGCTGTAGTGCGCGTCGTACGCGGCGAAGCCGTAGTCGCCAGGGCGCACCGGTGCCGGGAACTCGTTGGGCATCAACGACACGAACGCCGGAGGCTCACTGTTGGCGAGTGGCGGCATCTCGAGCGTCCGGCTTCGAACCACGTTGGCGACGCGCCGTATCCCGGCGGCCACTCGCGCGTCGTCCGGCGGCGGCGGCGCGCCTCCACCGTTGAGGCACTCGATCCGCATGTAGGGCTCGAGCGCGGGATCGAGCTGCGCCGGGTCTTTCTGTTCGAAGTAGTGTCGCGTGGTGAGGCGCGACGACTCGGGCGTCAGCGCCATCCAGTTCCGCTCACGCGGCTCCCCGCCGAGGTAGAGCGTGAAGTTGCCGTTGCTGTCGATGTCGAGGTCGCTGTCGTTGATGGTGCCGGCGGTCCGGCTCGCCATCTTGCCCTCGGCCGTCCCTTCCTCGACCGCGACCGAGAAGTACGACGCCCCCTTGGTCTCGCCGTGGATCACGTAGCTGTGCTCGGCCGACACCGGGGCGTCGAAGTAAATCGCGTCCGGGTTGTCACCCGTCAGCTTGCGACTCAGAGTCGTGATGCGCCGAAGGTCCGGATGCGCGGCGTCCTGTTCGAAGAACCCCACCAAACTCGCTTCGAGGATGTGCATCAGCGCGCGGTGCGACCCCACGATGTCGGCTTCCGTAGCGAGGTTCCACTCTTCGCTGCTCCAGCGCTGGTCGATCTCCTGAAGAAGCGCGATCAGCTCATGGAGGGCGGCCCGGCTGTCGGTCTCGATGGTCATGCTGCCTTCAGCCTTACCAGTACGGGCCCCAGGCGCCCCAAGCGCCAACCCACGGACCCCACGACGCGTCGTCCCAGGCCTCGGCGGCCTCCATTCGTTCCTGCGCCACCTCTTCTTGCTGCGTGAGCTTGGCGTACTCTTGGTAGGCGCTCTGGTTCCCTACGTAGAGGCACTTACAGTCGGTCGCGTCGGCCCACATGAAGTACGTCTGCCCGTTACTGGTGCGCGGCAGAATCTCATGCTGCGGCAGCGTTTGAAGCTGCGTGAGCTTCGCGGAGCTATCCGCAAGACGCATCTCGAACCCCGCCGCTGCGAGGTTGCGCTCGGTGTCGAGCGTAGAGCGCTGCTGCGCGGCGGCGCAGCCGAGCGCCGAGACGAGTGCCAGTACGGCCACAGACTGAAGGATGGGTCGAAGCATGAATATCCCCGCTTTCTTCCGGCACAAACGCCGATGTCAGAACCCTCACGCCCTTAGCATGCTTCTCCCCAGTCGTGCATCGCGGGCGCCTCCGCGCCTGCCGCCGAATTCACTCGCTGCACCCCCACTGCGCCGACCGCCTGTTCGAACAGGCGGCGCCCGATAGCAAACTCGAGGTACAGCCGCAGCCTCCGCTTGGCCATCGGTCCAGGGCGCCAAAACCGCTCGAGTATCGCCGAGAACCACTCGACCCGACGGCAAGTCCCGCGCGGTGGACGGCGACGGGCTCAGCTCGGCCTCACCGCTGGCGCAGTCGATTGCAACGCCCCGACTCTGCTACTCTCGCGCTGTGAGCGATCGCTTCGGCGCAAAACGACCGCGACGCGACCCGAACAAACCTCTGACCGGCAGCGACTATATCGCTGGCGCCGTCATCCTCCTCTTCGGATACGCGATCCCCACGTTCTTCTTCGTGGCCGCATGGCCAGACGTCAGCGTGAGCGCGGTGCTCTGGCAAGCCCTTGCCTGGGGAGGCGCCGCCCTAGGCTTCGTGTTCTGGTGCCTCCGCCGCTTTTCAACCCACAAGAAGAAGTAGCCGGCGCCCGCGACACCGCGAAGCCGACGCAAGCAACAAACAACATGCCGCGCGGCATCATCACCCTCGATACTCAAGCCAGAGCTCCGCTATCACAAATCGCCCTGAACGCCTTCGGGATACTCGCGGTCACACGACGGCAACCCGACGGTGTCTCTTCCTCGGCCAGGGAGCAGCCCTGTTGCGTCAGCTCTTGGCACGACCGCAAGATGCGAGGTGCAACCTGTCGACGCGCGGCGGACTTGCAGTCGGTGAGGTCTACGTCACATCGACGCGGTTCCCGTCGGATTTGGAAACGAGTTCAGAAACTCGGTCGGCGAGAGCGGCGGCGGAAACTGGTGGCCGGGGGGGTTCGCGATCAGCTGCGTGTCGACCCGTAGACGCGGCCCCGGCCGCAACGACACTCGGATTCCACACGGTTGCGTTACACCACCAAAGCACAGATAGTACTCCGGATGCGAATGGTGGCAGCGGTGGTGGTCGCTTGGCTGCTCAGCGTGGCGACGGCTTGGGCCCAGTCCGATGCGCTGCTCGTTCTTCCCGTGACGGTTGATGACGACGTCACGTGGATGCCACAAGCCGTCCGCGACGTGTCTCGTGGCCTGCGGCGCCAAGGCGTTGCGGTGTGGCAGGAAGCAGGCGCTGTCGCGGCCTTCGAAGCGCGCGGCTCGGCGTCGCCCACCGTGCTGACGGATGAGGCGATCGAGGCGTGGTCGAGCGAGGCGGGTGGGGCGCTTCGCTCTCTCGCGAAGGGCAACGAGGAGGACGCGTTGGTTCGCCTCGAAGCAGCCAACGCGTTTGCCCGCGCCTCCATTGCCGCGCTCGGTCGGGACTCCGCGCGGTCCACACAGGTGGTCGACACGTGCCTTTACTTGGTTCGCGCGAAGCTGGCCGTCGGCGATGAAGCCGGAGCGGACGCTCAGGCCAGCGAGTGTGTGCGGTTGCAGACCTCCGTGGAGCCAACGTGGCGCATGCATCCGCCGCAGGTCGTCGATCGCTATCAGGCAGCAAAGGACGAACCGCACGATCGGTCCATCCTCGTCGAAAGCGACCCGTCCGGTTGTGCGGTGCGGGTCAACGGGTCGCTCCAAGGGCGAACGCCCCTCGAGGTCGAGGGGCTATACCCCGGCCCGTACGCGGTTCAGGTCGAGTGCGAAGAGGACACCCCCGGCCGGGTCCACGAGATCGACGTAACTCGTGGGGCGACGAGCCTCTTCGTCTTCGACGCGTTCGATCGTGCAGTCCGCACCGCGCCCGTGCTGCATTTGACCTACACCGAGGAGCCGTCACAGGCCCGGCTTGCGCGCGACGCACGTCAATTCATGAGCACGCTCCCTGCGAGCGGGGTCGTGATTGCGTCGCGCTCGTCGGACGGTGAAGCCCTGACGCTATCGCTCCTTCGCGGAACGGGCGCCGACCGGACGTTCGTGCGAGTGCCGGCCGACGGGGGTTCCACGGACCCGGGGACCCTGACCCAGGCCGCCGCCGCTCTCGTGGCCGGGGAGTGCCGAGACTTTGCGGTAGAACCGGTGGCTTCCCTCGACTGCCGCACCGGGCAACCCCTGCTCACGCGGTCCTCCCGAGGAAGAGTCGCCGAGAGCAAGCCGAGGCGCATTCGTCCGCCTCGGGGGCAGTTTGTCGCCGGCGTCACTCTCGCTGCTGCAGGAACTACGTCGCTTCTCGCAGGCTACGGGCTTCTCATCGGAAGGCGGACGGCCGGGGAGTCCTGGCTTGAGCAACCGAGCAACTTGTCCAGACAGGACCGCTGGCTGAGGTTGGGCACCGGCGTGACTACGACCGGAGCCGCAGGCGGAGGCCTGCTCGTCGCGGCCATGCCGCTCGTTCTCCCGTACCAAAGCAAAACACCTTGGTGGGCGTGGCTCCACGGCGGGCTTGGCGTCGCTGCCGCCGTGGGCTCCATCGTGTCTGCGGTGACGGCGTCGCCGAAACCACCCACGCCTTGCTCCATCAACGGCCCCGACCCCGCCCCCTGCGTCAATCGCGAACGCGACACCGACCGTGCCATTCTTCTGGGCGCCACAGCCGCCCCGCTTCTCACCGTGCCGCTAGTGTACTTGTTTCGTCGAGACCGCCCCGACCGTCGCGCCGACATTCTCCCGTCGGTGGTTGTCGCTCGGAGTCAAGGCGCGCTCTCGTTGCGCGGCACGTTCTAGCTCGTGCCGATCCCGTACCGTGGTTGTGGGCAACGCTTCCCTGCGCTCCCTCCGCACTCTCGAAGTGGCCGACACTTGGGCGACGGCTCCACGGTTCGAGTGGCTCGCGACGCTCAAGCGACGACGTGCGAAACGGCGACCGTGGTTTCGAGTCTCGCGCTCTCCTCGCTGTCCGAGCCACTGAACTGCGCGGCGACGAGCGCCAAGGTTGCCACGAGGGCAATCGGCAGGACGGCGGGCTTGAGTGCGGCCCCGATGTACTCGGCCCGCTGGTTCTTGGCCTTCTCGATGATGTGTTGGATTTCTTCGTGACGATACATGGCTCGATGACCTCCTGAGTCGCCTGTTGGCGCGACGGAAGCTGGTCTGTGCACGCACCGTGCCAAGCCGTGAAGCCCAGAAAACTGGGAGCCAACCGCCGGGCGGATCCTCAAAAACGACGAAGCACGTCATTTTTCGACCGACCGCGGTCCCTCAGTTTCCAATTTTCCACGCTCTCTCGCCCCGAAATCTATGGGTTTATCGGGTGGCACGGGTCCTGCTCAGGGATCGATGCATGAACCCTTCCCGTGAAGTCAGCATTCGGGTCGTCGACGCGGCCTACGACTTGAACCGACCGACCTGCCAGTGGCTTGGCCAACTCCTCGAGAGTGGCGAAGAGGTGTTCGACCAGGGCCTCGGCTGCGTCGGCGCCGTGGTTGCGGGCCGCACCCGAAGCGGCGAGCCCCTCGTGTCTCGCGTGATCGCGCACGGCGCAGCGTCGCAGGACCTCAGCCTGCGGTTCGCTCGGGGTTTGCGATCCCTGCAGCTACCACTCGACGCGGCAGGCAATTCGCCTTGGGTCGGCCGAGCCATCGCCCTGTCCGCATGCCGGAAGCAGGAACCGGGACTTCACGATCGCGTGCTTCGTCAGGTGGGGAGCCAAGACGTATTGGCGCTCGTCGCGCTCGATGCGGACCTCCACGGGGTCGTCATCCTCGTTCCGACTCGCGAACGCATCCGTATCAGTTTGTTCGCTGCGCGACGCTGGCAAAGTGTCGTGTCTCACATCGCGGCCGCAGACCGGCTGCGCCGAGGCCTCGGGTTGGCGAATCACGAGCGCATGATCCCGCTCACCGCGCTGCCTCAGGAGCTCGCCGCCGAAGTGCTGGCCGCGCCCGCCGAGCCGTCGTCGCCTACGCCGGCACCTCTCCGGGACGCGGCTGTGCTTGCGGATCGGTCGCAGCGTCAGCGTGCCTACGTCGGAGCGAGCGCCCCGGATGTCATGGAGGGGATGGTCGATGGGCGTTGGTCACGCGTCGACTGTTTCGACGTGGACGGTCGCCGACTTTATCTCGCGCGTCCGAACGGGCCCGGGATGGTCGACCCCCGCGCGCTCACGGCCCGGGAGCGCGAGGTGGCCCTTCGAGCGGCCCGAGGGGAGAGCGGGAAGCTCACTAGTCACCACATGGGTATCAGCCCGACCCGGGTATCGGCGCTTCTGCGATCTGCGATGCGTAAGCTCGGTGCGAAGACATCGGCAGAGCTCGTCGTCAGGGTTCGTTGTCTCGAGGCGCCCGCGTCGGTCAGCGAGAAGTGATGCACGACAGCTCCGAACAGGTGTGTTATTCGAACAGCGTGTCGGACGTTCCGGATCAGGGGCCTTGGCCTCGGATGCCCGAGATCATTCACGCCGTGGTCACAGGCCTTCGAAGTGGAGGGTTCATCGAGGAGGCCCTCGAAGCGCTCTGCGTGCAGCTCGGCGCCAGCTCCGCGTGGAGCACCCTCGAAACTAAAGGTCGGGGGCCGGTACACCGGTCGCGCACGGCGAGCTTCCAGGGCGTTTCACCGGCGGTGCTGGCGCAGCACGTCACCGAAGTCCTCGCCCGCGTGCAGGCCAACCGAGAAACGCTGGCCGGCCCGGTTCCCTACGGGGAAACCGGTTCGTTCGTGAGCGTTCCCCTGTGGTCCGACCCACGGCCGAAGGAGAAAGCGCGCGAGTTCTTGGGCGCGATGTATCTCGAGTTTCCGGGAAGCCAAGGCGCCGAGCTCGAGACGCGGGAGTTCATCGAGGCCGTCGGCTCGCTGCTCGGTGGCATCATCGACCAGCAAACGCGCATCGAGCGCACCCGCGAAGACCTTCGGGTCGAGCGTGCAACCGACCGCCACGACCACTACTTCGACCTCGAGCAGCTCCTTGCACCGACGAGCATGGTCGCCATTCGAGACGACCTGCAGGCCGCCTTGAGCAGTGGCGCGTCGATCATGATTTTGGGAGAGTCGGGCACCGGCAAAACGCAGCTGGCCACCGCGTTTGCGCGAGCCAGCCACCAAGAGCCCATCGTTCGAGCCACCCTCGGGATGGCCGACGACCTCAACACCATTACCTCGGAGCTCTTTGGTCACGAGCGCGGAGCGTTCTCTGGCGCCGTGTCGAAGCGCAAGGGGCTCGTCGAGTACGCCAACGGGGGCACGCTGATCCTCGACGAGGTTCTCAACCTGCCGCCGCACGCGCAGCAGCTGCTGCTCGACTTCACTCAGTTTGGCCTCTACCGGCCTCTCGGCTACCAGGGGCGCGAACCCAAAACCTCGAAGATTCGACTCATCTCCGTGACCAACGGGGATGTGCAGCAGGCCATTGCCGACAAGCAGTTTCGCCAAGACCTCTACTACCGGCTTGCGACCGTGCCGATCGTGTTGCCGCCCCTGCGCGAACGCAGAGAAGACATTCCGACCATCGCCGAGATGTACCTCAAGCAGGCCGAAGGCCAGGCCGCTTGGGAGCTCTCGCCGGAAGCGCTCGACCTGCTGACGTCACCCGATCTCCCGTGGCATGGCAACATCCGAGAGCTGGAGTCGGTGCTCGAGCGCGCGCGGAGTCGCGCGCATGCCAGTGCGTCTGACGAACCGATCATCGACGCGAAGCATCTCGACGTCTCGACCACGAGCCCGACGCCGCAGCCCGCGCGCGAACCCGACGCCATTCAAGGTGGCGACCTCGTCACGCGCTGGGAACAGATCGCGACCCGGCGAACCGATCTCGAAGACGCCGAGCGAGCCATCATCGAGGAGACGCTTGCGGCGTGCGAAGGGTTTGTGGCCCGCGCGGCTCGCGTGCTGTCACTGCCTCGGACGGGTTTGATCAGCCGCATGTCGACCCTCGCGATCGATGCCAACGAGTTCCGTCGTCGTCGTCGACAATAGGCTTCCTGCACCCGCCGTTTCGACGTCTCGGTGACGCATTTCGGCGACGCAGGTCGTCCTTTTTGGGTGGTGCTCTGGCGGCCGCCCTCGAAACGAAGGCCTTTTCCGTTGGCGCGCTGCGTGCACCTCCATGCGGGCAACGTTGCGGTGACGTGTCCGCATCGGCTACGACTTGACGCAGATCGAGTTCGACTTCGCGGGGTTGCGCTACGACGCGGGGAGTTTCGTCAAGATCGACCTGGTGATGACTCTCGCCAACTGATTTCTTAGCCGTTTCCGCGGAGTTCCGCCGTTTGGGTAGGCATGCGGAACCTACTCTTCGGCCTGGTTTCGGCCTACACTCGGTGCTCGTTCGAGGTCTCGCCGGCTCTCGACACCCGATCACCCATGGACAAAGTTGGCTTCGATAGGTCGTCTGGAGACCTCAAGGGGCAGACATTCGGGCCTTACACACTGGTCCGTCGTCTTGGGGTTGGCGGCATGGCGGAAACGTTCGAAGCGATTCGAAGCGGCCCCGGTGGCTTCCAGCAGCGCGTCTGCCTCAAGTTGGTTCTTCCGTTCTTTCGAGAACGCGAAGACTTCCTCGCGCTCTTCGAGCGTGAGGCGCGGCTCGCTGCGAAGCTGAGGCACAGCAACCTGGTCGGCGTCATCGATTTCGGCGAGATCGAGGGCGTGACCTACATGGCGCTCGAGCTCGTCGACGGAACCGATCTCGCAACGCTTCTCGATTCGCAGCCAGGCCGGCGGGTCTCCGCAGACTACGTCGCGCTGGTGGGACACGACCTGGCGGCCGCGCTCGAGCACGCGCACGACCCGAGGCGGGACGGTTCTTCGGATGGCCCTGGCGACAACGCCATCGTGCATCGAGACATTTCGCCCTCCAACGTGCTGGTCAGCCAGCGTGGGGAGATTCTCTTGACCGACTTCGGGGTAGCCAAGGCGATCACGGGGACCGCGCGGCAGCAGAGTGCGGTGAAGGGAAAGGTCCCCTACATGTCGCCCGAGCAGCTTCGGTCTGAGCCGCTCGACGGACGGTCCGATCTCTTTGCGCTTGGCGTGGTGCTGTACGAGTCGCTGGCGGGGCACCGTCCGTTTCAGGGCGAGCACGACCCGGCCACCATCATGCTCATTCTCAATGGGGACCGTCCCGACCTTCTCCAGGTGGCTGCCGATACGCCGCCTGGGTTGGCGGAGGTCGTGGAGCGGCTGCTCGAGCCGGATCGCGACGCGCGGCCGGAGTCGGCGTCTGCTCTCCTCGAGATGCTCGATCCGTTCGTGCCCTCACCGAAGACGCGCCGAGACTTCGGTAAGATCGCGCTCTCGCTCCGCACGGCGCGAAACTCGGCCTCGCCCGGGGAGCCCACGAGCGGAAGCAGTCCGACCACGCCGAGCAAGGGGTCCCGTTCTCGTGATGGAAGCGGTGTGGCGCCCGTGTCCGGCGCCTCCGCGGTAGATGAGATGGGCGCCACCGCTCCGACTCCGTCGCAGGATGCCGCGGGTGAGGCGGCGGCGCCGAAGCGCGGCTCGCGCGTCGGACCGATCGCCGCGATTGCGATCGTCGGCGTTCTTGCGCTTTGGTTTGGGTTGCGGGGGCTAGGCGAATCGGAGGTCGCGGAGCCCGCAGCACCAGCGGAGGCGGCCGAAGCCGCGACGGCGGCTGCAGGCGAGCCCTCGGCCGCAGGCCCTTCGGAAGCCGCCGACGCGGCGGCCGGCCTCGTGGCGCCCCAAAGCAACGGGGGTGAGGAAGGTCAGCCGCCCGTCGAGCCGCCCTCCGATGGTAGCTCGGCAACCGGTACCGACGCCCCAACGGAGCGCGCGGCGTCTCCCGAGCCGAAGGACCCGCAACCGGCGGCAGTGGCCAAGTCTGCCCGGCTCTCGGTCGTCGTGTTTCCCTGGGGAGAAGTTTGGGTCAACGGCAAGCGCCGCGGAGCCGCTCCGCTCGAAGGGCTTGCGCTCCCGCCGGGTCGCTACCGTGTCGCCGCAGGCCAGGGAAAGCCCAGCTCGACCAAGGTCGTGAGGCTGCGAGAGGGGCAGCGCCGCACGGTCGAGTTCGACCTCTCCGAGTAGCAGCGACGCGAACCGCAGGAGGCGAGCGGCGGACGGCCGGACCGTGGAGAGCGGGAGGTGAATGGCGGGAGGCGAGCGTCGGGAGGCGAGCGCCGGGAGGCGGCATTGGGCGGGGCATCGCCGCTTTCGCCGCAGCCCCACGCGCAGCGCCAGCTGGCGTCAAGCGGACTCGAGCTCGCCGCGCGGTCGAGCCGAGGCTCCTTGGAACCCTGAAACGACGCCGCGGAAGAAGCCCTCCACCTCGTCGGGCGTCCACAGGCACACGTAATAGGAGAGCGTGATCCAAGAGAACGCCCCGACGTTGAGCAGGAGGGCGATCCCCATGTGCAGACCCAGCCCGGTGAGCGCGAAGGGGATGCGAAGGTCCCACCGGTTGAAGGCGGCGCGCAGGCGTCCGGGCCGGTCGCGCGTGTAGCGGTAGTAAAAGAAGGGCAAGAGCAGCCATGCGAACACCTCGAAGAGCCACGTCACGATGGTGGCCAGCTGCGTGAGTGGAAACACGTACGCCGTCCAGTCGAGGTCGTAGCGGCGCCACGTCGGATCCAAAAACACGTAGTAGAGCGCGCTGAAGTCTCCATCGATCGACCAGGTCGGGCTCACCTTCTGGAGCCCGGTCCAGGTGTACACCACCACCAGCTGAAACACGGCGAGGTATCGTGCCCACGCCGAGATCTGCACGCTGCGGGTCAAGTTGCCCGTCCTCGAAAAACAAGAGAGCGAGAGCGTCTTCGATCCGTCGCAGAGCACCAGCAGCCACAGCGCATTGCAGATCAGCGCGTCGTGGCCGCCTACCGTGTCGTAGTTCAAGCGCGTCAACGCGAGGTAGGCCTGCAGCGTGATGAACGTGACCACGCGCCCGCCGACGCCGAGCAGCAGCCCGATGGCGCCCACCATGGCCACGGCGTACACCGCGTGGACGGTCTCCACCGTGGCCGGTCCCAGCGTGAACCACAGCACGGGGACCTCTCCGAGGCCCAGGTAACCCCCGTGCTCTTTGGTTACCCAAAGCACGTCCAGCATGTCCGCGGAGCCGATCAGTCCGAGGCTCAAGAGGACGCACGCCGCCACGCCGATTCGATAGAGTGCCCAAGTCGTCCCCTGCTCCTTGCGGTCGAACAGGGTCACCCAGAACATCCAGCGGCTGCGCATTCTCTCCGCCCAAGCGCTCATCGCAGCCTCCTCGGGTTGAAGGAGCGGGCTGCCCAAGCGCTCATCGCAGCCTCCTCGGGTTGAAGGAGCGGGTGTGCTCGTACTTGCCCTCCGGTTCCATTCCGTCGCGGATCTGTTCGGGCGGGAGCGTCCTGTAGCGGTAGAGCCTGATTCGGATGCGTCGGGCGTCCGGGTACTCGAGGGCCACGTTCTCGGCGAGCAGTCGCGCAAAGCCGCCGTAGCGCTCTGGGCGAAAGCCGCGAGCGAGCCGCCCAACCATTTTGCGTGTTCGATGATGCCGGAGCTGCAGCGCCCAAAAATCGTGCTCGTCCGACAGCGGGCGATAGAGCGGCTCCCATTTCCCGTCCTCGCGAACGTCGATGTGGAGCTCGACGGGATACTGCTGCGGACTGGCGAACATGGCCCATCCTTGGCGCACGCCCGCAAGCCGTTGATAGAGTCGGAAGGGCCCGGTCACCACGCGGTTCGCGTTGGCGTAGCCCTCCGCGACGACCCAGAGGTCTTCCTCGAACTGGTCCTTCGTCTCGTACCCAAGCCACGAAAGGCGGTCAGCCCACATCGCGAGGTCGCGCTGCCCGATCTCGCTCTCCCACACTTCCTTCCGAAGCATTCGCCCAGGCCCCGGCAGCGACAGGAGCAGCACCGCCATCACGTGCAACCAGATCAGCACGGTTCGGATCTGCGGCCACACCATCGAACCGCGGAGGGTATCACTTGTTCCGCATGGAGGGGCAATGAACCTGAACGACGTGTGGGGTCGCAACAACCACGCGCTCGACCGAGTTCGTCGCGCAATCCAACGATCGTTGCAGGCCGCTCGACCTTCCCGCACTATCGCGTCGTGCTCGACGGCGTGCTGATTCTTTGGTTCGTGCTCACAGCCGGCTCGTTGGCCTTCGTGGTTGTGGATGCCGTCACCAATACCCCGGTGAGTTGGGTGCAGAAGCTCGCCTGGGTGTTGGTGGTTTTCTACACCGGTCCGGTGGGGCTATTCGTTTACCTCCTCGCGTGCCGAAGCCCGGGCCCGGGGATGCACGACGCGTTCACGAAGGCCCACTGGAAACAGTCGGTCAACTCCGAGATGCACTGTTTGGCCGGTGACGCCACGGGCATCGTGCTTGCGGCGATCGTCGTGTCGTTCTTCGAGCTGCCCAACGGGTGGGATGTCACGATCGAGTACCTCGCCGCGTTCGCGGTCGGACTGCTGGTTTTTCAAGCGCTCATGATGCGTTCGATGTACGACGGGAACTACGGCCTCGCAGTGCGAAAGACCTTTTTCGCCGAGACCGTCTCCATGAACATGGTCATGGTGGGCATGATCCCCGCCATGGTCATTCTCATGCACTACATCCCGGAGGCGCGGAAGCCCACCGAGCCGGCCTTTTGGTGGGCCATGGGCATGGCGGCGATCGCGGGTGGTTTGACGGCGTACCCGATCAACTCTTGGATGGTGCGCAAGCACCTCAAGCACGGATGCATGACGCTCCCCGAGCCGGGAACCGACCCAAGCGAGGCCAGCCATGGTTCAGCCATGACCCAAGCCCAAGGGGTGGCCACAGCCGCTGTGGCTGCGGTCGATGGACCGCCCGCAGACTCCAGCGAGCCCACTCCTCATATGGACCGGGGCGACCACCGTGCGGAGACGGGCCGCACTGAAACGGGCATGCGCCATGCCGCGACCGGCGGCATGGCGATGGGCGGCATGGCGATGGGCGGCATGGCGATGGGCGGCATGGAGATGGGAGACCAGGATGCCGCGATGGGCGGCATGGAGATGGGCGGTATGGCGATGGGCGGCATGGAGATGGGCGGCATGGAGATGGGCGGGATGGAGATGGGAGACCAGGATGCCGCGATGGGCGGCATGGAGATGGGTGAGCTTGATCGGGGGGTCGCCACGGCCATGGTGCTCGCCACCTTTGCGCTCATGCTGATCGCCGCGTGGGCGACGTCCACGTGGGTTGCGCCCATCCGTTTCTCCTAGCGTGACCTCGGTCGCTTTCGCGCGCCTCGCCACGCGCAACCGTGGCCTCGCTTCTTGTCGCTCACTCGGGCGACTTGGCATGGGAAGTCGAACGCTCGGTTTCCAGTTCTTCCACACCGCGCTTTGAAACCTCCAGTCGACCCTCTACCCTCATCCTCGCCATGGCCGACCCCCGCGTCCCTCTGACTGACGGCGAACGCCGACGCGCCTTCGTATCGATGTTGGTTCTGGTCCCGCTCGCCGGCGCCGCCACCGACATCTACGTCCCATCGCTCCCAGCCATGGTCGACTACTTCCATGCCACCGAGCTCGACGTACAGGCGACGCTCCTCGTCTACATGGCGTTCTACGGCGCGGGCCAGATCATTGCCGGCCCCCTAACCGACACGCTCGGCCGCCGATGGCCGACGCTCTTCTGCACGCTGGTGTTCGTCGCAGCATCGGTCGGCATCGCGCTCGCGCCGCCGCTCTGGGTGGTGGTGGCCCTGCGAGGCGTCCAGGGGATTTTTGGGGCGTGCTCGGCGGTGGGCGGCCGCGCCATCGTAGCCGACTGCTACGAGGGCGCCGACCGGCACAAAGCCACCAACTGGATGACCATCGCGTGGGCTACCGGGCCCATCTTGTCGCCAGTGCTCGGCGGCTATCTGCAGTCGTGGTTCGGCTGGACGGCCAGCTTCTGGGTGCTTGCAGGGTGGGGTGCCGTAGTCGTCGCGCTCTGCCTCTTCGTTCTGCCAGACACGCGAAAGACCCGGGCCGTAAGCGAGTTCCCACGGGCCTTCGCCGTGTACGGCTCCATGGTGCGGGACTCCGTCTACCTATTCACGGCCATCGGCATGGCGTGCCTGGCTTCGGTCATGTACGGCTTCGAATGCCTGGCGCCTTTCTACATCCAGCACGAGCTCGGGCATGACGCGGTCTTCTATGGCCACATCCAGGCTGCACTCGGCGCGCTGTGGCTTACGGGCAACTTCTTCAACCGCTTCGTGAGTACCCGAGTCCGGGTCATCCGTGTGATCACCACGGCTGCAGGCACGGGCTTCCTCATCAGTGCGCTCATGCTCGTTCTCGACCTTCGCGGTGTCTTCAACGTCAGCGCGCTCGCCGTCCCTGCGGGCATCATCTACTTCCTGATGGCGACGATCTGGCCCAACGGCTACGCCAAGTGCTACGAGCGTTTTCCTCACGCTGGCGGCAGCGCAAACGCCCTCGTCAGCGGCCTCTTCATCGTCGTCAGCGCCGCTTTCATGCTTGCCGCCTCCGTCCTTCAATCGAAAACCGCCTGGCCGATGTGGCTCCTCTACTCGGTCGTCACCGCTGCGGCACTCTTCATCTTCGCCGGGGTTCTGCGAAAAGAGTTCAACTTCAAGGTGAGTTGACGCCCGACGCCTGGCCTTGGAAGGTCCTCCCATGAAAGCATTTGGATTCGCCACGCCGTTCTCAGCCGACGCTCAGAACTACGTCGATGAGTTCGACCTCGAACCGGAGTCCCCAGGCGCACACGATCTCGTGGTCGACGTCATGGCCGTCGCGGTGAACCCCGTCGACACGAAGGTGCGCGCGAGCCCCGACGCCATCGCCCAGGCCTCAGACGCCTCGCCGCGCATACTCGGCTATGACGCAGCGGGTGTGGTTCGCGAAGTAGGTCGGAGCGTTTCCCGCTTCTCCGTGGGAGACGAGGTGTTCTACGCCGGCGACCTGACGCGACGAGGAACGTTCGCCGATGCCCACCTGGTCGACGAGCGGATCGTCGGCCGAAAGCCGAAGTCGCTGAGCTTTCCCGAAGCCGCTTCGTTGCCCCTCACCAGCATCACGGCGTGGGAGCTTCTCTTCGACCGCTTTGCGATTCCGCGTGCTTCAGAATCGACGGGCACGCTGCTGGCCGTTGGCGGGGCAGGGGGAGTCGGCTCGATCCTCATCCAGCTCGCCCGCCACCTCACGGGACTCACCGTGGTTGCCACCGCATCCCGGCCGGACACCGTCGCCTGGTGCCAGAGCATGGGCGCCCACCACGTCATCAACCACCATCAGCCCATGGCCCCGCAGCTCGAGTCGTTGGGCGTGTCCGAGCTCCACCTAGCGGCGTCGCTCACCAAAACCGACCTCCACTTCGAGGCCATCGTCGACATGTTGAAGCCTGGCGGAAAGATCGGCGCCATCGACGACCCAGGGCCCCTCGACATCTCCCTCATGAAGCGCAAGGCGCTTTCCTTTCACTGGGAGTTCATGTTCGCTCGCCCCCTGTTCCAAACCGACGACATGATCGAGCAAAGCAACCTCCTCGACGAGGTAAGCCGGCGGGTCGACGACGGCACTCTCCAGCACACCGCCGCCAAGCGTTTCGACAGCCTCTCCGCCGACAGCCTCAACGAAGCGCTCACCCTCCAAGCCAGCGGCCGAGCCATCGGCAAGACCGTCTTGGGCTGAGCCGTCGAGGCGTGGAATGGTGCGCGCGGACGAGAGAGGAAGAGAGCGGGTCGCGCGCGTGACAGCGCGGGGCGAGAGAGCGCGCGCGAGCATCAGGGAGCGAAGGCGAGAGAGCGCCGCGCGAGCATGAAGGAGCGAGGCTGTGAGAGCGCGCGCGTGTGAGAGCGCGATGCCGAGAAGGGAGGCGGGAGATCGCGCCAGGACGACGGAGAGCGCGCGGGCAACACGGGAGCGGTGCTCGACCCCTGACCTGGACAACGAAGAGTGAGGTCTGGCCCTGGGTTCCTAAAGCACCCTAACTCTGCTTTGTGACATTTTAGCGCTGGCGTGAATAGGGACCCCGATGGCGTGGTTTGTCCGGCATCCACGCCATGCCTCGCGCACCCAAACTCCGTTTTCCAATCAGCCCACTGCTCCTCGCCGTCGCCGTGCTCGCCCTCTCAGCGAGCGCCAAAGCCGAGGCCGAGGAGCCCGATCTGACCGACGTCAGCGATCCTCTCGAGGGGGAGTACGACCTCTTCCTCATGTACGACCTCTACTACCCGAAGATGTACCGAAAGTCGGGTGTGGAGGCGTTCGCGCAGATGGATCAGTGGAAAACCAACGACGACTACGCGACGGAGCGCATGGCGGGCGGAACCTTTCGTGCGCCGTGCGACCCTTACGCATCCATCGGGCAAAACCTGGAGAGCTTCCCGGCGCGCCTATACGACCTTCCGCACGACGTCATCGTGAACCTCGCCCCGAAAACCAACGTGGGGAGCAACTGCGGCGGCGACCTCCGCATGACGATCGGCGAACCGCTCGAGTATCCCGCGCCCGTCCTCGGGGCATTGGACCTCGGAAGTCACCACTACGGCAGCGGTGGGACCCTGACGCGCAGCGTGGCCGCCGACTTCAACGGCAACGGCTACGACGAAGTCTTCACGGTCGCCACGAGCTACAGCGCTAGGCCCCCAACTTACTTCCTCACGGGTGCAGTCGACGTGCTCGAACCGTCGGCAGGGCTCGAAACGATTCGGACCACCGGCTCCCAGAACGAGGCCGCGGGGTGGGGGCGTGCCGTCGCGGGCGACTTCGACGGCGACGGCAACATGGACGTGGCGTACACGACGAGTAACCGGATCGTCATCGTCACCGTCTGTGGGCGGGTGTTTGAAGGGGTGTGCGCCGGAAAGTCATTCGGCGACGTCGTGAAGCGACCCATGATCGACAACGGGATGCGCCGAGACGACACCAAGATGCAGTCGGTTGCGCTCGTTGCGGGGAACTTCGTCGACGTCGGCGCCGGGGACGACCTGTTCGTCACGTTCGTCGACCACGCGCTCAACAGCGTCTTCATCTATGCGTTCGACGAGGACATGAACGCGACCCAGCTCCACCGGTCGGACTCGACCTCGAGCCAGAACGCCATCGTCATGGCGGACGGCGGACCGATCGACTTCTGGAATCGACAGGATTCGGTCGTGTTCGCGGTGGATCACTACGTGAGCAAAGAGCTCCTCCTGTGGCACGTCACGTTCGACGGCCCCTCCGACAAGCCGATGCGCTTTCATCGGTATCAGACCAACAAAGGCGGGTGGCGACTCCGAGGGTTGGCCACGGGTCGATACAGCGAGCTTCCGGGCGCGAGTGCAACCGTCGAAGACTTCGACGGGTTCGTTGTGGCGGCGATCTTCCAGACGAACAGTTCTGGAGGCGCGCTCGAGTTCTTTCGTATTGGCAGCGATATGAAACCCTATCGTCTTTGGGGAAGCGAGAAGGGCGCTGGGTCGTTCGCAGGGCCCCCGTCGGGCTTCACCCTGCTCGACGAACCGTTCAAGTTCGTCGGCACTCCGCGCAACTTCCTCTACACCGGGGACTTTCAAGGCCGAAGCGTCAAGCTCGGCGCTCCGGAGGTCTTGCGTGTCCCCCAGCACATGCAGCCCTGGGTGACCATCGGGAAACCCCCGATGCACGTCGACATCATTCAACCCTGGGGGTTCTCGGAGCGCGTCCTCTTCAACTTCAGCGCCGTGCCCTCTGACTTCTTCACGCAGTTCAGTATGGCGGAAGAAGGGCAGTCGCAGTCGTCTCACACCGCCAAGACGAGTGACACCCACGCAGGGTACGGGACTTTCTTCGGCAAGAAGATGATTGGAACCCCGTTCAGCAGCACGAACGTGGAGTTCGAAGCGGGCGGTGGCTATGCCTACGAAAAGAACGTCGAGGACGTCTACAATACGTACCAGTCGCAGAGGTTCGACCTGAGTCAACAGACCGGCGCCGCTGACTTGGTGGGCGTCTCCGGCCAGCGAAAGACGTTCTACGTCTACCCAGTCATCGGCGAAACCACCTGCCCCGAGGGTATGACCGAGTGCTCACCGTCGGAAGAGATCCCGCTCCTCTGGGTGATCGGTATGCCCGATCAGACCTTCAGCGAGCTCAAGGGCGCAGAGCTGCTCGAGTGGTATCAGCCGGTGCACGAACCCTACAACCTTCTCTCCTACCCGTGGCACCCCGACCAGCTGAAGTACGACAGCCCGGCGATGCAGCTCTTGACCAATACCAACGTACCAGGGTTCGCGACCGACAGTACCCTCGGCACGTACGAGCTCCGCTGGAGCGCCGGTGCCGAGGAGGGCAGCACCACGGGGACCAACGAGACCGCAAGCTGGCACACCAAGGCCTCGGTCACGGTCGGCAGTCCAAAGTGGGCGGAGGCCGTGGGGTCGAGTTTCAGCGCCGGGTTCGAGGCTGAGTACAACGGCAGCCACGCCTGGGGCAGTGTCGACACCAGCAGCTCGTCCCTCGGCTCGTCACAGGGCATAAAAATTGAGAAGCCCGGTTCGCTTCCCGATCCGGCGCAGTACGCCTACGGAATGAAGCCTTACATCTTCAGCGAAGGCCTGCCGGAATGGTCTACGCGGAGCGGTGACGACCTCGAAGACATCCTCGACGAAGTCGACCAGGCGGCGTGGGGTCCGCTGACCGTCGCGTACACCGTCGACGTCGACCCGACGAACAGCGTCGGTTCCTTCTGGGCGACGAGCCCCTACCGCCAGTACATCGACATCGCCCTCAACAACCCCGTTCGCTACGAGCTGAAGACGGGTAAGATTCGGGGCGGAACCGGTGAAGAGGTGCCCAAGAACTGCGTTCCGGCCCAGCTCAACCAAGACAAGCTCAACTGCATGCTCTTCCGCGTGCCGAGCGAAGACGACGAGTATCTGTGGAACGACGCGTTCTACCGAATGCGCGGCTTCTTCGTGCGCCCTTACTCAGAGCTGGGGCTCGACGGCCCGAACCGCACCACGGCCGATGAAGGCCAGCAGATGGTGCTCGAGGCTCGTGTTTACAACTACAGCATGCTGCCGATGGACGACGACACCAAGGTCAAGGTCCGCTTCTACGTGCAAGAGATGGACGGCTGGAGCTACCGCCCGGTCGGCGACAGCGTGCTCCTCGGAGAGGACGAGCTCGATCCGCTCCCTGGGCATTCCAACCCGCTCAACTACGCGAACTGGGCGATGGCCAGCGTCCCGTGGGACACCACCGGCCTCGGTGGTGGCTACTACAGCTTCTGGGTCGTTGCATGGGCAGAAGACGCCGACGGCAACATCCTCGAAGAGCTTCAGGACCACGGTCTCGACCGCGAGCTTTGGCCCGATTTCGTGGGCCCCAACGCGACGCAACAGCTCAACAGCATCGTCGACGTCCCCCTCGAATGGGTCACCCTGCTCGGAGTTGGTGATGTCCCAGACCCCAACGGCAACGTCGAGCCCAAGGAAATCGACACTTCATTCACCAACAACACAGGCTTCTACAAGCAGTTGTTCTACGTCGTCCCCGAGGACATCTCGCTCCCTGCGGGTGCTCGCGTCGCCATGTTCAACACGGACGACGGCAGCGACGCAGACGAGAACTCACTCTGCACTGACGGCGAACTCGACGTCGATGACGTTCACTTCAGCAGCTCCACCATCCATCTCGGCGACGAGGTCGAGGTCATGGCCACCATCATCTCTTTCGACGAGAACACGGAAGGGCTCTTCGTCTCCGTCGTTGACGGCAATCCTGAAGATGGCGGCGAACCCCTCGCGATGGAACTGATCCCCTACATCCAAGAAGGACAAGCGGCAGGCGTCCGAACCAAGTTCCGTCCGTCAGAGTATGGCATCCACGAGGTGTTCGTCACCGCGGGCCTAGGCAAGCAAACCGAAGTCCAAGCCTCCGGTCTCCTCGAGGTGCTCTGCCCATAGCCTCTCCACACCAGCCAACCCGATACCGATCGGCGTGACAACCATGCGCTCAGGAGGCGTCAGTTCGCGACACATCTACGCAATAGCCCCGCAGCGCGCGGACCCATCAAACCCGCCCCACGAACCTGAAGGACCTCGCCCGAATGACTCCCTCGCATCAACCGACACCACCCTCCGCCAACCGAAGACTGGGCCCACCCCGATCCACTCGACTGGGCCGCGATGGGACGGCTCCCGGCGGCGTCCCGAGTAACCCCACGAGTGACCGCAGAGCCGCCCGCATCGCGGCTGCCAGCATCGGCGCCGCCCGCATCGGCGCCGCCCGCATCGCGGCTGCCCGTGCGGTGCTCGCTTCCAGCCTATTCGCTTGCGGCCTGCTCCTGGGGTGTGGTTCACAGTCCGACGTGCGAGTTGCCGGGGAGGGGTCACCCGATCCTTGGTCTACCTCAAGCCCGGGCACGCATCAGATCGCAGAACGCCACAGCAGCGGCCGCGCCGCGCCGCGCGACTGTCATGAGTGGCTCACCACAGACTGCAAAGAACCAGCCCACGAGCACGACGTTCGATAGATGCCGGCGCCCAGTGAATGCTAGCGCGGGCGTTCTCGGCGCTTCGCAATCAGGTCCTTGCCGAAGTCGAGTTCGGCTTCGTATTGGTTGTGGGCCCGACAGCGGAGTTCGACGTTGTCGACCGTATGCCGGCCGCCTTTCGCGTACGGTACCTTGTGATGAAACTCGACTTTCCATTTCGATCCGCAGCGCCGGCCTGCCGCATCGCGAAAAGCGCATTTGCCCCCGTCGCGCTCGTAGACCTTTCTCCGAACGTTCGCCGGAATGCCCCGCTTAGGGCGCCCGTTCGTGTTCGAACCAGGGCCGCCGCGCGGAGTTTTCACGAGCGCAGCCTTTCTCTTTTGGGTCTCTTCGAGGAGCAGCTCGAGTGCACGCTCGACGATCGACGAGAGGTTGCCATCGGGAATCTGATGACTGAGCAGCCCGCGGAGCTCCTCCAGCGTTGCGCGGCTCTGTTCGCCGATGGTGACGGTCAGCCGATACCGGCCGGGCGAAAGCGGCGTTGCCCGACCGGACGGCCTACCTGAGCGTCCAGCGGCCTCGTTCCTCACGGCTGGACCGTCGCCCTCACTGAGCCTTCGGCCGATGGCGTGGCCATCGCCCTCACTGAGCCTTCGGCCGATGGCGTGGCCATCGTCGTCACCGAGCCGTTGGCTTAGCGCACGAGCGGACGCCTGTTCGGCCCCTCGATCGCTCGAGGCGCCCGTCCCATTCGCCCGACTCGCTTCCGTCCGAGCCCCCGAACCGCCAGCCGCCAGACCACCCCGCCGCTTCGACGGCAACGCCCGCACGGATGCCTGTGCGTCCGGCTTTGGGTCGAACTCAGCGATCAGACGCTCAATGTCTCGCATGGTGCGATGCTTTGCGCGGCGGAGGAGCTCGCGGTGATTATCGTCCGAGAGGTGAGGAGCGAGCTGGTAGGCGCCGCTCATGTGCAGCTCTCCACGGCCGATCATCGTCAAAACATGAGGAAAACGACATGCCGCGCGGGCGGTCCGGATACGCTTCGAGGCCATGGACTCCGACATTCGAAACCCTTCGGTGCAGAACGCGAACATCGAAGGATACGCATGTTCGAGGTAGAGCTTTCGCCGGTCGATCTCTCCCACGTACGCAATGACGCGCGCCGAGTCGCGATGCTCCCGCCCCACCAGCGCGCTGAAGTTGAGAAACAGGCGCCGCTTGCTCAGTCCGCGGAGCCCCTTCGTACTGACGACTTCACCCACCTGCGCACTTCCCATTTGATTCGACCAAGGCCGACGCGCGCCCCGCACCCAACCACAGTCCCGGATCCGCCTACTGCCCCCATCGGTCAACGGGTGGACGATGTTGCCAACTCGTTCGCTTCCGTCCGCGGAGCACCTGTGTTCGCGATGACCATCCATCTACGCCAATGGCGTCGATCGCGGCTGAGGAGCACCGCAAAGCCTCGCGCGAGCTTCCGCTCGGCAGGACGTGCTGCGTTCGTGCCAGGGCTACTTCGGCGCCCACGCTGCTCTGGCGCCCACGGCGCGTACGCCAACGCTGCTTCGGCAGCACCCAAAAACGGAAAACGGCCGCGCGCTCTCGGTGGAACGCGCGGCCGTCCGACTCTCCGCGGCGGTCTTCTTGCTACAGGAGGCGCCCGCGAAGCCATCGTCCGGCAGCCGTCACGCCCTCGTGCCACCACTCGGCGCGCCAGCGCCACCTTCCGCGGCTCGCCTCAGTACTCGTAGATATACACTTCGAGTGCGAAGGTGGTAAGCACGTTGCCCACGTTGCCCATGAACTCGCCCTCGAAGAGGTAGGGCTCGCCTTCCGGGATGAGCATCATGTTCACCGTCTGGCAGCCGGGCTCGATGCCGTTGGCTTCTGCGATGTACGACTTCATGCAGTCCGTCGTCAGGATGTAGTTGCCAGCCTGCGTCTTGCGCAGGCCCTCGATGTTGAACTCGGTGCCGTTGCCCAACAGGATGGTGCCCTTGCCGCCAACGACGTCGCCGAAAATCTGAGTCTCATACTGGACCTGCCACTCCATGCCGTCGGCGAGGATGGCTTCCTCTTCCCACGTGTAGAGTCCCATGATTTCGAAGTCTGACACCTGAGCCGCGGTCGGGTCTTCGTCCTGCGCGACCGCAGGCTCGGCCACGCCGCCCAGAAAGAAGGAAAAAGCAAAACAAGCAGCGAGCGCACGCGCAACATGCGCAAAGGAAGGGGGATTCATCGTCGTTTCAATCATTCTAACCTCGACTAAGACAGGGGTTTCGGGCCGCCGTTCACCGGCAGCCCTTGTTATCGACAATCTGCGTTCGTCGAGATTCATTCCGACTGCACAAGGACATTGAGACGGCTTTGTACGCCGACACACATCCCCACGCGCGGAAACCACCGCCTTTCGAGGGTGCCTCTGAGCGCTCGCTCGTAAGCCCATCAATCACTCGTTCGTAAGCGCCCGGCTCGAAACACGACATCCTCCGTAACCCAACCCGCCAACGCCCCCCCCGTCGATTCGTGAGTCTTGGAGAGTGGCCGACGCGCTCTGCAGCCCTAGGTTCTTCGCCGATGCAAGGTCCCCGCGTCGGTGTAGTGATTTTCGCGGCCGCGCTCTGCGTGTGCGTGCCGAGCGTACCGTCCGCGGCAGAGACGCCTGAGACCCCACCGGCCGTCACGCTCCTGGCCGGCTCCTATCGCTACGCCGGAAAATGGGCAGAGGACGAAGCCAAGATCCAAGCCTCAGTCGAAACCGCCATCTCGAACCTCGGCTGGCTTGGAAGGCGCGTCGCCGACAGCCGCCTCTCGAGTCACCGCAAGCGACCCACCCGCGTGGTCATTGCCCGCGCCGGCGACAACCTATCGATTACCATGAACGACTACGAGGCCATCGCCCCGCTGAGCGGCCAGCCGCGAGACGTCATCGCACCCAACAACCGCGACTCGAAGCTCTCGTACAAGTTCGCAGCCGACACCATTCTGCAGTTCTTCGCGGGTGAGCACGCCAAACGAAAGTCGACCTACAGCCTCAACGAACGCGGCCAACTCGTCATGACGGTCACCATGACGAGCGAAAAACTAGCCGGTCCGATCGAATACGCGCTCGTGTACGACCGCCAGCCATAGCCGGCCCCCGACCGGTAGAAACCCGTGAGCTTTCGCGGCACGCTTAGGTATCGTTTGAAGTACCTCAACGGCCGCTTCCGGCCGTCATCCCGTCCGCGAGAACGCCAGGTTCACCCGAGGGGGTGCACTCTACGGTCAGCCCGCTTTGGATCGGTCTTGCAAGGCATATCCTGCTCGCTAAGCTGTAGTGATTAGGGTGGTAGGCGCGGTCTAGGCTCGCGCAGCCTCACTTTTTGAGGGCGATTGTGAAACCGAAGCTTGTCATTGGCATGCCCGTCTACAACGGGGCGACCCACCTCCGGGAAACCCTCGAGTCGATCCTCGGCCAAACGTACGGCGACTTCCGACTCCTCATCAGCGACAACGGCTCGACCGACGCAACCGGGGATATCTGCACCGAGCTCGCCTCGAAAGACGCTCGCGTCGACTACCACCGCCAGCCCGAGAACCTCGGCGTGTCGGGCAACTTCAACTACGTGTTCCAGCCGGGCGATGCGCCCTACTTCAAGTGGGCGGCGCACGACGATCCGCTGGACCCACGCTACCTCGAAGCGTGCATGGAGCGCATCGAAGCGGACCCGAACCTCTCGATCGCCCACTGCCCGTCACTCCAAATCGACGGCGATGGAAAGCTCATTGGCGTCTACCAAGACCTCGGCCTCAGCGGTGAACGCGTGAGCGAGCGCTTTTGGCGAGTCCTCTGGACGATCAACATCTACGAGTTCTACGGCATCATGCGGTCCGACATGGTAGCCAAGTCCATGCCGATCGACGTGTTCTTCGGCGCAGAGCGCAACCTGCTCTCCGATCTGCTGCTCCAAGGCGACATCGCTTACGTCGACGAGCCTCTGTTTCTCCGCCGCGACCATGAAGAGGCCGTCACACGGATGCACCTCGATGCCAAAGCGCGAGGTGAGTTCCATCGCATGCAGCAGGAGTTTGCCCCGAAGGTCGATATGGGCATGATCATGACGTCCATCAGCAAAACCAAAGAGTACGCCGTGTCGCTCCTACGCTACCCGATGCCGCTCAGCGAGCGCGTGTCGTGCTTTCAGTCTCTCGCGGGGTGGGTGGTTCGAAGCACGCTGCAAAACACCGTGGGCATTGGCCTCGACTACCGCTGGAAACAGATTCTTGCGCACGGCGTGAGCCACCCGAACGCCGTCCGTGAAGTGGAGGCCCAAGCGGAGGAGTCTTCCGCTGTGGCTCGCTCGGCCTGAGCGCTCGCGGGTCTGCGTCATCTTGCAATTGTCCCGCCGCGCGTGAATGGTTCGCGCATGGCCCCGTTGGACGAACCCTCGCAGACCGCTCCGAAGCGGATCAAGGTGCAGCGGGCGTGGGTCGGGCCTCCTTCAGGCACCCTCAACAACCCCACCGTGTGGCTGTTCTTCCTGTCCATCGGAGGCCTGGCGTTCGGCACCGCGGGGTACCTGCTCGGTCGTCTTCCGGCGGCCGCCACCCTCGCGATCAACGCCATCGCCATCTATCTCGTGTTCACGGTCATGCACGACAGCATGCATCGGACGGCCCACACATCGCGTTTCGTGAACGATCTCCTCGGGCGCCTGTCCGCCGTCCCGCTCACCGTGACCATGCCGCTCTTTCGGGCCGTTCACTACGAGCACCACTCGCACACCAACGACCCGGCGCGGGACCCCGACCTGGTCGTCAGTCGACAGCCCCGCTGGGCCCTCCCGTTCTGGTGCCTCGCCGTCATCTTCGAGTACCGGCGGCACTACTTCGGGCGGCGTCTCTGGCGGGACCGCGCGGACCTCGTCGAAGCGCTCCTCATGGAAGCCGTTCTTCTCGGCGTCATCGTGGCCGCCATCGCGACGGGGACGTTCACGACCATCGCCGTCGTGTGGCTCGGTCCGGCTGTCATCGCGGTGACAGTCCTCGCTCTCTGTTTCGATTTCCTCCCGCACTATCCCTACGGGTCGCAAGAGCGCTACCTCGACACGCGCATCTATCCGGGCAGGCTGCTCAACGTCCTCCTGCTCGGGCAGAACTACCACCTGATTCATCACCTGTGGACGACGGTCCCTTGGTATCGCTACCAGCGGGTGTTCGCCGAGATCGAGCCCGAGCTGCTCGAGCGTGGCGCTCGCGTCGAGTGGCGCGACGCATCGACGCGGGTTGCTCCCAAGCGCGCCGGCTAGTTGTAACGCCGGTACACGACCTTCGAAGGCCGGCCTACCAAGAACCTCTCCGGCCCATCATCGAGCGCTTTCTTGTACACGTCGAGCGCACCCCGCACGGCTTCCACCGTTCGGTCGACATCGTCCCGAGTGTGCGAGTAGCTCACCACGAGCGACGGCATCAGCACTCCGCGGGCGATGGTCTCCTGCAGAAACAGGCTCCGATACGCCTGCGACGGTTTTCCATCCGGGCCCTTGGTCGCAAACACCAAGTTGCAAGGCTTGCCCATGACGTGAACGTAGTCTTCGACTCCAGCCTCGCGCGCGGCCTCCGTGAAGCCGAGCGCCAGCCGTTCGCCCGTTTGCCAAAGGTGCTCGATGACCGGCTCACGCTGATAGATCCGCATCGTCGCGATGCCCGCGGCCAGCGCGTGGGTCTCGCCCCCATGCGTGGTCGACAGTAGAAACACGCGCTCTCCGTCGTGGCGGAGCCCCCCGCGTTCCATGAACTGACGCTTTCCCACCAAGGCCGAGAGCGCAAATCCGTTGGCGAGCGCCTTCCCGAAGGTCGAGAGGTCTGGTTCGACGCCGTAGTACTTCTGTCCGCCGCCGATGTGCCAGCGGAACCCGGCGATCATCTCGTCGAGCACCATGAGGGTTCCGTGCTGGGTGCAGAGCTCTCGGACCTTCTGCAGAAACCCATCGGCCGGATCCTCCCCGCGGGAGGGCTCGAGGATGACTGCCGCGATCTCACCGTGGTGCTCGTCGAAGAGGGCCTCGAGGCCCGCAATATCGTTGTAGCGAAACGAAAGGCTCAGCGCTTTTTCCGATTCAGGAATGCCGGCATCGACCTCCGTCCGCCCCATCGACCAGCCGTTGTACGAAAAAAACGGATGGTCGTAGCAGAGGGCAACCTTGTCTCTTCCGGTGCACGCGCGTGCGAGCGTGATTGCCGCGGTCGTCGCGGTCGACCCGTCTTTGGTGAACTTCACCATGTCGGCCGCATCGACGAGACCGAGCAGCTCCTCCGCGCATTCGACTTCGAGCGGGGAGGGGCGGGTGAAGTTCGTGCCCTGCGGAAGGGCTTCGGCGGCCGCCTGGATCACCTCGGGGTAGCTGTGCCCGAGCGTGACGGAGCGAAGTCCCATGTTGTACTCGATGAACTCGTTGCCATCGACGTCCCACACGTGGCAGCCCTTGCCACGCGCGATGAACCCCGGCGCGAGTACGGGATACTGGTCGTCCCCTTTGGCGTACGTGTGCGCGCCGCCGGGAATCGCTTCGTGGCTTCGCGCCTGGAGCTCACGGGTCTTGTCGAACTTCATGACGCTGAGCCCGCCTGCCACCGGAGCTCCGAGTCGAGCATGCCTCGGTCGATCAGGCCCTGCACCGTCTTGAGCCGGTAGTACCGCGGGCCCATGAACTCGTCTTCGGTGAGGTTCGCTTTCGCGTACGCTTCGTAGAGCTCTTCGATCCCCCGCGCGCAGCGTCCACTTCGCCTCAAACCCGGTGAGCTGCGTCTCTGCCTTCGTGAAGTCGACTCGGTAGTCCCGGGTGTCGGCCGTCGCGCCTTCGGCAAATGCGACCGCACAGTCGGGAACCACGTCGGCCACCATGTTGGCGACGTCTCGAATCTGGTAGTTCTCGCCGTTCTTGCCCACGTTGAACGCCTCGTTGTGAATCGCGTCACGCGGTGCGGTCAGTGCTGCGGAGAACGCGCCGATGATGTCTCGGATGTGCACCAGCGGCCGCCAAGGGGTTCCGTCGCTCTTCAAAAGCACTTTTCCGGTGGTGATCGCGTGGCCCACCAGGTTATTCACCACGATGTCGGCCCGCAGGCGTCGTGACACCCCGTAGGCTGTCGCGTTCCGAAAGTAGACTGGGGAAAACGAATCGTCGGCGAGCTTCGACAGCTCCTGCTCGACCCGGATCTTCGACTCTCCGTACGGAGTGACCGGGTTGAAGGCCGCCGTCTCGGTGAGGAGCCCCCCAGAGCCTGCGCCGTACAGACTGCACGAAGACGCGAACAGGAACCGCTGCACCCCCGCCGCCTTGGCCGCTTTCGCCAGCGCAATCGAAGCGTGCAGGTTGATGTCGTACGTGAGGTTCGGATTCAGGTCGCCGAGCGGGTCGTTCGAAAGCGCGCCGAAATGGGCGACCGCATCGAACCCGGCCAGATGATCCGGCGTGACGTCGCGAAGGTCCACGTCGATCGTGGAGACTTCGTCGGGGGGATCCCGAAAGTCGCACTCGTTGAAAAAACCCGAATCGAGGCCAACCACGTCGTGCCCCGCTTCCCGAAAGACCGGGAGTGCCTCGACGCCGATGTACCCCAGATGACCGGTGAGCAGTACTTTCATTGTTCGTTCCCCAACACGACGAGCTTGCGCACGTAGAAAGCCTCGGCGTAGCCCGAGGGTGACCGGCACTCCATGCCTCGAATCCGGCAAAGAGCGCGAAAAGTCTGTTCGTCGAACCAGTGCTTGTCGCGCTGCGTTTCGTAGTGCTCGAGCAGCAGCGCGACCTTGCGGTCGAGCGCATCGGCGGACAGCGGGACGTACACCGTGGGCCTCCCGAGGTCGCCGTCGTACTTCGGAATCTCGTACTCGAACACCGCGTGCGCCCGGAAGGTGTTCCAGGTGAGTTCGTTGAGGAGCCGATGGTCTTGGTGACGGTCACCTTCGTAGTGCGTGAAAATCAGGTCGGGGTCGCACGTCGACTTGAGCTCTTCGAAGCAGCGCTTCACACGCTCTCCGTGATACGGCAAGAAGCCGTCTTCGAAATCGAACACCGTCACCCGCGACTTACCGGCGTTCTCGAGGAACGCCATCGCGGCGGCCCGCGCTTCTTTCTCGCGCTCGGCCCTCGACGTAAACACCACCCAGTCGACTTCCGTGTCAGGCCTCGATTTCAGCAGTTGAAGCAGAGTGGCTCCACATCCGATCTCGATGTCGTCGGAGTGTGCGCCCAGGCACAAAACCCGAAGCGGCTCACCGGGCCTCGACTTGGGCTCGAACTGAAGGGGCGGCACGGGGCCTACTCCCAGACCATCCAGGGTGTGTCTCCCCGGCCGTGCATGTCGTGAAGGAGCTGCTGGTCCTTGAAGGTGTCCATGCACTGCCAAAACCCGTCGTACTCGTAGGTGACGAGCTGTCCTTGCTCGATGAGTCGATGAAACGGTTTCACGACGAGCTCCTCGCCGGGCTCCATGTAGTCGAAGATCTCTTTGCGAAACGCGAAGTACCCGCAGTTGATGCGGCTCTTCTCCGACACCGGATAGATGTCGGTGACCAAGCCGCCAGCGTTGGCGCGCACCGCGTGAAACGAGGCCGTGGGGCGGACTGACACGAACGTCGCAATCTTGTCGTGGTTGCGAACGAAGTCGAGATAGCGGTCGAGGGGCAGGTTGCTCAAGCCGTCGCTGTAGTTGGCGAGGAACATGTCTTCGCCGTCGAGGTGTTCGCGTACCTTCATCAGGCGCTGCCCGATGTTGGCTTGCAGCCCGGTGTCGACGAAGGTGACCTTCCAGTCTTGGATGTCGCGGCGGTGCACTTCGATGTCGTTGCCGCCGCCGCTCAGCGTGAAGTCGTTGGCCATCGCCTCGCGGTAGTTGAGGAAGAACTCCTTAATTGCTTCGCCGCGGTGGCCGAGGCACAGGATGAACTCCTTATGCCCGTAGTGAGCGTAGAACCGCATGATGTTCCAGAGGATGGGCTGGGGGCCCACGCGCACGAGCGGCTTCGGAATCGACTCCGAGTGTTCCCGGAGCCGAAGGCCGAGGCCTCCACAGAACAGCACAACCTTCATCGCGCCCTCAATTCTAGGCCTCTTCGCGACGGCGTAGCAACTCGTTTTCCTCCAGCACCTCCGCGACTTGCTCGATCAGCCCTAGGGGCAGCCCCGACCGCTCCGCGATGTCCGCGAGGCAGTGTTCGCCGTCGGAGAAGTTCAGCACCCAAAGCATGGCCTGTTCGCGCTGATTCCGATCGCGGTGGCCGCCGAAGGCCGAGTAGAGCCCCCGGCGTCCGAGCTGCGGTTCGCCTCGCGGGGCCTGGTTCACGAACCGCGGCGAGCTCTCGAGTAGGTCGCACACGCGAAGCAGGAGCGCGAGCGACCGGCCGAGGGAGTCCGGCTTGATGAAGTCGAGGTTGTCGCCCGAGGTGTGATACTCGGGGTAGGTGCCGTACGGGGTGCGCGACAGCCTGCCGAACGGTAGTCCGATGCCCGGCGTGTTGTACTGTCGCTCGTCGTACCCATCGGGCGTGAAGTCCACCACTTGATGGGGTTCCTCCGAGGCTCGGAGCGCCCGCTGGACCAAGAGGTCGATCTCGGCGTCGTGCCGGCGCGTGCGTTTGTAGGTGAACCCTCCTGCGTCTCCGACCCCCGCAACGACGAGCCCGTGGCGCACTGTGGCTAGCTTGCCTTCGTTTTGCGCAAGCCAGGTGATCGCACCGAGGGTCCCAGGCGCGAACACGAACCGGTACGACCAGGTTCGGTCGGTTTCGGAGAGCGCTCGGGCCAGCGAACGAAGCACCGTGACGGCCGAAAGGTTGTCGTTGGCGAGCGACGGGTGGCAAACGTGCGCCGAGAACACCACCTCGTCCGTGAACCGGCCGGGCAGGAGCACCTCGCCGTAGGTGAGGGCACCTTCCTCGAGGGTCGAATCGATGTGGTACTCGTACTCGCCCTCTGGCAGCGCACTGAGCCCTGCGTGCGTCATGCAAAAGCCCCAGGCCTCGTTGTAGTACGAGGTCTTGTAAGGGATTGCGTTCGGCTGGTCTTCGAGCGTGTAGATGTGCTCGCGCAGCGCCGACAGCGGCATTCGCCCTGAGACCGGAACGCTGTAGTTGAGCACGTGGAGGTTCGATTCCGAGAAGTCGACCACCTTCCTGCCGTCAGGCCCTTTGATCCACGCATCGCGGACGTTCCATTCCTTAGGGACCGTCCAGTCGAACACGCGGGTCCCGGTGGGCACCTCACGAAGCTCGAGCGGCAGGTCGCGCGCGAGCCTCCGCAACGTCTGACGTACGCCGTTGCCCGTGATCGACCTGCAGTACGGAAACAGCTCGGCGGCCAGCGCATGCATCTCCGCACCCGCCGCTTCCACATCGAGGGCATCCGCGCGCTCGGCGAGCGAGCCCGTCACGTCGAGGCTCCGGCCGGCGCGACGTAGTCCCGGTAGTTGGCATCGCGTTCCGAAATGACCGCGACCTCACCCGGCCACTCGATCCCGAACGCGGGGTCGTCCCAGCGGACGCCGATGCCTTGGTCCGGAACGAACGCTTGCGACATCTGGTAGAACACTTCGCTGCCGTCTTCGAGCGTCAGGAACCCGTGAAATACCCCTTTGGGGATGTACAGCGCTCGGTGATTGTTCGCCGACAGCGTGGTGCCGAAGTGCCGGCCGCGCGCGGGGGAGTTGGGGCGAAGGTCCAGCATCACGTCGTAGATGGCCCCACGCGTGCAGCGCACGAGTTTGTCCTCCTCGTGAGGCGAGCGCTGGCTGTGAAGCCCGCGGAGCGTGCCCTTCACGAGGTTCGTCGAGATGTTGCACTGCGCCACGACGGGGCTGAGCCCGTGGGCTTCGAACTCGGCTTGGCAAAACGACCTTGCGAACGACCCCCTAGCGTCCGTGTGCGGCTCGACGTCGATGACGAAGCCGCCCGGGATCTCGGTCTCTCGAAAGATCATGGGATGATTTGAACGTTCGGAATCGGGACGACGAACTTTCCGCCCCACTCACGGATGAAAGCGTTCTGCTTGATGATCTCGTCCTTTAGGTTCCAAGGCAAGATGAATAGGTAGTCCGGCTTGGTTTCGCGCACCTTGTCCGGGGGAAAGATGGGAATGTGGGTGCCCGGGGTGAACCGCCCGTGCTTGTAGGGGTTCCGGTCCACCGTGTATTCGAGGAAATCCGTGCGAATGCCGCAGTAGTTGAGCAGCGTGTTGCCCTTGCCGGGTGCCCCGTAGCCCGCGACGGTTTTCCCCTCACGTCGCGCCTGAATCAGGAACTCGAGAAGCTCTCGCTTTGTTTTGTCGACCTGCTCTTTGAAGGCGCCGTAGCGGGCGAGGTTCTTGAAGCCCTCTGCTTCTTCACGCGCGAGGAGCTCTTTCGCGCGGTCGGTCGTGGGCTTGGTCGCGTCGTCCTCGTGGCATCCGTAGATTCGAAGCGACCCGCCGTGCGTCGGGATCTCGTCGACGTCGAAAAGCCGAATCCCGTGGGCTTCGAAGATCGTCGTGGCCGCCGTGAACGAGAAGTAGAAGAAGTGTTCGTGGTAGATCGTGTCGTACTGGTTCTCCGCCATGAGGCGAAGCAGGTGCGGAAACTCAATCGTGATCGCGCCCCCTGGGTTGAGGAGGATCTTCAAACCGCCCACGAAGTCGTTGATGTCGGGGACCTGAGCGAGCACGTTGTTCCCGGCGATCAGGTCGGCGCCTTTACCCTCGTTCGACAGCCGCGTCGCCAACTCGCGGCCAAAGAACTCCACGAGCGTGGGGACGTTCTTTTCCTCGGCAGCCTTGGCCACGTTGGCCGCGGGTTCGATTCCGAGCACCGGGATGCCCTTCTTGACGAAGTGCTGAAGCAGGTAGCCGTCGTTACTCGCCACTTCGACCACGTGACTGTTCGTCGAGAGCCCCAGCCGATCGACGATCATCTCGGTGTATTCGAGCCCGTGAGCCACCCACGAATCGGAATACGACGAAAAGTACGCGTACTCCGAGAAGATCTCACTCGGGGACACGTACTGCTCGAGCTGCACGAGCCAGCATGCAGGGCACACGTAGACCACCAGCGGGTAGAACGGCTCCATCTCGTTGAGCTTGTCTTTCGGAAGGAAGCTCTCGCAGAGGGGCGACATCCCAAGGTCGACGACTACGTGCTCGAGCTCGACTCCGCAAAACAAGCAGCAGCTCGAGGTCGGGCGCTTCACCATCGACAGTTCTTGGACTCCACTCACCGGTTCACAAGGTACTGACCGAACATGGCGGCGCAAGGTTGGTGGGAACGGAGCGCGATCCGTGTGAGGGGGCCTACAGCCCCCAAACGACCCGATCGGGTTCTTGGACCCTGCTTTGATCCCGACGGGCTAAGCCAGCTTGGGCTGCCGGTCCCATCGGGTCGCGGTCCGCCTCGAGGTCACGGGTGCGCGCGAGCGACCCGGCCGTCCTTCGATTGAGCAAACACGGCCACCTCTCCTCGGGCACCTCCGCTCTCTCCCAGCCGGAAGAATAGCTGCAGGCTTTCGTCCAGACGGAGGGACGCAGCGGCGCCGGTCATGCCGTGCCCGATCGGGGTTCCGTGTTGGTCGTAGATTCGGAAAAGAACCTTCGAGCGCTCGGTCGTGGTGAAATTCTGGCCGAGATTCGCGACCTCGGTGATCCGATACGGCTCGATCTGACGGCCGTTGTCGTCGACCCGGTCGAGCAGGACCAGCCCGTCGAGGTCGAGTTCGGTCTTCATCGCACCCGGGTCGTCGACGATCACCGAGATCGTCGCGGTGCCTTGGATGGCCTTGATGTCGTGGCCCTCCGCGTCGTCGGCCGTGAACGTGGCCGCCTGCCACTCGATCTGGCTGGTTCGACCCCCGCGTTGAAAGACGAACTCCACGCCTGGCTGTCGGCGCAGAACCGACTCGAGGCCCTGCGGGGTCGCCCGCGTGCTTCGCCATGCAAAGGAACCGCCGCCACCACCGCCGGCTGCCGCCGCGAGCCGGTTCCCGGAGATGGCGTCACCGCCGCCCCCCTGCGGATGGCCGGCGCCCCCGTGGCCTCCCCAGGCCGCGACTTCGGCGACCCCGTTGTCTCGGAACTCGAGTGACTTCGCGTTCACCGACTCCGTTCCGCCGTAGCCGCCGGATGCGCCGATCGCGCTGCGGCCGCGCTGACCTGAGCCACAGACGCCGCCTCGAGTGTAAGGACACGGAGACCCGAACCATCCGTCCGCGTAGCCGCCCAGGCCGCCGCCTCGGGCATCTTCGACGAGGCTGCCGGGAATCACCTGACCGTGCGCGCCCCCACCTGCGGCGACGAGCACGGTTTCTCTGCCACTCAGCTTCTGCAGCTTGTCCGGCCCACCGATGGGCTTCGTCGCGACGACCGTCGCTTGACCCGGCTTGGCGCCGGAGGCCTTCGACTCGATGCGCGGTTTCGCGACCTCGAAGTAGAGTGGGGCGCCGCCGAGCTCGGCTTTCAGCTCCGCGAGTCGATGCGTGGTGAAGGCGGTTCCGCCGTTCCACGCCTTGTTGGACGGCGTCGCCTCGGCCCCGCCGCCGAACGCCGCGATCGTCACCAGCGGGTCTGCTCCCGTTCCGTAGTTCGCCGCGACGCAGGAGGCGAGCTCGTCGATACGCAGCTTCCCTTCGTGGCTCTTCGGCGTGCAGACCACCATCCCACGGTTGTCGAGCTCGCAAGAGAAAGACGTGCCGTCGGACTCGCACTGAGCCCCCTGCGCGTAAGCTGCCGGGCACCCGAGAAGGCCGACTGCTGCGACGATTGCCAAGAACGGTGCAAAGCGAAGCCTGCTCCGGTATCGAGACGCTTTTTCAAGCTTGATTCCCCTCATGGTCGTTGCCCTTTCCATGACCCCGGCAGCGCGCGGGGTGTGTGTGATGCTCGTGGTGACGGTGTTTGTTCGGGTTCGCGCCTGGCGAACACACTTGGGCAACACGGCGCGCCCGCCGCCATTTCATGCGTTCGCCCGCTGGCGTGCCGCGGATCCATTTCGGCGTCTCGGCGCAGAATGGGTCGCCGAGTTGGCGTCTTCGGGCACCGAGATGGCGTGCGCTGGCATCACGCTCTCGGTCCACTGCGCCCGTGACCCCCCACACATCTCTTGGTCGACGACTGTGGGCTGCCGTACAGGTTCTGCGTTTATCGGTGCGAGAGTCGCCGTAGCGCTTGGCTGCCTGCCGATCCGCTTCGACAATTGGGGGGCAGGCTTCGGTCCGCGGCTGTGGGTCCGCGGGCGTGGGGGAGGGCCACGATGGCAAAGCAGGCTTGGATCGTCGTATTCGGGGTAATCGTTGTGTCCGCGGGCTGCGGGGGGGACGACACGTTCGTTCCGGGTGGCCGCGTGGATGATGACGTGGGCGGAGGCTCTGCGAATCTCGAGTGCGGCGACTTCGACGACACAAACACCGGGCTCGACGCCGAGGAGCAGGCGTTCCTCGACCTGCTCAATCAGCATCGCGCGTCAAACGGGGCTCCACCGGTGACCGCGTGCACGTCGATGAACCGCGCGGCCCAGGCCCACAGCGAAGACATGCGCGACGAGGATTACTTCGATCACACCGGGTTGAACGGCTCGAGTCCGTCCTCGCGCGCGTGCGAAGCATGCTACGAAAGCTGTCAGTCGGTGGGTTTCGGCGAGAACATCGCGGCCGGGAACTCAGGAGCCGAGGGCACCTTTCAGCAGTGGGTGACGTCCGAGGGGCACAACGCCAACATGCTCCGCGCGCAGTACGAAGTGGTCGGGATCGGCCGCGCCACCGGGGGTGGACGCTACGGTTCGTACTGGACCAACGTGTTCGCCACGGCGAGCGACGCCAGCTGCAACTGATCTCAGACGGGCGAGGCTGCACGGTTTCGTCTACCGCCAACTCGCGCTAGACCGCCGACCATGCCTGAGCCCGTTCGACTGCTCATCACCGGCGGCGCCGGTTTCCTCGGAAAGCGGATCATCGCCGAGCTTCGCGACATGGCGCCTGCCCATGGCGCTAGTCTCACGGTCCGAAGCCTCGACCTCAACGACTGCGGGGCCGCAGACGAGTCCGTGGTGGGCGACGTCAGCGAACTTCAAACCGTGGAGCGCGCCATGCAGGAGGTGGATGCCGTGCTGCACACCGCGGCGCTCATCGACTGGGGCAACACGCCGACGACGCGAGTTTTCGAGGTCAACGTCGAGGGGACGCGAAACGTACTCGAGGCGGCGCGCCGGCACGGGGTTCGCGCCGTCATCTTCACGGGCACGATGGACGCCGTGATGGACGGCGGGCCGCTCGTCGCCATCGACGAAAGCCAGCCGTACCCCTCGTGCTTCATGGATGCCTACGCCGAAAGCAAGGCGGCCGCGGAGCAACTCGTGCTCGACGCCAACGGGACAGAGCTTCGGACGACGGTGCTTCGCGCCTGCGGGATGTACGGCGAGGCGGATCCCTACCACATGGACAACGTGCTCGCGCAGGCCCAGCAGGGGAAGCTCACGTTCCGCTTGGGCTCTCCCGACACCGTGTTCGAGCACGTGTACGTCGGGAACGTGGCCTACGCACACGCGCTTGCCGTGTTTGCGATGCTCGGCGACGCGCCTCCGACGATTGCCGGCAATAAGTACTTCGTGACCGACCAGCCGGCCGATAACTTCTTCGAGTTCATGCGCCCGTTCGTCGAGCGGCTCGGGTATTCGTTCCCGTCAGCGCGTCGGTCGATCCCGGCCTGGGCGGCCATGCTGGCGGGGCGCGCCAACGAGGGGTTCGCGCGCGCCGTGCAGCCGGTTTGGAAGCTCCGGCCCGTGCTCACCCGCTCGAGCGTCGCCGTGCTCACCAACAGCATCTCCATCGCGAGCACTCGGTTGGCCGACGACCTCGGCTATCAGCCACGATACAGTGTCGACGAGGCGTTCGACCGCACGATCGCGCACTACGCCGACAAGCACCCAAGTTGAGGTCGAATCCCACACGGCTCCCCGGAATTCGCGCGCGCGGCGTGCCGCGCGGTTGCGAGTCGACCCTGGGTCAACTAATCTGACCCAGGGTCAGTAGCTGAGGAGTCCCATGGCCTACGCCGAATCCGGCCGCGCGTTTTCAGACGAACAGAAGCAAGCACGCCGCGACGCGATCATCGCCGCCGCGAAGAAGCTCTATTCAAACCGTCGGTACGACGAGGTCACCGTGGCCGCCATCGCCAAGGCGGCGGGCGTCGCCAAGGGCACCGTCTTCTTCTACTTCGGCACCAAGGAGGCCCTCTTCCTCGCGTTTGCCGCGCGCGAGATCGATGCGTTCTTCGCGTCCTTCGAATCCGAGCTCGAGAGTTACCCGGCTCGGGGCGGACGCGAGTCGGTCGTCGAGGCGCTTGGCGCAGCCGTCGATGCGCACCCCGACATGGTTCGGCTTCTCGGGTTGGTTCACGCGGTGCTCGAACACAACGTCACGTTTGAAACCGCGCTCGGCTTTCGACGCACGCTCGTCCCCGTTCTCGAGCGGGTCGGAGCCGAATGGGAGCGTCATCTGTCGTTTCTCGCACGAGGCGGTGGGTCCCGCCTGCTCCTTCGTGTGCACGCCATGGCGCTCGGCTTCGCTCAGCTCGCGAACCCGTCAGCCACGTTGCGCAAGGTTCAGGAGCAGCCCGACATGGCTCTCTACGATTTCGATTTTCGAACAGCCTTCCTAGACAGCGTCGAGCTGGTTCTTCGAGGTGCGGAAGAAAGGGCAAGAGCATGACCACCATCAAGCGGACGTACTGCCGGATCTGCGAGGCTCATTGCGGCCTCACCGTCGAAGTCGACGAGGCTACGCAGCGCGTGGGTGACGTGCGTCCCGACCGCGACAACCCGCTTTCAAAGGGATACTGCTGCGTCAAAGGGCTCGGTGCAGGAGCCATGCACGACGACGAGGAGCGCCTCAACTACCCGATGAAGCGCGTGGGCTCGACGTACGAGCGCATCTCCTGGGCGCAGGCTCTCGACGAAATCGGCGCCAAGGTGAGGAAGCTCCGAAAAGCCCACGGAAACCGGTCCATTGCACTCTACACCGGCAACCCGACGTATTTCAGCTTCCAGAACATCCTCATGTCGGCAGGTTTCATCGAAGCCCTCCACTCGCCGAACCTGTTCGCGTCCCATTCGGTCGACAACAACAACAAGCTCCACGTGTCCACCGAGATGTACGGCCGCTCCATGGTGCATCCGGTGCCAGATCTCGATCACATCGAGTTCCTCATGTGCATGGGGAGCAACCCCGTCGTCAGCCAGATGTCGATGCTCCAGGTCCCCAACTCGCTCGAGCGTCTGCAAGCCATTGAATCGAGAGGCGGTCGCGTGGTCATCGTCGACCCGCGCAAAACCGAAACCGCGCAGCGCGTCGGAGAGCACGTGGCCATCCAGCCGCAAACCGATGCGTACCTGCTCATGGCGATGCTCCACGTCATCGCGCACGAAGACGGAATCGACCTGGCGCCGGCCAAGGCGGTTGCGCACGGGGTCGACGAGTTCGTCGCGTCGGCTGCGCCATGGACGCCGGAGCGCGCCGCGGCCGTGACCGGCATCGAAGCCTCATCCATCCGCGAGCTCGCGCGCGCCTACCGGAACGCCGACGGCGCAGCGCTCTACATGTCGACAGGCGTCAACATGGGCCCGTTCGGCTCCATCGCGTACTGGCTCCTCCAAGGGCTCAACCTCATCACCGGCAACATCGATCGAAAGGGAGGCCTCTTGGTGCCGCGGGGCCCCTTCGACACGCTTCGCCTGGCGGGGTGGCTCGGCCTCGGCGGGTTCAACGAGCACCGGACCCTCGAGGGAGACTGGCACCACGTGGCCGGCTGTTTCCCGGTTGCCGCGCTCCCCGGGGAAATCGACAACTCCCATCCGGAGCGGATTCGCGCCCTCTTCGTCTCGGCGGGCAATCCGGTCCACTCGATGCCGAACGGCGCCGCGTTGGTAGAGGCCTTCGACAGGCTCGAACTGCTGGTCTCGATCGACATCTACCGGAACGAAACCTCGGCCTACGCCGACTACCTGCTGCCCGCGACCGACATGCTCGAGCGGTCCGACTATCCCGCATCGCACGCCATGCTTCAGGTGACCCCGCACGTTCAGTACACGCCCGCGATGGTTCGTCCGAAGTACGAGCGGCGGCAGGAGTGGCGCATCTTTTCCGACTTGGCCGTCGCATGCGGCGCCAAGCCCTGGGGGAAGGTGGGCAACGTGCTGCCTCGCGTGAACCAGCTCCTTTCGCGCCTGCCTGGCAAACGCGAGCTCACGCCTGACCACATGCTTTCCCTGTTGATGCGCTGGGGTGGGGAGGTCACGCTCGAGGAGCTCAAGCGTGAACCGGGCGGCGTCATGCTTCCCCCGAACCAGCCCGGGTCGTTCTTCGGCCATCGCGTGCCTACGACAGACGGCAGGGTTCAGCTTCGCCTCGAAGACGTGCTTGCGGACCTGCCGCGCCTGCAGGCGGCGGAGGAGGGCCTTCGGCCGCAGCCGGGTCGGCTGGTCCTGATCGGGCAGCGCGACCGTCGCTCGCACAACAGCTGGATGCACAACAGCCCGCGCATCCGTCAGCCGGACGGCAACCGTGCGCTCATCCACCCCGACGATGCGAAAGAACTCTCGATCGCCGATGGCGACGAGGTCGAGGTCGGCACCCACCAAGCGACCGTGCGGCTTCAGGCCCGCCTCACCGATGAGATGCGTCGCGGCGTGGTCGCTGTGCCTCACGGATGGGGCCACGAACGCGCCCCCGTAAAGCGTGCGGCGGCCCTCAAAGGCGCCAACATCAACGAGGTGATCCCCGGAGGAACCCGCAACCTCGAACCCGTGAGCGGCATGTCGATCATGATGGGACACGCCGTCCACGTCCGTCGTGTAGAACCCAAGCGGTCGGCTGTGCCCACCGAGAGTGAGCGCCCGCAGCCGAGCTGACCTCTGGCTCGGTTCACCCCCTGTGGTAGCGTTTCACCGCGAGGTTACCGATGTCAGGCACCGTCGAGACGCACTACCGCACCTGCAACATCTGTGAGGCCATGTGCGGTCTCGAGATCGAGCATCAGGACGGCCACGTCCTGTCGATTCGAGGCGACAAAGACGATCCGTTCAGCCGCGGGCACATTTGCCCCAAGGCCGTCGCGCTTCAGGACTACTACGCCGACCCCGATCGGCTGAAGACGCCCATCCGACGCACGAACGACGGCTGGGAACCCCTCGGCTGGGACGAGGCCATCGCCGAAGTCGCCGAGAAGCTCCGCGCCGTACAGGCCGAACACGGCGACGACGCCGTCGGCATCTACCTCGGCAACCCAAACGCCCACAACTTCGGCAACGCGATCTTCTTGCCGCATTTCTTCAAGGCGCTTGGCAGCCGAAGCCGCTTCAGCTCGGCTTCGGCCGATCAGCTTCCGCACCACGTGGCGTCCAACTACATGTTCGGCGCGGGGATGCTCATCCCGGTCCCGGACATCGACCGCACGGACTTTCTCTTGGTCATCGGAGGCAATCCCGTGGTGTCGAACGGCAGCATGATGACTGCCGCCGGCGTCACCAAGCGCCTCAAGGCCATCGTCGAGCGTGGGGGCAGGGTGGTCGTCGTCGATCCGCGCCGCACGGAAACCGCACGCATCGCCACCGAGCACTTCTTCATCCGCCCGGAGCGCGACGCGCTTTTCTTACTCGCCATGATCCACACGGTCATCGCGGAAGCTCGGGTCGACCTCGGCCATCTAGAGCCCATCATCGAAGGCTTCGACGAGCTGCGCGACGCGGTGGCCGAGTTCACGCCCGAGTCGGTCGCCGAGCTCACGGGCATCTCCGCCGTCGACATCCGGCGTCTGGCGACCGACATGGCCCGCGCCGAATCGGCCGTCTGCTACAGCCGCATGGGCGCTTCCACCCAGTCGTTCGGTGGCCTCTGTCAGTGGCTCACCAACGTGCTCAACCTCGTGACCGGCAATGCCGACAGGCCGGGCGGCGCGATGTTTCCTCAGCCCGCGTTCGACCTGCTGCGGAACAAACCGCGTGGGAAGCGAAGTTCGTATGGGCGCTACCAGTCGCGTGTTCGCGGGCTTCCGTTCTTCAACGGAGAGTTCCCCGTCGCCGCGTTGGGAGAGGAGATCACCACCCCCGGCGAGGGCCAGATCAGGGCACTGGTGACCATCGCAGGCAACCCGGTCCTTTCGAGCCCGGGCGGAAGCCAGCTCGCCGAGGCTCTCGACTCCCTCGACTTCATGGTGGCGGTCGACATCTATCTCAACGAAACCACCAAACACGCCGACATCATTCTTCCGTCCACCACGGGGCTCGAGGTCGCGCACTTTGACGTGTTCTTTCACGCTTTCGCGGTGCGCAATACCGTCAAGTTCTCGCCGCCGCTCTTCGAAAAATCGGAGGACCAGCGTCACGACTGGCAGATCTTGAAGGCGCTCGCCGCGGCGCTCACCGACACACAGGACAATGGGGTGACGCCAGAGTTCATGCTCGACATGGCTCTCCAGCAAAGCCACTACGCGTCCGATGGAATGAGCCTCGCCAAGCTCCGCGAAAACCCGCACGGGATCGATCTCGGCCCTCTTCAGCCCTGCCTCGAGGATCGACTCAAAACCGAAAACGGCGAGATTCGTCTGGCACCGCGCTTTTACCTCGACGACCTCGCCCGCCTTCGGCGCACCATGACCGAGGCCCGGTTGGTCGCGTCCGACTTCCCGTTCCAGATGATCAGCCGCCGGCTCACGCGGAGCCACAACACGTGGACCCACAATTCGCCGAGGCTCGCCAAAGGGAAGAACCCCTGCACGCTGCAGCTCAACCCTTCTGACGCCGCTGCGCTCGGCGTCGTCAACGGCCAGAGGGTCCGCGTACGGTCGCATACAGGCGAGATTCAGATCGAGGCCGAGCTCACCGACGACCTGCTGCACGGCGTCGTGAGCATCCCGCAGGGGTGGGGCCACGACCAGCCCGACACCCAGATGACCGTGGCCGCCACGCAGCCCGGGGTGAGTATCAACGGTCTCACCGACACCGGGCGCGTCGACGAGCTGACGGGGAACGCCGCGTTCAACGGCACGCCCGTGTCGATCTCGCTGCTCTGACGAGCGTGCGGGTCCGCGGCCGCGCGCTCAATACACCGGAATGCACACGCGCTGGCCGGTCACGAACCCGCAGCCGAACCCGTTGGCGACGTCACAGTCGAAGTCCACCTCGCAGCGCTCGAGGCACAGCGTCGAGCCGAGCGGCCCGCCCACGGCCGCGTAGTCGATGCATGCACCCGGAAGCCCGTTGAACTCGGATATGGGGCATTCGAGGTCGTCGAAGCACCCTTGCGTGCAGATCGCGTTGACGTAGTCGGCGTAGGGCCCCGCGGGAACCGCGAGCTCCTCGCAGAAGCCGATCCGGCAGTCGAGGTCGTCGTAGCAGACTTCGTACAAGATTGCCTGGGGAAGCGGCTCCACGTAGACGTCGTCGTACTCGCCGATGAAGAGGCATCCGCTCGTGAGCGACGCCAAGGCCGCCATGCCAATCAAGCTCCATCTCCATTTGTCGCCAAGCATGAGAATCTCCTCTCGTTTCCGCTTGGACGCGCCATGGAAACGTTGATTCAAACTCGGTTTCTGACGCGTTTCCGCTTCACAAGAAGCGGGCGCGAGCTGCGATCCCGGTCTATAAGCCGTGGAGAACGAACGTCGGCATGCGAGTCTCCGGGGGAACTTCGCGGCCCGAAAAGAACAGGGGAATCGAATGACGAAGATCATCCAAGTGGCATTGGCAGCGGTAGTCTTTGCGGTCGCTGTGTGGGTCACGCCGAACGAGGCGTCCGCAGCCAACTGCAACTTCAACCGCAACGAAAAGATCGCGATGGTGTCTTGGATCATCCCGATCGCGGGGGCCGTAATCACGCCGATGGCGTGCCGGAGAGACATGTTCAACAAGAAGAACAAGGGCGCCGCGATTCGACCGGAAGACGGTCGCGCTGGGCGTGACGGGGTCATCGCCGACCGCCGTCGCCGTAACGCTGCCTAGCAGAGCGAACGGGGGCTTCTCGGCCTTGCTCTGAAGCAGAGCTTGGATACGATCCGGCATGCCTGCGAAGCCCCTCGTCCCACCGTTCGACCTCGATACCGCCGTCCGCAAAGTGCGGATGGCCGAAGATGCATGGAACTCCCGCGACCCCGAGCGCGTGTCGCTCGCGTACACCGTCGATAGCCGGTGGCGAAACCGCTCTGAGTTCTTCGAGGGCCGGGACGCCATCAGGGAGTTCCTGACTCGGAAGTGGCAAAAGGAGCTCGACTACAGGCTGGTGAAGGAGCTCTGGGCGTTCGCAGACGACCGGATCGCGGTTCGCTTTCAGTACGAGTGGCGCGACGATTCCGGCGCCTGGTATCGCGCCTATGGGAACGAAAACTGGGAATTCGACGAGGAGGGCTTGATGAAGTGGCGCCAGGCCAGCATCAACGACGTCCCCATCGAAGCGGCCGATCGCCTTTTCCACTGGGACGCCCCGGGCCCTCGCCCGCAAGATCACCCCGGGCTGCTCGAACTCGGAACCTAGCCCGCCAAGAACTTCTCGAGGCTGTCGAAGCCAGCGGCCCAACCTTGATCGAGATGTGCCGACGCGTTCCGGAAGCACACGAGCTCGGCCTCGGTGGCTTCGTAGGGCTTCCATCGCAGCCGTTGAAGCGTCCCGTCATCGGTGGGTTCGAGCTCAATGGTGGTGAGCATCCACTGGGGCCAATCGGGCATCCTCGGATTCCCCATCAAGTTGTCGTCCGCGTCGGTCAGCGTCTGTCGAAACTGGAGCCGACTCGGCGATTCGATCGCGACGAACTCCCAGCGCTCGAAGTGAAACTGGGATTCGCCAAACTTCATCTGGTACCGCAGCACACCGCCGGGCTTCAGGTCGAAGTGGAGCACGGCCGTCTCGCAGCTCGGGTTTGGTTTGTACCAGCGCGCGAGCAGATCGGGCTCCGTCCAAGCGCGCCATACGCTATCGCGGGGGGAGGCGTACTCGCGTTCGAGGATGAACTCGTCGGTTTCAGGTTGGGCGTCAGGCATCGTCTTCCTTTCGGGCCATGCTTCGGAGGACCCCATCGAGTTGGTCAAACCGCGCTTCCCAGAGCGCGCGATAGTCTTCGAGCCACGTGCTGGCCGCAGCGAGGGGCTCAGGTCGTAGCCGGGCGGGGCGCCGCGAACCGTCGATGCTTCGTTCGACGAGCCCGGCGTGCTCGAGCACCTTCAGATGCTTCGACACCGCCGGCTGCGACATCGAAAACGGCGCGGCCAGCTCACCCACGGCCGCCTCGCCCTCCACGAGCCGCGCGAGGATCGCCCGACGGGTCGGGTCCGCCAGCGCGGCGAATACGGCATCGAGCCGCGGATCGGGGCCAAGCATAGAACCAGCAAGTTTCATAACTATTTAGTTATATACAGTCCGAGCTCCGTTGGCAAGCGCCCGGAGGCGCGTGCCCCGGTTCCGCTCGAGAGCGCGCCTCCATCCCGGCCGTCGGCGCCGGGGCGCGGTCTAGCCGATCACGAGAGTTCGGGTCTCGATACTCTCGCGCGGAGGAGCGTTCTCCGGCGTCTCCGGGTGCTCGAAGGCAGAGTGGGGCGTGAAGCGCGCACGCCCGTCGTCGACGCTGTCCCAGCCTTTGATGAGAATCACTTCGTTCGGGGTCATCTCGGGTGCGTAGTACCAGCGATGCTCACGCGAGTAGGCCAGGTGGTAGATCTCGCCGATCCGATCGGGAAAGTGCTGCTGCGTTGCCACGAGGTCGTCCCGCTCAACGCTCGACGCATCGGCAAGCGCAAGCGGGGAACGGACGACGGGACCGCGCATCGGTCGCCAGACGTTGACCTGACGGATGCGGGTTCCTTCGCGTTCGAGGCGTTCGGCTTCTTCGTTGCCGAGGACGTCACGCACGCGCTTCGGCGCGCTGAGCTCGGTGTAGTCGACGTGGACGCGGTCGGCAGGCTTCCGGGCGCCGTCGGGGTTCTTGGCTCCGGTGCGACTGTCTGAGCGTCGCGTGCTGTCGAAGATCACGACGCGCTCTGCACCAAGTATCTCCTTGAGGAGCGCCTCCAGCTCTGGGTAGTACACGTTTCGCAGGGCATCGTCGTCGTGAAGGTCGGTCACGGAAGTTCGATGCGGCACCAGCAGGAAGCCCTCGTTGTCGAGCGAGAGGTTCGCCGCAACTTCTCGCATGTCGCGGATCGAGACCTGGTGCCGCTCGGTGTCGAAGAAAAAGCGGGGCCCCTCGCCGGTGAGCTGCGCGCTGTAGAAGTAGGGCTTCTCAGGGTCGTGTTCGATGAACTGGAGTGAAGCGGGAACGGACGTCATCGCGAACCTCGAAGACTCAGGGGTAGGTGCCCCGAATCGGGTAGTCGTTCTCACGGATCCACTTCAAGCCGGAATACATCTGCTCGAGGTCGGGCCGCACGAAGGGGTTGTTCGAAATGTCGACCACCTGCACGTTCCCTTCCGCGTTGACCACGAAGAGGCCCGGCTCCGCGAACGGATGGTCGGTTTCCTTTTCGGACCGGGGATGAGAGACGTAGAGCCCGAGTGACTGCATCTGCTCGATGGTGAGGCCGTAGTAGAGCGGGAAGCCGACGTCGAGCTTCTCGAGGTGGCTTTCGAGCTGGGCCTTGCTGTCTCCCGACACGGCCTCGAGGTCGATGCCGATCTCGCGGAGGGGTTCTCGGTATGCCTCGAGCTTGTTCAAGTACTTCGTGCAGAGCGGGCAGTGACGACCCCGGTACACCACCACCATCTTCCACTCGGCGCCGTCGCGCGGTTTGCCGATGTCGCTCGTGGGGCCGTCGAGCCCTTCGACCGCGATCGTGGGAAACGGAGAGCCCGCGAGGATCTTCTGTTGCTTCATGCGGGTAGATATGGTCATCTGGTTTCTAAAGGCAACCAGTATACTTTTGGTAACTACCTCATGACCGCCGTCCGCACGCTCCCCACGCGCACCGAACTCGCCGAAACCTGTGACGAACCCTGCGCCATCGAGCGTGGGATGCGGGTCATCGGCGGGAAGTGGAAGGGCTCCATTCTGTGGCACCTCCGAGATGGGCCGGTGCGCTTCGGCGACCTCAACCGACAGCTCGGCGGGGCCAGTCGCAAGATGGTGAGCCAGCGCCTGAAACAGATGGAGGCGCAGGGCCTCATCACGCGCACCGTCGTCACCGAGCGTCCGCTCGCCGTGCTCTACGAGATGACCGACTTCGGTCGTTCGTCACTCCGCGTACTCGAAGAGCTCCGCATCTGGGCGGAAGCGCACGAGCTCTGAGCTAGACCGCGCTCACCTGAAAATGATCGGCTGCGACTTGTCTCGCTCAATCACTTTCAAGTGAGCGCGGTCTAGCTGCCCGACTCTGATGCGGGAAACGCGTCTTGCGTTCCCGCACACCGGTAGAACATCCCCCGGCAGCTCGTTCTTGCGCACAGGCGACAGTACGGCTCGGGACGCGGCGTGTGGCAGGACTTGAAGCAGCTCTGAAGTACGCACGCTTTGTACCACGAGTAGCAGCTCGCACACTCAGTCGTGAGACCGGTCTTCTTCTCCAAGCATTCGAGCGTGGCCGGTCGCCCGATGGCCCGGTTGCCTTTCGCGCAATACTGATAGCCTGCTTCGAAGTCGGGCTGCGTCGTGACGCTCCGCGCCTCTGCGGTCATGCAGACGCCCGGGTCTTGGTGCGCCGTGGCCGCGTCTCGACCGGACTTGTCGCAGGCGGTCGTCGCGGCCAGCACGACGCAGATCATCGCAAGGCGCTCCATACAAACTTCGTAGGGTCGGTCGCCCTCGGCTGCAAACGAAACCGATCGTCGCGGACCTCGATCCCGCGGAGAAAACTCTTGCGTCTAACCGAAACGCGCGCTTGGCTCATCGGGAGCGTATGTCGGTGCTTGATCCTGAAGTTCCTGCGCGAGGAGGATCCAGCATGACTGTATTGATGGCGGGTGCGTCCGGGGGCCTCGGGCCCGTGTTGGCGCGCGAACTCACCGACGCGGGTATGACCCTTTACGAAACGATGAGAAACCCCGCGGCTCACGCGGGCGAACACCGGCCCGACACCGGGGCGCACCTCGAGCGCGTCCACGGGGTGTCGACCGATCGAAAGCTCGCGCCGTAGTTCGTGATCGACAAGATGATCGCCGACTTCGTGAAGTGAGCCCGACCTAGACGTCGCGGAGCGCGCGCGCCACCCAGTAGCTCACCAACGCGGCGCGCGCCGACCAGGCGAAAGTTCGAACCCAGTTGGTACGGACGAGCGCTTGCCAAGCCTGCGAGTCGAAGCCCCCGCCGAGCCGCTGGTGCAGGGGTACCTGAAGAAAGAAGGTCGACGCCCATGCCAACACGACGAGTCCGAGGCCGAACCAGAGCTGCCAGCGCGGGATACCTTCACTCGCCCAAAAGAGAGTCACCGCAGTGAAAGCCTCGACGATCATCAAAGGTGCAACGATCGGCGTGATCGTCGTCGAATGGTGCGCGTGAAACGATGGGAACGATGCCGCGTCGACTTCGCCGAAGGAGGGGTACTGGACGAGCTGAACGAACCAGATGATGCCCGTCATGGCCCAGGTCGTCGCGAACTGGAGGAGCAGGTTCACTCGAGCAAGCCTAGCGACGTGGCCTAATCTGGCCAGTTTCGGCTCACGATCGTGCAGTCGGCGACCGCATCCGTGGACCTTGCGATCTGGGCGCGTTTGGTGTTCGATCCGCCACGCCTGACCCGATGACTGAACTAGGATCTCGAATACAACTTTCGGGTGCGTGGACGCGGCTCGTCGTCGAGGCACTCGATGGGATTGGGCTCGACACCGACGCTCTTTGCCGAGAGGCGGGGGTGGAACGCGACGTCCTGACCGACCCAACCGCGCGCTTTCCTCGTGACGTCGCGGGGCGACTTTGGCGCGCCGCAGCGAAAGCGTCCGGCGATCGATTCATCGGCCTGCATGCGGGCGCGTCGGTGCGGCGCGAACCCACGCACATCTTCGAGTTCCTCTTCCTCAAAGGTTCGACCGTGGGTCATGGCTTCGAAGTCGGGCTTCGTTTTCAAGGCCTCGTGGCTCACGGCGAGGTGGTCTCGCTGATCGATGAGCGATGGCCCAAGCGTCTCCGGCTCAACCGGGTCGAAGGCGACCTTCCGATCACGCCGCATGAGTTCGAGTTCATCGCTGCCACGATTCACACGTACGCCAGGCTCGCCACCGGCGGTCGGTTCCGTTTCGAACGAGTGGAGTTCGGCCACCCCTTCCGAGGAGGCGCCGAGGAGTACGACCGGCTGTTTGGATGCCCTGTGACCTTCGGCGAAGCCGAAACCGAGCTTGCCGTGGCTGAAGAGATTTGGCATTTGCCGCTGTCGGCCGGTGACCCGTCTGCGCAAGATGCGCTCGTCTCACTGGCCGAGAAGCTTCAGGACGGGATCCATCTCGCGGGCTTCCTGAGTTCCGTCAGCCGCGCGATCAACCGAATGCTCCACGAAGGTCACGCCGACATCGAGAACGTGGCGGCCGATCTCAAGCTGAGTACGAGGACACTGCAGCGTCGGCTCAAAGAAGAAGGGACTACGTTTCGTGCAGTTCGGGACGCCACGCGGCGGTCGATCGTGATCGAGGGGATCGAGCAGCGTCGACCGGCCGTCGAAATCGCCCGTCGCGCGGGGATCGCCAACGAGCGAAGCCTCACGCGCGCCCTTCGGCGGTGGCGGCGTGAAGTGGGCTGACGCATTGTCGAGCAGGCGCGGCTGAGGGAGCCGTGCGGCGGACAAGAGCAGCCTGTTGGGCCCGCTTCGCAGGTGCTCCGCGGAGTGGTAAGAACGCCTCATGGAAGCCCGCGAGGAAACGCACAGTCTCTTGATCGGCTACGTCCTTTGGATCTTCGGGTTCATGGGCGCGCATCGCTTCTACTACGGGAAGCCCATCTCCGGGACCATCTGGTTTCTGACGGGGGGCCTGTTCCTCATCGGGTGGGTGGTGGATCTTTTCCTCATGCCGTCACTCGAACGATCGGCCGAGGTTAAGTATCAGCCCGGCGCGCTCGACTACAGCATTGCGTGGGTGCTACTCACGTTCCTCGGCGTATTCGGTATTCACCGGCTCTACATGGGGAAGATCTGGACCGCCGTGCTCTACTTTTTCACCGGCGGCCTCTTGTTTCTCGGCGTGCTCTACGACTTCTGGACGCTCAACGATCAGATTCAAGAGGCCAACGCGCAGCGCTAGTACGAGAGCGTGCCGAGGCCGTCGATCCGGAGGGCGAATGGCACTACCGACGGCTCGGGAATCATCACCACGCCGCCCGGGATGTGCGTGACCGTTTGGTACGTTCCCGTCGTGGTGGCAATGGTGTCGCCCCGAGTGTCGATCAGGTCCACAGCCACTTCATCGCCCTCCGGGGTTTCACGTAGCATCGCGGAACGCCCCCAAGTGAGCGACATGTCGGCATCGACGACGACGGAGACGTAGCCTCTCGGCGAGACGAAGGACTTCAAGGCGAGAGACCCGTACACGGACTCGATGCGCGTGAAGAACAGATCGTAGTTGTAGTCGCTGATCCAGCTCGGACCGCAGTAGCTCATGAGGTCGCGGTGGTCGGGGGGGACGTGCGCATCGCTAATCAGGTCGTAGCCCCACACGCCGACCCGCCCGTCCGAGTAGGGGTAGTTCGGGTCGGCGCCATCGGCTCCGCCGCACGGGGCATGGGGGCGGCCGAGGGCATGTCCGATCTCGTGGACGAAGGTGCCGACGCCTGACCCGTTGAAGCTGATGCCGATCGCTCCCCGTCGATAGGTGTCGGACGCGCTCGGGACAGGCCCGATGCCCGCGACGCAGCCGCCCGAGCAGAATTCGCGGACGTCAGCGGTCGGCTGAAACACGCAGTAGTAGTAGACCTCGTCGTTCGGGTCGTCGTTCGAACGAAGGCTGAGGCACTCGTTGAGCAGCTGAGACCACCCGTTGCCCGCGGGGTCGACCGCCCCGTCGTAGTCGATCGGTTGCGAGCGGACGGTGACGTCGACGCCGTCGACCGGGTAGAGCGCCTGGAGTTCCTCCGCGAAGTCTTGCACTACCGCACTGCTGAGGTTCGGGAGCCTCCCGGAACCATCGGTGTTCCAGCGGACGGGTACGAGGACCACGCGAAACGGGCCCTGCATCGACCTCGCGCCGAGTTCGGCCTCCCCGGTTGCCGGGAAGCGGCGCTCGAGAACGGCGCCCGGCTGGTCTACGCAGTTCGCGACTTCGAATAGACCCACGCTCACCGAAGAGCCCTCAGTCATGCGTTCGCCGGGCACTGGCACTTGGACCATCGTCTCGGGGTTCGACGTTTGCGATGCGCCGTCGACGAAGACCTGGGATTGCCCGATCACCTCGCCGTCGGCGCGGACCGCGGCGATGAGGTCGCGCGGCAGCCACTCGCCCTCAGGTGCGACACCCACTTGGAAAACCGCGTCTCGTCCGGCGACCACCGGTGCGTTTCGCGCACCGAGGGGCACGGCGCCACCGTCGGTGGCCAAGGGAACGGCTACTCCCTGGTTCACGACGATGTCGGTCAGCCGAATCGAACGCGCCGGATTGTCGGGCGGCTCGTACGTACACCTCGAGGCCTCGATGTCACCTGAAGCAACTCGGTCGCCGAGGTCGACCGACCAAGTCCCCTCGAGTCGTTCGCCGGGCGCGAAGCTCGAGATGTCCAGCGTGAGGTCTCGCTCGGCACAGTCGACGGCGGAAGTGCAGAAGAGCGTGCGCACGGTTTGTTGGCCGCTCGGTTCTGCGGGGAGCTGGAATCGGACGAACGCGTCGGACGGCTGGGCGCTGAAGTCGGCGTGCGCGTCACAATCGACCGGGTCGCGTGAAAGCACGAGCCAGTCGGACAGCTCTCCCCCGACGCATCGCGTTCCGAGACTCGCGTAAGCGAGCGTTGGGGTCGCCGGGTCGCCCGGGTTCTGTGGGTTGGAGCCGCCGCCCGCGCCTGCCCCGCTTGGATCCGTGGGCGAGTTGAACGGGTTGGCGTCGGGGTCGCCCGAACCGAGCGGCCCGATCGTACCGTTCCCACAGCCGAGGACGGTCACGCCCCACGCCGTCGCCAGGCACCACGCCCGTGCCGTCTGCCGCATCGCTCCCATTGATTCACTCGCCCGGGTGATACTCACAGCCCCAACGCCTGCCGAGCCCCTCGATAATAACCCTTGAGGGGGCCTTTTGCGACTGAAACACGTTTCATTTTTTCCCTGGTCTCGCCGCGCTGCGGCGCTAGGAAGGCTCCATGCGAATCGCGTACGCCGAAGCCATGTGCGACCCCGCACAATACGTACCCCTGGCTCAGGAGGCCGAGAACCTAGGATTCGACGCCTTCGTCATCCCGGATTCCATCGCATACCCCGAGCACTCCGACTCCAAGTACCCCTACACGCCGGACGGCAACCGTGAGTTCCTCGATGGCGCCCCCTTCATCGAGCCGTTCATCTTGGCGACGACGCTCGCGGCAGTGACCACCACGCTCCGGCTTCACACGTTCGTCGTCAAGCTTCCGGTTCGACACCCCGTGTTGGTCGCCAAGCAGGCGTCATCGCTCGCGGTGATGAGCGGCAATCGATTCAGCCTCGGCGTGGGGCTCAGCCCTTGGCCGGAGGACTTCGCCATCTGCGACGTTCCTTGGAAGGCGCGCGGAAAGCGCATGAACGAGATGATGGAGATGATCCGCGGTCTCACCTCGGGAGAGTTCTATGCGTTCGAAGGGGACACGTTCCAGCTCCAGTCGATCAAGATGGCTCCGGCACCGACCGAGCCCATCCCGCTCCTCGTCGGCGGTCACTCGGACGCCGCACTCCGACGCGCAGTCACACTCGGCGATGGTTGGATGCATGCGGGGGGTGACCAGGCAGAACTCGAAGCCATGATCGCCAAGCTCCACGCCATGCGGAAGGAGCGAGGACTCGAGAGCAAGCCTTTTCAGATTCACGCGGCTTCATACTTGGCGCTCAGCGTCGACGGGCTGAAGCAGCTCGAAGACCTCGGCGTGACCGACGCGGTCATCGGTTTTCGTCCGCCCTACCAGGCGGACGACACGCCGTTCGAAACCAAGCTGCAGTCGATGCGAATGTACGCCGACATGGTGCTGTCCAAGTTCCGTTAGACGTGCGATACCGAGCCGCATGAGCTGGGCACGCCGAGGCGTTGCAGCCGCCGTGGCGACTCCTGTGAGTGTCGTGGGGGTCCACGCGCTGGCAACGCTCCAGGCGGCGTGGGTGGGCCCGTCGGTGGCAGGCGCGGCGGGGTTTCTCGTTCTGCCGTTCCTGCTCGGGGGGCTCATCGCGTGGGCCACCGGGTCGGCGACGACCGTAGTCCTAGGCGCGCTCGTTGCGTTCGCCGGCCTTGCGCTCATTGGTGTGCTGCCCTGGGGGTTCGTCTTCATCGTTGCCATCGGCGCGGTGCTGCTCGCGGCGCTCGCCGTACGTGTTGCGGGAATGCTGCCTCACTCGGTGGACCAAGCGTGGAGTCGGGCGCGCGGTCGGAGCATCGCCTGGTCGGTTCTCGCGCTGCTGATGGTGCTTCAGGTCACCCGGCTGAGTGCCTTCATGGCCGACAGCGACAACGCGTGGGGCTCCACGTTTCCACCGATCGAGTTCACCATCGGTCACATGTGCATGGCGTCCTACGTTCATGCAGCCGATCTCGCACGTCACGACGCCGAGAACGTCTATAGCCCAGAGCACTATCCAAGCTTCGGGCAAACCTCTGCCAACGACATCCATACGACGATCGACGGCATTCAGTCCTACTTCGACGACGCGTTCCTCTACGCGCCAGCGTTTCTCCTCCTACCGCGCGCCTGGCTCGCCGTGAGCAACGACTACCGAAACATTCGGACGGTTTGGTTCGCCGTTCAGTTCTTGGCGTTCGTGGCATTCGCCGTGTTTCTAGCGCGATGGGTTGGGGGCGCGACTGGGGCATGGGCACTTTGGCTTTTCCCTTTGGTCCTCGCGTCGATGCCGACGATGTTCAACTTCCAGTTCGGGCAAGCTCACGCGCTGACGATTTGGACCGCTGTCGCCGCGATGGTGGCGTTTGATTCGAAACGCCCCGCCCTCGGCGGCGCGCTCCTCGCATGGGGCATCGCATCCAAGATTTTCCCCGGTGTACTCGGTCTCTACCTCCTCCTGCAGAGGCGGTGGTTGGATCTCGCTTGGACTTTCGGTTTCACCGTCTTGCTCGTGGCGTTCTCCGTCGTCGTCGTGGGGACCGGCCCCGCCCTTCAGTTCACGGAGTACATGCTTCCGCGTCTTGCATCGGGAGAGGCCTTCTCTTTCATCACGGACGAACTCCCCATCGTCACCAACCTGTCCGTTCCCGGCTCTGTCTGGAAACTCGACTTCTTCGGCGCGCAGGACGGCGGCGCATGGCTCGGTGTTGCCTCGTGGGCGTACACCGCGTTTTTGGTCGTCGCCGTTTGGATCGCGGCGCGCTTCGAGGGGCACCCCACCGGGGGGCCTTCAAACACTGACCCCGCGCATGCCATCGTACCCGGTCGGCAGTCTGCCGGCGGCGAGAAGGGGCATGCCGTTGCGGGTGGTGCAACGCACGGTGGGCCTGACCGCGCGCGGAAAGCTCAGATCTGGTTGGCGATCTTGATTCTGGCTTCGCTCCGGAGTCCGATCGTACCCATCTATGGCGCTCTGCCGATCCTTTGGCTCATGACCCTCGAGTTCGATCGAGTGCGAACCACGCTCGGGGTCGTTGGTTTCATCGCGAGTTGGATTCTCATCAACGGACTGCCGCCCGCGCCTGAACCCCGAGCCACCATTGTCATGGTCGCCGTGACTCAAGTCGCGATCCTCTACTGGGTCATCCGCCCGCTCCGCTGGTCACGCGCAGCAGCTACTTAGGTCCGGAGGCACACGTGGAACCCGGCGCTTGCTCATGTTCGAGGCAAGGGCGCGCGTTGAGCCAGAGCTCGGGGTGTCGCGTCGTGAACCCGCAGGTGCCCTCCGTTTCGTGGAGCTCCACGAAACCGATCGTCGCCAGAACAGCCTCGCAAAACGCTGTTGCCGAGCGCAGGTCTCGAACCGGAACGGACGCGTCATCGTCGGGGCTGCACGTCAGCCTTCGAAGATTCCCGCGAGCTCGTCTTTGCTC
>JBCDFZ010000038.1:0-53733 GCA_039177115.1 Myxococcota bacterium
ATCGAGACCAAGCGGGGGCTCGCCGCCGATGCGACGAGCGTTCGACGCCTCGCGAGTGGGTCGCACGACTTCATCGGAGTTTGGGACTGACATGCGGGAGGGGATTCCGAGCGGCACGTCCTTTGCGGTTGCCCTGGCTCGAGGGCTCGGCGTTGATGAACGCGCGATAGATCCCTACGCCAGTCGCTGGCTGCCTGGGTTCATGGGGCGCCTCGCCGCGGCTCCTCGCCGTCTCGGTGTCGCGGGCAAGCTCGTTCGACAGGCTGTCCGAGCGGGTTCGTTCGGCATGGTCGACCACATGGTGCTGCGAACCGAGGTCATCGACGCCAAGCTCACAGGCGCTATCGAAGCCGGCGTGAGTCAAGTCGTGATTCTCGGTGCGGGGCTCGACGCTCGTGCGTGGCGCATGCCGATCCTCGAGTCCATCCCGGTGTTCGAAGTCGATCACCCCTCGACACAGTCGTTCAAGCGGGCGCGCGTCCGGGGCCACCAGCCGCCGACCGAGATCCGATACGTCCCAGTGGATTTCCAACGGGAGCAGTTCTCTACCCGCCTGCTCGAGACCGGGTTCGACACCGATCGCCCCACGGCTTGGATCTGGGAAGGTGTCGCCATGTATCTCCCCGAGGACGCCGTGCGTGACAGTGTCGCTCAGATGACGGCGCTCTCGCCTCGCGGCAGCCACCTGCTCATGACCTACCGCACACCGGACAAACTTCCCTTTGGGCGCCTCGGAAAGGTCGTCATCCCGATGGCATTTGCGGCCGGTGGGGAGCCGCTCGGCGTGGTGTTCACCCCGAGCGAGCTGGCGCAGGTGCTCGCCCCGCACTGGCAAGTCTCTTACGACGCCGATGCCTTCGGGTGGCGGGCGTTCACGCCAAGCTCCGCCGACCCTGCGCTCAGTTTTCTTTCGGAACGCTTCGCGGACGCGGAACGGAGCCTCTAGTCGTGTGTACCATCATCGTTCGCCACCGAATCGACGACTGGTGCTCGACCCTCATCGCGTCGAACCGAGACGAGTTCTACGACCGAGAAGCCACGCCGCCGCTCGTCTTGTCGTCGACCCCGCGCGTGGTGGGCGGCCGAGACGAGAGCAAGGGCGGCACCTGGTTCGGCGTCACGCGCGGCGGTCTGTTCGTCGGGTTGACCAACCAGCGCATCTACGGGTTTCCCGACAGCTCGCTTCGATCGCGCGGAGAGCTCGTGCTGGGGGCTCTCCAGACCGGGTCTCGAGAGGGCGTCCGCGATTTCCTCGAAGGCGTCGACGCGCGTAGTTACAACGAGTTCAATCTCATCTACGGCGACGGCGACTCCCTCGAGGCCGCGTACGGACGTCAGAGCTCGCCCGACGTGGAGTTCGCGGAGCTGTCGCGTGGCGTGCACGTGCTCTGCAACGATCGACTCGGCTCGCCGGAGTTTCCGAAGGCCGAGGTCGCTCGCGAAAGGGTGCTGTCGATTTCGCCTCAGCCCTGGGAATCCATCGCGCCTGCGCTAGCCGAGGTGCTCTCGGACGATTCGCTCCCAGACCCGGCCGACGTCCCGCCTCTGCCTGAAAACGCCTTCTTCGATGAAGACCTCGCCCGTCGCCTGCAGGCGATCAAGGTTCGCACGCCGATCTACGGTACCGTGTCGGCGACGCTTGCGGCGGTCAGCCCCGGGCAAGTTCACCACTACCACTTCTCCGAAACGCCTCCCACTGCCGATTCGTTTAGCGACTACACGTCGCTCATCGAGGCGTGAGCTGCTCGACGAACGCGACGATCGCGTCCACCGCTCCCTCGAGGTTCTGTGCCTCCGTCCGTCCGCTCTTCTTTCGCGGCTTGAGGGAGTGGTCGCCGTCTTCCATCCATGCGACCTCGATCGAGCGCGAGAGCGCGTAGCCCCTGACTTCTTCCGGTGTCCCAAACCGGTCGCGCGTTCCTTGGACGATGAGCGCCGGCGTGGCGAGCGATTGGAGGTGGGCGGTGCGAAGACGCTCAGGCCGACCCGGGGGGTGAAACGGATACCCGAGACACACCAGTCCGGCGACCCCCGCGTCGTCCGCGATCATCGAAGCGATGCGTCCTCCCATGCTCTTGCCTCCGATGACCAGACGTCCGGCGGGTGCGATCGACGAGATCACTGCCCGGTACTTTTCTTCGAGCTTCGGCCCTCGATCCGGCCCTCGATTCTTTCCGTCTTCGCGCCGCTTGGCCATGTAGTCGAACTCGAATCGAACGACGGCGACCCCTCGAGACCCCACCAAGGATGCGATGGTGTTCATGAACGGCGAGTCCATCGGCGCGCCCGCCCCGTGCGCGAGGACGAGCGTCCACGCCGCGTCGTCCGGGCCGTCGCGGAGAGTTTCGCTCAACGAAGTCAGCCCTTTTTCCGGAGGATGACCACCGCGGTGTCCGCCTTGAGGTTCGGATCCTCGCTCGGGTCGACGGCAACGCCTTTGATGTCGTCGTAGTACCGGGCGTCTTCGACGGTGGCCCCGATCTTTTCGCAGAGATCGAGGACGTCCCGGATCGAAGGGAATCGACGGTTGGGCGTGTCGTACCAGTCGTAGGCGTAGGGGCCGGGCGCCTTCGGGACGCGCCCCTCGTTGGCAAACATCTCCCGCAGAGCCTCGTAGCCAAAGTTGGCGAAGCTCAGGAGCGCTCGTTTGCCGACACGGAGCGAGTCGGCGAGGAGTTTCTCTACGTTCGGAACGACTTGGAGCGTCGACGAGATGACCACGTAGTCGAACGTGTCGTCGTGGAACTCGGGCAAGCCGAGGTTGAGGTCGAGGTCGATCGCATCGACCCCGTACTGCATCGTCGATGCGATCAAAGCGGTGCTCACGTCCACCCCCACGAGGCGTGCTTGCCCGCGCTCGCGAAGGCGTCCGAGGAGGTCGCCCTCGCCGCATCCGAGATCGAGCACGGAGCAGCCGGGAGGAATGAGCTCGAGAATGCGGTCGTCTGCGATGCGGCGCTCCGGTCGGCTTGGCGAGCGGTCCCCGAGCTTGGCGCGAACGAGGGGCCCGTAGCCCGCGATGTCGTTCGGGAGCAAGAACCCGTCGTGGCCTCCATCGGTTTGGATCTCACAGTACGACACAGGTTGGTCGAGCGACGTCATGGCGGCCACGAGGTCCCGCGACTGAAACGGAGGAAACAGCCAGTCGCTCGAAAACGACACCACGAGCCAGTCACACGTGGCCGAAGCGAGCGCCGCCTTCCTTTCGTCGAGCGTCGCCCCCATGTCGAAATGGTCCATCGCGAGAGTGATCGTGACGTAAGAGTTGGCGTCGAAGCGTCCGACGAACTGGTCCCCCTGGTACGCCAAGTACGAGCCTACGGAGAAGCGCTTTTCGAACTCCGTCGCGATGTCGCGCGGTTCATGGCGGTCGACGTCGAAGCGTTTCGTCATCGATTCTGATGACAGGTACGTGATGTGACCGAGCATCCGGGCGAGGGCGAGACCCATGTGTGGGAACTCGTCGGTGTCGTAGTACTGACCGCCGCTGAACTTGGGGTCGGTCTGGATCGCGTTCCGCCCTACCACGTCGAAGGCGAGTGCCTGAGCCGTCAGCCGTGAGGACGACGCAAGCACGATGCCCGTGTCGACGAGCTCAGGATACCGCGTCGCCCAGCAAAGCGTTTGGTGTCCACCGAGTGAACCCCCGATGACTGCGCGCAGCCGAGGGATCTCGAGGAGGTCGACCAGCCGCTTCTGCACGTCGACCATGTCCTCCACCGTGACGAGCGGGAAGTCCGGGCCGTACGGCTGACCGGTGTTGGGGTCCACGGTGCTCGGTCCGGTCGTACCGCGGCATCCCCCGAGAACGTTGGTACAGATCACGAAGAACCGGTTGGTGTCGATCGGCTTCCCCGGCCCGACGAGGGTCTCCCACCATCCGGGATCGTCGTCTTCGGCGTGGCGAGCGCAGTGCGAGTCCCCCGAAATCGCGTGGCAGACCAGCACCGCGTTGTCTCGTGCCTCGTTCAGAGTGCCGTACGTTTCGTAGGCCACCTCGACGCTTGGGAGCATTCCTCCGAGCCGCAGGGTGAGAGGCGTTGGGAAGACCGCGAGCTCCAGGTATCGAAGCGGTTGCCCCGTCCGAACCGAGTCCGTGCTTTGGAAGTCGACGCTCATTCGGCGTGCGATGAGGCCCCTCAGCTCGTGGCGGCGCGAAGAGCCTGGTCGAGGTCGGCGATGATGTCCTTCGCGTCCTCGATGCCGACCGACACGCGCACGTACTCCGGCACCACACCGGTGGCCTGCTGGTCCTCCGGCGAGAGCTGCTGGTGCGTGGTGGAAGCCGGGTGAATTACCAAGGTTTTTGCGTCACCGATGTTGGCGAGGTGCGAGCAGAGCTGGCACGCGTTGATGAACTTCTTTCCAGCTTCTACGCCGCCTTTGATACCAAAGCCGAGAATCGCACCCTTGCCTTTGGGCAGGTAGTGGTTCGCGGCTTCGTGGTCCTTATGCGAGGCGAGCCCGGGGTAGTTCACCCACTCGACCGAGTCGTGGCCGTCGAGGAACTCCGCCACTGCCTGTGCGTTCTCGCAGTGGCGCGGCATGCGGAGGTGCAGCGTCTCGAGCCCCTGCAGGAACAGGAAAGCCGCAAACGGGCTCATGGCGGCACCGGTGTCGCGAAGCCAGTGCGTTCGCGCGTACAGCAGGTACGAAATGTTCCCCATCGGTTCGAGCGCGTCGGCCAGCACCAACCCGTGGTAGCTCGGCGACGGCCCACAGAGCTCGGGCCATTTGTCACGCTGGTCGGTCCACTTGAAGTTGCCCGAGTCGACGATGGCACCGCCGATGTGCGCGCCATGGCCCCCGATGAACTTCGTGGTGGAGTACACGTTGATGTCGACGCCGTGTTCGAACGTGCGAAGGAGCGCTGGCGTGGTGACGGTGTTGTCGCAAATCAGGGGGAGGGCGCCGTGCGGAGCGCTGTGCGCGGCGTCTGCGATGGCGCGGAAGTCTGGGACGTCGTTCTTGGGGTTTCCGATCGACTCCATGTAGACGAGGCGGGTGTTCTCGTCGACGAGGTCGTGGATCTGCTCGGGGTGCGCGGGGTCGAAGAACCGCACCTCGATCCCGAGGTTCTTGAAGGTTTGGGTGAAGAGCGTCCACGTTCCGCCGTAAAGGCTCGTAGCCGAAATCAGGTTCTGACCGGAGTGACAGATGCTGAGGATCGCCGCGTTGATCGCCGACTGCCCCGAGGCGAAGCAGAGCCCCATGACACCGCCGTCCATCGCGGCCAGACGCTTCTCGAGCACGTCGACGGTGGGGTTCATGATCCGCGAGTAGATGTTCCCGAACTCGGCGAGACCGAACAGCGCAGCGGCGTGGTCGGTGTCGTTGAACACGTACGACGTGGTGGCGTAGATCGGGACGGCCCGTGCGTTGGTGGCGGGGTCTGCTTCCTGGCCGGCGTGAAGCGCCAGCGTTCCGAGGCCGTGTTCTTCAGTCATGTTGCTCTCCTGAGATTAGGGTGGGGGAGCTTACCGAGGCGCTGCCTGGAAGAAAAGGGGAGAGACGCCTTTTTTGCGTGCCTAGGCGAACAGAATCAGCCCGAGCGCGATCAGTGCCGGGAGGCCCTGGAGAACGAAGATGCGCATATTGACCGTGAGGCCGCCGAAGACTCCCGCCGCCACGACGAAAGACAGGAACAAGAGCTTCAGGGCGTGTGCGGTGTCGGGGTTGCTGACCATCAGGCTCGCGACCAACCCCACTACGAGGAAGCCGTTGTAGAGGCCCTGATTCATGGCCAGGCTCTTCGAGGTCTCGGCGTCGGCCTTCGAAATCCCGAAGGTCTTTCGACCGAGGGGCTTCGTCCAGAGGAACATCTCGAGGATCAATGCCCAGACGTGAAACGCGGCAATGAAGATGATGAGCGCCGTGATCGCGGTGTCCACGGTGACGGAGGGTAGCAGTCTCGCGTTTTGCGCGAAACCCCAACCTCGGTCGGAACGACAGAACGTTCAAGTGCCTGGGAAAGTCACAGTTCTACCCTCCCAGTCGACGGTGATTCGCTGTCGCTTCCAGGCGAACTTTGGTGCCCCCCGCCCATACTCCACTTCGGTGCCTCTGGCTTCCAGGTGGTCATTGATCCCGTCACCGTCACTGTCTGGGTTATTGGCATCGGTTCCGTAAGCGAACTCAACCGAGTTCGGTAGGCCATCGAGATCATTGTCCGCTGGAAAGTTCTCCTCGTAAGGCGAGAAAACAAACGGACAACTGTCGGCGGGTCCCATCTGGATCTTGCCCCGCCCGACGTACACCGGGACGACGGTGTAGAACTTCTCGGTGTCCGGGTCGTATTGCCAATCTGGCGTATGGGTCTGCACGACACGCTCGGTGAAGTTGCAGTAGTTTCGCTTCTTATTGATGGGACCTTCGACTGTGACCCAGTGCTTGGGTTTGACATCGATGAGAATCTCATCGGCCAACTGGGTCGGATCCAGCGGGCCGCCGTCTTCGTACGAATCGTACTTGAAGTATCCGGCCGCGTCGGTGGTGTCGGTTTCGACGGGACAGCCGTCGCAAAGCCAAATGTCCACCTGGAGCCCCGACACTGGTGTTTGGTCGGAGTAGAGAACCTGACCTCCGATGCACCCCTGAAGGACACAGAGACCGAACCCCATAAGCGTACAGCGAATGAAATCCCAACTCTTGATTGCGTCTAAGCGTATCATCGTCACCTCCCTCGCGTTGCGTGTGTGCGTCCTCCATCTCACGCTCAGATAATGTTGACAATATAGAAATTAAAATGATTTTATGTAGCTTTCACCTACATATCTATCCAACCTCTCTGCCCAGTCGCACCCACGCGGTGTGCAACGACTCATGGTCTCTTCGCACGCCTGCGTGTCGCAAGGCGGGGCGTAGTACGGCGAAGCTCGCTGTTTGACGGAGGCACCCGCCGGGCTCGGGCGGGAGTATCTGTTCGCTCAACTGCTACACGAAAGGGCTGAGCAGCCTGGCCTGGTTCTCGCCCAGTCTGGCCGCTTTTCGGCGTAGGCCGCGTGCTCCGGCTGCTCGTCGTAGGGGTGCCGCATCACGTCCAGCAGCTCGTTCACCATGGAGCCGTCGCCTTCCTCAGCCTTGTCGATGGCGAGCTGTGCGAGATAGTTTCTGAGAACGTACTTCGGGTTGGCCGCGTTCATCTTCTTGCGTCGGGCGGCGCCGTCGAGTGGGTCGTTCGCAACGCGAGCCGCGTATGCTCCGAGCCACCTACCGATGGTGCCGACTGCTTCGGCGGTGAGCTGGTCGGGTCGGTACAACGCATCGCGAACGCAGTCGACTCGGGTGCCGTGCGTATCGGCCTCGAGGACCGCTGGATCGGCAAGTCGCCGATAGAAGATCGACATGTCGGTTTCGACCACCTGCAGTACGCGATACAGGTCGGACACCAGTGCGTCGTCTTCATCGGTACGAAACTCGGAGAGGCCGAGCTTCTCGGTCATCACCGTTCGATACGCAGCCTCGAACGTCGCGGAATAGTTTCGGAGGGCTTCCTCGATCGGTGGGGCTTCGCCAACGAGCGGATAGATCGCGTTGGCCAGGCGCACCAGGTTCCACATGGCGATGTTGGGCTGATGGCCGTACCGGTACCGGCGCCCTGCGGCGTCGGTGGTGTTGGGAGTCCACCCCGGATCGTAATCGTCGAGCCAGCCGTAAGGGCCGTAGTCGATCGTCAAGCCCAGGATCGACATGTTGTCGGTGTTCATCACACCGTGGACGAATCCGACGCGCATCCAGTGTGCGATCATCACCGCCGTGCGGCGGGAGATTTCCGCCAGCCACGCCACGTAGGTTTCCTTCGAGGGTTCACCGAGCTCCGGGAAGTGCGTGCGGATGGTGTAGTCTGCAAGCGTCTTCAAGACGTCGAGCTCTTCGCGCGCGGCGAAGATCTCGAAGTTGCCGAAGCGGATGAACGTCGGGGCGACTCGGCACACGATCGCCCCCGGTTCGGGCCGCGGATTCCCATCGTAGAGCATGTCGCGAACCACCTGATCGCCGGTGGTGACGAGGCTCAGCGCGCGTGTGGTGGGAACACCCAGGTGGTGCATTGCTTCGCTGCAGAGAAACTCACGAATCGACGAGCGAAGCACCGCGCGGCCGTCGGCGGTGCGGGAGTAGGGGGTTGGGCCCGCGCCCTTGAGCTGCAGTTCCCAGCGCTGGCCTTCGCCGTTCACTACCTCGCCGAGCCCGATGGCGCGACCGTCGCCCAGCTGACCCGCCCAGTTGCCGAACTGATGCCCCCCGTAGCAGGCCGCGTAGTGCTCCATGCCCGACCACGATTCGTTGCCGGAGAGAACCTGTGCCAGGGCGTCGCGGTCGAGGCTCTCCACGTCGATTCCGAGCATCGCCGCGACTTCCTCCGAGTGGGCGACGAGTCGAGGTGCGCTGACGGGCGTAGGGTCGACGAACGAAAAACACGCCTCGTGGACCTGGCGACGCTGATTCGATCGATTGGGGTCCGCGGGCAGGTCGCGGACGAAACTGTTGTCGAAGGTGAGCATCGGGTTTCCGAGTATGTAGTGCGAAGCGCCGGGTCGTCGACCCGGGCGGAGGCTCACCGCCAGGCGAATACCGGCTGATCGAAGTGCGACACCCGAGTGTCTCGGCCGTGAATCGCCACCTCGCGAAGCTGATAGAGGACGGCGGCGGTCGGTGCGAAGATGTAGTCCCCGAGCATCGGCACCGAGATCACCGGACGATCGCTTTCTGGAATGTCGAAGATGCGAGGAACGCCCGGGGCGTCGAGCGCGCTGACCGGAACGCGGTGAGCCTCGGCAACTTCCTCCGGGTTCGGCACGAGCACCGCGCCTGCTCCGCCCCAGACCACCACCGGCGTAATGACGAAGCCGGAACGCGTGGGGTAGTCGTCCAGCATGCCGAGCACTCGCTCAGGCTCGTACTGGAGGCCGATCTCTTCCTGGAGCTCACGGAGCGCAGCCTTCTGTTGGTTTTCGCCCGGGTCGACGCGGCCCCCAGGAAGGGCCCACTGACCGCTGTGCTTGCGAAGCGTGCTCGCGCGCCGCGTGATTACAAACGCCGCCTCCTCCTCCTCGTTGGTCACCAGCGCCACGGCGACGGCGGCTCGCGTTAGTTCCGGTTCGTCGACGGTGGCGCGCTCGTGGGCGAGCAGGTGGCCCGTGATGCGCGCGCGGAATGCGTCGTCGAGCGGTTGTACAGGCATCGTGCTCAGGGCGCTTCGCAGCCGCCCTTCTTCTTCACCGACACACCTGCGGCGCTCGCGGAGCAAGCGTTCGAGTACGTGTTGTCATCGCAGCCACACACTGGCGCGTACTGCTGAGTGCACGCCTGTGGGCGTGGACGGCACCTGCCAGCCCGATTTCGAGCACCGCAGCTCGCCGCGACCGTGTACTGGCAGTAGAGACCCGTCGCGCATCCCTTCGACTGGGTGCAGGCTTGACCCGCTTCGCCAAGTGCGGCCTCGGGACTGTCCTGGCAGAGCCCGCGATGGCGAACCGAGGCTCCGTGCGAGTGCGCGACACAGTCGTTACTGTAGTTCCGGCCGTCGCAGCCGCAGACGGGCGCCCACTCTTTGGTGCAGACCTTTGGAACTTCACCACACTCGCCCGCGGCGCCCACCTCGCCGCAGTACTGCCCCTCCGTGTACCGACAGAACGAGCCGCTGCCGCAGTCCGACACGTCGGTTCCAGGACCGCACGCGACGGGGCCAGTCGGAGTGGGTTCCGGGCACGCGCCTCCCGTTCGCGGGGAGACGCCGTGCGAGTGCGCCACGCAGATGTTCAAGTACGTGCGGCCGTCGCACCCGCAGACCGGGTTGTAGTCTTTGGTGCACGTGGCGGGGATCGGGAAGCAGGAACCCAAGGCCCCGGCTTCGCCGCACATCGCCTCGGGGGTGTAGTGGCAAACCGATCCTTGTTCGCACGCCTGTCCCGGTGTCCGACTGCATTCGCCCCCGGGGCGGTCCGGGTATCGCGCAGGTTCTCCGTCCTTGGCGCAGCTAGCGACCAACAGCGAAAGCATCAAGAGCAGGGGCCAGAGCCGCATCTCGCGATTGGTATCGCCCTTGGCGTAACCTGGCAAGCGCTTACGAAGCCGAGGGCCGGGCTAGGAGCTCTGCGACGCGCGGGACCCATTCTCCTGCGGTGCCTTCGATGAACAAACCGCGTCCCGACTGCTCCACCAGTTCGCTGAACGGGTTCGGCTCAGGATTGATGACCAGCATCGGCGTGCCCTTCGCAGTGGCTAGGTTCCCAATGTGCATCGGAAGTGAAGTCGCTCCCGTCGTCCCGACGACGACGATCAGGCTTGCGCGCTCCGCCGCCCGGAGCGAGCTCTCGAACCGAAAGTTGGTTTCGTCATAGGTCTCGTCGAACCACAGCACGTGAGGACGTGTCTTGCCGCCACAGGACGGGCACTGAAGGGCTTGGTGCTCCTCGTCGCCGAGGGGGCGTCCCCGCTGCCAAAACGGGTCGATCGTGTCCGGGATTGGAAAGGGCGGAGCGAGGCAATCGCTGACGCACCGCATGAAGTCGATGTTCCCGTGAATCTGATAGGTCCGTTCGAGGGAGTTCCCGGCACGCGGGTGCAGCCCATCGACGTTCTGCGTGACGAGCAGGAACCGATCGCCCGCGTCTGCCTCGAGCGCGGCGAGCGCGCGATGCGCGGCGTTGGGCTCGGCCAGCCGACAGACGCCGCGCCGGTAGAGATACCAGGCCCACACTTCCTCCGGCATCTTCGAGAACGCAGCCTGGGTTGCCATTTCCTGCGGGTGATAGTTGCGCGAGCCGACGCGCCAGTAGCCCTCTTCGCCGCGGAACGTGGGAATCCCGCTCTCCGCCGATACGCCGGCGCCCGTGAGCCAAAGCACCAGGCCCCCGCCCACTTCGTCAATCAGCTCCCGAAGCGCCTCCACCCCGTACGCCTAGCGCGCCGACCGGACGCAGCAAAGGGGACGGGCGCGTTTTTCCGCGCGCCCCTACGGGTTTCCGTTCGGCATCCGCCTGTGCCCCTCATCCAAGAAATGCAAAGGCCGGCTCCCCGAAAGGAGCCGGCCTTCGCTGCCCGTTTTTGTGTACTGCTTAGTCGTTCCCGATTTACCCGTGTAAACCCGTGGTAATCGTCAGTTTCCGATGAAGGACGAGAAGCCGAGAATCACAGCGTAGTTCTTGCTCTGACTCGGGACCGGCAAGCCGTCCGGATCGACCGGTCCGCCGCGCTCGAAGTAGATGTCGCGCGAGGTCCACTCCCCGCGTCCCTCCAGGCTGATCACCAGATACTCGACCGGCTTGTAGCGGAGGGTGATCGTGCCCGTGGCCAAGTAGCCATAGGGGTCCCCGAAGTTGTCTCGGTACTCCGAGTTGCCACTCAAGTGCTCGCCACGAAGGCCGATGGAGAACTTGTCGGTGGCGTCGAGAATGATGGCGCCGCTGTGCCCGTAGAGGAAAGCCGTCTCGCCTGCGATCGGGCTCGTGGTGTAGTCACCGTTGAGCAGGAGCGTGAAGGGACCGGCCCCGATGCTCATGACCCAGTCGAAGAAGTTCTCCCAGCTGCGGTTGTCGTTGTCGCCGCTCGCGCCGTGGTTACCACCGATGTAGAGGCCGAACGCGTCCGCCGGGGCGATCGCGAACTGCCAGCCGATGGTCGGGGTCTCGTTGTTGTCGATTGGCGACCCGCCGAAGACGCCACCGTTGGTGAGCATCAGGGTGAATCCTAGGGAGTCGGTGAGCTCGACGCCCATTCGTGCACCCATGTGGTTAAACGGTTGCCTGAGGAAGTAGAGCGCGCCGCGCGTGTAGTTGGCGTTCTCCCATTCGTCGGCGACCTCAGCACCGAAGATCGTGTCGAAGAACCCAATGTCGATCGAGATTCTGTCGCTCGGGAGCCAGGTGACGTAGCCCTGCTTGACCGGTACTAGGGGTGTCAAAAACTGAGCGCCAGTGCCCCACCGGAGGTCGACCGTGACGCCGAACTTCTCGCCGGTGTAGCTCACCATGCCGCCGACGAAGTTCAGGCCGAACCCGTTGTAGCTTGTGTAAGGGTATCCCTGTGGATTCCCGTCTGGGTCGAATCCAAGCAGGTTGTTGTACGGTCCTGCCAACACACCGGAGCCTGCGTAACCGCCGATTCGATAGAAAGCGCTCGCCATGGCCATCCAGGACAGCCCGTCGATAAGCTTCCCCTCTTCCTCGGGATCCGCTTCGACCATGTCAGCGGCCACCTTGGGAGGCGGAACTTCCTCGATCGCGGGCACTGTCGGCGGCTCCTCCACGGGTTCCACGACTTCGACAGTCTCCACTTCCTCCTCGACCATCGCTTCCATGTCGTCCTGCGCGAGGGCCATCGCGGGAAATGCCAGACTGCACATCACCGCTATCGAAAGAAACTTACTCATCACTACCTCCACTCCAGCGTGTTTCACACGCACCAAACCTGTGTTCACCGGGTCTCTCCACAATCCAGATGCAAAAGAGGGTAGAGAAGAAGGGCGGAGCAGACCGGGGAGCCACTCCACCCCTCTTCCCGAACTAGTTAGCTGTTCTCCGCCGGAACCATTGCCGGGGCGGCTTCGCGGGCGGCTGCTCCCTCCGGAAGGGCGGGGCTGACGCCAGCAAGCTCGTCGTTGTACGCCTCGACGCCAGCTTCGCTGACATCCAGACCTTCGAGCTCGTGTGCTTCGGAGACGCGGACGCCACCGGGCACGAGGAACTTGAGTGCGAGCCAAATGATGGCACCCACGAAGAACGCGAACGCCACACCGGAGAGTGCGCCGTACGTCTGGACGATGAGTGCATCCGCTCCGCCGCCGACGAAGAGACCCATGGGGTCTGCGCCCGCAGCCGCGTCGCCGTAGCCGAAGAGGCCGACGGCCATCGTGCCGAAGATGCCGCAGATGCCGTGCACGGTGATCGCACCGACGGGATCGTCAATCTTGAGCTTGTCGAGGAAGAACACGCCTTCGACGCAAAGCAGACCGGCGATGAGGCCGACGACGATCGACCAGCCACCGGTGATGTTGTAGCAACCCGCCGTGATGCCAACGAGGCCTGCGAGGGCTCCGTTGAGGCCCATCGAGAGGTCGAGCATGCCGCTTCGGATCTTGATCCAGGCAAGGGCGCCGATGAAGCCGGCCGAGGCCGCGATGTTGGTCACGAGAACGATACGTCCGACCTCGGCGTCAATCGCGAGCTCCGAGCCGCCGTTGAAGCCGAACCAACCGAGCCAGAGCACGAGCACGCCAAGGGCCGCGAGCGGGAAGCTGTGTGCCGGCATGGGCTTGACCGAGCCGTCGGGCTGGTACTTGCCGAGTCGAGGCCCGATGATCAGCGCGCCCGCGAGGGCCATGCCGCCGCCAACGCCGTGAACGACCGTGCTACCCGCGAAGTCGGTGAAGCCCCGCTCCGAGAGCCAGCCGCCGCCCCACACCCAGTGGCCCACCACGGGGTAAATGATGACGGTCGCAATAGCCGTGAAAATGAAGAAGGTCAGCAGGCGGCCGCGCTCTGCGATGGCGCCTGACACGATGGTGCAGGCGGTCGCGGCGAACACAAGCTGGAAGAACAGGAAGACGTACGGGGGAAGATCCGCGTCCGCTCCACCGTTATTCGGGAAGAAGCTCGACGTCCCGAAGATGGCGTTGCCCTCTCCGAACATCACTCCGTAGCCCACCAGGAAAAATACGATTGAAGAAATCGCCACGACGCCGAAGTTCTTCATCAGCACCATCACCGCGTTCTTTCGGCGGCAGAACCCACTCTCCACGAGCGCGAAGCCGGCATGCATGAAGAAAACGAGTGCGGCGCTAACGAGAACCCACAAAGCGTTGGCGTAGGTCGCCAAGTCCGCGGTTGCCGTCGCCAGTTCTGCTAGTTGGTCTTCCATGATCTCTCACCTCTTAGTCATGGCCGCAGCGCACCCAACGGCAGCGGCACGGGGGGATCTATGGCTGGCTTCCATTTCCACTTTGTTTCCCCGAGAGGTCGGTTTGGGAAAAACAGCGAGTGCAGAAGAGCAGTTGCGCTGTATTCCCCCGGGCCACATGCTCGACACGTGGGTGATTTCCCGCATTTGGCTTACGGAACTCCGCGCAAGCTTCCCAAGCCTGAAAGCCTGCCGGGGAGGGTCGTCGTGCTCGACGTTGCGTTTGCCGCAAACGCAGGCGGAGCAAGCTACGAAAAGACGACGCTTCCCTTTATTAACGGGCTCGGATCGCGGCTTGCGATGTGGATCGATCACCACGATCACGACCGCCATGTGGACTACGCAGACGATCCTCGCTTCATTCTTCGCACCAAAGCGGAGCACGGAGCCTGCCCCGAAATGGTCACCGAATCGCGCGTGAAAGCCGCAGGCCCTGTGGATACGGTCTGCTGTCACGTCGACTTCGACGGGCTTTGCTCCGCGGCAAAGTGGATTCGCGGCGGCGTCGAGCCCTATCCAGGTTCGGACGACGACGCGCGCGCGATCGACACTCGCCTCGGCGAGCCCAGCGAACGCGCCCGCGTCCTAGACAGAGCGCTGAGGGCGAGACCCCGGGACGAAGGGCTCCGCGGATTGATGGTGCGCTACCTGGTGGACGGCGCGGACGACGCGGCCATGTATCGCGAATTCAAGCGATACGCGGCCGGTCTCGAGGCCATGGAGCGAGAGTCCAAGCGGCTGTCAGCGCGATACGTCATCGAGGGCGGCCTGGCGATCTGCGACGCCACCCGCCGCGACGGGCCCTACGACAAAACCGCGCTGCTGCTCCTCGGTCAGGAGCTCGCCCCGATCAGCCTGGTGCACGACGAGTCGACGGTGACGGTGGCTGCCCGTTTCGACAGCGGGATCGACCTCGTCAGCGCGCTCGGGCTAAACGGCGGAATGCCGACGCGGGTGAGCGTCGCCGCCAAGCGTCTCGACGAGGTCATCGCCCGCCTGACCGACCGCTAGGGCCTTGAGGCCCGACGGATTGCCACGTTTCTGGGGTGTTTTGGGAGGCCGTGGAGGCGGTTTCCTCGATTCGATACACTCTTGGAGATGGAGCTCACGCGCGCCTACATCGAAAGACTCCCGAAGACCGACCTTCACGTGCACCTCGATGGATCGCTGCGCCTCGAGACGATGCTCGAGCTCGCCGACAAGCAGGGTGTTCGGCTGCCTGCCGATAGCCCCGAGGGCCTTCGACGCGCGATGCACTGCGGGGAGAACACGGGGTCGCTCGTCGAGTACCTGAAGGCGTTCGACACCACGCTTCAGGTTTTGCAGGAAGCCGACGCGCTCTATCGCGCGGCCTACGAGCTGTCTGAGGACGCGGCGGCCGAGAACGTCCGCTACATGGAGGTTCGTTACTCCCCGATGCTTCACACTCGCGGGGGGCTGCGGCTCACCACCGTCGTCGAAGCGGTGTTGGCAGGGCTCTGGGACGCACAGAAAGACCACGGGGTTCTCGCCAACGTCATCCTGTGCGGGATCCGCAACATCTCGCCCGAGTCTTCGTTCGAGATGGCGCAGCTCGCGGTCGCGTACAAGAACCGCGGCGTCGTCGCGTTCGATCTGGCAGGCGCGGAGTATGACAATCCCGCGAAGCACCATCTCCGGGCCTTCAAGCTAGTCCGAGACAACAACATCGCCGTGACCATTCATGCGGGCGAGGCCTATGGGCCTGCTTCCGTTCATCAGGCCATTCACGTGTGCGGCGCACACCGCATCGGGCACGGATGCCGGCTCCGCGAGGACGGCGACCTACTCCACTACGTGAACGATCACCGAATCGCGCTCGAGTGCTGCCCGTCGTCGAACGTGCAGACCGGCGCGGTGAAGGACCTTCGCACCCACCCGTTGAAGCTCTACCACGACCTCGGCCTGCGCGTGACGATCAACACCGACAACCGCCTGATTACCGACACCACGGTGTCGAACGAGCTCTGGCTCTGTCACACCCAGATGGGTCTCGACCAAGACGACATCAGGCGCGTGATCATCAACGGCTTCAAGGCCGCGTTTCTACCATTTCACCAGAAGCAGACGATGGTTCGCGCGGTGTCTCAGGAGCTCTCCAACGCAGAACGGGCTTTCGCGCAGCACGCGTCTCGTCGAGACGACGCAAACGCGTAACCTCGGGCGCCGACTTGACGAGCTCTGGCTCACTCGCGGCCTCTCGGCTGATGGTTGCCATGACTTCGACGAACTCGTCGAGGGTTTGCACGGCCTCCGTTTCGGTGGGCTCGACCAGCATGGCTCCCTTGACGACCAATGGGAAATACACCGTCGGCGGGTGAAAGCCGTAGTCCATGAGGCGCTTAGCGACGTCCATCGTGGTGACACCGGTGGACTTCAGATGCCGGTCGCTGATCACGACTTCGTGCATACACGTTTGGTCGTAGGCGACGTGCCACTCCTCGCCGAGGCGCACTCGAAGGTAGTTCGCGTTGAGGACGGCAAGCTCGGTTGCGCGACGGAGCCCTTCCGCACCCATCTCGCGAAGGTATGCGTAGGCGCGCACCATCATCCCGAAGTTCCCTTGGAACGAGCGGAGGCGTCCCACGGTCGCCGGACGGCTCTCGGCGTCGAGTACGAAGCGACCTTCGCGCTGCTCGACGACGGGCACCGGGGCGTAGGGATCGAGGATGGCTTTGTAGCCGACGGGGCCACAGCCGGGGCCACCCCCTCCGTGTGGTGTCGTGAACGTTTTGTGCAGGTTGAACTGCATCACGTCGATCCCGAGGTCGCCCGGGCGGGCCTTGCCCATCAACGCGTTGAGGTTCGCGCCGTCGCCATACACCAGCCCGCCCTTTTCATGGATGAGGTCGGCGATGTCGTGGATGTGGCTTTCGAAGAGACCGACCGTGTTGGGGTTGGTGATCATGACCGCGGCCACGTCGTCGTCGATGAACGGGCGAAGCGCCTCGGCGGTGACGATGCCCTCTTCGCCGACCGGGAACGGGACTGCCTTGAGCCCGTTGAGAGCGCACGAGGCCGGGTTGGTGCCATGCGCGGTGTCGGGGATCAGAACTTTGCGAGGGTCGCGGCCCTGCGCCTGATGGTAGGCGCGAATCATCATGAGGCCGGTCAGCTCGCCCTGCGCGCCCGCGGCCGGGTGGAGTGACACTCGGTCCATCCCGCAGACCTCGGCGAGGCCGCGCTCGAGTCGCCACATGAGTTCGAGCGCGCCCTGAGCCACCGCGTCGGGCATGTACGGATGGAGGTTCGCGAAACCGGGAAGGCGCGCCGCCCACTCGTTGACCTTCGGGTTGTACTTCATGGTGCACGAGCCGAGCGGGTACATCCCCGTATCGATCGCGAAGTTTTGCTGGCTGAGCCGCACGTAGTGGCGGACGGCTTCGGGCTCCGATACTTCAGGGAGCGCCGGCGCTTTCCGCCGTCGCATCGAACCGAGGGCCTCGGCCGGGTCGACGCGCGGAACGTCGGTGGGGCCGAGCGAGGCCGCGGTGCGGTCAGGCGACCCTTGCTCGAAGATGAGGGGGGAACGAAATGAAAGACCTTGGGTAGCCGAACGAGGCATGAACTCCTTGGTCATGAAGCTAACGGATCCGTCGGTGCCCGCAAGCGATCAGTCGGTTTGAGCAAGCACCTTGCTGAGCGACTCGATCGCCTCGGGGTCGGTCTCTAGGCCATCGATGTACGGGAGTTCCGTGCACGGCGCGTCGATGCGATCGCGGACGCGCCGCCTCGCCTTGTACTGGACGGTCTCGCGCAGGACGCGTCGTTTTCCCGCCATGGCGAGATCGTGGATGTCGGAGTCTTCCGCCAGCGCGTCCGACATGAGCTTGATCGGATCGCGCTCTTCGTCCTCGAACAGGACGCGAAGCACGCGATTGATGACCAGGTGGAGCACCTGCATCTTGAGTTCGTTTTCGAGCGCGCTCGTGAGTTCGAGCGTTTCGCTCACCGGCATGTACTCCGGAAGCGTGACCACGACAGCGCCGGCCTCCTCGGGGTTTTGGAGCAGCTGCACTGCGCGGTGGGCATCGCGTCGGAGAATCCCGGGCGGTGCCACGCTTTCGATGACGTAGGGCACGCGCAGCATGTCGAGCGCATGCCCTGTGGCCGGCGCGTCCAAGATGACGAGCTCGTAGTCCGGCTCTCCTCTCGGAGGGGACGCGTGGTAGAACGCCTTCCCGAGCATCGACCAGGCTTCGAGCCCGGGAGTTCCCTTGAGAAAGGCGCGCACGAGGCGATTGCCGAACATCGCATTGTACACCGCGCGCACTTTCAAAATCATCATGCCGTACTCTTCGAGCGCGGCATCTGGGTTCATGTTCACGGCGTCGAGGTTTTCCCTGAGGTTCACGATGTCGGCCCCAATGGGGACGCTATCGAGGAGGCGACTCACGCGCTCCTGGGCGTTGACCAACGCGAGCAGTACCTTCTTGCCGCGGCGACTTGCCTCAAGGGCAAGCGCAGTTGCCACAGTGGTCTTGCCAACGCCGCCTTTGCCCACGACGAACAGGAAGCGTCGGTCGAGGAGATCCATCTGCGCCGTCTTTAGCGGCGTGCAAGAAACCCGGCAAACCGACGGTCGAAACCGCAGCGATCGGGGCTGACGCGTGCCAGGCCCCATGCTAGCGTCCCATGCAGTGATGAAGACGCTTGGAGCACGGAAAGCGGGTAGTTCTACCGTTTGGGCACTGCTCTTGATCGGCACCCTCGCGTTGTTTGGCGTCACGCTCTACACAATCTTCGTCGTCGCGCCCGTCGAACAGCAAATGGGGATCGCCCAGAAGATCTTCTACTTCCACGTCCCCAGCGCTTACGCGATGTACATCGGCTTCGGAGTGTCTGCGCTCGGCAGCCTCCTGTATCTGATCAAACGCGACACCAAGTGGGATGCCGTCGGCGTCGCCGGAGCCGAGGTCGGCTTCCTGTTCTGGCTCATCGTGGTGTGCACCGGGCCGCTCTGGGCACGCAAGGCATGGGGCGTCTGGTGGACGTGGGACCCGCGCCTCACCACCACGCTCCTCGCGGGCATGATCTTCGCGGCGTACCTCGCGCTTCGTTCCATGGGCGAAGCAGGCGAAGTGGAAAAGCGCTTCGCGGCCGGGCTTGCGATTTTCGGCCTGATCGACCTTCCGTTGATCCACTACAGCGTCCAGCGGTGGCGTGGTGTCCATCCCACCGTCATCACGGGGAAGGGGGGCGGCCTCGAGTCCGAGATGTACTGGGCCCTCGGTCTGAGCTTCGTCGCTTTCACCGGCTTGGCCATCTTGCTCATCTGGATGAGGCTCTCCGTCGAGCGGGATCGAGAGCAAACCGCGCAGCTCCGGTTCGAGCTCATGCATCAATGAAGGAAGATTCATGCGGTCTTTGATCCTCGCCACTGCGATCGCCATGATGGCGCTTTTCCTCCCGAGGCCGAACGCGCTGGCACAGGAAGAGGCTGCGGCGTCAGCGGATTCGGGCGCTGAGGATCCTGCGGAGGAGCGCGCGGCGCAGTTCGTTGGCGTGAAGGGGCCCGACGCAGAACGCATTCCAGGCGGCATCTTGATGCTCGTCGCCTACGCCATCGTGTGGCTGCTGCTGTTCGGCTACCTGTTCAGGATGCGCATGCTGCAGCGGCAAACCGCAGACGAGCTGCGGCGCCTCGGCGCCGAGATCAAGGCTTCCGGGGGCGAGTGATGCCCTCGATCGCACACATCATCTACATTCCGGGCATCTTGCTGATCGGTATTGCCCTCGGATTCCGGATGGGAGCCCGAGCCGTGCGTGCCGAGATCGCCCGCCGCGAACAGGAGCGGAGACGCTAGCCCAAAGGCAATCAAGAGGAAAACACCATGCTCGATTTCGAACTCACCGCCGAACAAAAGACCCTCGTCGACGAAACTCGGCGCTTCACGCGGGAGAAAATCGTCCCGGTTGCCGCGGCAGCCGACAAAACGCACGAGTTCCCGAACGACGTGTTCAAGGAGGCCTGGGAGCTTGGCCTCGTCGGTCCCACGATCCCCGAGGCCTACGGCGGCCCTGGGCTCACCGAGGTCGACAACGTGCTGCTCACCGAGGAGCTCGCTTTTGGCTGCACCGGCATCCAAACGAGCATGACGGCCAACACCTTGGCCGCAACTCCGATCCTCATCGCGGGCAACGACGCACAGAAGAAGAAGTACCTCGGGATGCTCACCTCCGAGCCGGTGTTCGCGTCATACGCGGTCACCGAGTCCGCCGCGGGCAGCGACTCCGCGGGCATTCAGACTCGTGCCAAGAAAGACGGCCACGACTGGATCATCAACGGCGAGAAGATCTACATCACCAACGGTGCATGGGCGCAATGGTATGTCGTGTTCGCGACCGTCGACCCGTCGCTGCGTCACGGCGGCATCATGGGCTTCGTCGTCGACCGCGACACGCCGGGTGTGACCGTCGGGAAAACCGAAGACAAGCTCGGGCAGCGTGCGAGCAACACCGCGGTCATCAACTTCGAGGACGTGCGCGTCGGGTCCGACAACGTGCTTGCCGAGCAGGGCCACGGATTCAAACTCGCAATGCAAACGTTCGACCGCACGCGACCCGACATCGGAGCTGGAGCCTGCGGGCTCATGCGTCGCGCGATGGAAGAGTCGATCGCCTACGCGCTCGAGCGAAAAACGTTCGGCGTGCCGATTGCCGAGCACCAAATGGTGCAAGCCATGATCGCCGAGATGGGCATCCGCTACGAAGCCACCCGTCTCCTCGTTTGGAAGGCGGCCTGGCAGGTCGACCAGGGTGGCCGAAACTCGCTCGTCGCCTCCTACAGTAAGGCCTTCGGTGCCGACAGCGCGATGCAGGTGGCGACTGACGCGGTTCAGGTGTTTGGCGGCAACGGCTACATCACGGAGTACCCCGTCGAGAAGCTGATGCGCGACGCGAAGATCCTTCAGATCTACGAAGGCACCTCCCAGATCCAGAGAATGGTCATTGCGAAGAATCTGTTTGCGGGAGTTCGCTAGCCTCTTGCTAGTCGCGGCGCTCGTCGCGTGGGTGGTCTCGCCGGTGAGCGCCGAGCGGAGCATCGAGCTGTCGTTCGTCGGCACCGACGTTCCCGCCGCCGACCTTCTCGAGGCGCTGTCCTCGTCGCCCTCGCGTCAATTCAAGCCGATCGGTCGTACTTCGGTGCTGTTTCGCATGCGCACCGTCTCGCGCGTCACCGCAGGGTTCAAAGTCGAAAGCGAAGGCCAAGAAGACGGGTACCGCGCCGAGATTGCGGCGTATCGGCTCAGCCGACTGCTCGCGCTCGACAACGTGCCGCCGACGATTTTTCGACAGGCTAACCGGCGAGAGATCCAAAAGAAGTTCCATCGAGAGAAGCGCGATCGGTGGAAGGGTGTGGCGGCCCGTACCGCCTGGCAGCCCGACGGTGTGGTCGATGGAGCGGCGTCATACTGGGTCAAAGGCGCTCGCCGAGGGCTCGACAAGCGTAAAGGCCAGTGGCAGGCGTGGCTTCGCGTGGGTGGCACCATACCCGAGGGCAAATCCTCGCTCGCCGCGGACCTCTCCAGCATGACGCTGTTCGACTTCATCGTCGGCAACTGGGATCGCTACAGCGGCGGGAACCTGCTCGGGAGTCCGGATGGGACGCGCGCACTTCTCGTCGATCACGATAGCGCCTTCGATCGCCTGAACGAGCCGCTCTATCGTCGCATGCTCGATGACGTCATGCGGACCGAGCGCTTCTCGATGGGCTTCGTGCGGCATCTGTCAGCCCTCGATCGAGACGCGATCGAGCGAGAGCTGTCGGAAGACCCGAGCCACGCCGTCACCCCGTTGTTGAACGACGCTCAAATCGACGCGCTGCTCGACCGTCGCGCGACAGCGCTGTCCCACGTTGCGGCACTCGTAGAGCAACACGGCTCCGAACAGGTCCTCTTCTTTCCTTGAGTAGGCCCCCGTGGTAGGGAGGTCCCGTGGGGAAGCCGGAGGTCATCAACGCGGACGAGCTGGGGCTTGCGCTTGGCTTGATCGTGCACGACCTGCGCAACCCAGCCGCAACCATCACTGCCAACGTCGACTTTCTTCAAGAGGTCGGTCTCACCGACGACGAGTCGATGGAGGCGCTCGACGACGTGAAGCTTGCGGTCCGCGAACTGCGACGCGGGCTCGACCTCGTCGCATGGATTAGTCGCTGGATGAGCGGCCAGGTTCCGCTCGAGGCGGCTAGCGGTGACGCGGGGGTGTTTCTCCAGAGGCTCGAGCGGGTGGACACCCCCGTCTCCGTAGAGGTGACCGTCGACGCCGCGGGGCAGCTCTACGCTCAGGGCGCGCAGGTCGCGGTCGAAGTCGCCACGCTGCTTCTTCACAATACCGCGGCCAACGTGCTCGATGGCACGGCCCGGATTCGCGTCTACGAAGCCGACAATCGCGTCGTCATCGAGTACGAGGACGGCGGGCAGGCCGTTGCGGAGGAGCTTCGCGCGGGGGCTTTTCGTCTCGAAGGCCAGAGGGACCTCAAAGGTCGAAGCGACGGGCGCTACAGCCGCTTTGTCGGCCTCTTCGCCGCCGCGGTCGTGCTCGAAGGGGTGGGCGGGACCATCGAGGCCGACGGTGAGCACGGAGCGGCGATCTTCAGGATTCGTCTTCGCCAGGCTCGCCCGACCCGGCCGCCGACGCCGTAGAGTCTGCCCGAAGCGCGCGTAGCCGCTCGCGAATCCGCGATTCGTATCCTGCGTCTTTTGGCGCGTAGTACCGTCGCGTGACCAGTTCGTCCGGAAGGTACGTTTCGCCTGGGCTGTGGCCTCCTTCGTCGTGTGGGTAGCGATACCCCTCGCCGTATCCCCAGGACGCCATCGCGCTGGTCGCGGCGTTCCGGAGCTTGAGCGGGACGGGGAGGGCGCCGTGCTCGCGAATGTCCGCCTGCGCCCGCTTCCACGCTTCGTAGGACGCGTTGCTCTTCGGCGCGCTCGCCAGGTACGTGCAGCATTGAGCCATCGGGTGAACCCCCTCGGGCATCCCGAGCCGCCGAAACGCGGCGTCTGCGCTCACCGCTACCTCGAGAGCTCGCGGGTCGGCGTTTCCGATATCCTCGCTCGCGAAGATCAGCATGCGTCGAAGTACGAAGAGCGGATCTTCGCCTGCTTCGAGCATACGCATCATCCAGTACACCGCTGCGTCCGGATCACTGCCGCGCAACGACTTGATGAACGCGCTGATGACGTTGTAGTGCTCCTCGCCCGACTTGTCGTAGAGGAGGGTCTGCGTGGCCAACGCCTCTTCCACCATGGCGACGGTCACGTGTTCGGCGCCGGCCGAGCGCGCATAGTCGACCGCGAGTTCGAGTGCCGAGAGCGCCCGACGTGCGTCGCCACGGGCGTGCGCCCCGATAGCGTCGATGACCTCCGGGTGTACGTCTTGAACGAGCGGCCCCACACCATGCTCGTCGGAGAGCGCGCGCTCGATCAGCACCTTCAAGTGCTCGGGCTCGAGCGGCTTGAGATCGAACACGCGCGCTCGGGACAGAAGCGCCGAGTTGACCGCGAACGAGGGGTTCTCCGTGGTCGCGCCGACCAGCGTGACCGTGCCGTTCTCGACGTGAGGCAACAGCGCATCCTGCTGCGCTTTGTTGAAGCGGTGAATCTCGTCGACGAACAGAATCGTCTTCTTACCGTAGTAGTTCTTCTGTTCCTTGGCGGCTGCGATTAGCTTACGGAGCTCGGGTACGCCGCCGAGGACGGCGCTGAACGGAACGAAAATAGACTGCGTCTCGTTGGCGATGACGTTTGCGAGCGTGGTCTTCCCCGTTCCGGGAGGCCCCCAGAGGATCATCGACGGAATGCGGTCTGCCCGAATCGCCTGGGTGAGCAGGTGGCCGGCGCCGAGTAGATGCTCCTGCCCCACGACGTCCTCGAGCCGTCGCGGTCGCATGCGGTCGGCTAGCGGCGAGCTAGATTCGGCCTGGCGCTCGAAGAGGTCCACGCTTCTTCTTATAGCTCAGCGGAGGATACGAAGTCGCTTGGGGCCTTCGCCTTCGGGCGCGCCCTCTCCGCCGCCGCGCTCGAAGTGCTCCATCGCCACGCGCTCGGCCAGCGCGTCCGCGATCCCGGCAAACGCCTGGCCTGCTGGCGACGAGGGTGCGGCCTGCACCACGGGTGTTCCCTGGTCGCCCCATTCCCGCACCTTGGCGTCGATCGGCACCTGGCCGAAAAGCGGTGCCTCGGCAAAGTCGGCAATGCTCTGCCCGCCACCTTTCCCGAAGAGCTCGTGCTTCACGCCCGCGGTGTCGATGAAGTAGCTCATGTTCTCGACGACCCCCAGAACCGGCACGTTCAGCTTTTGGCACATCGACACGGACTTGTAGACGTCTTGAAGGGCCACCTCCTGCGGCGTGGTGACGATGATCGCACCCGTGATCTTCAGCTTCTGGGCGATGGTGAGCGCGACGTCGCCGGTCCCCGGAGGCATGTCGAGCACCAGGTAGTCGAGCCCGCCCCAATCGACGTCGGTGACGAACTGCTGCAGTGCTCCGTGGAGCATTGGTCCGCGCCAGATCACCGCCTGTTTCGGGTCCTCGAGCAAGAATCCGACGCTCATCAGCTTCACCCCGAAACGCTGCAGCGGCTCGATGTGCTTGCCGTCTTTCGAAGTCGGGTGCCCTTCGATGCCGAGCATCGTCGGGAGTGACGGGCCGTAGATGTCCGCGTCCAAAAGCCCCACGCGAGACCCGAGGCGACGGAGTGCCAACGCGAGGTTCGTCGCGACGGTGCTCTTCCCGACGCCCCCCTTGCCACTCATCACCAAGATGACGTTTCGAACCTCGGGTAAGGGATCCGTGCTGGTCGTCTCGCGGGTCGGCACGTCGACGACGAGATCGAGCTCCACGAACTCGATGCCGAGTGGCGCGAGCGCTTCACGCACGCTTCGTTCCAGCGTCGTTCGCACCTCTTCGGACGGCGAGCTGACTTTGACCTGAGCGCGGACGCGCCCATCTTCGAGACGCGCATCGAGCAGCGTTCCCAGTTCCCCAAGCGACTTACGAAAAATCGGATCGGCAACTTGGCGAAGAGTCTGAATCACGGTTTCGAGGCTGGCGGACCCCATCAACGACCTCCAAATGGCGGAAACCGATATGACGTAGGGCGGGGCCGAGAGGGCGTCAAGCGGGGGCCGTCTCTGCCCTTATGAATCCGCTGAAAGCGTCGGGTCGAGCAACGACAGATGATACGCGTTCGCGGGTCTGAGCGCGCCGGACTCAAACGCACTCGCTGCGTCGGAGAGCACGGGTGTCGAGTCTAGCTTTCGGACGCTAGGTCAATCTCGGATTCGTCGGTTGATGCGCCGTCGACGCTGGGGCGGATGACGCTCGAATCGACCCGTCGAACCTGCCCGACCCAGCCTGACCTGGCCACTCTCCAAGACTACGGGATCCCTGGAACCTCGTTCACGCGTACCAACCGATGCCGCTTCCAGCCCACACCTGCGAGCCAGGTTCGCGGTGCTGCACTCGGCGTCCGACCCTTTGAGAGGAACACGGCTCCCTTTCGAAGACCTGAGCAAAACGGATCGACCCAACCATGCGCCGGCTGCGCCTTCCCGAGTTTTTGTAGGTGCCGCCGCCGGTTGTTCAACACGTAGGCCATCGCTGCGCGTACCTGTCGAGGCGTTCGCAGCTGTACGGCGTGATATCGGTCGACGAACACACGCCCCCGTGCCCGCCCCATCGCGCGGTTGATCCCTTTGCTAACGCGAATCGACAGCCCCTGCATGCCCCGAGAGAGCGACCGCCGATGCGACGCCTCCACGACCATGTGCACATGCCCATGCTGCACCGACCAGTGGAGCACCCGCATCCCGAACCGCCCCTGCGCCGCCCCAATCGCCCGAACGATAGCCCCGTAGAGCCTCCCTGAACGAAGCCGCAGCCGCCGGTGCATTCGCATCGTGACGTGAACGGGCACGTAGCTGGGCAGCACCGGCCGCTCGTCGTGCACCACCCGATCGCTCGACTTGGGGCGCCCAGCCCCCTCGCGACGCCCCCCGTGCCGCAGCGAATCGAGATGCAGCTGCCGTTCGAGACGGCCGCGGCGACGCCTCGCTGCCGCCCGACGCAGTGGCTCGGCCCGATGCCTCATTTGAATGGGTCTCGACATAGTTTTGAATACCGCAGATATTGTTATAGTCAAGAGGTTTTCGGCTTTGGAGAGACGTTTTCGGTCGGCAGTCGACCGCGTCAGAGGGGGAGCGTGTGCAAACGACGTCGGCAGTACACTCTGCACACGGCGTCCCTTTTAGGCCCACGTCGGTTGAGTGACCGATGGCGATCGGCGAGCAGGGTTTTTGGTCACGAGCAATCGTCTGCGTCATCGGAGCTCGTGTCTCCCATGGGAACGCGTTGGCCACGTGACCTCCCTCTGGGTCCGCTCGCCGGACGATCCGATCGATCGTCCGTCCACCGTCTCAACTCCTCGCGAATGCGGCGCCCATCAGTCGGAGCAACGCCTTGGCATCCCGCTTCGTTCCCTTGGCGACCTCGACGTGACTTCTTCCGAACTCAGCCGCGCTCAAGGCTCCGTCGCCCACGTCGACGAGCGCGTCGTAGTGGGTTCGAAGACGAAGGGGTGCCTCTTCGTCCGACTGGTAGCGGACTTGGACTTCGCCATTCCGGACCTCGACGGTGAACGACTCGTCGTCGACCCTGAGTTCCGCGTGGACCCGGTCTTCGGGGCTCACCACGCGTCGGAGCGCCTCCTTCAGCGTCACCGCGACGGTGCGTAGGTTTCCGGGACGGCGCACCTGTTCCGGCGGCGGGTACTTCGAGCCCAGCGCGGCCAGTTCGAACAGCAGCGGAGCCGTGGCTTCTCCGTCCTGCGTCAGCACGTAGACGTGACCGCCCTCGGGGTGTGGCTCCCGGGCGATCAGTCCGTCTCGCTGGAGCTGCTCCAGTCGGGTTGCCAAGAGGTTCGATGCGAGGCCGACGAGGCCATGCTGGAGCTCGCCGAAGCGTGCCGGGCTCGCATGGAGGTCCCGAAGGATCAGGAGGGTCCAGCGGTCTCCGACGCGGTCGAGGGCGCGGGCAATGGGGCAAAGCAGACGGTAGCTCTTCGGTTTGGCCATGAGGTGCTCGACAACCTGCGCTCTTTCATTCGAGGGGCAACGAAATACGCGTTGACTTTAAACTTTAAAGAACTAGGTATCCGATCGTCAAGTTCATCTTCTTCAGAAAGGAGCCTCCCATGGCCTCGATCCCCCGACTTCTCATCACCGGCGCCTCGGGCAAGACTGGCGCCGCCACAGTTCAAGCCCTCCGCCACCGATCCGACGTGCAGGTAAGGGCTCTCGTTCGTCGCAACGATGCGCGAGCCGACGCTCTCCGCGAGGCCGGAGCCGAGGTCGTGCTCGGTACGCTCGACGACATTCGCGACCTTCGCGCAGCCATGAAAGACGTGCAGCGCGCGTACTTCTTGGCCCCCTTTGGCCTCAATTCACTCGACCAGGGCCTCAACTTTGCGATCGCCGCCTCGGAGGCGCGGCTTGAGCACATCACCGTCCTCGGCCAGTGGCTCTCGAGCGCGTCTCACCCCGCGGTGGCCACGCGCCGCACTTGGCTCACCGATCACTTCATGCGGTGGATCCCCGATGTCGACGTCACCCTCATCAACGTAGGCTGGTTCGCAGACAACACGATGCCGATGCTCGGGATCGCGTCTCAGCTCGGCATCTTCCCCTTCGCGCTCGGTGACGGGAAGAGCGCGCCGATCTCGAACGGAGACATCGGTCGCGTCGTAGCCGGCGTGATGACCGACCCCGCACGGTACGTGGGACGAACCCTTCGCCCTACCGGTCCCGAGCTGATTCACCCCTCGCAGATGGCAGACGCCTACGGATCCGCACTCGGAAGGCGTGTGCGCTACCAGCCGATCTCGACCCGGATGTTCTCGAAAGCGTTGCGCGCACTCGATCTCATTCCGCCGCTGCTCCAAACCCAGCTCCTTCTGTACGTGCGCGACTACCAGGACGGGGCCTTCGAGGCAGGCGGCGTCACCGACGTCGTCGAACGCATTTCGGGCAGCCGGGCGGAGGACTTCGCGACGATCACCCGACGCTACGTCGCCGTCGATCCCTATGCCGTACGAAGCACTCGCAACACGCTCAAGGCGCTTGTCCAGATGGCGAAGATCGCGCTCACCCCGGCTCCGAACTCATCGCGAATCGAAGGGTCTTACGGCTGGCCTCGCCTGACGAATCCGGTTGCGTCGCTCGACGACGGGGCATGGGCGCGAACGCACGACGTCGACGCTGCGTTCGGCATGCCGTCTCCTTCGGGTACCCGGGTTTAGTCTTCGGCAAGCAGGGTCTTGGCGAGTTGGCTCGCGGGGCCTGCCGGTCGAAGAACGCGTTCGACACCGGCGCGCCCAGCCGTTTGCTGGAGCGACGCGAGCTCCGCTTTCGCGCCTGCCTCGTCGCCTCGGGCCGCGAGGATGTGTGCGCGCACAAGTTGGTGGGAAGCCTTGAGCGATGGGTTGTCGGACGTGTCTTGGCCTCCGAGCTTTCGCGCGGCCGCGTCTGGGTTGCCGGTGACCGCTTCGACGAGCGCCTCCATGGCCACCAACCACACTTCGATGGAGGGCTCCGCGGGACGCCGGATCTTGCCGATGGCATCGAGCGCGCCTTCGGTGTCGTCGAACTGCAGCTGGCACGTGGCGAGCGCCTGGTTTCGGAGGACGGCTTGGGCTTCGTCGAGCGCGCTTTCGTCGACCGACAGCAGATGGGTTCTCGCCTCGTCCCATAGCGTGGCCTGGGTGAGGGGACCGGTGGCCATCAAAGCAAGGGCTGCGTGCCGTCCTCGGTCCTTTTGCCGTGCCCGATCGAGGATCCGGCCGAGCGCGCGAAGTGCCTGTGGCCTTGCGTCCGGGTCCGCGAGCCGCTGGCAGAGCACTGAGAGTCCGCGAACATCGCGCATCCGTCGCTCGGAGTTCAACAAAAGCGCGACGCCAGCCAGGCCGGCGAAGATCCCACTATCGAGGTCGATCGTATCCGGCGAAAAATCGGTCGCTCGTAGCACGACGCTGCACGCTGCGCCGATCACCAGCACCGTCAGCGCGGACCCGAAGAACGACGTGACCATCATGGCCGGCGAGAGCAACATCGGTGGAACCCCCCAAAGAAAGCCGCGCACGACGGGTGCAAGAAGGCCGACGACCAGTGCTGCGATCAGCGTGGTGGCCATCGGCTACGGCGTCGCTTCCGAGCGGTAGGCGTAATAGTGCTTGAGCACACGCCGAACGTACCGCTGAGTCTCTTTGTACGGAGGAATGCCGTCGTACTTGTCGACTGCGCCCTCGCCGGCGTTGTACGCGGCCACCGTGAGGATCAGGTCGCCCTTGAACCGGTTGGCGAGGATTCGGAGGTAGCGCGCTCCGCCGAGGATGTTCTGCCGAACGTCGAAAGGGTCGGACACGCCCATCGATCGTGCGGTCTTCGGCATGAGCTGCATGAGCCCCATCGCGCCTGCACTGCTTACCACGTTCGCGTTGAAGTCGCTCTCCACCCGCATCACCGCCCGGATGAACGAGTTCGGAAGCTGATAGAGCTGAGCGGCCTCCGCGATGAGGTTGTCGTACCGCGAGTATCGGCTGGGGTCTTTCTTGCGAGCCGTAGTCGGGCGCGGGGTGCCCGAAGATCGGCTGCTCTGCGACTTGGGCTTCGACTTCTTGCTGCTGCGAACCACCGTCTGGCAGCGCCCGCCTTTTTCCCTCACGTTGGTGTAGTGCTGCGTTCCATCCGGGCGACGACAGCGGTAGATGTCCGCGCGCGCAGCAGTGCTCAAACCGAGCACGAGGGCCCCGACGATGAGGGCTGGAAGGACAGGCGAGCGCATCGTCACGGAGTGTATCCTCCGCCCCTCGGGGGCGCCAAAACCGGCGGATCGCACTTGCGCGCGGGCCTGAAGTGGGCATCATGACGGCCCCCATGTCGGCACCGAGCTTCTTCGAAGGACCGGAAAAGAAACTGGAGTTGGTCGTCACGTCCGACCATCCGCCGCTGCGCTCGCTCGGAGAGTCCGTGTGGCGCGACGTCGTCCGCGCCGCGAAAGCAGACGTCGTTTCGTTGGTCCATCACGACGCCTGCGATGCCTACCTCCTGTCTGAGTCGAGCCTCTTCGTATTCGACGACTACTGCGTGATGATGACGTGCGGCTTGACCACCCTCGTCGACGCTGTCGAGAAGCTCCTCGAAACCATTCCGCCGGCCGCAGTCGCGTTTCTCGTGTACGAGCGCAAGAACGAGCATCTCCCCGAACGCCAGCCCACGACCTTCCATCAGGATGCCAAACGGTTGAACGCGCTCATCCCGGGTCGGGCACACCGCTTCGGTGATGAGCACGGGCACTACGTGCAGATGTTCCACAGCGCCCGCCCGTTCGTCCCCGAAGCGACCGACCCCACGCTTGAAGTGCTCATGCATGGAATCGACGACCCCGTTGCGTCCTCCTTCACCTCCGGAGCCGTGGAAGACGAGCAGGCTCTCGCGAACGTACTCGGCGTCGATCGAATCCTGCCTGGCTTCCACACCAACGAATATGTGTTCGAGCCGGCTGGGTATTCCCTGAACGCCGTGCGCGGCGAGGAGTACTACACCGTCCACGTCACTCCGGAGGAGGTCGGGAGCTACGTGAGCTTCGAGACCAACTACGATTTTCGGCACGATCTGACGGGCCTCGTCGCGCGCGTGACGGAGCTTTTTCAGCCCCGCGCGTTCGACGTGGTGACGTTCCTCCCAGAGGGGCGCCCGGAGCTGAGCGTTCCTCGATACCGACTCGGCGACCACGTGGAGAAGCGGCTCGGAGGGTACGGGGTCACCTACTTTCAGTACTACCTGCCTCCTGAGGGACCGCGTGAGCCCTACGAGCTCTCGCTCCCGTCGGAGCCCTAGGGCTTTCGCCGGTGCGTGCCGCGCTACGCGCCGGCGCCTGGCACCAGGAGGATCTTCCCATCTTTACTGTCTTGGGCGGCGTGGATGACGGCCTTGTCGATTTCGTCCAGCGCGTAGGTCCCCGCGACCCTCCCACGCAGCACACCCTGCGCAATGAGTGGCACGAGCTCGCCAAACGCGGCCTGAACGTCGGTCGGCGAGGCTTCTTGAAACCATTTCGAAAGCCAGAAGCCGCGGGCCCGGACGTCGTTGAACACGAGGGCACCGGCGGAGAACGACCCGCCTTCGCCTGAAAGCACACCGTAGGACACGATCGTGGCGCCTGGACTCAATGCGTCCGCGAGCCGCCCGAAGGTCGTACCCCCGACCGCGTCTAACGCCAGTCGGACGGGCCCGTCTCCCACCGCCTCTGCGATGCGCGTCGCTAGATCCGGTCCGTCGACCACGACCACGTCGGCGCCGGCCTCCTTGAGGGCAGCCACTGCGCTTTCTCTTCGCACGACGTTGACGGTTTTCAGCCCGCGATGCTTGGCAAGCTGCACGACATATCCTCCAACGGTGGAGCTCGCGGCGCTTTGGAGCACCCAGTCGCCTGGCTGGAGGTCGCCGAAGAGCGAGAGCATCAGGTGCGCGGTCAGCGGGTTCACCGTGAGCATGGCGAGCTGCTGTGGGTCGATGCCTTCAGGCAGCGGAACGAACGCGCCCGCGGGTCCGATCAAGTGGTCCCGCCAACTGCCTCCTCCGGCCGAGAGGAGCACGGTCTGCCCCACCGAGAGGCCCGGCGCAGCGCTCTCGACGACACGGCCGACCCCTTCGCTTCCGGGCGTCGCGGGCAATGCGGGTCGAATGCCGTAGTTTCCCGCCACCTGCAGCAGGTCCGCAGGATGAATCGGCGTGGCCAGCACCTTCACCCGTACCTCGCCCTCCTGAAGGGGCACGTCCGGGCTCTCCTCCACGCGCAATACCTCGGACGGGGAGCCAAACTCGCGGTACACGATCTTCTTCATGGCACGATTCCTTTCGGACAGGGGTTGTTTCTTGCTTGTATAGAGATAATCGCAGACCGTCTGGTTGAAAATAGGCAAATCTTGCGCTTTTGAATTGCTTTTGGAGCAATAGTCGTGCGATTTGCGGATTCGAAGGGAGCTCGGCATGGATCGACTCAAGGCGCTTCGCTACTTCCTCAAGGTCGCAGAGACCGCGAGCTTTACCGACGCTGCCAAGGCGTTCTCCGTCCCCGCGTCATCCGTCTCGAGACGCATTCGCGATCTCGAGGAGCAACTCGGCGTCGAGCTGTTCCACCGAACGACGCGGGTCGTCCGACAGACGGAGCTCGGACTTCTCTATGAACGAATGGTCCAAGAGGCCGTCAACGCGCTCGACCACGCAGACCACGTCGTCAGCGAGCAGTCCGAAAACCCGTCGGGAACCCTCACGATTACGTCCATGCCCGGCTACGGGAGGATCCGCCTGATCCCCGCGCTTCTTCGGTTCCAAGAGCGTTACCCGGACGTCGTGCTGGACGTGCAGATGACCGATCAGGTCGCCGACCTGAGCCGCGGTGAGGTCGATGTCGCCATTCGGGCTTCGAGCGAGCTGCCTGAGCGAGCAGTTGCACGACGGCTCACCGCGAACCGTTTCCTTTTGGTCGCCTCGCCAGGATACCTCGCGGAGCACGGAACACCGTCCAGCCTCCGCGAACTCGAGGACGCGAAGACCATGCTGTACCGCGCGCCGGTCGGCATTCTGCGATGGAAGGCACTCCGCGACGAAGTCTGGGTCGATGTCGACGCACAGGTCGTTTTGGCCAGCAACGACGGTTCGCTTCTCGTCGAGGCGGCGCTTCTAGGGCGCGGTATCGCGCTCATCCCAGAGTGGGGCATCACCCACGAACTCGCCCGAGGAGCCCTGGTCGAGATCCACCTCGACGATGCCCAAGTCTCGGTCACGCAAACCCCAAACCCCGCGATCTTCCTTCTGTACCATCGACCCCGGTATCAGCTTCAGAAGGTGCGGGCCGCGGTGGATTTCCTGCTTGCGGAGCTCGGTGAGGCGGAGTGACTCGCCGCGAGGACATTCACCGGCCTTTCTGGGAGGGCGAATGACAACCGCGTGTCGCAAGCCCGGATCGCCTGGTAGACTCGCCGGTTCATGCGTTCGGAATGTGACTACCTGGTTCTGGGTAGCGGTGTCGCAGGCCTGAGTTTCGCGCTCGAGGCGGCTCGGCATGGAACCGTCACGATGGTGACCAAACGCAGCCGGACCGACTCCGCCACGAACTGGGCCCAGGGCGGGATCGCTGCAGTCCTAGATCCAAAGGACTCGTTCGAGGCTCACGTCACCGATACGCTCAACACGGGAGGTGGTCTCTCCCATGCCGACATCGTCGAGATGGTCGTCCGCGATGGGCCCAGCCGTATTCAGGAGCTCATGGAGCTCGGGGCCAGGTTCAGTCTTCGCGAAGAGAGCGAGAAGCTCGACCTGACCCGCGAGGGTGGCCACAGCGCTCGCCGCGTCGTGCACGCGGGCGACATCACGGGGGCCGAAGTGCAGCGCGTGTTGGTGGAGGCGGCGGCGGCCCAGCCGAACATCACCATCCGAGAGGACCACATGGCGATCGACCTCGTCATGTCGAGCCGCAACGGCGGTCGGCCGCGAGTGGTTGGTGCGTACGTTCTCGATGAGCACACTGGCGACGTTCGAACGTTTCTCGCGAAGGCGTGCATCTTGGCGACGGGAGGGGCCGGCAAGGTCTATCTGTACACGTCAAACCCGGACGTGGCGACCGGCGATGGTGTCGCGATGGCATATCGAGCAGGCGCCGAGCTCGCCAACATGGAGTTCTTCCAGTTCCACCCGACTTGCCTCTTCCACCCGGAGGCGAAGAGCTTTCTCGTCAGCGAGGCGCTCCGAGGGGAGGGCGGAATCCTTCGCTCGGGCGACGGGACGGCTTTCATGAGCGCGCACCACGCAATGAAGGACCTGGCTCCTCGTGACGTGGTGGCGCGTGCCATCGACTACGAAATGAAGCGCACGGGTGCCGAGTGTGTCTACCTCGACATGACGCACGAGTCGCCGGACTACCTTCGGGGGCGGTTCCCGAACATTCATGCACGCTGCCTCGAGTACGGCGTCGACATGACCAAGGAACCCATCCCGGTGGTTCCCGCCGCCCACTACATGTGCGGCGGCGTCGTCGTCGATGAGAAAGGTCGAACCACGCTGCCCGGGCTCTGGGCTGTTGGGGAAGTTGCCTGCACCGGTCTCCACGGTGCGAACCGGCTCGCGTCGAACTCGCTGCTCGAGGGCCTGGTTTACGGGCATCGGGCGGCGGATGCTGCGCTTGGTGACGGGGCTCCCTCGCTCGAGGCGTTCAACGAGGCGCCCGACTGGGATCCAGGCGAAGCCGTGGCTAGCGACGAAGCCGTGGTCGTGACGCAGAACTGGGAAGAGATCCGTCGCTTCATGTGGAACTTCGTCGGGATCGTGCGGACGAATCGGCGGCTCCGGCGAGCCTCGCGCCGCATTGCCATGCTCCAAGAAGAGATTCGCGAGTACTACTGGGCGCACCTCGTGAACCGCGACATGCTCGAGCTCCGCAACATTGCCGACGTGGCCGAACTGATCATCCGTTGCGCGGAGGCACGCCAAGAGAGTCGTGGGTTACATTACAATCTCGATTACCCAGACTCGGATGACCGCTGGGCGGGCGACACGCGGATCGTTCGAGGCGCGCCCGTGACCGTGGCGGGCGAGTAACCCCTAATCGCTCCCGACTGCTACCTTGAAGGGGCGTCTCGGGCGAGGCGCACTTACTTGATTTGGGGGATTGATGCGTTTGCTTCTCATCGCCGCGGCCTGTGTGGCGTTCCTGAGTTCGACCGGTGCTGCCGACGCGCAGGGATCCGGTTCCCGCCAAGCGCGGATCGCACAGGCCAAGAAGGCTTTCGCCGCCGGGACTCGTGCTTACGAGAACGGTGACTTCGAAACGGCACTCGCCCGATTCGAGCGTGCCTACGAGCTCACTGGAAGCCCCGACCTCCTTTACAACATCGCCACAGTATCCGACCGGATGCGCCACGATGAGGACGCGCTGAAGGCTTACGAGGGTTACATCGCCGCACGACCGAACTCCCCTGACCGCGGACACGTCCGAGGCCGCATCGAGGCGCTGCGAGCCTCGATTGAAGCGAAGCAGCGGGCCGCGCTCGAAGCGGAGATCGAGGCCGAGCGAGCCGCGCTCGAAGCCGCGGACAAGATCAAGGCCGAACGGCCGCTCACTCACTACGTCGGGCCAGGCGTTGGACCGTGGATCATGATTGCCACGGGAAGCGCAGTGGCCGTGACGGGCGCCGTGTTCCTCGGACTTGGTCAGCGTGACCAAAACAGTGTCTCCAGCGCGCCTGAGGGATCGACCTTCAACGACTTTGAGGAGGTGGCCGACCGCGGTCCACGGCGCACCAAAACGGGCATCGCCCTCCTCAGCGTAGGTGCCGCAGGTGTTCTAGGGGGCGTGATTTGGCAGCTGACCGGCGGGCGCGAAGAGGCCATCCCTGAAGTCAGCGTCGGTCCAACCGGGATCTCGGTTCGAGGCAAGTTCTAGTGCGGATCGCGATCTCGATGGCGATGATCGCTTTCGTTTTTGCGGGGTGCGACGTGGCAATCCCGAACGGGCTTTTCGGATGCGGGCAGCAGTCGGACTGTCCCTCGGGCTATCACTGCTGGGCAAGCGACAGCCGTTGCTACGACGCGTCCGAACCCAGCTGCCAACCGCGAACGTGCGAGCAGGTCATCGGCGATTTCGCGTCGCTTGGGATCCCCATCGAGTGCGGTTCGCTACCCAACGGCTGCGACGGTTCCATCGAATGCGGTGGGTGCCCCGAGGGCACGCAATGCGGCGCCAACGGCGAGAACTTCCTTTGCGGCTGCGAGGAGCTCACGTGCGCCACGTTTCAGGAGGGTGCGGAGTGCGGAGCGATTGCCACGCGCTGCCCAGGGTCTCCCGCGGAGATCGACTGCGGTGACTGCTTCGGCGAACAGGTTTGTGATGGGAACGGCTGCGTGTGCCCGGCCGGCGTCAACTGCTCTGCGGGCTGCGGCGGCGGTTGCGACGACGGAGAGGTTTGCGTGGAAGGCGAGTGCTGCGCACCCACGTTCCCATGTTCGCAGAACGAATGCTCCCCGCCGGGCGGCCTGGACGACGGCTGTGGTGGGACCGCCGAGTGCCCTCCCTGCGGCGACGAAGAGGAATGCGTTCTCTCCGACGAGTCCCTCTTCGAATGTCTCGGCGACTGTACCTGTGAGGCGCAGGGGGTCGAATGCGGCAGCGCGACGATCTGCGGCCAGGGGACACTTTGCGGCACGTGTCGGGACAACGGGTACGACGACGGGTATCGCTGCGCGTCCGGGCGGTGCATCTGTGCCGACACGTTCGAACCGAACGACACGATGGACGAGGCGGCGATCGCCTGTGAGGATCAAAATTGCCTCCAAGAGGCGTGGGGCATCGAGTTGAACGCCACGGTCGATGGCCCACAGGACGTCGACTATTACTCGCTCCAGATTCTCGACGCCGAGACCCTTCTTGTTGTCGAGCTGCTTGCTGGGGAGGGGGACTACAAGCTCTTCATGACCTACCTCTGCCCGAACGGGGAGCCGGGCATGACGGGCTGCAGCGGCTCCACCGAGTCATTCGACGGTTTGAAGTACTGCACGTCTCCCGATCGCGGTGTGGGGATCACTCGTTTCTGCGAGCCCGACGGATTGGGGGAGGTCGGAACCCTCCTTGTCGGAATCCAGCCGAAGGCTTTTCCCGGGATCTGCTCGCCCTACGATCTGAGTGTGTTCGCCACATACGGCGCGGCGGAGCTCGACTGAGTCGGCCACTGTCCCGCTCCGATTGACTCGGGGGGTCGCGCCGGATAAGAGCCGACCCGAGCCATGGCCGGTTATTTGTTCACTTCCGAGTCAGTGACCGAGGGTCACCCTGACAAGATCTGCGACAAGGTGAGCGATTCGCTCCTCGACGCGTACCTCAGCCAGGACCCGAATGCCCGAGTAGCCGTCGAGACGATGGTCAAGACCGGCTTCGTGGTCGTTGGCGGCGAGGTCACGGCAAAGGCCGACATCGACATCGCGAAGATCGTCCGAAAGGCGGTTGCGGGGATCGGCTACACCGACTCCTCCATGGGGTTCGACGCGGGAACCTGCGGGGTCCTGACAGCCGTCGAACAACAGTCGCCTGACATTGCTCAAGGCGTCGACCGCACGGGTGGCAAGGAACAGGGCGCGGGCGATCAGGGCCTGATGTTCGGGTTTGCGGTGGACGAAACCCGGCAGCTCATGCCGATGCCCATCGACCTCTCTCACAAACTCGCACGCCGGCTTGCCCAGGTTCGCAAGCGCAGGGTGCTCCCTTGGCTTCGGCCCGACGGTAAGAGCCAGGTAACGGTGGAGTACCAAGACGGGCGCCCCAAGCGGTTCGATGCCGTGGTCGTATCGACCCAGCACGAAGCGGGCGTCCGCCACCGAGATCTGAAAGAGGCGATCATCGAGGAGGTCATCAAACCCACCCTCCCAGCCAAGATGGTCGACCGCCGCACGAAGTTTCATGTGAACCCCACCGGCCGCTTCGTCGTGGGAGGGCCCTTTGGTGACGCCGGCCTGACCGGTCGAAAGATCATCGTCGACACCTACGGCGGCATGGGCCGACACGGCGGCGGTGCGTTCAGCGGGAAAGACCCCTCCAAGGTCGACCGGAGCGCCGCCTACTTCGCGCGCTACGTGGCCAAGAACATCGTGGCCGCTAAGTTGGCCTCTCGGTGCGAGGTCCAGGTTGCCTACGCGATTGGGGTGGCAGAGCCCATGGGGGTGTACGTGACCACCTTCGGCACCGGGGTCGTCGACGACGAGAAGATCGGCCGCGTCGTATCGAAGACGTTCGATTTCCGACCACGCGCCATCGTCGAAACCCTCGACCTGCTGCGCCCGATCTACACGCCGACGGCCGCCTACGGCCACTTCGGCCGGACCGAGAAAACGTTCACCTGGGAGCGTACCGATCGCGCCGACGAGCTCCGGAGCGCGCTTCTGCCGTCGAAGAAAGCGTCTTCCGGCAACGGGAAACCAGCCAAGAAAACAACTCGCAAGACGCGGGCGAAGGCGTCCGCGAGCCGCGCTTCGGCTCGGTGACCGCGGATTTAGAGCGCGACCGGGCCGCGCGCTACAATAGGGGCCTCATGCTTGAGCCGCCGCTTTCCACGATATCGGGCTGGGGCCGACATTCGGCTGAGGGCCGAGAGCGCATCGGTGAAGATATCGAGCGCATCAGTGCCGACGTCAATCTGTCTCGTGGACTCGGACGCTCCTACGGGGATGCCTCGCTTCCTCCGAGCGACACGCCCGACGTGCTGAACACGACCTACGCCGATCGCATCCTCGGATTTGACCCCGAGACCGGTGTCTTTCGAGCAGAGTCGGGTTTTTCCCTCTGCGAGCTCAACCGTCTCTTCATGCCGCGCGGCTGGTTCACACCGGTTTCGCCGGGAACGAAGTACGTCACGCTCGGCGGGATGGTTGCCGCGGACGTGCACGGAAAGAACCAGCATCGCGACGGAGATTTCGGAGACCACGTTCGCTCCATCAAGATGCGCGTCGCCGATGGGCGCGTCGTCGAGTGTTCGCCGACCGAGCATTCCGATCTGTTTCGCGCGACGGTCGGCGGCATGGGCCTGACGGGTCACATCCTCGAGGTCGAGTTCACCTTGAAACCGATTCCGTCGTCATGGTTCTGGCAAGAGAACCGCCGGATTCACGACATCGACGAGTTCCAGGAGTGCCTCGAACGGACCTCGCCGGAATGGCCGCACACCATGGGCTGGATCGACTGCCTGACTCGCGGTCGTCAGATGGGTCGCGGCATCATGATGGCGGGGCGGTGGGCAACGCCGGACGAGGCGCCTCCAAAGCCGCCAAAGCCTCGCTTCAGACCCCGACTCGGTTTCGACTTTCCGTCCTGGGTCCTCAATCGCGCCTCGATTCGGATCTTCAACGAGCTGTACTACCGAAAGCAGTGGCGCCACGAATCTCGGGGCATCGTGGCGCTCGAGCCCTTCTACTATCCCCTCGACGTCATTCGTTCTTGGAACCGCATGTACGGCCGACGAGGCTTCACGCAGTACCAGTGCGTCCTGCCGCGCGAGGCCGGTCGAAGCTCGGCCCGTCGCGTGCTCGACGTTCTGACCTCCCGCGGTGGGGCCTCGTTTCTCTGCGTCATCAAAGATTTCGGACGAGAGGGGCCGGGAGTTCTGTCTTTTCCTCGCCCCGGCATCACCCTCGCGCTCGACATTGCGGTCCGCGACGACACACAGGAGCTCGTCGACGCGCTCAACGAACGAGTCCTCGAAGAAGGAGGTCGTGTTTACCTCGCCAAAGACTCGTTCACGCGCCGCGAGCACTTTCAAGCCATGGAATCGGAGCGGTTGGACGAGTTCAACGCGATCCGTGACCGATGGGACCCGAATCGGCGCTTCCGAAGCGCGCTTTCCGTCAGGCTGCTCGGGGACTGATCGTGAGAGTTGCCTTCCTCGGAGCGACAAAGGGCATGGGGCGCGCGCTGGCGCGACTTCACGCGGAGCGCGGAGACCAGCTCTGCCTCCTCGGCAGAAACAGCTCCGATCTCTCGAAAAGCGCGGCCGATCTCGAGGCTCGCGGCGCACCGGGCCCAGTCGTCTCGGTCGCCTGCGACCTCGAGGACCCCGCCCGCTTTCCGGCCGCGATTCAAGAAGCGCGCGACGCCATGGGAGGGCTCGACACGGTGGTGGTCACCGCAGGGGTGTTTGCCACGCAGGACGCCCTCGAGGCGGACGCGGCGCTCGCGGAGAGGCTGCTGCGGGTCGACTTCACGAACTCCGTGATGTTCTGCGAGGCCGCCAAGAGCGCGCTCTTAGGTCAGGGAGGGGGGACCCTCTGTGTCTTCAGCTCGGTTGCGGGTGAGCGAGGACGGAAACCGGTCATTCTATACGGCGCGGCGAAGGCGGGCCTCACCCAGTACCTCGAAGGTCTCGACCACAAGCATCATGCCGACGGGCTCCACGTCGTCACCGTCAAGCCCGGCTTCGTCAAAACCAGCATGACCGCGGGTCTTTCGCCTCCGCCTTTTGCGGGCGAGCCAGAGGGAGTCGCTCGTCGGGTGCTCTCCGCGATGGACCGCGGTGTTCCCGTCGTTTACGCACCCCCGATCTGGCGTTGGGTGATGTGGGTCATCCGGATGCTGCCCCGAATGATCATGCGCCGGATCCAGTTCTAGAGAACTCATCCTCGGCTGGAGGTTTCGATGAACTCGCCGATGTCTGGTCGTGATACCCGCCATGCCGCGAGTGCGTGAAGTACAGCGCTGATCGCCGCGAGCGCGATCGTGTACCAGGTGAGCTCGGAGAGCGTGCCACCCCCTGCGCTCGGTGGCGGGAGCGAGGGAAACACGCCTTGCAGGTGCTGAACGAAAGCCGCCGTCGAGCCGACGATCCAGATCAGCTTCGCGATCACCGCCTGGCGAACCCACCATTGGGCGAGCCGCCGACGCCAGCTCAAAAGGAAGCTCCCGATCAGCACCAGCGCCGACACGATCACGTTGGCCGCCGCCATCGGCCTCCGATACGGGTCGCTCGCTTCTGCCTCCCGGAACTGAACTGCGATTTGCACCTCGCGGCTCGCCGGGTTCGCGCCGTCTGCCTCTTCCGAGAAGAAGTCCGAGAGATTCTCCGGGATTGGTTTGGCCCAGAGGACGTTGGTGCCGCTCAGAATCCCGATGATTCCGAGCATGGTCAGAAGCGTGGAAGCCAACAGAATGGCGATCATCACTCGTCTGTCGTCCGATTCCTCAGCCATCCGGGGGTTCGGTGGTTGTAGCCTGGCGCTTGCGCTCAATCGACCCCAAAACAAGACCCGATGGAGGCAAGCGTCGAGCATAGTCCTGTCTTCGCGGAGGGCGCGCCGAGGGACGACTTCAGCGCCGACCGCATTCGGTGGCTGATCTCGCTGCGGTGGGTGGCCATGGCCGGCGTCCTGGTGGCCACCGGGTTCGTTCTGGCAGGCTTCTTCCCCGGGGTTGCCTGGCCGGTTCTCGTCTTCGTCGCCGTCGGCGGGGGCTTCTACAACTACCGGCTGAGCCAGTCGCTCAAGGAGCCTCAGCGAGGCCGCCGCGCAGCCGTGTCGCAAGCGTTGGTCGACCTCGTCATGCTCACCGTCGTTCTCTGGGCTGCTGGGGGCATCGCCTCACCCTTCGTCGCGTTCTACGTCTTTCACCTCGCGCTCATCGGCATTCTCGGGGGGCCGCGCGCCACGTTCGTCGCGACGGGCGCCGCGTTTGCCGGGGCTGGGTTCCTCGCGCTCACCGACTGGGTGCCTGCGCTGAGCATCGGGGTGTGGGCTCCGATCCCGCCCTGGGACATCATTGCCGACGTGGCGGCGTTCATCGTCACGGTGGTCGCGGTGGCCTACGTGGTCCTGCATGCCGTTCGCGAACTGCGTGACCGCGAGCATGCGCTCGAGCGCTCTCGGGATCAGGCCGAGCTCGAGTACCAGGTGATCTCCAACACGGTCGACCAGCTTGAAGCGGGCCTCGAGGTCGTCGGCTCCGGCGGCCGGATCGAATGGCGAAACCGACGCGCCGAGGAGCTTGCGCCGAGAACCCAGTTGGACTCGGAGTGGGCATGCCCCAAACAAACCCGACACTGCGAGACCGATCCCGTGGGGCCGTGCCCCGTGGAGCGCGCACGGTTGGAAGCGGCGCCCGGCCGCTGTCGCTTCACGCTCGGTGAGCGAACCTACGAGATGCTCTCGTTTCCGCTGGCGTCGCGCGAGGGCGGAGAGTCCCGTATCATGAACCTCTACGTCGACAGGACGCAGGTCCTCAACTCGGAGCGCCGCCTCATTCAAGCTGAGCGCCTCGCCAGTCTCGGACGGGTCGCGCAGGGAGTCGCCCACGAGCTGAACACTCCACTCGCGACGATTCGCACGCTTGCCGCCGACATGCGCACGGCGATCCGGTCGCTCGGCGCAGACGAATCCCTTCAATCGGACCTCGCGGAGTCGGCCGCCCTCATACGGGACGAAACGGGCAGGCTTGGGCGCATCACACAGGCGCTTCTGTCAGGCGGGACGCTTCCTCAGCTGAGGCTCGATACTTCTGCCTCTCTCTTGCCGCTCGTCGAGCGTGCCAAGGCGCTGGTTTTCGCCGGCGTGAGGGACGGACCCGAACTCGAGATCGCCGACAGCATCGCCCCGCTCAGCGTATCGGCGGACCGTGACCGGCTCCTCCAGGTTCTCGTGAACCTCTTCCAGAATGCACTCGACGCCAACAGGGAGACGGGAAGCACTCGCGTCCGCGTGTCTGCGCGCCGGGCAGGGGGCATGGTCGAGCTGTGGGTCGACGATCAGGGAAGCGGGATACGAGACGACATCGAGGGACGTCTCTTCGAGCCCTTCGCAACCACGAAGCCCCCCGGGGAAGGAACAGGCCTCGGGCTCTATTCATCGTACATGCTCGTGCAAACGATGGGCGGCGACATCACGCTCGAGAACCTTCCTGATGGCGGCTGTCGCGCATCGATTCGACTCTTGTCCGGAGACGACCCCCTTTCGACGACCCGGATGAATTCCGGTACAGCGGAGGCAGAATGAGCGCGAGCGTTCTCATCGTGGATGACGACAACGCGTTTCGGTTCGCCATGGCCAAGGCGCTCCGTCGCGGGGGATACGAGGTCTCCGAGGCCAAGAGCGGCGAGGAGGCCATCGAAGTTCTCTCGAGGGAGCAGGTCCCTGACGTTGCGCTGCTCGACCTGAAGATGAAGGGCATCGGCGGGCTGGAGGTGCTCCGTCGCTGCGGTGCCACGCAAACCAGCATCATCGTGCTCACCGGGCACGGCACGGTGAAAGCGGCGGTCGAAGCGATGCAGCTTGGTGCCTTTTCCTTCCTCGAAAAACCAGTCGACGCGGAGATGCTCCAACCGCTCCTCAAGCAAGCGTTGGTCGAGCAAGGCAAGGGAGCGGACGGCGAACCGGGCGATCCCACGCCCATCGTTGGCGTGAGCCCGGAAATGAACGAAGTGCGTGAGTTCGTTCGGACAGTGGCGCCCACGGACGAGACCGTTCTCGTCTTCGGCGAAACCGGCACCGGCAAGGAGGTCGTGGCCAGACAAATTCACGCGCAGAGCCGACGCGGAGACGGTCCCTTCGTGGCGATGAACGCGGCTTGCGTGCCGAGGGAGCTGTTCGAGAGCGAGCTTTTCGGCCACAAACGAGGCTCGTTCACGGGCGCCCAGGGCGATCGGGTGGGGCTCTTTCGCGAGGCAGAGGGCGGGACGTTGTTCATCGACGAGCTCGCCGAGCTCCCTCTCGAGAGCCAGGCCAAACTGCTTCGCGCGATTGAAACCAAGGCGATTCGTCCAGTGGGTGAGTCGAAAGAGGTAGACGTCGACGTCCGCATCGTGGCCGCGACCAACCGTGATCTCTGGCGTGAAACCCAGGAAGGAAGGTTCCGCGAGGATCTGTACTTCCGTCTTCAAGTATTTCCCGTGCTCGTGAGGCCCCTTCGAGAGCGTCTGAACGACGTCGCGCCGCTCGCCGTGCATCTGCTCGGGCGCCTCGGCAAAGCCTCGATGCGGCTCGAGCCCGAGGCCCAGGCCGCGCTTCGTGAATACGATTGGCCGGGCAACGTTCGCGAGCTGCTCAACGTACTTCGACGCGCAGCGCTGTTCTCCACTACCAACTCGCTGGGCGGCGATCTCGTGCGTCGGATGGTCGCCGCGAGCGTCTTCGGCAGTGTTCGTGAGGAGCTCCCGCGACCGATCGAACGGAACCTCACCAAACTCGCGGACCTCGAGCGCGAACACATCGAACGCGTACTCGAGGAGATGGAGGGGAACGTGACCCGAGCCGCGGCAGCGCTCGGGATCGATCGCCGGACGCTTCAGCGCAAGCTCAAGTCTTACGACCCGCCGGAGCCAGGCTAGCCCGTCGCCGTCCTTCGTCTCGGGACGGTGACCGTGAACACCGTCTGACCCGCGCGCGAGCGCACCTCGATGCGCCCCCCGTGTTCGGAAATGATTCGGCTCGAGATCGCGAGCCCGAGTCCGGAGCCTTCGCGCTTGTCGGTGTGATAGGGCTCGAAGATCACCGTCTGAAGCTCGTCGGGAATCCCGGGGCCGTTGTCTTCGACTCGGACCTGAACCTCGGTCGACCTTTCTTCCAGGGTCAACTCGACTCGGCCTCCGCTCCCGGGGTGCGCTTGTCGCGCAGCGTCTCGAGCGTTCTGAATGAGGTTGTGGAGGACCTGGGTGATTTGGTCAGAGTCGACCCACGCGACGACCGGATGATCGGGCAACGATGCGCTCACGAGAACCGGGCCTTCGGCGTAGAGCTGAACCACTTGGCTCGCGATGTCCGACAGGTTGGTTTCTCGCAGCGTGGGCGACGGGAGCCTGGCGAACCGCGCGAACTCGTCGATGATGGAGCGAAGGCGCTCGACCTCTTGGAGGATCGTCGAGGTGGTCTCGTCGAACAGTGCGTCGAACTCCTCGTGCGACCGCGAACGGGCTTTTCGGAGCGTTTCGATCGAAAGCCGGATTGGGGACAGCGGGTTCTTCAGTTCGTGCGCGAGCCGCTTAGCCATGTCTTGCCATGCGGCGATTCGCTCGGTTTGGCGGAGCTGTTCCTGGGCACTCCGGAGGTCGCGCGTCATCCTGTTGAAGGCGGTCGCAGTAGCCTGAAAAGGACCGGGCTCGCCCTCTCGAAGGGTCGTGGCCAGATCGCCAGAGCCAACGCGCGTGGCAGCGACCGTGAGCTCCTCCACCCCGGATTCGAGCCATCGGGTCAGGTAGCTCCCCGACATGAGTGCGAGCCCGATCGACACCCCGCCTACCGCGAGCAACCAGATCCACAGCGGCGGCGTGTTCGACTGCCTCGAGCGCCAGACCAAGAAGTTCGCTTCGCCTTCGCTGTTCGCGAGCTCTTGAAGCGGAGTCTCTCCGGGCCGAGGCGCTTCCCGGAGAGCAACGCGCTCGGGAGCCCATGCGAGGAGCTTCGACATACGGTGCGCGCCGACCAGAGTCACCGCGCTCCCGGCTCGCTCGATCGTGCATGCGTAGCCGAGGAACTCCGGCGGAGCCTCGTCGAGAGCAAGCAAGAACGCACCCTCCGCGGAGCGAGCCTGCGAAACCAGCGAGGGCGATCCCTCCGCACGGAGCGGGGTTTGCGACCCGCGAACGAGCACAGCCCCCGAATGGGCGTCGAGCACCCAGATCGCCTGGAGCCCGGCGCTCCTCGCTTTGGCGTCGAACAGGCGTTGAAAGTCTAGCTCTACCGGACTGTCTGTCGATTCCGACTCGAGGAGCCGATCGACCACCAGGTCGTTTCGGCAGAGCGTGTCGACAGCCGCCTGGCCCTGGAGCTCCTGTCGCTCGAGCGCCGCGGTGACGAGCGCAACCTGCTCAGCATCCTCGGTGGTCCCCCACTCGGTGACCACCGTCCAGACCAACGCGGTCAGGAGAACGGGGAGCACGGCCGCGAGCACGAAGAGCCAGGCAACCCGCGTTCGAAGGGAAGTCATGGCGGGGCAACGCCGCCGAGGACGCGGTCCTCACGCCGGGTCGTGTCCGAGGCGGGCGCGTCATCCTCGAACTGCTCCATGAGGAACAGGTTCGGGTCCGCCACGTCCGGGGGGCGCGCGACTTCGATGGGCGCCGTTCCCGTCAGAAATACCTCGTCGATGGCGTCTTCCTGGCCATCGTAGGCCACGAGGCCGGAGGCGGGGTCGATCGGAACCACGACGACCCCGCTCGGCATCGCGAACTTGGTTTCCTTCGGCGACTGGTCGGCAGCCTCCATCACGTCGATCCAGATGGGGAGGGCGCTCTTGGTTCCCGTTTCCCGTCTGCCGAGGGATCGAGAATCATCGAACCCGACCCAGACGCCGACGACCGCCGAGGGGGAGTAGCCGACGAACCACGCGTCGCGCGCGTCGTTGCTGGTTCCAGTCTTTCCTCCGACGGTCCGCTCGAGCCGCAGCGCCGGTGTTCCGGTGCCCGACGTCACGACGCTCTCCAGCATGCTCGTCATCACGTAGGCTTCGTCGGGCATCATGACGTCGCGAGCGGGCTCGAGCGGCTCGAGAGGAACGCTCCGCCCGTCGGGCCCGACGATTCGCGTCACGAGGCGAGCTGGCGCCCATCTGCCGCCGGCAGCAAACGTTGCGTAGGCGTTGGTGAGTTCGACGGGTCGAACGCCGCTCGCGCCTAGCGCAAGTGCCATGTCCTCTTCGAGCTTGGTGGTGATCCCGTTCTGCCGCGCGAACTCGGCGACGTCCTGCGCACCGAGGTCTTCGATGACACGAATGGCCACCATGTTGATCGACCGGGCGAGCGCTTCGCGAAGCCGAACCGCACCCTGGTAGTTCCACTGCTCGTAGTTTCGCGGCTTCCACTCGTCGTAGACGGCCGGTGCATCCACTACGAGAGAGGCGGGCGTGAACCGTCGCGACTGAAGCGCTCGCGCGTAAACGATCGGCTTGAACGTGCTTCCCGGCTGGCGGACCGCCTGCGTCGCGCGATTGAAGCCGCTCTTCGCCTCGTAGCCACCCACCAGCGCCAGAATCCCGCGCGAACGCGGCTCGATCACGACGACCGCGCCCTCTGGCCCTCGTTCAGGACGTGCCGAGGCAGGGTCTTCTTCCGTCCCGAACTGCGTGATCGAGACGGGGAGCATCTCACCCGGCTTCGCGTACTCGGACGCGGGAAGGTCGCGCGGGTTGTGGCGGGCAAGGTCGCGCATTCGCAGAACTGCCTCGTGTCCGGCCACGTCGAGGCGGAGCTGCTCGCTTTCGTCGTCCGCGCTCGTCACCTTCGCGACATACGTTCGCCCCATGAAGAGACGGTCTGCGGGCGGGGATGCTTTCGGGCGTCGACGCCGGTTCTTCGGACGATAGGGTCCGCGGTAACCCTGACGCTCATCGATGGCCACGAGACCTCGGCGAAGGGCTTCTCGTGACGCGCGTTGAAGTCCGAGGTCGACCGTGGTGTAGACCGAGTAGCCGCCTTCACCAAGTGCCTCTTCACCCACGGCTTCGCGCAACGCCTTCTTGGCGATGGCCAGCACCTCGGGTGCACCGCCCGCGGTCTCGGGCAGAGGAACGATCGCGATCTCTTTCTTGCGTGCTCGTTCGATGGCGCGCTCTGAGAGATCGGGCCAGTACACGTCGCGCTTTCCGGCCAACTGGTTGAGGACGTACTGCTGACGTCGCTTCGCACCCTCGGGGTTGGTACGCGGAGAGAGGCGCGCCGGAGCCTGGGGAACGCCGGCCAGCAGGGAGGCCTCGGCGAGGCTGAGATCTCGCGCGTCTTTGCCGAAGTAGTACTGAGAGGCTTCTTGGATTCCGTATCGACCGTGCCCGAAGTTCACGTGGTTCAGGTAGAGATGAAGGATCTCGTCTTTGGTCAGCGCGTTTTCGAGCCGGCGCGCGAGGATGAGTTCCCGAATCTTTCGAGAGACTGTGCGCTCGGGAGTCAGGAGCATCAGCTTCACGACCTGCTGCGTGATCGTGCTGCCTCCCTGGGCGGCGCGTCCGCTCACGATGTCGCGACCGAGCGCTCGCATGATGCCGGTGTAGTCGAGCCCCTCGTGCTCGTAGAAGTCGGCGTCTTCGGCAGCGAGCACCGAAAGCACCATATGTCGCGGCACCTCGGACATCGGGATTACCGTGCGGCGCTCGGAGAAAATTTCGCCGATGACGTTTCCGTTGCGATCGAACACGCGGGTCGTCTGCGGTGGCTTGTAGTCCTGAAGCTCGGCGACCGATGGGAGATCGCGGCTGAAGTACGCGTATGCCCCAAGCGCCGTCAGCGCGCCGACGATGAGTGCGGCGCCGAGCCAACGCATCGAATGGGCTGCTGCGCTTCGACGCTGCTTCTTCGACGATCGACGTTTGGAACGCTTCTTCGTCGTTCGCTTCTTGGTGGTCCGTTTCCGCGCCATCGGTGTCTACAGTCCGCGGGCTATAGCATCCCCCGATCTGGACCCTTCCCCTAATTCATGACAGCTCAGCGAGGTTCGTCATTCCCGAGAAATTGTCGGATGACAGTGTCCGCGTTCCTCACGGAATTCATCAGGAATCTGGCCTCGAGCCGCTGTCGCCGCGACCGGCTCATCGGCTCGAACCCACGCGCCGCGAGGTTCTGCATCGAGATTGCTGCGGCCACCGACACGTTCAGACTCTCGACGAATCCCCGCATCGGAATCGAGAAGCTGCCGTGCGCCAGCTTCGCCATCTCTTGGGAGACACCCTGGTGCTCGTTCCCGAACACCAGCGCCAGTTTGTGTTCCCGCGGCAGGTCGGCGGGTGTGTGGTCAGCTCCCATCGCCGCAACGTACAGATGGTAACCGTTCTCTGAGAGACGGGCGGCACACGATGCCGCCGACTCGTAGCGGATCACGTCGAGCCACCGGTGAGTCCCTTTCGATACGCCGTCCGAGGCGCGAAAGCCGTGGTCGCCGACGATGACATGCACCGTCTGGATGCCGAACGCATCTGCGCTTCGGAGCACCGCGCTGGCGTTGTGCGGGTCCGTGATCGAATCGAGTACGAGCACCACGTCGTCGGTACGGCCGGCCACGACCTCTTGGATTCGCTTTCGGCGAGCATCGGTCACGACGGGCGACAGCGCCGCGATCACCACCTCTGGGGGAAGATCGAGTGAGGGAGGCCCCTCGACCTCGACCACGCCCGGGTCGTCTACGCGCATACAACAGCCCTCTTTCGCACGGTTCTAGGGAGCCTTCAGCGTCTTCTTAGGGTCGACGGTGACCCCGACAACCAGTGTCCCGCCTTTATACGTTTGCCCGGCGACGAAGAACGGGTCGCCAGACGACGCGACTACTTGGAGAAGTGGCAGGTAATCGGCTTTTTCTGGTCGGTTGATCGACACCTTCATCTTGAACCGGCCGTCAGGCATGATCTGGAGGAGAGCCAGCTTGAGTCGCCGGCCGTTCGGGAGGGACACCACGGCGTCGCGCCCAGGGATGAGCTTCACCTTGGGCTTCGAAAGCACCTGCATCGAGCGAAACGAGTTGAAGGGAGGCCGACGGAGAGCGGTGAGCTTCTTGAGCTCCGGGTCGATTTTACCGGATTCCTCCTTGGCCAGCACGACCAACACCTCTGCGGGAACGCCGCCCGACGGCGCACGGTTCGACTGAACGAGGTTCGACCCCTGCGCCGATGCGGTGATCGGGGTGAGCAGCGCCACCACGAGTGCGAAGCCAAGGACAGCGCGACAAGCATTCATGGAACTGCAACCTCCTCATCGCTGATCCACACCACACTCAAGGGCTGGCCAGCACCGCCTTCGACCTCGAAGACGGTTCCTGCGTAGTCGCCGAAGTCCACCTCGACAACCTTTGATCCGCGTGCAACTTCGGGCGGCCCTCCCGTGTCGGGGAGTGCGAGCACGACGAGCAGGATCGCCGCTGCCGCGGCCAACCCCGCCACGACACCGCCCCATACGCGACGCTCCCGACTGCTCGGTGCGCTTTCCACCGGAGGGGCAGCGTCGTGAGGTCGTAGCGGCGTGACGTTGGAGGTCGATTCGATCTCGGCTTCGATTCGCGCGAAGAGGACATCGGAGTCGAGTTCACCCTGCCACTCGGCCGAGGCGGCCTGAATCCCGTCGCGGATGGTCTGCCATTGCGCAAGCTCGCGCGCACCGTCAGGAGACGCCTCGAGGTGCCGACGCACGGCGGCCTCCTCCTCAGGCGGCAACTCGCCGTCGAAGAACATCTGGAGCGTCTCTTCTTCTATTTTCGAGCTCTCCATTGCCTATTCCTCGGAAGGTTCCTCTCCAGAAAGATAAGGTGCAAGCGCTGCCTGCATCTTCTTTCTGGCATGAAAAAGCCTGCTCATGATCGTCCCTTTGGGCACTCCGAGCGACTCCGCCATCTCTTCATAGCTCATGCCCTCGATCTCGCGAAGAACGATCACCGCACGATGGTGTTCTGGAAGAGATTCGAGCGCCTCTCCAATGGCGCCACCAAGCTCGCGGCGTAGAGCAGCGCGCCCAGGGTTCGCGTTGGACACGCTCGGCATCAGCGCCCCGTCGCCGGCCACCTCGCTTTCCTCGTGGAGCGCCCGTTCGTCGAAATCCAGGTTCTTTCGACGGCTGGCTTTTCGCACGTGGTCAATGGAAGCGTTCATCACGATCCGGTAGAGCCAGGTGTAGAAGCTCGACGACCCTTGGAACCGGTGGATGTTCTTGTGAACCTTGACGAAGGCTTCCTGAACGGCGTCGAGTGCGTCGTCTTGGTTCTTTACGACTCCCATCGCGACCGCGAACGCACGACGATGGTACTTGTCGTACAGCGCGCGAAACGCCGTCGAGTCGCCTGCCTGCACGCGCTGCACCAGCTCATGGTCGTCCTTTCCAACAGGGCCCTGCGAGGTCCCGTTTCCTTTGGACGCGGTGGACAATGGTTGATTCACCCAAAGATCCTCGACGTTTTCCATGGCCTAGTCGACGTCGCGACTCACCCCCAGTGCGTTTACGCGCAAAACGTCTAGAGGGCCAGCTTTCGCGATGGCACGGCTCCGCGAGGCACGCTTTTCCGCTGGTTTCGACCGGTCGGCAAAGCTAGGGTCCGCCGGTGCTCGACCTGACGTCGTTGAATCCGCGGCAGCGCGAAGCGGTCGTTCACGAGGGTGGGCCGCTCGTGGTGTTCGCGGGTGCGGGAAGCGGCAAGACGCGGGTGATCACGTACCGGGTCGCGCACCTCATCGCGGAGCACGACGTGCCGCCTTGGCGCATCCTGGCGGTGACCTTCACGAACAAAGCGGCCGGCGAGATGAGGGCCCGGCTTCTGCAGCTCCTCGGCGAGCCCGGGAGTTCGGTGCGGGTGGGCACGTTCCATGCTCGCTGTGCCCGGTTTCTGCGCCGCGACGGTCACCACATCGGCATCTCGTCGGACTTCACCATCTACGACGACCAAGATCAGCTCGCGCTCGTCAAACGCGTCTTGCGCGATCTCAATCTCGATGAGAAACGCTATCAACCCAAGTCGATCGCAGGACGAATCAACCGAGCGAAGCAGGAAGTGCAGGGCCCGGATCAGCTCGAAACGCCCGACCCTTGGTCCGAGGTGGTGCGGCGCGTGTATCACGCGTACGAGGCGCAGCTCGAGCAGGCGAACGCCCTCGACTTCGGAGACCTGATCTTCCGGACGGTTCGGGGACTCGAGGGCAACGAGTCGTTTCGCGATGCGCTCGTGAGTCGGTTCAGCCACGTACTCGTCGACGAGTTCCAAGACACCAATCAGGCGCAGTTTCGTCTCGTGCGCGCACTTGCGGAGGGGCACCGAAACCTCTGTGTCGTCGGCGACGACGATCAGAGCATCTATCGTTGGCGCGGTGCAGATCGGCGAAACATCCTCGACTTCCGCGAGTCGTTCCCGGACGCCACGCTCGTGAAACTCGAGCAGAACTACCGATCCACACAGAGAATCCTCCGGGCTGCCAATGCGATCATCGCGCGCAATCTCGAACGCGAGCCCAAGGAACTGTGGACCGACAACGCCGAAGGTGACCCGGTGATCGTCGTGCGAACGATGGACGAACGAGACGAGGCCCGTCTGGTGCTTCGAGGTGTTCGAGAGATCGTCGCGCAAGGCCGATCGCTGTCGGACGTGGCGGTGTTCTACCGTACGCACGCGCAGTCACGCGTCATCGAAGAGGCGCTTCGAGGGGCCAACGTTGGGTATCGAATCGTTGGTGGAATGCGGTTCTACGATCGCGCGGAGGTGAAGGACCTCCTCGCGTATCTTCGCGTGATCACCAACCCGGCAGACGACATGAGCCTCTTGCGGGTCATCAACACCCCAGCGCGGGGCATCGGCAAGACGACGGTGAACCGTCTCCTCGACGCGGCTGCTCAGCAAGGGCGGAGCCTGTGGTCGATACTCGACAGAGGCCGTCTCGACACGCTGGGCGCCGCTGCGACCAAGCGAATCTCAGCCTTTACCGCGCTCATCACCGAGCTGCGCGCGTCGGCCGGACAGGGCGGCCCGCTCGGCGAACTTGGCGCTGAACTGGTGGAGCGAACCGGCTACGCAGACATGCTGCGTCACGACGACACTCCGGAAGCGGACGCTCGGTTTCAGAACATCCAGGAGCTCGTTGCGTCGATGGACGAGTTCCACCGCGAGCGGCCCGACGAGGGGCTGGCCGACTTCCTCGAGAATGTGACCCTTCAGACCTCGGCAGACGAGGCCGCCGAAGGGGACCGTGTGACGTTGATGACGGTGCATGCTGCGAAAGGCTTGGAGTTCCCCGTGGTGATGGTCACGGGACTCGAGGAGCAGGTGTTTCCTTTCAAGGGGATCGACCCGTGGGAGGATCCGGAGGAGCTCGAGGAAGAGCGGCGCCTCGCCTACGTCGCGTTCACGCGCGCAGAGGAGCGACTCGTTCTCAGTTTCGCGGCGATCCGCCGCATCTTCGGCCAACAGCGAGTCGGGATTCCCTCCCGCTTCTTGAACGAGCTCCCGCCAGAGGACTCACAGTGGATCGGCGCTCGGTCGAGTTCTCCCGCGCCTCGGTACGAGCGGGAAGAGCCGTCTCGAGGCGCGTCCACGGAGAGCTACGTCGACTACAGCGAGGGGAGCGATCTCAGCGACCTCGAGGGCCTTCGACGTGGCATGCAGGTGCGGCACCCCAAGTTCGGTGTCGGCGAGGTTCGTGAAGTCGTCGAAGGCACGCCGGCACGCGTGTCGGTGCGCTTCCCTGGCTGGGGAACGCGCAAAATCATCGCCAGCTACCTCGAGCCCGCCTAGCCCAAAGCGGGAGGCGGGGGCGCGTCAGTCCGACGACTTGCTGTCGCTCGACGACGACGACGAGGGAGAAGAAGAGCCCGAGTCTGTGGTCGACTCGCTCTTCGAGCTGGTCTTCGATCGATTGGAGGGTCCCGAGTAGAGGTCCGACTCCCAGCCTCCACCCTTCAAGATGAAGCCGCCTCCACCGATCATGCGGCGCGCTTTCATCTTGCCGCACTTGGGGCACTTCTTGATGGGGTCCTCAGTGATGCGCTGCTCGCGTTCGAACTCGTAGCCGCAGCTGTCGCAGGTGTAGTCGTACGTCGGCATCGTGCGCTAGCTGTCGTAGTCTTCGCCTAGCGGGTTAGCGAGCTTGCGCGTCCACAGGATCGCGTCTTTGCGGTCACCGTTGCTTTCCAGGATGGCCTGGGCGAGGAGGCCGGTCTTTCGGTAGCCGGCAGCGACGAACGCCGTGGACAGTTCGACGTTATCGTTAGGCGCAAACGCGAACGCAGCCACGATGCCTCGATCGCGGAGGTCTTCGCCCATCGTGGTAAGACCGCTGGCGATGGCAAGCATCTCGTTTTCGTTGGTGGGGAGCTTCAAGACCTCGATCAGCGCGTGTCCGAAGCAGTCTTGGAACTCGGCCGACAGGTAGTTCGCCTTGCTTCGTTTGACGCTCGCTTCGTAGAAGATGCGCTCCGCGTCTCTCCCGAACATGTCGAACGAGCCGAGCGCCGGGTTTCTGCGCCAGGCCGAGTCTCGCGCGCTCAGCGCGTCTTTCTCGGTTGCCTTCTTAACCGAGGCACCGCGGACTTTCTCCGGGATGTCTTTGGCTGCCTTCTTGGCGGCGTTGATCGTTCGGTCGGTCAGTTTTGCCGACGCATCGGTCACTTCGACCGACGCCGTCTTATCGCCGATCACGCAGCCGCACAGGTGCCCATCGCTGCGCTTGTAGAACCCTGGGATGGTTCCTTCGCGAACGAATCCCACGCGGGTCCATGAGGAGACCTCGTCTTTTTCGACGAGGGTGATCACCTTGTCGACGTTCTCCTGTGTCGCCACCGATTGAATGTAGAGGCG
>JBCDFZ010000039.1:0-53190 GCA_039177115.1 Myxococcota bacterium
AACAGCGCACCGCCCGTACCCACCATCGTCCATCCCGCGACCTTCAAACGCTGCGCCTTGGTTCGCCTCCCATCCGAGGCATGCGACGATGTCTTGAGCTCGTCCGCTCCGGCAGCCGAACCTCCGACAGACGACTTGCTCGCTGGAGCGGGACCGTTCCCGTCTGCTGCGGCCGCCCCGTGAACGAACGTCCACGCGAGGGCACCCAACACCATCGTGGCGCAGAGGCGCGTGCGAGGGACCCCTCGCGCAGCATGCGTCCGAGCGCGACTCACTGCGCGGCGTTGTCGCTCTTGTCCTGCGCGAGCGCCGAGTTGCGGAGCTTCTCTTCGTCGCGATCCCAGCGGTCGACTTTGCCGTCGCCGTTGAGGTCGGTGCCGATGCGCACGGTGCGGCCGTCGGCGTAGTACTCCCAGCGGTCGGGCTTCCACTCGCGCGCGGTGCTCCGCCCGGCCGTGTCTCGCTCGGCTCGCGCCGGCTCTCCACCCTCGTAGAAGATCTTGGTATCGGTGACGCCGTTGCCCGTGGTGTCGATTTCCTGGAGGCTCACGCGGCCGTCGGCAAACTGCGTGATCTCGTCGATCTGCCCGTCGAAGGTGCGGTCGGCCTCTTCGCGCACCGGGCGGCCCTCATCGTTGTAGAATCGCACGATATCCTTGCGGCCGTCCCCGTTGAGGTCGGCCTCGCGGCAGACCAGCACCAGTCGGGAGAGGCTCCCGGAGCCGACGGTTTTGAAGACTTTTCGCACGTCGGGCGAGTCGTCGCCTGAAGTGTCGTACTCGGTGACCTCGTACCCAGCCCCCGGCACGGTGCATCGCCCCGCGTCTGCAACCTCGCTACCGGAGCTGGACTCGGACTGACCCGCCCCCGGGCTCGTCACCGGTTCGGCGCTCTTGTCGCCACAGCCGAGGGCTGCCGCGCTCATCGCCACCACCAAAAGCGGTACTCGTGTCATTTCGTTTCCCCTTGCGCGGCGTCGTCGGCTCCTGCGTCTGAAGAGCCGCTTGTCGAGGCCGCCATGTTTTCTGCCACTTCCACGGGCTCACAGCGGAGCGCGTCGTCGGCAGGACCGAGGCTCCGGAGCGGGACTTCATCAGTGCGGTCAGGCTGCCCGTCCCCACTGTCGTCGTGCTTGCTCATGATGAGCTTTCCGCCTCGAAACACATCCCATCGGTCGGGCTGCCCATCGTTGTTTTCGTCGTAGCTGGCCTCGACGATGAGGCCTTTGTCGTAGCCCTCCCACACGTCGGGCTTCCCGTTCGCGCTTCGGTCACGCTCCGAGCGCGACACCCAACCCTCCGTGCACCAAAGCCAGGTGTCGATCGAGTTGTTGAAGGTGGTGTCCATTTCAATCCGCGCGAGGCGGCCGTCCTCGTAGAACGACAACTGGTCCACCTGCCCGTCGAAGTCAAAATCGTGTCTGACGTGCGCGAGGGTCACGCCGTCGGACTCGTAAAACCGCTCTACATCCACTTTGCCGTCGAAGTTCATGTCCGCCTTCGTGCACACTCGACGCCCGTTGCGCATCACGTGTTCAATGTCGGCGCGTCCATCTCCGTTAACATCGATGCGCTCTTTGTCTTTCCCATCGCAGACCTGCGCCCCGACTTTTGAACCGGTTGGCACGGTACCTTTCGCGCGTTGGCTGCACCCGTACGTACCGAGGCACGCGGCGACCGCGAGCCCGGAAACGGCGATCCTCAAAACGCTCGTGTTTCCAGACACTTTGGGTACCCCCAGGGGTGGACTCTCTAAGAATAGGGTCGGTTTGCTGCACCGCGCAAGTCCCCCGCAAGGGCCATTTGACAATATATATGGTGCCATGTAGGTTCATGCCACTTTTCTGAGGGTCATCGATGGCGCGCAAAAAGATCTCGACCACGGTCTACATCACGCCCGAGCAGAACGACCGGCTGAAGCTCTTGCACGAGCGCACGAAGGTGCCTGTAGCCGTGTACATCCGCGAGGGTATCGATCTTGTTCTCGATCGACATCAAGACGAGCTTCCAGGGCAGATGTCCTTGGATGCAAGCAACGAAACGTAGCGCGTCGCGCCAGGGGTTAATCATGGGGGAACACGGCGCGTTGCTGGCGTCGGAGCCTGACGCTAGAGAGGTCGCACCTTGAGCGCGGATCTCCAACGCATTCGGAACTTTTGTATCATTGCTCACATCGACCACGGCAAGAGCACGCTGGCCGACCGCATTCTCGATGTGACCGGGGCCATCTCGGCCCGCGAGCAGAAGGAGCAGCTCCTCGACCGGATGGACCTCGAGCAGGAGCGCGGGATCACCATCAAGGCGCAGGGCGTCCGCCTTCCCTACCGGGCCAAAGACGGCGAGACGTATCAACTGAACCTCATCGACACCCCGGGCCACGTCGACTTCAGCTACGAAGTGTCGCGATCGCTCGCGGCATGTGACGGCGCGCTGCTCGTCGTGGATGCCACGCAGGGGGTCGAGGCGCAGACGCTAGCCAACGTCTACCTCGCCGTCGAAAACGACCTCGAAATCATCCCGGTGTTCAACAAAGTCGACCTCCCGAGCGCGGACGTCGATCGCGTGCGCCAGGAAGTGGAAGACGTGGTCGGTCTCGACTGCTCCGAGGTCCTCGCCTGCAGCGCCAAAACCGGCGAAGGCGTACCGGAGATCCTCGAGGCCGTCGTGGGGCGTATCCCTCCCCCGACGACCATCGACGGCGGCCCCCTTCGCGCCCTGATTTTCGACACCTGGTACGACAGCTACCGCGGCGCGGTTTGCATGATCCGCATCAAAGACGGCACCGTGAACAAAGGCGACAAGATTCGCCTCATGGCCACGGGCGCCGAATATGAAGTGACCGAGCTCGGCGTCTACACGCCCTTCCAGCAGGAGGTCGACCACCTCGGCCCCGGCGAGGTCGGCTACTTGGCCGCGAGCGTGAAGTCCATCCAAGACGCCAAGGTCGGCGACACCATCACCAACGCGAGGAACCGCGCCGAAGAACCGCTCGCCGGCTTCCAAGAAGTGAAGCCGATGGTGTTCTGCGGCATCTTCCCAACCGACAGCGATCAGTACCCTGAACTTCGCGACGCTCTCGAGAAGCTCAACCTCAACGACGCGGCCTTCATGTTCGAACCCGAAACCTCAGATGCCCTCGGCTTCGGATTCCGATGCGGGTTCTTGGGGCTGCTCCACATGGAGATCATCCAAGAGCGGCTCGAGCGCGAGTACAACATCGGCCTCATCACCACCGCGCCAAGCGTGGTGTACCGGGTACACACCGAAGAGGAAACCCTCGACATCGACAACCCGTCGGCCATCCCCGACGGGCGCGTTCGCATCGAAGAGCCGTACTTCAAGGTGTCGATCCACGTACCGTCCGAGTTCGTGGGCCCTGTGATCAAGCTCTGCCAAGACCGTCGCGGCGAACAAGAGGGCATTCAGTACGCCTCCACCGACCGCGTCATCATCGTCTACCAGATGCCGCTCGCCGAAGTCCTGTTTGACTTCTTCGACAAACTGAAGAGCGCCACCCGAGGCTATGCCTCCATGGACTACGAGCTGTCGGGCTACCGCGAGAACCCGCTCGTGCGGCTCGACATGCTCCTCAACGGCAACAAGGTCGATGCCCTCAGCGCCGTGGTGCACAAAGACAAGGCTTTTTATCTGGGCCGCGCCCTGGCGGCGAAGCTCAAAAAAATCGTCCCGCGCCAGCAGTACGAAGTGATCATCCAGGCGGCCATCGGTTCCAAGGTCATCAGCCGCGAAACCGTGCGCGCCCTGCGCAAAGACGTCACAGCCAAGTGCTACGGCGGCGACATCAGCCGAAAGCGCAAACTCCTCGAGAAACAAAAAGAGGGTAAAAAGCGGATGAAGGCCGTCGGCAGCGTCGACATCCCGCAAGACGCGTTCCACGCGATCTTGAAGGTGGATAGCTGATACCCGCCCCCCCTACTTCGCCGGCACGTTGGGCATCAGCTTCGTGGTGTTCGCCACTTGGAGATCAAACACCTCTTGGATCTCCACGCTGTCGGTTCCGTCCGGGGTCTTGAAGCGGATCTTGTCGTTCGACTTGCCGTGGGCTTCGGCGTCCGACTCGAGCGCGTCGAGGTTCAAGGTGATCTGGCCGGTAGCCTCGGACTTCATCGACTCGACCCCGATCTCGATGCCCTCCTCGGGGAACGAGATGGTCTGCGGAAGCCCGTTCTGCTGCACCCACAGATTCAGCATCAGCTCGTCGCCAGCACGGTCCACCAGCTGGTAGGTATCCACCTGCGTGACTTTAAAACCGAACACGTCCAGCTCGCGACGCACCTGCCATCGGGCGCCGAGGCCTACCGGCTCCTCGGGCAGCTGGACCCGAGTGACGGTGGTGCGGGCGTTGATAATCATGCGGAGCAGGCGCTTCGGGATATCCGGCCGCTTTGCGGCTTCGTTGAGCTCCCCCGCAATACGCTTGCCGCGGTCATCCATTTCGACCCACGCGCCGACCTCGTCGAGGATACGTGCGGACGCTTGAAGGTCAGCCGCGATCGCCTCGTCGAGGTCGGGCGGCACCACCGCTGCCGACTTCACGACGTCGACGTCGAACCGCACTCCTTGCTCCGTGATCGCGGCGGGCCCCGAGACGACGTTCAGTCGAAGTCCGGGCAGCACCGAGACGGCCTCGGCGTCCGAGCTCTCGGCGAGCGTCACCACGCGGAACGTCGACGTCGAGCTGGTGGTGGCGCCCTCGGGGATGCGGTAGCGGAGCGGCAGCCGCGGCTCCTGTCCTGCGTCGAGCACGGTAACCGTATCGAGCGGCGTCGCGGTCGCCGCCGTTTCCGCGGGCTTCTCCTTCTTGCAGGCCGCCGTCGCGACGAGCACGGCCAGCAAAGCCATCCAAACAACCGACTTCTTCATGCTCACTCCTCTTCGCCGGCACTCTCTGCGCCTGCGGTCGCATCCGACGCCTCTTCCTCGTCGAACGAAAACACCCGGTTCCAATCATCCTTCATCGAGACGACGACCCACCCCGCGTCAGGAGCCTCGTCGAGCGCTACGTCGAGGCGACCTACGACCGAGTCGCGATCGTATGCGTACTCCCGCACGGCGTCGTCGTGGTGCAGCAACAGCCCGAGTCTCGTTCCACCGCTCCCCATGGTCGTGTACTGCAGCATTTCGAGATCCCCGTCGGAATTGCCGAAGGCGAGAATCGGCTGCCTTCCAATGAACTGGTGGATGCCGACGGGCTTCCCCGACTTGTCATCCACGAACTCCACCTGAGGCAATCGAAGGAGCGATGGCTTGCCGCCCTGAATCTCGAACCGCGTGGCCACCGACGACCCGATGACCTGCTGCTTGGGAATGCCGTACGCCTCGCCGGTCCACGGTCGCATGAACTCAACCGTGCCGCCCGACACGATGTACGTGGTGAACCCGTTGGCGCGCAGGTATTCGAGCAGTTCGATCTGCGGACGGTAGGTGAGGTTTGTGTAGAGCTGGTCCCAACGCGCATGCTTGGCCGACTGAAGCCAGTCGAGCACGATCGTGTCGAAGAGCTCAGCGCTCATGCCCGTGTGCGAAGTCAGCACCAAGTCCACGACCGCCCGTCGGCCCATCGAGGCCACGCCTTCCATGTCTCCTTTGAGGAGCGACCTGTAGGGTTCCTTGCGCTTCCACTCCGGGTGCATCGACGCCAGGTTCCGAACGCGGTCGATCGCAAACACCAGCTCGGTGTAGAGCGGCTGCTCCACCCAGAGCGTGCCGTCGTTGTCGAACGTCGCGATCCGAGCCTCAGGCTTCACGTACGTGACCTGGTTGGGGTCGGTGACGCTCTCGACGAATGCGATGATGCGCTGCTTCGTCGCCGTGTCGCTCCACGAGGGCAGCGGGTCGGGGGGCGCAGCGGGCGCGGCGGTCGGGTCGGCTGGCGTCGCCGGACGCGAACCGCCGCATCCCACGACGCTCAGCGCCAGAATCGCCAGGATTGCCAGGGGAAGCGAACGTCGGAGTGGATTCATCGCGGCGCACTGTAGGAGCGCGGCAGAGACGAGTCAACGAAGCCCGCGAGCCCCCGATGGCCGCTTGTAACGGTCGCCCCCCTCAGGCGATAAGCACCGACGATGCACGGCCTGAAACGCTATTTCCCAATTCCGTATCTCATGATCGGCCTCGCCGCCCTCGCCTACCTGGTCCTCGATCTCGCGCGAGAGCCCTCGGAGCCATGGGCCACCGTCGGCGCGATCGTCGCCATCGCGCCGCTGGTCACGTTCATGCTGTCCCTCGCGGTCGTCCGACGCCCGCGCACATCCCGAAACCTCTACGGCGTCCTCGCCCTGGCGGTTGCGGGTACGGTGCTTTCGTTCGCGTTCTTCGCGTCGCCCGCCAGCTGGTTCGCTCTCGTTCTCGGCCTGGTCCCCGCCGCGGGCTACGTGTTCTGGTACTCTCTTCTCGACCGCTCGGCCGCCAGAGGTTCACTCCGTGTGGGCGCCACCCTTCCTTCTTTCGAGCTCCGGGGCGCCGCGGGACAGCTCATCCCGCAGGACGAGCGCAACGCCTCGCTCTACATGTTCGTGCGCGGCAACTGGTGCCCCCTCTGCGTGGCACAGGTACGCGAGCTCGCTGCACACTACCGTGACCTCGAAGCCCGCGGCGCGGAGGTTTTCCTCATCAGTCCTCAGCCTGAGAACCACACCGCGGCGCTCTCGAAACGGTTCGACGCCCCGATGCGCTTCGTCGTCGATCGCGACGCGCGCATCGCCAAGCAGCTGGGCATCGAACACGTGGGCGGCGTGCCGTTCGGCGTCCCCGGCGGCTACGACAGCACCAGCGTGCTCCCCACGGTGATCATCACGGACGCGAACCGCCGAATCATCTTCGTCGACACCACCGACAACTATCGCGTTCGCCCCGAGGTGAGCGCCTTCCTCGAAGCGCTCGCCTAGCGGCGCTTAAAAGAGTCGCCCGGTCGCTGGAGGGGGGGAGAACGCGACCGGGCGAGGGCAACCGGTGGCTTTGAGGGGGTCCACCGGGTTTATTTTTGGACTAATCTGGACGGGAACGACGCTGCGTCCCCATGGATTAAAAGCTAAACAGCCGGAACGGAACCGTCAATGCTGAGTAGGCCTATCAGGTGAATTTTACGGTGGTTTAGCCAACAGATCTGTTTGAAAACAGCTGGGCCATCGCCACGCCGAACGCGGCGCCGAGGGCGTCGGCCACGAGGTCGGCCGGCTCCGCCGAGCGCCCGGGAACGAAGGCTTGGTGGATCTCGTCGGAGAGCCCCCAGAGCACCGCGACGAACAGGCCAAACACGGCGGTGCGCCAGCGCGCACGCGTGGGCCAAGTTCGCGCCGCCGCCATCGCGCAAAGCCATCCGAGCACCGCGTACTCGACGAAGTGAACGCCTTTGTCCCGCATCGGGAAGTGCCGCACCGCGGGCACACGAATCGCGATCGACGAGATGACGAAGATGAGCGCCATGTACGCGAGGGCGAAGCGCCACTCGCGAATGCGCGCCCAGCCTTCCGCCGGGCTCAGCCTACGCCTCCCGCATCGACGACCGACAGCCGGGTCCGGCCGCGACGCTTTTCCATGACTGGGTCTGCGCCCTGCATGAGCCCGGACAAGCTGTGCTTGAAGGACTCGTCGATTCGAACTTCCACCAGGGCGCCCGTGGGGTCGGCTCCGGCAGGCGCCACGACGTGCACAATCTCGTTCCGAGTCGTGCGTCCAGCGAAGCGACCCGAGTCTCCCGGCGAAGGGCCCTCCACGAGTACGGTTTGCGAGGTCCCTACCAATCCATCGAGGTGAGTTCGCTGCTGTACTTCCACCTGCGCGAACAAACGTGCGAGGCGTTCATCCTTGACCTCTTCAGGCACCGCGTCGCCAAGCCGAAGCGCGGGCGTGTACGGCCGGGGCGAGTACTTGAAACCAAACGCCGCCACGAAGCCCACCTCTCGCACGAGGTCGAGGGTTCGCTCGAAGTCGTCGTCGGTTTCTCCCGGGAACCCGACGATGAAGTCCGACGACATCGTCAGCCCGGGGCGAGCGCTCTGCAGGGCCTTGGCTCGTGCGACGTACTCGGCCGCCGTGTAGCGACGCGCCATTTTTCGAAGGAGCGGGTCCGACCCCGACTGCACTGGGAGGTGCACGTGCGCCGGAAGCACCTCGAGCTCGGCGTGCGCCGACACCAGGTCGTCGGTGACGTGGCGAGGGTGCGGCGACGTGTACCGAAGCCGAATGAGCTCCGGCACCTCGCTCGCGATACGCCGCAGAAGCCCCGAGAACTCAGACCGCGACGCCACGAGCTTCGAACGCGGCTTGTTCGCCGCCTCGGCCGACGGTTCGTACCAGGAGTTCACCGTCTGCCCGAGGAGGGTCACTTCCCGCACTCCACCTGCGACCCGGTCTCGGATCTCGCCTACGATTTCGTCGGCGGGCCGATACCGCTCCGATCCTCGGGTATAAGGAACGATACAAAACGTGCAGCGTTCGTCGCACCCTTTCATGACGGTGACGAAGGCCGTGACCTCCCGACGATCGGCGATGGGCTTCGCACGGAGGAACTGGGGGTCGTCCAAATCAAACACGGTTCGCGCTCGCGGCGGCGCGCCATGCTCGACGTCGCGCAGGAGCGAGGGCAGCTCGGGGATGTTGTCCGGGCCGAGCACCAGGTCGACGAACGGCGCCTTCTTCAGCAGCTGCTCCCCCTCCTGCTGAGCGACGCAGCCGGCCACGGCCAATACGCGACGGGGGTTTTCGTCTTTGTAAGGCCGAAAAGTCCCGAGCAAACTCATGAGTTTGTGCTCCGCCTTCTCGCGCACGCTGCAGGTGTTCACGAGAAGCAGGTCGGCGAGCGCCGGCTCGGTCGCCTCTTCGTAGCCGTGAGTCCGCAACACCTCCTCGATCCGGCGAGAGTCGTGGACGTTCATCTGGCATCCGAAGGTCTGAACGAAGTACTTTTTCATCGGCCGGTTGGCGCTACGTGTAGCAGCCGTCGCGACGAGCGCCAAATGGCCGAAATCACGCTGATTGCTAGCGGAATTGGGGTGCCACGCGCTACAAGCCGTAGGTAGATGATACGATGGGGACTCATCTGCCTGCTGCTCGTGGGAGCAGTGGGCTGCAAGACGATTCCGAACGACGCCTACGGCATCAACAAGATTCGTTTTGAGGGGATGGAGGACCTCGATCCCCAGGCCCTACAGGCCTGCCTCGCGACCAAACCCCGCGAACGCGTCACCATCTCGTTCGGGACCAGCGCCGAGCCGGAGTGCGGCCTCCCACCGTTCGACGGAAAGCGCCTCTCGTTCGACCTGTGGCGAAAGCTTCGGAAGGGCTGGCCGACCCTCGATTCGGCGGTTTTCGAGCGCGACCTCGACCGCATCGAGCGCTGGTACCAGGCTCGCGGATACTACGACGCGGCGGTGGTCAGCACGACGTTCGACCCGGCCGCAGCGGCCTCGGCCGACCGATTCACCGCAAACGACGACGGGCAAGCTCCCTGCGAACGCGAAGGCGAAAACGAGGGCTGCGAGCTCGAAATCGACATCGAGGTTGAAGAAGGCCTCCCCGTCCTCGTCCGATCGATCGACGTGGTGGGCTACGAGCAGTGGAGCGTGGACGACCGAAGCAGCATCGACGACGCCATCGCGCTCAAGATCGGAAAGCCCTTCGACGAGGCCCTGTACGAGCGGAGCAAGCGCGAAATCCGACGCGAGCTACGTGAAGCGAGCTACGCGTGCGGCGGGGCCACCGGGCGGGTCGAAATCGACAAAGAGGCACGCGAGGCCTTCGTCGAGTTCTACGTGAACGCCGGGCCCCCCTGCACCATCGGCAACATCGTCGTCACGGGCAATCAGGACCTGCCCGCCAAAACCATCCTCGCCGTCGCGAACCTGAAGCGCGGCGAACCGTACAGCCTGCTCAAGCTCGCCGACGCCCAGCGCGCCGTCTACGCACTCGGCGCCCTCGCGTCGGTGAACATCATCGACACCCCACGGGTCGATGAGCAGAACCAGTGCACCGGCATCGTCGACATCAACATCGACGTCGAGCCAGGCCGACAGATCCGATGGGGCATCGGCGCGGGGGTACAGAGCGGTACCATCTCCACGCTCACCCTCGAGCAGGACACGCGGATTTCCGACGTACACCTTCTCGGCCGATTCGAGCACCGAAACTTCATCGACGGCTTTCGTCGTCTCACCATCGAGGACCGCCCAAAAATCGTCGCGACCAATCAGTTCTTTCGGTTCGGTCAGGGGTTCATTCTCGGCAACGAGGTTCGCATCGGCTACCAGCGCCCCGCGTTCATCGAGCCTCGCACCACGGCCGCGATTCGCTTTCGCCACGACTGGGGCCCTGACCCGTATGAACTCTTTCGGCGTCACGACCTCCAGATGTCGGGTCAGCTCTCGCGCCCCTTCCTCGACGGTCGGCTACTCCTGAGCGGTGGCTTGAACTACGACGCCTACCTCGTGGTCGACCGCGACCCCCGCTTCCCGACCAGCTACCAAGTCGCGTTCTTCGACCAGCGGCTCATCGTCGACCTTCGCGACGACTCGCGAAGCCCGCGCTCGGGGTTCTTCTTCCAGATCGGAAGCCAGCAGTCGCCCATTCGCCTTCAGCGTTCGTGGCAGTACGTCCGCGTCACACCCGAAGTGCGCGGCTACATACCGCTGCCGCTCTCGTCGACGCTCGGCTTTCGGTTCGGCGTGGGTGCCATGTTCCTGTTTTCGCGGGACCGAAACCGCCTCGACCTCATCGGCCAAGAGCTTGGCCCGCAGTCGTACCGTCTGCGTTCCGGTGGTCCGACGAGCCATCGTGGTTTCTTCGGCGGTTTCCTCGGTGACCCGGCGAGCGTCAACTCGCTCACACGTGAGGGCAACGACGCTCGAAACGACGGCGGCCTTCGCCGCTGGGAAGCGAGCGTCGAGTGGCGCCTGCCGATCACGCAGCGCTTTACCACCGCCACGTTCATGGATTTTGGCGACGTGAACCGTGGCCCGAACTATCGCTTCAACTACATCCGCGCTGCAGCGGGATTCGGCTTTCGCTACCAGACCCCGGTTGGGCCGGTGCGTCTCGATTTCGGCTTCCTGATCCCCAGCTGGCAAATCGTGGGCGAGCCGCCGCCGCCGAACGCGTTCAACATCTTCCGCTTCATCCGCGGAGGCGTGCCCGGCGCAATTCAGTTTACCATCGGCGAGGCCTTCTAGTGCGCTGGATCTCGCGACTCATCAGTTGGTTCCTCGGGTGGCCGGCACTTGCGGTGTTCTCGCTCATCGCAAGCGTCCTCTTTCACATCGACACCAACCTCGGGCGCACCATCGGGCGCGACATCCTCAACGAGTTCGTCTCCGACCTCATGGACGGCCGGATGCAGGCCGGGTACATCACCCAACTCCGGCTCTGGAAAACCGTCGTCAAAGACACTTTCGTCTACGATCCGGACGGTACTCCCATCATCTATGGCGAAACTGTCGAGCTCGGCATCGACCCCATCGCCGGCCTTCGCGGAAAGCTTCGCTTCTACTACGCCGACCTCATCAATGGCTGGGTTCGCCTCATCGACAACGGCGAGGGCGAACCCACGTTCCTCGACGCTTTCGAGCCGGCCGACAAGTCCCCCACCGTAGGCGAACCCTTCCACGCCATCGTCGACGACATGGACCTCAAGAACGTCGAGGTCTTCGGAGAGATCCTCGGCTTGAAAGGCCTCCGCATCCTCGACCTCCACACACGCGGCCGTATGGAGTTCTACTACATCACCGAAATCGAAATCTGGTCTGGCGATGGCCGCGTCGTCGCGCCCTTTCCGTTCGAAGGCCAAATCGACGACGTGGTCGGCACGGTCTACACCGACACGCGCGGCACGCAGGTGCTGGCCGAGTTGAGCCGAGGCACCGAGAAGATGTCGGCCGAGGTGGTCTACCGTCCTCCTGCAGGCGGCACCTACGACGACGTATTCGACCTCGACCTCTACGTTCGCGTCGACCCGGTCAACGCCAAGACGCTTCGCGAGGTCGGCTTCGATTGGGCGGAGTCGCTTCGAGGGGACGCCACCGGCTGGGTCCGGCTCTGGGGCTCGGAGGGCAACTACAACCTTCAGTCCGACCTCACTACCGATGGGGGCAAGGCGCGCATCAAGGGCGAGCTCCCCGACCGCGGCGTCACGAAGATCGAGATTACGTCGAAGAGCCTCCGTCTGTCGAAGCTCATCAACGGCGCGCCCGACGTGGACGCCAACGGCACCATCAAATTTAGCGCCGACGACAAAACACCGAACATCTATGGCGTCGAGATCGACACGCAGGGTTTCCGATTCGAAGAGATTCAGATCCCGCCGTTCATCGCGAAAGGAACTGCACGCCCTGACGGCATCGACGTCGAATCGCTCCAAACCCAGTACGCGGGCGGCGACCTCTTCCTGAGCGGGAACGTCGAATACTCCGGGCGCTCACGAATCGAAGCGCGTGGCTCAATTCCCGATGTGAGCGCCGACCCCAACTTCGTCGAGTGGGCACCGGGCATCAAGGGCGGCGCGAAGTTTGATCTGCAAATCATGACGACGATGGCCGGCGACTTCGAGACCAACGGCTGGGTGAGCTTCACTAACTTCGACTACGGCGCGCTCGACGCCAAGTCGCTTCGCCTCGACGGTCGCGTGGCCGGAGACCCGAGGCGGCCCAACGTCGACGTTACGCTCGACGGCATGGCGATTCGCGTGGCCGGCTACCCCATCGGGGATGGAGAGGCCACGGTGAAAGGCGGCCCCGACCAATACGCGGCCAATGGTTCCTTTGCTGCTGACGGAAACCGGCGGGCCGAGTTCCAGGCGCGGGTCGAGGCCACCGATGGCATCTATCGACTCGACGTGGACACCATCGAACTCGCCGTCGAGGACTTGTCCTGGCGCGGATCGGTGAACAACCTGGTGCTCGACCCGGTGAAGGGAATCACCTTCGACCGCGTGTTGATGGGCAAAGGCGACCAGCGACTCGAGGCCAAAGGCGAGTGGCAGTTCAACGGGCCCGACGATATCACGGCGGAGCTCCAGCAGTTCGACCTCGCCGTACTCAAGGTGCTCTACCCCGACGACGCACCCGACTTCAGCGGCCGCGTCGATCTTCACTTCGAGTTCCGCGGCGACCTCGATGCCCAGCCCACCATCGTGGCGGAGGGCACGCTCACCAACGCCAACCTTTGGGACATCACCCCCGTCAACGCGGCTTATCTCATCCACTACGACCACGCGCGGGTGGACGCGGACGCTCAGGTCGACATGGGTGGACGCGGCAACTTCACGCTCAGCCTGTCCGGGTTGGTCGACCCAGAGGCCGAGCGGATCCGAACGGCGCTTCGAGGTGGCGTTTACGAGATGACGCTGAGCACCGGCGCGATGGACCTGACGCTGCTCGAGCTGGTTCTCGAAGAAGACATGCCCGACATCACGGGCTTTGCCGATGCGAGCATCCAGCTTTCGGGGTCGTTCGACGCGCCCTCGTTCAACGGCGAGATCAAGGTGCCTTCCCTGAAGGTTCGCGACTGGGTGGCCGTCGAGTTTGATTCGAACTTCCGCTACGAGTACGGCGCCCTCCTCGCCCAGGTGAACTTCGCCGACGAAGGCGGGCCGCTCTTCGACAGCGAGGGGAGCCTGCTCGTCGACATCGTCAACCTCGTCCAGAACCCGAGCGAGGCGATCGAAACCCTGGAGACTTCGCCGTGGCGGCTCTCCATGCGTGTGCCGCCACGAAAGCTGAGCGACCTACCCGACATCCTCGGCCGCGACTACGTACCAGACCCCGACCGCCTGCAGCTCGCCGCGAGCCTCACCCTGGCCGGCGGCGCGTTTCAGACACGGGGCGATTTCTATGCAAGCGCCGACTGGAGCTCCGAACAGGCCGAGGGCCTTTGCGGAGGCAACGCCAACCCGCGCCTCACAGTGCGCGCGTCGCTCGCGAACGACACCACCGAGGTCGACATGGACGGCGTGGTCGCGAACCGCCAGGTCCTCCGCGTCGACGCTTCGGCGCCGACTCCCATCGACGAATGGCTTCGCGCAGCGACTTGGCCGGAAATCCCCGTCATGCAGCTGAGCGCTGACCTCTACGACGCGCCCACCGAAGACATCCCGTACGTGTGCCAGTACGCCGCCGGCGATATGGAAGCACGCCTTCGCGCGACCAACCTGTTCGGCGACGACCCGAAGTTCTCGCTCCACATCGACACCGACGCCCTTCGCGCTCGGCGCCTAGAGCCGGGGCGCGGCGGTGTCCTCGTGAACACCATCGTCGAGACGCCTCCTGCAAGAAACGCCATCGGCCTCGAGTACCAAGACGGCGTGGCCACCGTCGACGCATCGATGGACTGGTGGAACGGCGGCGGTACGAAGGTCAAGGCGGAGGCGCCCGTGGTGTGGGACCGCAAACACAAGGTCCCCGAACTCGCCGAGAAAGGAGAGCTGAGCGGGCGGGCGGACTTCGACCGCATGCCCCTTCAAGCCGTACTCGCCTGGATGGCGGGCATCGTCAACGTGCAGGGCATCCTTCAGGGGAGCGTCAGTGCGCGCGGCACCGTTCAACAGCCGAACTTCGTCGGCAGCGTAGAGCTCACCGACGGCAAGGTCGACCTCCGCACCGTAGGCCAAACCCTCGAGGACGTGACTGGTCTAGCCATCTTCGACGAAGACGGAATCGAGGTCAGCAGGCTCACCGCGTCAGACGCGAAAGGCACCGCGGTCGCCAACGGGCGCGTCGGGCTCGACGGCCTTCGACCCAACAAACTCGACGTGGAGGTCGACACCAAGAACTTCCCACTGCGGCAGGAGGGCTCGATCATCGCGCGGGTCGACGGAGATGCGCGTCTTCGCGCCGAGTTCGAAGAAGACGAGCTCGATGGGGAAGTCAAACTTCGAAAGCTCGCCCTCGACATTCCGGAAAGCTCGGCAACGCCCCAAGACCTGGCGCCGCATCCAGAGGTGTTCTTCATCGGCGAAGACTACGGCCCCGTCGTGCGCACCGACCCATACCGCGTGCACCTCTCCATCGTCTCGGAAGACAACGTCATCATTCGGAGCAAGGATCAAGGCTTCTACGTCGAAGCCAGCACCAACCTCGACACCACCCTCGACGACGAGCTCACCGTCAAAGGCAACGTGAACCTACGCGGCGGCAACTTCCAGGTGTTTGGTAAACGCTTCGAGCTTCGTTCGGGGAACATGGTGTTCGACGGCGACCCCGATATGGACGCCAAGGTCGACCTCGTCGCGCGCCATCAGCTTCGCGGGAGCAACGACACCGTGACCGTCACGGTGTCCGGCCGGCTCAGCGACCCCACCATCGAGTTCACGTCGACGGCGCCGACCTCGAGCGAGGCCCAGGTCATCGCACTCTTGGTCACCGGAACGGCGCGGCAGGATCGCGGGCTCGCTGCCACCACGGAGGCGGCCAACAACGAAACGACCGACTTCCTGTCGGGCGTCGCGGCCGGCCTATTCAGCGCATCGCTTCAGTCGCAGTTCGGCGGACTCGCGCCGACGTTCGGGGTTCAATCGGGCACGGGGGCGAGCGAGCAGGCCGCGGACACCACGGTGCAGGTCGGCTTCAACGTCGACTCGGTGCTGCCCGACAACGTGCCGATCCGCGGGCTCTACGTCGAAGGGCAGTTCGTGGCGCGTCGAAACGAGGGCGGCCCGAACTCCACCGGACAGGCCCAGCGCCCTGGTTTTTTGGTGGAGGCGCTGTGGCCGCTAAGCTTCGTCACCACGGGAACGTTTGCTCCGCCATCGAACTGGAGTATCGACGTCACGTGGGAGCCTTGAAGTCAGCATGAGCCGACAGCTTTTTGGAACGGACGGAATTCGAGGGCTCGCGAACCGGGGCGACATGTCACCCGAAGTGGCGTTCCGAATCGGCGCGGCCATCACGTACCGAGCTCGCAAGCGAGTCAAGCACGTCCCGCGCATCGTAGTGGGCAAGGACACACGCCTCTCCGGCTACCTGTTCGAAACTGCGGTCGCCTCGGGCATCTGCGCGCAGGGAGGCGAGGTGCTGCTCTCGGGGCCGCTGCCGACGCCCGCCATCGCCCACCTGACCACCAGCATGCGGGCTGACGCCGGATTCGTGATTAGCGCATCGCACAACCCCTACGCCGACAACGGCATCAAGATCTTCGGCCCAGACGGTTTCAAGCTCGCAGACGAGGTGGAGCAAGACGTCGAGTCGCTCATCTTCGGCGCGGAGATCGACAAGAACCGGCCCACCGGAACCCGAGTCGGCCGCGCCGAACGTCTCGACGATGCCCCCGGGCGCTACGTCGCTTTCGTGAAAGCATCGTTCCCTGCCGACCTCACCCTCGACGGCGTCAAGATCGTCGTCGACGCCGCGCACGGCGCCGCGTATCGAACGGCGCCGCTCGTCTTTTCCGAACTTGGCGCCACCGTGTACCCCATCGGCGTCAAGCCCGACGGCAAGAACATCAACCAGCGGGTGGGCGCGCTCCACCCCGAGGCGTGCGCACGCGAGGTCCGAAAGCGGGGCGCTCACCTCGGCATCGCTCTCGACGGAGACGCCGACCGGGTCATCATGATCGACGAGCAGGGCAACCAGATCGACGGCGACGTCATCATGGCTCTCTGCGGCACCCGGATGCTCCGCGCGAAGCGGCTCCGGCGCCGAACGCTGGTCGCGACGGTCATGAGCAACCTCGGTCTCGAGCGAGCCATCGAAAACGACAATGGGCGGCTCCTTCGCTGCAGCGTCGGCGACCGGTACGTGGTCGAGGCCATGCGCAAGAAGGGCCTCAACTTCGGCGGCGAGCAGTCGGGACACCTGATCTTCCTCGACCACGCCACCACCGGCGACGGCCTGGTCGCGGCCATGCAGGTCCTTTCGATCCTACTTCGCGAGGGCCGGCCGCTGTCGGAGCTGGCCGGCAACGTCATGACACGCGTACCGCAGGTGCTGGTCAACGTGACCCTTCCAGGCCGCTGTCCGCTCGAGGCTCTCCCCAAAACCAGCACGGCCATCGCCAAGGCTGAAAAGGCGCTTGGGCGCAAGGGCCGCGTCCTGGTTCGCTGGAGCGGCACCGAACCGAAGCTCCGCGTGATGATCGAGGGACCGAAAGAGGACCGCATCCGCACCATGGCCGAAGGCATCGCGAGCGAGGCAAAGCGCGAGTTCCAGAAGGTCGCTAGTTAGCCTCGACCGCCAGCTGCACGGCCGCGTCGTCGGGTTCCACGCTGAGGAGCGCGACGTCGTCTGGGAGCCCACGCACCTCGACGGGCACCGACACAGCCGTCTCCGAGGGGTTGAGAGCGGACAGGTCGACGAACGCCGTGACGGCGGTTGGCACCATCGCGGAGATGACCTTTTCTGGCCCGTGCACCCGAACTGTCACCGTACGCGGGCGCATCGACTCCGGTGCCGCCCCTTCGGCTTCGATTCGAACTCGCGTAAAGAGTCGGTCGGCCATCGTGGGCCGAACCTTCAAAGTGACGAGCACCGACTGGGTTTCGAACGTCGTGTTCGTCGGGGCGCTCACCAGCGGAAGCTCGCGCTGCGTCACCCCTTCTTCGAGGGCCGACACGTCGACCTCCATGGCGCGAACCGTTCGCATCGAGTTCACCACGTCGCGTGGCCCTTCGACCTCGACCGACCCCGGGAACACTTCGGCCTCGCCCGCCCACTCGAGACCGTCGGGAAGCTCGCCATCCAGGAACAGCTCGACCGGCAAACGACGACTCGCCTGTGGGACGAACTTGAACGCAAGCGACGGTGGCACCACGCCGAGCACGGTCACGCCGGTCGGCAGGTCGAACGCCTCTTTCTCGAAGTAGTATCGCGGGTCGTCCACGCTTTTGAGCTTCACGTCGACCGGCGGCAGCGTCTCCTGACGAATCGCGTTGAGCCGAGCGCGGCTCCCCTTGAGACGCACTCGCACCCGGTCCGGAATGTCGGTGACCAGAATCATGTCCTCCGCGTCGGGCGGCGGCTGGACGACCACGTCAACGTACACGTTTCGCTCCATGTCCTCGGCGCCGTGCACGAGTGAGAACATCAAGATCGCGATGCCGAGCGCACCGGCCTTGAGCCCCAGGTTCTCGGTGAAAAAGAACCGAATCGCCTGAAGCCCGTCGAGGAAACTGCTCACGACGTTTCCTCGGCCTTACTTACGAGCACCGACTCTTGGCTCCCAGAACGAACGGGTTCGGGCGGCACGGCGGTGCTGCGCCGGTCGGCGGTCTTCCGACGCGCAGGTTTCGGCGCGTAGAACAGGCCGTAGAGCGCGTCTCGCAGTGAGTTCACGTCGAGGTTTCGAACGATGTTGCCGTCGAAGCAAAGTGAAATGGCCCCGCGTTCTTCGCTCACCACGATGACTACCGCATCGGTTTCTTCGGTGATGCCGAGCCCGGCACGGTGACGTGCACCAAGCGTGCGGTCGCCTCCTGCGGTACCGGCCATCGGCAAGAACACGCCAGCCTGCCAGATGCGCCCCTCGCGGATGACGACCGCGCCGTCGTGCATCGGATTCTCGAAACTCGGCACGAAGATACTGTGAAGAAGCTCCTTGCTCACCTTCGCGTCGACTTCACCGCCTCGCTCGATGAACTCGTCGAGCGCCGCGCTCCGTTCAAAGGCGATGAGCGCACCGATGCGCTTCTGCGCAAGCGTGCCGGCGGCCTTGATGACTTCTTCGATCGTTTGTGTTTCTTTGGCGGTGCGCTGCCCGCGAAGCAGCGGTCGGCGCCCCATCCGCGCAAGCGCACGACGAATGTCGGACTGGAAGATGATGACGACGATGACGGCAAGGTACGCGAGTACGGAATCGAGAATGGTGGTGACCGTCACCAACCCGATGCGACGCGCGAACAGGTACCCGACGAACACCACGCAGAGCCCGATAGCCACCTGCATGGCGCGCGTACCGCGAAGAATGACGAGCGCCCAGTAGATGAGCACCGCGACGAGCCCGATGTCGAGGCAGTCGTGCAAAACGTCCATCGGGCTTCGCTGAAAGAACCCAACGAACCCGTTCATGAGTTCGCCAAGCGCTCCGGTGAGGACGTCCATCATGGCGACGCCTCCTCAGTGGCTTTCAGGACGTCGCGCATCAGCAAGAACTGTCTTGCCTCGTGCACGTCGTGCACGCGAACCGCCGCGACACCCGCCTCAGCACACTTGGCCACTGCGGCGAGGGTTCCGCCGAGTCGCGCGTCGGCAGGCGCCACCTCGCCGCCCGGATTGGGCGCAAGCTGGCCTACAAAAGATTTTCGCGAAGGCCCCACAAGTACACGGTATCCGGTCTTTTGGAATCGCCCAAGAGATCTTAGGAGAGAAGCCGACTGTTCCGCCGTCTTGGCGAACCCGAGCCCTGGGTCGAGCCAGATGTGGGACCGGTCCACACCCGCCTCGACGACCCGGTCGGCCGCCTGGTCGAGTTCGCGAAGCACGTCGTCGACCACATCGTCGTAGTCGGTGAACGGCGCCTTCACCTCGCCGCGGCCCCGCCGGTGCATGATCACGTATTCAGCCCCGGCTTCGGCCGCCGCTTCCGCCAAGGCCGGATCGGCCGCGCAGCTCACGTCGTTGACGATGGTCGCCCCCGCCCGAAGGGCCGCGGCCGCCACTGCGGATTTCACGGTGTCGACGGACACCCTCGCCCGAAGCTCGCCGGAGAGCTCCTCGATCACGGGAACCACGCGGGCGGCCTCTTCGCCCTCCGAAACCTCGGAAAAGCCCTGGCCGTAGGCTTTGCCGGCCGGACGAGACGACTCCCCGCCCACGTCGAGGACCGCCGCCCCCTCGGCGAGGAGGCGCTTGCCGTGCTCAATCGCGGACCGGGCCTCGAGGAACCTGCCGCCGTCGCTGAATGAATCCGGGGTCACGTTGAGAACCCCCCACAGCTGCGGCATCAGGACCTCCGTCATTACCCGGCGCTGGGCACCTCACGCGGGCGCGGCTGGAAAATGGCGCCCTTTCGCTTTTCTTCGTTTTCGCGACGCTTCTCGGCGTACGTCGGGACGCTCACGACCATGGGCGGCGGGAGGTCCTGGCCGGCCATGATGGCCTCGATCTCCTCGCGGCCGAGGGTCTCACGCTCGAGCAGCGCCTCGGCGATGGCGTCGAGCTTCTCGCGATGCTCCTCGAGCACGGCCTTCGCTCGGTCGTACTGGGCGTTGATGATACGCCGCACCTCGTCGTCGATTTCCTTGGCCGTCTGCTCGGAGTAGTCCTTGTGGTAGCTCTGTCCGAGGAACCCGGACTCTTCCTTTTCGACGTAGGAGAGCGGGCCGAGACGGGTGCTCATACCCCACTCGGTGACCATCGACCGAGCCAGCTGCGTGGCCTTCTTGAAGTCGTCCGAGGCGCCCGTGGTGAGCTGACCAAAGACGATTTCCTCGGCGAGCCGGCCTCCGAGGGCCATGGCGATGCGGTCACGGACCCATTCGGCGCTGTAGCTCTGACGGTCTTCCTCGGGAAGCGCCATCGTGAGCCCGAGGGCCGGCCCGCGCGGGATGATGGTGACCTTGTGGATCGGGTCGTGGTTCGGAAGCGACCAGGCCACCAAGGTGTGGCCGGCCTCGTGCCAGGCGGTGGTCTTGCGCTCGTGCTCGCTGATCACCATCGACCGACGCTCGGAGCCCATCATGACCTTGTCCTTGGCCATTTCGAAGTCGGCCATCGACACGAGGTCTTTGTCCTGCCGAGCCGCCAGAAGCGCAGCTTCATTTACAAGGTTTTCGAGGTCGGCACCGGAGAAGCCGGGCGTGCCGCGCGCGATGATGTCGAGCTGCACGTCGTCGCCGAGCGGAACGCGTCGCGTGTGCACGGCGAGGATGCCCTGCCTGCCGTTCAGGTCCGGTCGCGGCACGATGATGCGTCGGTCGAAGCGGCCTGGACGAAGAATGGCAGGGTCGAGAACGTCGGGCCGGTTGGTGGCGGCGATGATGATGACACCCTCGCTCGACTCGAAGCCGTCCATCTCGACGAGAAGCTGGTTGAGCGTTTGCTCACGCTCGTCGTGTCCACCGCCGAGTCCGGAGCCACGGTGACGACCGACGGCGTCGATCTCGTCGATGAAGATGATGCAGGGAGCGTGCTTCTTGCCCTGCTCGAAGAGGTCGCGAACTCGTGACGCGCCGACGCCAACGAACATCTCGACGAAGTCGGAGCCGGAGATGCTGAAGAAGGGGACCCCGGCCTCGCCGGCAATCGCGCGCGCAAGAAGGGTCTTACCGGTGCCGGGCGAGCCCATGAGGAGGACACCCTTCGGGATGCGACCGCCGAGCCGCTGAAACTTCTTCGGGTCTTTCAGGAAGGCGATGATCTCTTCGCAGTCGTCCTTGGCCTCGTCGATGCCGGCCACGTCCGTGAACGTGACCTTGTTCTGCGACTCGTTGAGGAGACGGGCGCGCGACTTGCCGAAGCTCATCGCCTTGCCCCCAGAAGCCTGAAGCTGACGCATGAAGAAGAGAAGGATACCGACGAGGAAGATCATCGGAAGCCACGTCACGAGGATGCTCGTCCAGAGGCTGTTCTGGTCTTCGGGCAGGTATTCGACGCTGACTTTGTTGTCGAGAAGCTGCTGGTTGATCTGCTCGCCCATGATGCCGACGGTGACCTTCTCGGAGCGCGTCGCGCGGTTGCCCGCGCCGGGCGAGGTCTCTTCCTCGGAATTGAGCCAGTAGGTGTACTCGCCGCTGTTCTCCTGGGGACGAATCTTGACCTTCTTGACGTTGCCCTCGGTGACGTCGGTGACGAACTCACTGAAGGGGACGCTTCGCGGCTGCTCATCGCGAGCCACGAAGTTGAAGATGACGATGCACATCAGGATCACGAGGACCCAGAAGAGCAGTGTTTTTTGGCTTTGTTTCATAGACGTAAGGAGGACCCGCGGTACCTGTTTTGGGCTAGCATGGGGCCTTCATCCCTTCAATCTTTGTGAGGCTACCGACCCTGTTTGGCAACCTTTGGCACGCTTCATGCTGCGTCCGTGCTCAACTGCGACTGCTGCGCGTAGGCCGATTCTCACGATATTCCAGGCAAAGCCGCCCGCCCCCGCGACGCACGGCCCACCCCGATCCTAGCAGGACCTCGCCCGCGCCGGTAAGAAGTCGCCCCACGTCCCGCAGGTGGGTACGCCCTGGAACCGACCCGGTTTCGCGCAAAAGCCAACGCCGAAGCCAGCGCGATCGCACGGGCGAAGGCATCGTGGCCAACGACTCGACGTCGATCGCGCGGTCCCCTCGTTCCGGGAGATCGGGGACCTCTCCCTCGAGCCATGTTTCGAGCTCAGCCGCCTCGTCGGCGATCGCCGCGAGGTGGCCGACGATCTGCGGGTCCTCGGCGAGGAGCACGGGAAGCACCTCGCGTCGGATCCTCACGCGCTCGAAGGCGCGGGCCTCGTTAGAGGGGTCGTCGACGAACTGAAGGCCCATCGACACGGCGTAGGCACGTACGGCGTCGCGCGGACAGTCGATTAGCGGGCGAATGATGCCGTCGTCCCGCGCGGGGTTGACCCCGCGGAGCCCCCGTAGGCCCGAGCCCCGGAGCATTCGCATGAGCACGGTCTCGGCTTGGTCGTCCTGCGTGTGGCCCGCGGCGATGAGATTTGCGCCGGCCTCCTCGGCAAGGTCGGCAAGCGCCGCATAGCGCTCCGCCCGTGCGCGCGCTTGCAGCGACCCGCCTTCGCTCGAAAGCGAAAGCCGCGTCGAAGAGAACGGCACTCCGAGTGCGCTGGCCGTCGCCTCGACCAGCGCCACCTCGTCGGCCGACTCCGCGCGGAGCCCGTGGTCAATGGATGCCGCGGCGAGCGTCACGCCGAACTGCTCCCGAACGCAATGGAGCGCGTGAAGCAAAGCGATGGAGTCGGGGCCCCCAGAACAGGCGACGAGCACGTGATCGCCCCGTGCGACCAGGGCACGGTCGGTCAGCGTTCGCCTGAGCTGGGGGAGCACCATGAGCCGACGCTAGAACACGCCCGACGCAAGGGAAAGCTGCATCTCGTTTCGCGGTCGAATGCGGGCATACGGCGAGGCGTCGCGGGTGGGCCGCTCACCGCGGCCGATCGACACCCCGGGCATCGAGGCCCGGAACCCGGAACGCGAACGTCGGAAGAGCCCCGGGCCCGCCTCGGTGAGCTCGTACGCGCGCTGCTCTTTTTCGCTGCGGACTTGAATCGTCTGGGGCTCCCACTGGTTTTCGCGTTCCTTCCGGACGCCTCGAATCGTGACGAGAATCGCGGGCAGTACGCCAGCAAGCCCGACGACCAGCGCTGCAACGGAGCCTTTTTCGCGACCGGGCTCGTCGAGTGCGAAGTAGCCCGCGAGCGCACCGCCAGCGGCACCCACCACCGGAAACACGGTGAGCGCCCACACGTCGGTGAGGCCCGCGGCCGACGGAATGATCAGCCCAAGCTCCGCACCGACTAGACCGAGACCGATCGTGCCCTTTGGAGTCGCGTCGATCGGTTCGGACGGCAGGTCTTGAGCGAGCGCCGCGCGAGGCGGTGCGGCCAGCGACACCATCGCTGCGGCCATCATCACGATCACGGCTTTCTTCGAGCTCAATGCCCCCTCCAAACCAGCTTCCAAAGGACCTTACACGGACGCCGAAACCCGGGCAACCTCGGGCCCTTATGCGTCAACTGGTTTACCTTGATTTGTGAATCGGCCGGTCCAAGACTCTCGGCCATGCCCATCCCTGACCGCGGTTTTGAAACTATCCTCGCCGAGCAAGACGGCCACGTCCTCACGCTCACGTTCAACCGACCCGAGAAAAAAAACCCGCTCAGCCAAGAGCTGATCAACGAGCTGCTCTGGGCCCTCGACGACGCCGAGGCCGCCGACGATGTGCGGGTGATCGTCCTGACCGGTGCAGGGAACGCGTTCAGTGCCGGCGCCGACCTCAAGGGAATGAGCGGCGATCGGGGCAAGCTCGAGAAGAAAGGCGAGTTCGACGACCTGATGCTGCGATTCGACAAGCTCGAAAAGCCGATCATCGCGCGCGTCCCCGGCTACGTCATGGGCGGTGCGATGGGCATCATCGCCTGCTGTCACTTCGTCGTGGCCTGCGAGAGCGCAATCCTCGGCACGCCCGAAATCAAGCGTGGCCTCTTCCCCATGATGATCATGGCCGTGCTCCGACGAGTGATCGCACCCCGAGACCTCGTCGCGCTGATGCTGCTCGGCGAGAAGATCACCGCCGCGAGGGCGAAAGAAATCGGCCTCGTCACCGAAGTCGTGCCCGACGAAGAGCTCGACACGCGGGTCGCCGCGCTCGCCACACAGCTCGCGTCACAGTCGCCAACCGCCATGGGCATGGGCCTCCGCGCCTACAACACGCAGCGCGGCATGCCGGTCGAAGAGGCCCTCCCCTACCTCCGCGAACAGCTCTACGCCCTCCTCGCCACCGAGGACGCCAAAGAGGGCCTCGCCGCCTTCTTCCAAAAACGCCCCCCCGAGTGGAAGGGTAGGTGATAGTGCGGGGGCGGTGGGGCGGGACAAACTGCGCGCCAAAGGCGCTCCGGGTGATCGTGCGTGAGACGTCCAACCGACAAACTGCGCGCCAAAGGCGCTCCGGGTGATCGTGCGTGAGACGTCCAACCGACAAACCGCCCGCCCTCAAGAGTCGAGAACGTCGGTGACCAGGAACTCGACGGCCTGGCCCCCGATGAAGTGGTCGGGCTGAACTTCGCCGATGAGCGTGGCGTCCTGGCGGCCCTCGAGCTTTGCGAACTGGCTCGGCGCGAACGCGCGCACCGTGTCGGATCCGATCTGGAGGCGGAGCTTCGCGTGCGCCTGATCTTCCCCAACGCCCTTGAGTTCCGCGATGTGGGCGCGCGCGAGGTAGCGCGGCGTCGGGTTCCCTTCCCCGAACGGGCCGAGCCGAGCAAGGTCTTCGACGGTAGGGATACGAAACGCTCCCCCAAGCTCGACGTCGACGGCCTGCTGTGGCGTAGCTTCGCGACTCGTCTCCCCGGTGGCGTCTGCGAACGCCGCGCGAAACGCATCGAGTTCCGCCCGACGTAGCGACAACCCGGCCGCCGCGCGGTGCCCACCCCACCCGTCGAGCGAATCCTGGGCATGCTCGAGCGCGCGATACACGTCGAAGCCCTTCGGCGTCCGAGCGCTGCCGTGGCCCACCTCGCCATCGAAGGCGATCGCTACGACGGGCACGCTGAACGCATCGACGAGGCGCGCCGCCACGATCCCCACCACGCCCCGGTGCCACGCCTCGCTCGCCACGACCACACCCCGCGCGGGCTCGGCCCCGTAAATCTCGACCACCTGTGCGCGCGCTTCGTCGCTCGCCCGGTGAGTCAGGGCTTTTCTCTCATCGTTGGTTTGCTCTACTTCCTGCACCAGCCGGAGCGCATCGGTGAGCGTTTTGGAGGCAAGCAGTCGAAGCGTCAGGTCGGCGTGCCCGAGTCGTCCGGGCGCGTTCAATCGCGGGGCGACTCGAAACGCTACATCGCGGGCCGTGAGATAGGGAGAGTCCGGAAGGTTTGTGACTTGTCGGAGCGCCCGAAGCGCCGGACGCGTGGACCCCGACCCGAAGCGCTTGAGGCCGGCGCGCACGAGACGGCGATTGTCACCGTCGAGCGGGGCGAGGTCCGCGATGGTTCCGATGGCCACCAGGTCGAGCCACTCCCGAAGGTCGATCTTCGCACTCATCTCCGCGCGGAGGGCCGCTCCGAGTGAGAACGCGAGACCGGCGCTACAGAGTCCTTTGAAGCCGAACGCGCACTCGGGCCGGTGCGGATTGAGGAAGGCGAGCGCGGGGAGCGGTTCGTCGGGCACCAGGTGATGGTCGACCACGATTACGTCGGCCCCACGCCGGCTCGCCTCCGCGATCCGCTCGTGGTCACTCGACCCGCAGTCACACGTCACGAGCACGGACGGGCTCGTCGCCATGCAGTCCTCGAGCGCCGTGTTGCTCAGCCCGTACCCGCCGCGAAAACGGTCTGCGATGACCGTCCTCGCCTGTCCGCCAAGCGCCTCGACGATCTCCGTCAGGATGAGCGCGGACGTGGTCCCGTCGACGTCGTAGTCGCCGAAGACCACGATTCGCTCACCTGCTTGGATCGCCCTGACCAGCCGGTCGGCTGCCATCCCGCGATCGGCCATCGACGCAGGAGAGCTGAGCCCCCGAAGCGTCGCCTCGAGGTAAGCCTCGGCCGTCGACGGGTCGGTCACACCTCGGTTCAGGAGGAGCTGCCCTGCGGTCACGCCGAGGCTGCACGCGCGAGCAAGCGCCGCCGCGGCGTGCTCGTCGGCAGGCAGGACACGGTATTGGGGATTTCGTTGAGCCGGAGTCGGGCGCATCGCGTCGACCGGCTCCACGCGCTACCCGCGGGCGGTTCGGCTGAAGAGCCGCCGGTCCATGAACTCCGTGATCGGCGCGGCGATGAAGATTGACGACAGCGTCCCGATGAGGATGCCGATGCCGAGCGCGAACGCGATGTCCTGAATGACGCCCGTGCCGAGGAAAAAGAAGGCACACACCGAAAGCAGCGTGGTAAGCGAGGTGACGATCGTGCGCGACAGCATCTGCGAAGTACTGATGTTGATCAGCTCGCGAAGGCTCTTGTCGCGCACGCGCACCATGTTCTCACGAATACGGTCGTAGACGACGATGGTGTCGTTGATGGAGTACCCCATGATGGTGAGCAGCGCGGCCACCGTGGTGAGGTTCACCTCTTTTTGAAGCAGCACGTACACGCCGAGCGTGATGAGCGCGTCGTGGAACATCGCGATGACGCCGCCGGGTGCGAACCGGAGGTCAAACCGGAACGCCACGTAGAGCATGATGAACGCAATGGCGTAAAGCAGCGACTGAATCGCCGCGTCGCGAAGCTGCTCACCCGCCTTCGGGCCCACCCACTCCACGCGGAGCGGGTTTTCGGGGGCGCGTTCGCCGAACGCCGCCTGCAGTGAGTCGAGAAGCTCGTCGGCGACGCCGACCAGCTGCGCTTCGTAGCGGGGGTCGCGGCTGCCTGCGAGGGCGTTCACCGAGCGAACGTGCGCGCCGCCGTCTTCGAGCGCGGCCTGGATCTGCTCAGGGGCCACCTCGCCCGTCACGCGAACCGTGATCTTGTCGCCGCCTGGAGACACCTTCATCTCACGAATGACGTCGGCACCGAGCGCGGCGTCTGCGGCGGCGCGGATCTTGTCGACCTGGTCCGCTGGTAGCGACGACACTTCCCGAACACGAATGATGTACTCGTCTTCGGCGCCTTCGACGCTGATGACGTCGGGCCGCGAATAGCCGGCCTCCTCGAGCGCATCACGAACTTCGGATGAGGTGACGTCGCCGGTGAACTGGAGCTGGATCTCGGTGCCGCCAGCGAAGTCGATGCCGTAGTTGGGGCCGGGATAGAACAGCGACACCAGGCTCAGCGTCGCGAGAAGCCCGAGGACGCCCACGACGGGCGTTCGAAACTTCATGAAGTCGATATAGGTGCCGGGTTTGACGAATTCCATGTCAGCCCACCCGCAGCCGCTCGACGCGGAGACCACGCACGAGCCAGTCGAAGAACACTTTGGAGCAGAACGTGCCGGTGAAGAGCGAGGTTGCGATTCCGATGAGAAGCATGGTGGCGAAGCCCTTGATGGGGCCCGTACCGAACTGCCAGAGCACCACGCCGGCGATGGCCGTGGTCAGCTGGCTGTCGAACACCGACGAGTAGGCGCGTGCAAAGCCCTGCTCTACCGCGGACCTCGGTGACTTCCCGAGCCGTAACTCCTCACGTATGCGTTCGGTAATCAGCACGTTCGCGTCGACCGCCATACCGACGGTGAGCGCGATGGCCGCCACGCCCGGGAGCGTGAGCGTGGCCCCGATGCCCGACATGATGCCAAGCAAGAGAAGCAGGTTGAGCACCACCATCGTGTCGGCCACGAGACCGGCCACCTGGTAGTAAATCAGCATGAAGAGGAGCACGAGCGCCACGCCGATGACGGCGGCGCGGCCGCCCTTGGTGACTGAGTCCTGCCCGAGCGTCGGCCCGATGAGCTGCTCGTTGGCCGGCCGAAGAGGCGCGGGAAGCGCACCTGCCTGAAGCACGACCACCAGGTCGCGCGCCTCCTGCAGAAGCTCGTTTCGGTCGAGGAACGCGCCGAGCGTAATGCGACCTCGCCCGCCGATCTGGCCTTGAATGACCGGGGCCGACTCCACGCGGTCGTCGAGCACGATGGCCATGCGTTTACCGATGTTGGCGCCCGTGAGATCGGCCATGCGCGACGCGCCGCGGGCGTTCATCGTGAAGTCGACCTCGGGGCTGCCGCTCTGCGGGTCGAAGCCCACCGCCGCGTCGTCGAGGTCTTCACCGGTGGCCTCGGCGAGCCGGAACACATAGTACGTGCGCCAGCCTTCTCCGCCTCGCTCCGGGTCGGCGTCCTGGCGGCCGATCAAAAGCTGATGATCGTCGGGCACCTCGATGGTCGCGATGTGGTCGCGAAGCAAATCCCGAGCATCTTCGCCAAACGCCTCGAGGAACGGCTGCGCGCCGACGTCGTAGTAGATGCCGGGAGGTGGGTTGGCGATCAGCGGCGCGAGCGCCTGCGAGTTCTCGTCGTCGACGATTTTGAACTGGAGCTGGGCGGTGCGGCTGATGATGGCCTTGATGCGCTCGAACGAGCTTTCCTGTGCACCGGGAACCTCGATGATGATGTCGCCGTCCTGCGGACGCGCGATGACCGTGGGCTCGAGCACGCCGAGGTTGTCGATGCGGTTGGTGATGGTGCGCTCTGACTGGCGGACCGCGGTTTCGCGCATGTTGGTCAGCTGCTCTTCACGCATGTGAAGGTCGACCACGAGGTCACCCACCCCGCTCGCCACGCGCAGGTCACGGAAGTAGTCGCGGACCCAGGTCTTGCTGAGCTTGTCGGCGTCGGCCTGGTCGGCGAAGGTGATGCGGATCGCGCGAACGGCGCCACCGTCCTTGTCGACGCGCTCAACCTTGCAGCGCTTCTGCACCTCTTCCATCGTCTCTTTGCTGATGTCGTCGACTTCGTCCTCGGGCACGACGCCGATCAGCACGCCGCACTGCCGCTGCACCTGCTCGGCGATGCGGTCGCGACGGTCGCGGATGTACTCGTCGACCTCCACTTCGTACATCAGCCGAAGCCCACCTTTGATGTCGAGGCCGGGGTTGATCTGGTTGTCGAACTGCTCTTTGACGATGTCGGGAGCCGGCACCCATCGGTCAATGCTCGGCCAGAGGGCCAAAAAGCCGAGGACGGCCGCACCTACGACGATTCCGAAACGAAAATACCAACCTCGATCCATCTTGCTCGCCTGGGTTCAGCTCTTGGTTTCTTCGGGCGGCGTGTCCAACCCTGCGATGTGCGACCGGAGCACCTTGATGCGGGTGCGGTCAGCGATCTCGACGGTCACGTCTCGCTCGTCGAGCGCGGTGATCTCGCCGCGAATACCGCCGTTGGTGCGCACGATGTCGCCTTTCTTGAGGGCGCCTATCGTCGCCTCGTGCTCTTTGGCGCGCTTCTGCTGCGGGCGGATCATCAAGAAGTACAGCACCGCGAACATCAGGATGATGATGCCGAAGTCCTGCGGGCCACCGCCGCACCCCGTAGGGAGGGCAGGCGCGCCGCCGCCACCGCCTGCGGGCGGCGCCGCGGGGCCGCCGGACACCTCAGGTTGCAGCAGAATGTAGAGCAATGAGTACAGCAAAGGACACCACCGAAGTGCATCGAAGCCCGGACGCCTGTCGCGTTCCGGGCTCCTGAAGCGGGCCGAGGTCTACTCCATGCCCTGAAGCACGTCAACTCAGCGGAATTGCGGATTTATGCTACATACGCGCGGCGCCCGAGGCAGTAGGGCGCGTCAGGAGTACCGATGGTTGATAAAGTGGACAAGATCTGGTTCGACGGAGAGCTCATCCCGTGGGAACAGGCGAACGTCCACGTATTGACGCACACGCTCCACTACGGCGTTGGCGTCTTCGAGGGCATCCGCTGCTACAAGCTCGCCGACGGCCGCAGTGCGGTGTTTCGTTTGGAAGACCACGTTCGACGGCTGTTCGAGTCGGCGCACATCTGCATGCTCCCCATGCCCTACTCGCGCGAGCAGGTCGTGGAGGCATGCCTGGAGACGGTACGCGTCAACGGACTCGACGAGTGCTACATCCGGCCGATCGCCTTCATGGGTGATGGCGCGATGGGGCTCGGCGCCCACAACGACACGCGCGTCGCGGTCATCGCCTGGCGATGGGGCGCCTACCTCGGCGACGAAGGCCTCGCAAAAGGCATCCGAGCCAAGGTCAGCTCATACACCCGCCCCGGCATCAACTCGTTGATGTCGAAAGGCAAGATCGTCGGCCACTACGTCAACTCGATCATGGCCAAGCGCGAAGCGCTCGCAGGCGGATACGACGAAGCCATCCTTCTCGACCCCAAGGGCCACGTGTCCGAGGCCTCGGGCGAGAACATCTTCGTCGTGCGCGACGGCAAGGTCGCCACGCCCGCGTCGGGCGGCTCAATGCTGATCGGCATCACCCGAGACACGGTGATCAAGCTCCTGCAGAGCAAGGGCATCGAGGTCGAACAGCGGCTGATCTCTCGCGACGAACTCTACATCGCCGACGAAGTCTTCATGGTCGGCACCGCCGCGGAGGTCACCCCCGTCCGCGAGCTCGACAACCGCAAGGTGGGCACCGGCGCCCGCGGCCCCATCACCGAACAAATCCAACGCGCCTACTTCGACACGGTCAAAGGCGTAGAGCCCCCCAACGACAGCTGGCTCAGCGTCATCTAGAACGGGGACACGCTCCCCCCTACCAACCCGCCAAGAACACACAGCTTCTCGGCGGAAGATCGCAACGATGTCCGACGAACTGCTCTCGCGCGGCTTCCGGACGAGCGTAAGCACCGCAGCGATCTTTGCGTGAACTTCGCAGTGAATCAGAGGGGTTGCGAAGGGGGAGCGTGTCCCCGATCAGTCGCGATCAGTCGAGGACGGTCTGATGAATGATGATGCGGCGGCAATGCGGGCATTGGTGGAGCTCGTTTGCGCGCTGGAGCTCGATGTTGAGCTGCGGCGGAAGCGCCATCCGGCATGCCATGCAGTTGCCGTCTTTGATGATGATTACCGCGTTGGGCATCCCGCCGCGGAGTCGTTCGTAGCGCTTGACCGTCCCCTTCGAGACCCTCGCCACCAGCTCGTCGCGGCCCTTGAGCATCACGCCACGCTGCTGTTCGAGCTCCTCGACGCGAGCCTTAGAAGATTCCTCTTCGCTCGTGAGCACCGTCTTGGCTTCTTCGAAGTCCTTTTCGCGCTCGGTGAGTGACGCTTCCTTCGCCTCGATGGCCTGACCAATGCGCCCGAGTTCCTCTTCACGCTCCTTGATCGACCGACGAACCGCATCGATTTCGCGCTCGGCCGCGTCGGCCTCACGGATGCTCGACGCTTGCGCCGCCTTCTTGCGCGCACGCTGAAGCCCCTCGTTGCGCTCCTTGAGCTCGGCGCTCTGCTCGGACTTCAGGGTTCGCGCAGCCGTCAGCTGCTCGCGCTCCTGTGCCAGCATGCTCTCCAACGTTTGCACGCTCGCGCGCAGGTCTTCGAGGTGCTGCGGAATCTGTTTGAGCTCGGCCTCGATGTCTCGCGCCGAGTCGTCCATTTCTGCAAGTTTGGCTAACGCTACCAGCTCTTCGCGCAAGGACCGCCTCCCAAGGTTCGCCGAAAGCTGACGGCCTACTAGCGTGCCGCGCCGTGCGGTGCAAGCCAGCGGGCCCCGTCTCTACGGGCCGCAAGTGGATTGCCGAGTCCCGCAGACGGGCGCGTTGTGGCGGGGAATCCAGGGTGTATTGTCAGACTCGCATATGCTGCGTGACTCCATGAAGGGCTCTCTCTCTCGCTTCGCGGATCGTGTGTTGGCGGGGCTTGGGCTCCGGCTGGATTTTTCCGTGGACCTCCGGGAACGCTTCTTCACTCAGATCGCGGACGACCTGTACTTGGGGGCTCGGCCGGATGAGGGGCGGGTCAAGGAGTTGAAGGCGGCGGGGGTGACGCACGTCGTGAGCTGCCTCGGAGAGAGCGACCGAGAAGACATGGCGTTTCTGCAGCGGGAGTTCGAACATCTGTTTCTCGGGGTGCACGATGGGATGCACGAGGACATCGCGAGCGAGTTCTCACGGTTCTTCGACTTCGCCGAAGCCACCGCGGAGCGGAAACAAGCCAAGCTCTACGTCCACTGCGAGGTCGGGGTGAGCCGGTCAGCCACTCTCGTGACCGCGCTACTCATGAAGACCGAACGCCTGAGTTTCCTGGACGCCGTCCGCCACGTCCGATCGAAGCGGTTCCAGGTCCTTCCCAATATCGGCTTCGCATCGCAGCTCCAGCAGCTGGAACACGAACTCCAGCCTGGGTCACAGAACCAAACGCTCTCCTCGCTCGCCCAGTACCTTCACGGCATCTGCAACGCGCCCGTGGAAATCGAAGTCCTCCAGTCCGCCCTCGAACGTCACGACTACAGCGCACCTGCCGCCCTCCAGATGATCTTCGGCGGAGAGATCCCGAGAGTGGTCCAAGGCGTGCGCGCCTAGTGCACGCTCAGCGGTTCATCCAAAAAATGATCAGGAGGACCGCCGAGAAGAACCCGAGGAGCGCTGCAAGAGCAAGCGCGGCCCCGCTGCTTTCGGAACCGTCGATCCACTCGAAGGCAGAGTAGCCGAGCCAGAAAGCGGCCCCCACCGCACAGGCAATCCCGACGAGTGGCGCGATCACCCGCACGAGGAACACGACCGTCCGCCACCTCATCCGGTCGACCCACGACAGATCCGACCCCCGGCCTTCCTCGTCGTCCAGGTAGTCGAGAATCTTCTCGAGCAGATCTGAGATGTCTGCGGCTGCTCCCGGCTGAGTCACCGAAACACGTGCCGTCGTGCGCCTGCCAAAAGGAGCAAGAGGAAGGCCGCCCCGATCCAGGGGCCAGGATCTGCGTCCCGAGCGACGGAGCACGAACCACCCACACCCTCGCCCGGCGGAGGCTCGACGAACGTCGTGCAGACCGCGGCGAGCGACTCGTTCGGGTCTTCAGGGCATATCAGCGGTGTCGGCACCAGACCCTCGATATCGGATTGAAGGTCGCCATTCCAAACGATCGTCTCCGCGCCCTCGCAGCAACCAGGCTCATAGTCGAACTCCCCAAAGCACGTCTCGGCGAAACAGGAATTGACGTAGGTCGTTCCATCGGCTGCGCAGACAGGACTCTCCGCGCAATCACACTCCTCACTACAGGGGGGAAAGTCGTATCCCGGCTGTATCCACGCCGCCTCTCGCCCAGTGATCCCGCTGTGAGTGAGCCAGGCCAAGAGTCCATCGGACTCGATGGTCTCCACGTACTCGAGGTTCTGCGTTGCCGTGATCTCCGCAACGGCGTCCTGGTACCCTGCTTCGAGCATCAAGTACCCGACGGCGCAGGGCCGCCCACCGTCATCCACGAAGATGGGAGTTGGAAAAGTCGCCACGGTGTTGTGCGGAAAAACACCGGCGACCCAGTACGCGTGCAGCCGGTCGATGGTCTCCGCCCGCATCGCCCGCTGCACCTCGCTCAAGTGCGACGTGTCCTGAGCGCGAAGATAGTCCTCGACTCCACTCAAGTGATCTTGGATGCGCTCGCGATCGCGCACGATCACGAGACTCTCATCAGCAAGACCGCCGCTCGGCCACAACATGATGACCGCGAGCAAAGCGTACCCGAACAAGGGACTCCTCATGTAACACCACCTAGCTAAGCAACAGAGGTGCAGAGTGCACCAGGGTAGCGCTGACGTCTAGAGTGGTCCGGCGACCCTCTAAAGACGGCGGGAGCCAACGCTGTTTCCGAGCTTACCTCAATCGCGACGGTTGACACTGTGGAACGAGAATCGCGTGGCGTTCCGAACCCTAGGCGTCGACACTGACGACGAAGCAATACCGAACGCGCTCCCCATCGCCGCCAAGGAACGTCGCTGTGTGGGGCGGACGGACGCAGAGGGGTGGGACGACCGATGCCCAGAACGCGAGGGCCGACATTCCAGTAGACCTCGGGTCTCGCACCAGGGCGAATCCGAGGACACTCGCCTCCGACCGAATCAGGAACGGGTGACGACCTGGGTCGGTCCGATAGGAATCGAGATGCGTGTAGCTGCGAATGTCGCTCGTTGCGGCAGGTAGCTCGCGATTCGCGCCCAGCTCCGCCAGGTAGTCGCCAAGGAGCACACCTATGAGATCGACGTCTTTGGAGTTGGCGCCGTCGATCTCCACCTCCCCACACTAGCACCCGCCCGACGAAGCACGTGCGTCAAGCCTCGGGGGCGCCCGTCTCGTCGAGGCATGTCCTAGAAGATAGGCGGAGTTAGGTGTTCACTCGGGTAACGACATCGGAGCTGGAGGACGTGCTGGCGACCCAGCTCTCGAGGAGGATGCCGAGGAGCCACAAGGCGGCGGGGGCGAAGCCGAGGAGAAACCAGGCCAGAAACCATCGGCGTGCCTGAAACTCCTTGGGCGCTTTCGAGAACAGGCTCCTAACGAGAGCGACCCCATGCGCGACGAAGACCCACAGAAAATACAGTCCGGAGACGAGGAAAATGACGAAGAAGGGGCTGGGCATCCCGAAAAAGGCGAACCCCACGAGCGGCACGATCACCAAGGCGACCGCCGACGCGACCCATCGCAGGGTCGCCCCGAGGCGTGTCGCCGCGCCGAAGCTTCGAAGCATCGCGCGCAGACTATCAAGAAACCGAGTGGGGACGAATCGTCGGTAGGCCCACCTGGACTCGATTGGAACCATGTAGCCCACTTCCTCCATGAGTGCGCCTCTATAAAGGAGGCCGCGTGATCATCCGGGGCCCCTACCCCCGATCTAACCCGAAAGTGGTGCACCGGCGCATTCGTACGCCCCGTTTCGACGTACCCACGGGATCCGAGCTCCAGCACCCCCTGAGCCGCCCGGCAGAACGCCCACGAGAGGCGCCCGAATTCCCGGTACCGCCCCGGGTCCGCGCGCCCAGGTTCCACGTTCGCGTTCTGCAGCGTTGCGCCATCGGCGCGGCGGGCGGGCTGGGCCAGATCGTCGAGCCGGGCGACTACGTCTCAGGCGCTCGCACGGTTGAGGTGATCCGAGCGTGCCAGCCGCAACTCGTGCGCGAGGGCTTGATCTGGATCCAGCCTCTCACCGGTTCGGGTCGCTCCGGTCTCCCGGCGCTTGAGTACACCACGACCGACTGCGAGCTCGAGGGCGCAGAACGTCGGCCGGAGACGCCCGGCGCACCGTTCGCTCGATCCGAGGTCCGTGGCTCATTCGCCGAGATGGCAAGGCGGCGGCGATGACTGGTTGGCTCGACACGATCGGCGCGGCGTACTCGGTACTGCTCAAGAGCCTGGGCGAAGAGATCACGATCCGCGCCGTCGACGGAAGCGATACCGCAACGCTGCGCGGTGTCTACGATCGACGCGCCGTCCCGAGAGACGTCAACGGCACCCACGGCGTGGACGCGGACTACATGATCGGGGTGCTCGAGGCCGACCTGCCCGCGTGGGTGCAGCCGGCGATCGACTCAGTGGGCGTCGAGCTCGACGTGCGTTCCGACGCGCTCGTAGTGAACGAGATACATCCGGACGGACAGGGCGTGCTCGTACTGCTTTGCCGCATCAACGTAGCTACATGAGTTAGCCCGCCAGGCGGCAGACTCATACGTAATTGTTCCGCCGCTACAACAGAACTTTGTGAACCCTTCGTGGCGGGTCTGTACACGTCACGCGGCGCCATGATAGGCGTTCACTAGTTCAGTTTGTTGACGCGATCGATTTCGAGGTGCGGCGCCGTCGCATGTCGCGGTGGGGAACTGCGCCCAACGAAGAAAAGGGGGTGCGTGATGAGTCAGCTATCCGCTAGATGTGCGGTTTACGTTGCCACGATGACTGCGTGCGTTACTGCCGTCGCCTGTGTGACTGCACCGATGAACGATCAGGACATTGGCAATTTCGACGACGACATCAGTTTTGATGGATATCTTCGGGACGGAGGAGACAACGCTTGTGTCTATGTGAACGACGAGCCTACCGGCAACTTTATTCGTCTCGGGTGGGATACATCCACGACGGTAGGATCGAGTCTCTGGGGGCAAACCGGATACGCGTTCTCCTATGTCGATGACATTCTACCATCAGAGTGGGGGTGCGTGCTTCCCCTGGACGGGACCGCTGAATCGTTCGTCAAGATCCAAGTCGCGGAGAGCGGTTGCGCCATGTTCTACAGTGGTGCGCAGGAGGACATCGATTATGTCTGGGATGACGGGACCAACCTTGGTACTTGCTATACCGGCAACTCTAATTGGGTGGGTTTTCTCGGCGACTGTCCTGTCAGTGCCGACAGCCCCGTGATACGCGTGACGGCAACTCGCGCGGCCACTTACCCGTCTGGGTGTGGTGCGCAATGCGCATCGGGGAGTCAATGTGGCGATGGCGACGACTGCACGGAAGATATCTGCGATGCCAACAACCTTTGTTCGAACCCCAACGAGCCGGCCGGCACCACATGCGACGTGGATGGCGTGTGCGATGGGTCCGGCAACTGTATTGATTGCCTGGATCACGACGACTGCGCCGCGGGCGAGTTCTGCGACACCGGCACCTGCGTAGTGGACGTCTGTGACGTCGACGCGGACTGCGGCACAAACGAGTGCCTCGATTACACCTGCGACAACGTCAACAACTCGTGCTCAAGCGTACCGGGGGACGAGGGTACCGTGTGCGAAGGCACCAAGGTTTGCGACGACACCGGCACGTGCGAGGCTCGCGTTTGTACGGTCGCGACGCAGGACGTTGACTGCGACGACAACGGCAACGTGTGCACCGACAACGTATGCAACGAGATCACCAACGAGTGCAGCAACCCGGCCGACTCGGGCCAAAACGGTGTGATCTGCGACGGGGGCACCTACGAGTGCGAGGACGGCGCTTGTTTACCGCCATATTGCGAAAGGGCGCCGGGGCTAGACGATCCGTGCCCCCCTGGCCAGTCGGGCAACACCCGGTACCAGGGTGATGAGATCGGCGGCACCTACTGCGACAAGAGTGCGCTCCCCACGGACGGTTACTGCTTCAACCTGTGTGGTAGCTTCATAACCTTTGACAGCGATCACAGTGTCTGGGGCACCCCATCCGGGTGCAACAGCCATCCCGACGACTGGGAGTGGGTGTGCTTCAACCCTGGTATTCTTTGCGAGAACAGTCAGCCTATCGACTGCCGACACCGCTGCGGCCTAGACGTAGACTGATCCGGACTATACGCCGCCCCGGTCTCACCCTAGAGCGTGGGCGAATCGGTGCGGTGTATATCGTTCACGTTACCAATCTTCTTGAGGTACAGGTCCTGACGAAGCGTGCTGAGGTAACCACCGTTCTCGTCGCCGGTCTCCTCGAGCCTCCAGCACGCGAACTCAAGCAGGCCCTGCTCGCCCACGATTTCAACCCTGGGAACACCGCATGTGTCGAGCTCGTCAAACACGCGTGCTCCACTCGAATCGAAGTCTCGTGACACGGTGTTGCAGAAGCGAACCACGTAGATATCTCCGTCTGCGCCCTCGATAAGTGAGATCTCACGGTAGCTGTACGCGCCGCCCGGCACGCGCTCGCCGGTCTCGCTAACCTCATCGCAGAACACGCGATCATCCTCGGACCACCCGTCCGCCTCGAGCGACTTCTGCACGAGCTCGTCGACGCTCGCGCTAACCGGATCGGACTCGAGTTCTTGCAACCCCGATTGGTCACCACAGCCGACCAATGCGGTTGTGGCGATGACTCCAATGATTCCCCACTTCATCATGCTATCAAGTTAGCAAGACGCGAACGGCAACGTTCGTGAGATGGGCTACGAAACCGGCAGTTCGGTGGGGTCTGCGCCTACACGCACCTTTCGAACGCGTGCGTGCCGGAAGGCATGAACCCAGAAGGGATGGCTAAGTACGTGATCAAGGAATTCGAGCGCAAGATGCGCCATGACCGCGAAGCGAGCCACGCCCGTTAGCCGTCCACATGCCTCCGGCTCATCGCCCCACCTACGGCATCGGGCGGCGATAGCAATAGAGAGAAAAATCATCGCCGAATGCGCCTACCAGTTCGAAGCCTTTGTCTCCCGCAGCCTTCAGCCTCTCGTTGACTTTCGTGACCCTTCCTGTGATGCGCTCGCAATACTGCTCCCACTTCTGCACCTTCGGCGGCGCGTCCGACTGCGCCAACAAGGGCGGCACAGCGAGGCCGAGGGCCATACCGATCGCGAGCATCGTGAATCCGAGTGTCGACTGCTTCATTTTGCTGCTCCTCCGTTGACCGCGGGGCATCGCGTGCCTGCGCGCGTCGGGGCGCAGCCTACCATCGTATCCGCGCGACGTGACGACGAGGTGCTCAGGCCTCCTTGTCATCATCTACGAGTAGAACGCCAGCGCTTCTGTGACCGCCTGAATCAGCTCGTTCGCGGCAGCCCCGGCTACCAGTATGTCTCTGACCCGGCCGAGCGTTGTCAGCGTTGCGCGCTTGTCGGGTGAAGCCCCCGACGCGTGCTTGTCGAGATCCGAGATCGCCGCGTCTAGCTCGGCCTTGCTTTGCTCGCCGAGCGAAAGCCCATCCAAGTGAGCGCGAAGAAACTCGGCGAGTTGGGCGAGGTCTGCGCCAGGCTTTTGCGTGCCAACCTGTACGCCGCTTGACGATTGCTGAAGGTTCGCTTGGCCCACGTCGCCGTGAAAGATGTTCACGACGCTCGGCGACCCGTGCGCGGCCTTCTTTTCGTCGGCCGTGAACAGCATCGACTCGCCCACGATACCCTGCTCCTCAAGGTCAAGACTCCAATCAAGTATCTTGGTTCGCACGCGATCGAGGAGCGTCTCCAGTGCCGCGTGGGTGGTCACCAAGTACAGCACTTGCCCGGTACGTGTGTCGACCCGTATCTTGGGCTTCCCCTTCGCCCTTGCCGCGTGCTCCAGTTCCGCGATCGCAACGCCCATCGGCATCGTTGACGCCGCGATCCGATCCTCTTCGCTGTCAAACGGTAGCTCTATGAGTCGGTCCATCGTTTCGACGCAGAGCTTGCCGCCGATTACACGGTAGTCGGGCACCGCCTCACGATCGACGTAACCGTTGAGCTCGTTCCGAAGCCACCCGTCTACCTCTGTCAGGTTGAGTTTGCGCGCGACGGCCAACGCCGTACGTACGAGCTGAGTGATCTTGATGCTGTTGTCCAACGCTGCTCGCTGCAGGTCGAGAACCAACGAGCCCACGGCTACGACCCTAGCGCCTCACGGCACACACGTTCGATCCACTCGGACATGGACAGATCGTCGTCGATCGCTCGCTTCTTGATCTCTTTGTGAAGGCCGCGATCCATGAGGACCGTCGTCGAGACGCGCCCGACCGGGTCCCGGTATGGGGGCGGCTTCTTGTTGGCTTTCGCATTGCGCTTTGTGGCCATGCCAAAGCATACACCGTCTTAGCTCGGGAGCCCAAAACCGCAATCTAGCTCACGCAATCTATAATTAGAGCAGATCTCTAGCTAGAAATGGTCTAGGCTGTTTCTATGACCAAAACAGCAACCGTTTTCGCGCTTCTTTTCGCCGTCCTGGCGGGCTGCGGGGATGAATCAAATGAACATCCGACCGACCCCTGCGAGGCAGACACGGACGCCCCGGCATGCACCGAAAGCGTGTGCTTTGGGACGGGTTACGAGGTCGGCGTGAGCGACACCGAGACCGATCGGCGAGAGGTCTACGATCGGGGCTTCGCGGCCGGCACAGAGGCGTGCCAGGGGCGCCCGTTGAACTTGCATCGGTGGTGCGAGGAGCAACTGCAGGCCGCTGACTGGTGTCTCGAGGAAATCGAGGTGTGTCTGTCGCCTGACAACTGCGTCCGGCACCACGTGCTGATCAACTGCTACGCGCTCGAGCGCCAGCAAGAAGCGGAACATGGGCAAGACGACACCCCCTAAGCCGTGCGATGCGTGCGCAAAGCGCCCTGCGTTCGTTCAGGTGGGTGCGCGGGCGCTGTGCGCAGAGTGTGCGTTGGCCGAGCCCGGTTTGGGGTTCGGTCGTGAGAACCGGAACAATGAAGAAAGGGACAGGGGCAATGACGATGAGTGACGATCAATTTGCAATGGAGGACTACCTGGCAGTGACCTCGATGGCTGCGGAAAGCCTGATGAGACCGAGCGCGGTTGCGTACGTGCTCGTGCGCATGGGCGTGCCAGCGAAGGCGATTACCAAGGACCTCGAGCCGCTAGCTCAGAAGGTGATCGAGTTGGACTGGAGAGGCGGCAGCGGCGCACGCGCGGCGCTCATTGCGCTTCGTGCGGCGGAAACGCCCGTCGAGGTCTCGGACGCTGTGGCGGCGCTCGAGGCAGCCGGGCAAACAGAAGGCTGCGAACCATCGCCCAGCGCGGCAGCGATCGTGAGCGAGCTCTTCGCCACGTGCGACGAGCTGGTGTCAGACAAAGGCGAATCGGAGGCAGCGCAGTGAGAATCATGCTTGCGATACTGGTGTTGCTAGCCGGTTGCGCGGAGAAGCGCGATCAGTCGGAGTGCGCTGACTGTCGCAAGCATGTCCTTGAAACTCGGTACGAGGACGCAATCAAAGCCAGGGGCAAGGCGTGGAGTCTATGCGGCAAGGTTGTGCCCTGTGCTGCGTTTCAGACTTGCAAGGATCTGTACAACCATTTCGACGAGCAGGCCGAACACGCGCAGGTGCGACTGGCGGAGCTATACCCCAACTCGGTCGCGCAGGAGCCGGACCCCGACTGGCCTCCCCTCATCGAATCGAAGGCGATTGCGTGGAGACTTCGTGCACAGGAGTGCGACACGGACACGCAGCAGTCAGAGGCGGCGGAGTAGCTGTGCGTTTCGCACCCTTATTCGTCGTTGCTGTGATCGGTGCTCACCTCCATCGGGAGGTGGGCTGATGACGGAAAAGAGAGTAGCGTGGGTACTTGGCGCTGGCTTCAGCAAGCCTCTAAGTGTCCCACTAGCCAGAGAGCTTTTTGATCAGCATCAGCTCGCACTCGCTGCAGAACACATTCAGAAATGCATCGTTCCGCGTGAAGCCGTCACGTTCCTCGACAACGCGTGTGGCGATAGAGACGGGCCTGAGTTCGCGGCACGGCACTACCTGCAGATTCTCGCAGGCCTCGACAGATGCTGTGACCTCCTAACGAACGTCGGTTCGTCGCTCGCGGCTCGTGTTGGGCGGCTCATAGATGACATGGACGGGGGTCGTCGTGTCATGGCGACGAACTCGCCTCGGTCGAGAGTGCGTCCGCTCCCCAAACGTGCACATCCTGACCACGAATTGCTTACTATATTGAGGGCGACGGCGGACATGGGGCATTTCCTTAACAGCGCGCCGCAACGCCTCTCGGATTTACGCGTCGATCTCGGAATTAGTGTTGAGCAGATCCTTTGGCAGCTTGAGCGTGCATCCGCAGGCGAGCCAGAGGCCATTGCAACCACATCGACAGGGAGCGGTGAGGATGCAGCAAAGCTGTACATTGCAGCAAAACGCTTGATCGTCGCCCAAATCGAATACGCCTGCGGGCTTCGACAAGATGTGAGGTGGAGGCCCTACGAGAGATTTGCAAGCTCCCTGCTGCGCGACGAGGACACGATCATCACTTTCAACTACGATCGAGTTGTTGAGCTCGCGCTCAGCAGAGTGGGAGGGGCGCCCTTTCAACGGCTCCACAAGATGCACGGCGGGTTAGCCGGGGACGAAATCAGCAAGTACGCTCTATGGCTTCGCGGCTACCCTGGCGGCTCAGAACCCGCGCTTGGGCTGCCGGGAGCGTCGAAAGACGAATCGCCCAACGACTCCGACTGGCAAACGGCCGAGCAGGCGATATCGTCGGCGGACGCGGTGGCGATCATCGGGTACAGCTTTCCGCCTGACGATATTCGAAGCATTGAGCTGCTCATCAAGGGCATGGCTTCGAACCCACGGAAGGGTGTCGGTGTTCCAATGAAGGTGGTGCTGGGAGACGATTTCGGGAACGTGGCTCGAATTCGTTCTATGGTTGGTCACCGAGTCGACTCAAGATCTGGAGTGTCCGCGTTCACCGCAGAAAGTCTCCTCGGCTGGCAGCGAGACGATCTGTTTCGCCAGTAGCCCGAACCGCAGGCAACGACCGTGCCGTAGACGACTTGCATCGGGGCGGCCATACGGTGCATCTTGGTCGATTGCCCTTAGAAAGAAGGCCCGCGCGCATGTGCAGTGCGCCGAGCCGATGGGCCAAGTGAGGTGGCCGAGTGGAAGATAGGACATACGACAGCATCAGCAACTTGAGTTGGGCAGACCTACGCAAGCGGTTCGATCCGAATTGGGTGCAGGGCCAACTCGCGGAGGTTGCCGACCTCTACCGGTTTCTCGCGAGCGCTGATCCTGACGACGAACGGGTGCAGGCTGTCCACACGCTGCTGAGCGCCCTCAGCCATCCCGAGTTCGACAGGCACGAATCTCAGTCCATTCAGCGGGCGGTCGGTACTTGCAAGAGCTTCCTCAAAGACAAGGGGTACGTCGTCGAGGAATGCCAGATGCGCGATCAGTTTCACAACGCCGTTAGAAAGGCGTTGCGGCGTGAGTACGACCTGACGATGGTTGCTTACGACGCAATCGGCTGCCTTCACCATTGGGAGCCCGAGTTCGCCCGTGAGACTAAAGTGCCGGGCGATTGGGAGATGCGTTGGTGGGAAAGCGAAGAACCGATGCTACTCGCGGAGGAAGTCGCGGCCCAACTCGGATCGCTTTCACGCAAGAAGGTCGAGGATTCAGAGGCCGTCACGAGAGCGATCCTCCGGGCGCTCGGCTACCCCAAGAAGAAAGCGCAGAATTTTTTCAACCACCGGGATCAGGCCGAGAAACGCAGGGGTGACCAGCCGTAGTCGACGCTTAGACTGACACGGCGTCGCGTCGTCAGAGGAAGTCATTAGGGTCTCCAAAACGGTGTCATGATCACTTCATGAACACGACCCATGAGATCTCTGCCCACGACCTTCGACGCATCGCCGTCACGGCGCAATGCGACCCGCGAAGCATTCGGAACTACGTGCGAGGCACATCGCGCGGAGTGACATCTGCTCGCATCGAGGCCGCACTCCTCGACCTTGGATTCGATCGCGTTGTCGATCGACATCGCGAAGCACTAGCACGCCGCCCACAACACAAACGTGGAGCGGCCTAGATGCCGAATTGCGAATACCCGACTCCCTCCGGGCAGGTGGGAGTCGGGCACTTCGTCAACTGAAACCGAAACTGAAAACCTGAAACCCGGCCTTTGAGAAAGTGGCCAAGAGACGAGCGATGGAAACTGTAGCAACACAAACGACAGATGCAACCAATGTGGACCTGTCACTCATTCGAGAAAGGCTGCGAGCCATCATGGCCGCCCACCCCACCCTTTGCTGGCGCGGATTCGAGCGCCTCACGCCATGGGGGGACACGTCCCCGCGAGAGCTCGCGCAGCTCCGTCGGGAGACGATGAAGCGCCCTGAGCGCGTCCTGTGGGCCGCAGCGTGGATCGATCGCTGGCTCGAGCCCGTCGATCTCGGCGGCGAGCGTCCGCTGATGAGTTCCTACGGACTGAAACACTTGGCCGAGCTCGAGCACCCGGGAGGGTACGTCGGTAACGGTGAGCTGATCTTGGGCGCGTTGGCCTTGGGCTGGCCCGTTGAGCGCATCGAGGACGGGCCGAACGCCTGGATCGGCGTGTCGGTCCGCTCCGTCAAGGCTGTGCAGAAGCGGCTTAGAAGGGGGGCGGCGTGAGGGACGTTATGGTCATGCCGCACCCGTTGATCAAATCCTCCAGGCACGAGGGGGCGCCGGAGCTTGTGATAGGTCCGATGGACGGGGCGATGCGGCACGAATTCTCGTGCGACGCCCACATGATTCCCGGGGTCGCGTCAGACAGAAAACGGCCGTACGTCGGCGCTTTCGATTCGCGCGGCAGCTTCTCGCACACGCAGAACGCGATCGTGATCGACGTCGACTGTCCGTGGGAAAAGCCCGCCGATGCGTGGCGCGAGGCGGAACTGGCAAAGGTGAAGAACGCCGCGGCGTCGCACTCGGACCCGTTCTACTACGAGACTCGCGGGGGCTACCGAATCGTCTGGTTGACCCCGACGCCCTTTGTTATCGATTCGCCGGAGCAAGCGAGGCTATGGGCCCGGCAGTACACTGTCGTGCTTGCCTACCTTCGGCGACGATTTGGGATCCAGGGTGACCCGGCGTGCTCAGACTTCACGCGCCTTTTCCGACTCCCGCTCGTTCGCCGTGACGGCGTGCAAGAGCGGCGGCGCACTTGGGGGGATCCGTCCGATATTGGGCCGCTCGCGATATCAAAGAGCGATCTTTCAGATAGCGACTTCGAGCGTGCGAAGTCTTGCGGACACGTCTGGCGCCCACATCGCTTTACCAGCGCCCCGACTGCCGGTGGCCCCGGAGATGGGCGAGGGTTTCTGTGGCACCTGCTCAACGGTCGCGGCCTGATCGATCGGCCGTGCTCGGGCGGTGGATGGTTCGTTCGCTGTCCGCAGGCCGAGCTTCACAGCAAAGCGCCACGGCGCGGGGGCACGGACACAAAGCTGTTCCCACCGATGGCGGGTAGAACACTTGGCGCGATCCACTGCTTTCACGCGCACTGCGTCGACATGACGCAGCGTGATTGGTTGGACCTGTTCACGCCGTCGGAGGTTGACGCCGCCCGGATCGCATCAGGAGAAGCTGAGACAGACAATGGATAGCAAACAGAACGTTGTCGAGGGTGTGGAAAGCGTGAGCGCAGAGGCGGAACTGCGCCCCCGCGTCGTGCTCTCCGATAGAAAGCAGCCGTCCGAGATCAAGCGAGAGATCGTCCAACTACTCGTAGACACCTCCGAAGCAAAACTGCGCCGAACGTCCGACGCGGGAGTCAGGGCCGGGGATCGCGTGCTTGTGTGTCGTCGCGGCGGTTTCGCGCAGCTCCAGCTGTCTGACGAGGGACAGATCGAGCTCTCGCCGGCCGCAGTTACGCACATTCTCAGCGAGCTTACGGACGTAGCAGAGTGGATCGTCCCGAAGAAAGACAGGAAGGGCCAAGCCTACGAGGTAGCCGGAAAGCCCCCCAAAGATCTCGCAGAGCAGATCGAGGCGAACCCGCCGCACACGTTGCCCCGTATCGACACCGTGGTGCGCATGCCGGTATTGGGATCGGCTGGCCGCATCTATGCAATCGATGGGCACTACCCAGACGACAGGCTTTGGGTACAGATCGATTCGCGTCTCGAGCTGCCATCGCTGCCGATCCGACCGAGCGCAGAGCATATCAACGCCGCGCGGTCGTTGATCATGGACGAGTTGATGGGCGACTTCCCTTTCGCGGGGGTCGGGGAAAAGCAGGGACCGGAAGCAGAGAAGGCGCACGCGCTTTGCGCGATCCTACAGCCGTTCGTGCGGCCAATCATCGACGGGCCCACGCCGGCCTACCACTACGACGCCCCCACCATTGGATCGGGAAAGAGCCTGCTTTCACGGCTCGTAAACATCATTGCCGAGGGCCAGGAACCCAGCATGCAGGGATGGCCCACAAGCGAAGAGGAGCGACAGAAGGTCATCGCAAGCAAATTGATCGGTGACCCGAAACTGATCGTGTTCGACAACATCCCGGACGGTTCGACCGTGGACTCGTCAGCGCTCGCGGTCGCGCTCACCGCGCCGATCTACGAGGCCCGGATCTTGGGCAGATCGGTCAACCAGCGACTGCCCAACACGTGCGTGTGGGCGCTTACCGGGAACAACATAGGTGTGTCCCAAGAGCTCGCGAGGCGCGTGGTACGCGTTCGGATTGACGCCGAAATGGCCGAGCCCTGGACGAACCGAGAGTTTCGCCACGAGCTCCCAACATGGGCCTTCGAGAACCGCAGCGAGCTCGTTTCCGCGTGCTTGGTGCTGGTGCAAGCCTGGGTCGCCGCGGGCATGCCCAAATGGTCCGGCGAGGCGCTAGGCACCTTCGAAGCGTGGAGCGAGACCATGGGCGGGATCCTCGGCGTGGCGGGCGTACCGGGGTTTCTTGGGAACCTAGAAGATGCTCGCGCGGTCGCTGATGTTGGGACGTCCGAGTGGGTGGAGTTTCTGTCGACATGGCTCAGCACGTCGAAACAAGGTGGCGAGGACGCGATCGGCGACAAAGCCAAAGCCAAGCGATTGATGCAGCTCTGCACGGACAACGACCTGCTTGAGGATGTTCGCGGCGAAGGGGGCGAACGAAGCCAGATTACGAGGCTAGGGCTTGCGCTGCGTGGCCAGCTCGGCCGGGTCTACCAGGTCGAAAGCGAAGGTGAGGGCACGGTGGCCGTGCGCATCGTTCGCCCGTCGTTCGACAAACACGCGAAGTCACACGTGTTCAAGCTCGAGGAAGTGAACCGATGAGCGCAGACAATACAATGGGGGCGCAGAGTTGCTTCAGCTTCGGATTTTGCGGAACCTTTTGCGGTACTAAGCCTAAAGGGTCCCGCAACAAAAAATTGAATAATACCAGTCCCTTGCAGAGCGTTGCGGGACGTGCGGGACCTTTGACCAAGCACGCGCGCGGAACTCTTACGAGAACAACATTCTTAGTAGAGACAGGTGCTCTAACGTCCCGCACGTCCCGCAAGTCCGCGGAAACATCCGGAATAAAAGGACAAATTCCTGCGGGACCTTTACCCCCAACGTTCCGCAGGGTCCGGGGAGGTGTGCAGGCGCCACAGGCCGGGACGGCCCGGGGCTGCGCTGCGGCCAAGAACCCCGGGGGGTCGCCCCCGCGCGCGCCACTTGAGACTGAGCCCAGCCGCAGACGACGTGCGCCCGACTGCGCCCGACCGTCGCCAGGCGACTCGCGCTCGATCGGCAACACGACCGCGAGCGACGAAAGCCCGCGTGCGAAGCGCAAACGGAGCACGCCGACAGAGGCGCCCCGCGTAGTCGCTCCACCCCGTACAGGGGGGCGCCTACTTGGGTCCTTTTCGACCCGGTGCGCGTCTCGGGCGGAAAGCTCGCAGATTCGCGCTAGCGACCAGGCTTCGCAGGATCCGGACGGATCGCAGCTGACCCGAAATTTCTTGCTGCACGACTGCAGCCAGCCCGGACAGACCGGACAGAGAAGGAAACCAGGAAATGCACATACCCAAGCTAGAGAGCAAGATAATCACTGTTGCAGAGCTCTGTCGCCGCGCGGGCGTCAGCCGGCAACGGTTCTACCGGGCCAAGGAATCGGGCGAGCTTCCCGCGACGTACCTGGGCAAGCGCGGCGCCCCGATCGAGTACTTCTCCGATGAAGCGATCCGCATTCTGCAGCGCAACCCCTTACACGAGGAACAAGAGGACGACGCTGATGCGCTCGACTACCACACGCAACGCCTTCGACTGGAGGCCCTGCGTGCTCAGCGAGCGAAGATCCGTGCCGGCCTGGCGTCCGGAGAGCTGCTCAATGCTGAGGCCGCAACACGCGCCACGAACGACGCGTGGATCAAGCTAAAGCAGCGACTTTTGCAGATCCCTGCCCAGGCAGCTCGTGAGTGCTTCGGAAAGGTCGACAGCCCCCACGAACTGCAGGTGCGCGTCGAGGAAATGACTCGAGAGGCGTTTGCGGAGATGCGGATTGAAGTTGACGGGGATCTCATTCTCGACGGGAGGGCATTCCTCGATGAAATCGAAAAAGAGCATTGGTCGTGACCACGTCGGCCAAAGAGCAGTGGTTTCTCGAGCGCGCCCGACGCATGTACTACGACGCGAAAACCGAGCGTGCGCTACTCGATAAGGAAGAAGCGTCGGTCATACTGCGTGACATCGTCGAGGAAGTGGACCCCGATTGCGCAAGGCTGGCCGCCAAGCATCTGATCGAAGCCTACAAAGCTAGCGTGCCGTCCATCTTCGAGGCTCAGTCATTTCACCGGTTCGAGGTGCTGCTGGACGCTGCGATTCGCAGTGGAATCACCGCATTCCGGGCGGAAATTCTGGCGACCACCGAACCTCCGACCCAAGATCCCCCCGCGCACCCCGACGCGGAACACGAGGCCGCCGACTAACACCACTCGCCATGGCCGCCGAAACCACAGAGCCGCAGCAAGCGTCCACGCCTCGTTCTAGGCGCTTCGTACCACTCAACGTGGTTGCGGACCGCCTTGGTATATCGATGCGCACAGCGCGGCGCTGGGCGGCCAAGGGCTCGATCCCTGCGAAGCGTTTCGGGGCACACTGGCGCGTGCGTATCGACGAACTCGACGACCTCTGCGGTTACAACGACGGTGAACAGATCGATTGACCTGTCCGGTTTGGCCGTCGTGGCCGGTTTGTCCGACTAGCTTCGCGCGCGACCTCCAGATCGGATGAGTGCTCGTCGTATGCGTCGCAAACTGCAGTGTCTCCGCACGCTGCGGGACGCACACGAAACCCCCTATCCGCGAACGAGATCGCGGCAGAAGGACCAAGGAAGTACAAGAACAATGTCCACTCATACCCCCCCATCCGGCGAAACTGTGCGCGTTCGACAGATTCGCCATAACGCTCAGAGCCTTGGTCTACGCGAGTCGTTCGCGGATCGCCTCATCGCTGAAGGAACGAGCGTCCACGTCGCACAAGCAATGATGATTGAAGAGATCGCGCGCCTGCGATCGTGCGTGCCCGGCACAAACGTGCGCGATGAAGATTTCGTTTCAAAAATGGCCGAGGGCATTCTGCATCATGAGCGCATCATCAAGAGCAACGATCCGGAAGCAATTCGCCTTGGCGGCGGACCGTTCCCGTTGAAGGCGCAGCGATGCGCAGAGGTGGATGGAATTCGGATTGACTCAGGGATGCCGTACCAGATCGCGCAGCGTGCGGTTAGCAGTGCAACCCTCGGCAACGTGGTTGCGCTCGTCTCACAACGAGCGCTCACCGCAGGGTATGAAGAGGAACCGCGCACGTTCCTAGCGGTATTCCGAGAGACCACGGCAGACAACTTCAGGGATATCCATCGAGTGAAGTTCTCCGATGCTCCCAAGCTCGAGCTTGTGGCGGAGGGCGATCCCTACACCGAAGGCACTCTATCTGACGGTCGAGAGACCCTTCGCCTTGCTACGTACGGAAAGAACATCACGTTCACCCGCCAAATGATCGTCAATGATGACATTTCCGCGATAACTCGAGTTCCGCAGATGATGGGCGCCGCTGCAGCGGTTACAGAGTCCGACGTTGCCTGGGACGTTGTCGTAAGCAACCCGGTGCTTTCTGACGGTACCCCGGTGTTTGACGCCTCTCGAAACAACGTCGCATACAGTACCCCGCTCGACGCTGCGGCACTTTCGGCAGCTCGCGCCTACTTCCGCACCGCCCAAACCGAGAACGGCGCGTCAATGAACCTGATGCCGCGGTACCTAGTTGTCGGTCAAGACCTCGAGACGACTGCGGAGAAGCTGATCCGTACGCCGACCGACTTCGCCGGCCACGCGACGCTTGGTGCATCACTATCCGAGTCGATCCGAAACTCTCTCGAGCTCATCGTGGAGCCACGCATTCCGGCAAATGAATTCTACTTGTTCGCCGATACTAACCGAGTCGATACGTGCGAATACGCTTGGCTGACAGGCTCGGATGGTCCCGTGGTTGAGCGCGAGCGCGACTTCTCGACAAAGGGCATGCGGTTCTCCGTTACGGATGACTTCGGCGCTGGCGTCGTGGACTTCCGTGGCATGTACAAGGGCACCGCCGCAGCCGCCCCGTAAACAAACGACGGCGACCCCGTGGGAGTTTTCTTCCTACTTGGCCCACGGGGCGCCAACCCCGGGGTGCGCGGTGTGTGGTTACAAGCATCGCCCCCCACCTATTTTCGGCCCGCCACAGAGCGGCGCCTTTGACGGTGTGAATAAACACGTGAGAGCAACCCGATCCCCAAAACACGCGACGAACATCCCAGGCGGACGCCTGTCCGTCGCGCGGTGCCGCGAGATCCTGGGCGACGATGCGCCCGAGAGTGACGAAGATCTGCGGATTGTTCGGGATCACCTGTACACGCTCGCGAACGCCGCGATAGATTCCGCGATGAGAGAGAGTGTCGAATGGGATTGAAGATCGTCGCGTACGCGAGAGTGAGCACAAAGACGCAGGCCGAGGAAGGCTGCAGCCTTGAGGTTCAGCAAGCCGCGTTCCATCGGTACGGCGAGCAGTACAACGCCCAGATCCTCGAGACGTTCGTGGAGCGCGGCGCGAGCGCGAAAACTCTCCACCGCCCCGAGTTTCGACGCATGGTCGAGTTCATCGAAGAGAACCGCGACGCGGTCGACGCTGTGCTGGTCTACTCGATCGATCGTCTGTCGCGCGTGCTCTATGATCAGCTGACTGTGCAGCGCGAGCTCGCCCGCAACGGGATTGTGATTCTCTCGTGCACAGAGCGTTTCGATGACTCGCCCAGCGGGCGGGCCATGCGAAGCATGCATGGCGTGGTTGCCCAGCTCAATAACGAGGAGCGAAGCGCCAAGGTGACCGCGTCCATGAAGCGACGCGCCGAAGAGGGGCGTTGGCAGTGGGCGCCGCCGCTCGGATTCGTGCGCGGCGACAAGGATGGACCGAGCCTCAAGCACGACCCAGATCGTGCGCCTCTGATCCGGGCAATGTTCCACGACGTCGCCTCGAGCAGGTTCAGCGTACCCGATGCGATCAAGCGGGCACGCGAGGGCGGGCTGCGAGGCCGAACGGGCGGAAAAATCAGTAAACAGACCGCCTACACGCTTCTCAAGAATCCGCTCATGCAGGGCATGGTCCGCGTGGACCGCTGGGGGATCGAGACGGAAGGCGACTTCGTGCCACTCGTGGACACGGACACGTTCGCTCGGGTTCAGGCGGCGATCAGCTCGCCCGATCAGATGGCGCCCCGCAAGACGGACCGCGAAGAATTCCCGCTTCGAGGGTTCGTCACCTGCACGCACGGCGTCCCCATGACGGCGTCATGGTCGCGCGGGCGCACAGGGGAGCGCTACGCCTACTTTCGGACACAGCAACGTTGCGGGCAGTGTCGGCTCAGCGTCAGGGCTGACGAGCTCGAGGACCGCTTTACAGAGCTCCTAGAGACCATCCAGCCGAAGGGCAGCCTGGTGACGCTATTTCGAGAGACGGTCCTTAGCGCATGGCGTGAGCGCGAGAGTGAGGCTCTAGAGGCCCAGCGACGCCTCACGAATCAGATCGAAGAGATCGAGCGCAAGAAAGACCGCCTGACAGAGGCTCACGTGTACCAAGGCTCGATCGACGCTGAGACGTACCGCAGGCACATGAGCGCTCTCCGATGGGACGAAGCAAGCGCCAAGGTAGAGCGGCACCGCGCCGACCTACGTGGCCTCGATGTGGGCGCCACGCTCGACTTTGCCGAGTCGATCCTATCGAACCTTGCCAAGAGTTGGAAACAGGCCAGTTACGCCCAGAAACGCGGGCTACAGCGCCTCTTGATGCCTTCGGGCGTGGTGTTTGACGGATCCACAGTTAGAACCGGGGATCTGTCCCCTGTTTTCGAGTGGTTAGCCGTACCGATTTCACATCGGTCCAGCTTGGTAGGCCCACCTGGACTCGAACCAGGAACAACCCGGTTATGAGCCGGGGGCTCTAACCAATTGAGCTATGGGCCCTCCCGGTCTCTCTACACCCTCTCGCCCGCAAACGCGAACCATCGGCGACGAGCAGACATCCGTCGCTCGGCCGCCACGTCAGCCCAACCACCCGTGCGGGTGGCGACTCAGTTGTCCATGAACGAGCGGAGCTGCTTGCTTCGGCTCGGGTGCCTGAGCTTGCGAAGCGCCTTGGCCTCGATCTGTCGGATGCGCTCGCGCGTGACTTCGAAGTCTTGGCCGACCTCTTCGAGCGTGTGGTCGCTCTTTTCGCCGATGCCGAAGCGCATGCGGAGGACTTTCTCCTCGCGGGGCGTGAGTGTCTTGAGAACGCGTCGCGTTTGATCCTCGAGGTTGCCACCGATGACGGCCTCGACCGGCGACACGGCGTTCTTGTCCTCGATGAAGTCGCCGAGGTGGCTATCTTCCTCTTCGCCGATAGGCGTTTCGAGGCTAATCGGCTCTTTGGCGATCTTCAGAACTTTGCGGACCTTCTCGAGCGGCATCTCCATGCGCTCGGCGATCTCTTCCGGATCGGGCTCCCGGCCGAGTTCCTGCACCAAGTAGCGCGAAGTACGGATGAGCTTGTTGATCGTTTCGATCATATGGACCGGAATGCGGATGGTGCGCGCCTGGTCGGCGATGGCGCGCGTGATGGCCTGCCGAATCCACCACGTAGCGTAGGTGGAGAACTTGTAGCCGCGCCGGTACTCGAACTTGTCGACCGCCTTCATCAGGCCGATGTTGCCTTCCTGAATCAGGTCGAGGAACTGAAGCCCGCGGTTGGTGTACTTCTTGGCGATGGACACCACGAGCCGGAGGTTGGCCTCGACGAGCTCGGCTTTCGCGCGCTCGGTCTGCCGTTCACCTTCGGCGAGTTCTTTGTACGTGTCTTGCAGATTGTCGACGGACAGCCCGGTGTCTTGTTCGACCTCCACGATGGCCTTCTGCGCGTCGCGAATGTGTTCCTCGGAGAGCTGAATCTGCTCCTCTGAGCCATACCGGCGAAGCACACGCTTTTCGACGGCCTTGCTCTCCTGCATGTCGCGGAGGACGCGCTTCATGTCTTTGAACTTCAGTCCGCCGACGCGCGCTTCGGCCTCGTTCATCTCTCGCTGCGCCCGTTCCACGCGACGGATGTACGCCTTAATTTGGGTGACAACGCGGTCGACCTGCTTCTTGGTGAGGTTGAGCTCGCGGAGCAGCGTGACCCGCTCGTCGACGTGCTTGCCGATCTGAGCGGCGTACTGCTTTTTGCTGCGATCGGAAACGCGGAGCTTGCTGTCGAGCTCCGACTGCACCTTGTTCACGGACGACTCGATGCGCTTGACCTTGTCGAAGAGCTTGAGAGCACCGGCCTTGGCGGCTTCAAAGTCGACCTCTTCTTCGCCTTTGTCGAGGTCGCGAATCACGTCTTTGATTCGGAGCTTGCCCTTCCGCAGGCTCTCGCCGATCTCGAGGATTTCAGATACCCCGATGCGCGAGTTCAGGATCACCTCAAAGATCTTGTCTTCGCCGTCCTCGATACGCTTGGCAATCTCGACTTCGCCTTCGCGCGTGAGGAGCGACACCGAACCCATCTTGCGCAGGTACATGCGCACC
>JBCDFZ010000040.1:0-53084 GCA_039177115.1 Myxococcota bacterium
CCAACGTTTGGGCAGCGGTCGAAGCCGCACGGAGCCTTCGGCCCGATCAGAACGTGGTCACGATACTCTGCGACACCGGAGAGCGCTACTTCAGCTTGGCGGAGTACTTCCAATGAGCCGCGGCGCACGCGTCTTGGTGGTGGGAGCCGGTGGGCTCGGCGCCCCGGTGCTCCGGGGGCTCGCACAGAGTCGCGCGACATCGGTCACGATCGTCGATGACGACGTCGTCGAGCTGAGTAACCTGCATCGGCAGACGCTGTTCACCGACGCCGACGTCGGCCGCTCCAAGCTCGCGTGTGCGGAGGAGGCGCTTCGGCAGCTCGCACCCGATCTCGAGGTCCGCCTCATCGAAGGGCGGTTCGTGCCCGACAACGCGATGGGTCTGCTCGAAGGCCACGACATCGTGGTCGAGGGTGCAGACAACCTGCCCACGAAGTTTCTCGTGACGGACGCCTCCCGCTTGGCTGGCGTTCCCGCGGTGCAGGCAGGCTCGGTGCGGTGGAACGGGTGGGCGTTCTGCGCGCTTTCCGATTCTGCGTGCCTCCGGTGCCTCTTCGAAGACATCCCGCGAGACCGTGTGGAGACCTGCGCCGAAGCCGGCGTGGTCGGGCCCGTGGTTGGCGTGCTCGGCGGAGTCCAAGCGGCACTGGTTTCGCGTCTCCTCGACGGCGAGCGACCGGGCGGCGAGCTATGGCACTACCAGGCGCTCGGCGGCGGGCTTCGGCAAACGCATGTGGCGCGTCGACACGACTGCCCGCTCTGCGCGGGGAACATTCAAGACATTCGGATGGAGCGATACGTCCCGGCTTGCGCGGCGTGAGTTCGACTCGCATCCCTTAGGGCTCAGAAAGGAACCAACATGGCTGTTACGGTACGCATCCCCACTCCCCTTCGCACGCTCACCGGTGGACAAGAAGAAGTCGCCGCGGACGGCGGTACGGTGGCCGAGGTCATCGAGAATCTCGAGGCCAATCACCCCGGAATGAAGGATCGACTTTGCGACGAGAAGGGTGTTCGCCGCTTCGTCAACATCTACCACAACGACGAGGACATTCGTTTCCTCGACAACCTGCAGACGGAGCTCAAGGAGGGAGACACCCTGAGCATCGTTCCTGCGATCGCCGGCGGACGGTAGCGTTGAACGAAGAGGCCATGAGCCGCCGCTTCGCGCGGCAGCTCCTGCTCGGTGAGATCGGCGAAGCGGGCCAGGGCCGGCTTTTCGAAGCGGGCTTCTGCGCGGGCGAGTCGACCGATCCGGATGCTTATGCCGTGGCCTCCGAGTACCTCCGGCGTGCGGGCTGTCCCGAACGAAGTGAAGGCACGCCACTCGACGCGCTGTCGGCCGACGCGGTGAGTCAGCTTGCCGCGGCCGCTGGCACGTCGCGGGCGCTCGCAGCGGCGATCCTCGGCGCTCTCGAGGCGGTCGAACACATCAAGCGCGCCCTCCCCGCCGGCCGCCCCCTGGGGACCGGGCGGGCACCGTTGTCGAAGGGCTAGTCGCAATGCGCTTTCGTCGGATGGAGTCGATTGTCGAAGCGGTGGGGAACACGCCGCTCGTGCGCCTCAAGACGATCGAGAAAGACACGCCCGGTGTCAAAATCTACCTGAAGCTCGAGTACGCGAACCCGGGAGGTTCGGTGAAGGACCGGCCGGCGCGGCAGATGATGCTAGACGCCATCGAAGACGGCCGCCTGACCACCGACAAGATCTTGATCGACGCCACCAGCGGAAACACCGGGGTGGCCTACAGCCTGTTTGGCGCGGCCATGGGCTATCGGGTGGCGTTGGTGATGCCGTCCAACGTGTCGAAGGCGCGCAAGGACATTACGCAGGCGTTCGGTACCGAGATCATCTACAGCGACCCGATGGAGGGGTCGGACGGCGCGATTCGCCAGGTGCGCCGTATCGTGGCGGAGGAGCCCGACCGCTACTTCTATCCGGACCAGTACTCCAATCCGTCGAATCCCCTCGCGCATTACCTCGGGACCGGGCAAGAGGTCCTCGATCAGGTGGGTGACGAAATCACGCACTTCGTCGCGGGCCTCGGGACGAGCGGAACCTGCATGGGGACGACGCGCCGGCTCCATGAGCACCACCGCAAGATCGAGTGCATTGCAGTCGAGCCAGCGGAGGCACTTCACGGGCTCGAGGGGCTCAAGCACATGGAGAGCTCGATCGTGCCGGACATCTTCGATCGGACCGTGCCGGATGAGATCCTGCCCGTGGGAACCGACGCGGGCTGGGACATGTCGGACCGCCTGGCCGCAGAGGAGGGGCTGCACGTGGGTCACTCCACGGGCGCCAACGTGGCCGGGGCCGTCGAGGTGGCCAAGCGCGTCGAGGAAGGCTGCATCGTTGCCATTGCATGCGACCGAGGCGATCGGTACTTCGCTCCGATGAAGTGGGAGAAACACTATGAGTGGTGAGGCGCGACCCTGGATTGCGGGAAACCTCGAGATCGACAGGTCGGTGATGGACGAGATCGAGGCGCACGCGCTCGAGAGCTATCCAAGCGAAAGCTGCGGATTCGTGTTTGGTCCGGCGTCGAATCCCGCGCTGCTCGACGCCGCGCAGCGCGAGGAAAACGAAGCGGACAAGTACCACGAGCTCGACCCGGAAACGTTCCCGCGGACGTCCAACACCTATTTCAAGATCAACGAGCTGCGTGCGGCACGTACGTTCGACGACGGCGACGCGGAAGGTCGGCCGGTGAAGGTGATTTACCACTCGCACTGCGATGCGGGGGCCTACTTCTCAGAGGAAGACGCAGCGACCTTCGCACGCGATGGGAATCTGATGTGGCCTTGCGCCTACATCGTGGTGAGCATCGTGGATGGAAAGGTCGCCGAGCGCCGGCTCTGGGTTCACGTGCCCGGCACGAACGACTTCACTGAGTCGACGCTGACCGTTCGTGAAGCGTAGTGGCTGGCGCTCCGGGCGTCTCAGTCGCGCGTTTCGCGCTGGCGCTCGCGAAGACGGGCCTTCTTGCCGCGGAGCCCGCGGAGGTAGTAGAGGCGCGACCGTCGAACGTGGCCGCGTGCGGTGATCTCGATCTTCTCGATGCGGGGCGAGTGGATAGGAAAGATACGTTCGACGCCGACGCCGGAGGAGACCTTGCGGACCGTAAACGTGGCCCCGGCTCCACCTCGGGTTTTGCGAATGACCACGCCCTTGAAGACCTGGATACGCTCTTTTTCGCCCTCCCGAATCCGGAAGTGCACGTTCACCGTGTCGCCCACCCGGAACGGGGGACGCTGGAGCATCTGAGACTGCTCAATCGCGTCGATTTCAGGAACGCTGCCACTCATCGCTAAGCCTTCTGCCAAAACGGAGCCGGGGGGTAGCACGGGCCCAAAAGTGGGTCAAATCCCGTCGGACGCACCCCGTCGCGCCCCGAACAGCCGGTCTAGCGTGATGGCGGCCGCCGCGCGAACCGACAGGTGGTTGTAGTCGGTGGGCCCCCAGATGGGGTCCAAAACCGCGTCTGCACGGGCCATCACCGGCCCGCTGAGGCCATGCCCGGTGCCAAACAGGATGAGCGTCGGGCGTTCCCCGGACGACGCCGTAGCCGCCTCCTCTGCGTAGGACACTCGCCGGGGGCCGGGGCGCGCTGAGGTCACCACCAAACGGGGGGTTTGTCCCTCTCTCGACTCGATCTCGGCGATCGCCTCGTCGATGGATGCGGCGATCCGTACGATCGACAGGGCCTCGCCCCGCTCAGGGAACCGGGCCCTGCCCTTCCCGTCGCGCCAGTGATCGAGGATGCGCTGCACCACGGGGTACTGGGCTTCGATCGGGCTCACGACGAAGTAGCCGCGAAGCCCATAGGTGCGCGCGCTCCGCGCGATGTCGTGGACGTCGAGGTTGGTGACCGACGTGGTGACCTCCGCGCCGGTGCGGTCGAGCACGGGGTGATGCACCAGCGCGCAGTAGACGGGCATCACGCTTCGCGCTCGATTTCTTCGAGTAGCTGTCGGTCCTCGTCAGTGAGCTCGGCTTGGTCGAGTAGGTCGGGCCGACGCTGGCGAGTGCGGCGAAGCGACTCCTTTCGGCGCCACCGGGCGATTGCGGCGTGATTGCCGGACCGCAGAACATCGGGCACCGCCTCGTTGCGGAAGCTCTCGGGCCGCGTGTAGTGGGGATACTCGAGTAGCCCCTCAGCGTGGGATTCGTCGGTTGCGGACTCCGCGTTGCCCAGCACGCCAGGGAGCAGCCTCGACGTGGCTTCGATCACGGCTACGGCGGCGGTTTCCCCCCCGAGCAATACGAAGTCTCCGAGGGACAGCTCCTCGTCGACGAAGCTGCGGATCCGGTCGTCGAAACCCTCGTAGCGTCCACAGACGAGCGTCACCGTGTCGTATCCGGAAAGCCGCTCCGCGTCCGCTTGACGAAACGGGGAGCCCTGCGGCGTGAGCAACACCCGGCGGGTCGGTGCGCCGTTGCGCTTTTCGTCGAGATGCTCGAGCGCGTCGACGATGGGCCCGGGCATCAGGACCATCCCGCTTCCGCCGCCGTAGGGCGCCGCGTCGACGGTTCGATGCGTGTCGGTCGTGAACTCGCGCGGCGTCAGGACGAACACCTCGATCGACCCGTTCGCTCGGGCCTTTCCCAGCAGGCCAGAGTCCAGCACCTCGAAGTGCTCGGGAAACAAGGTGACGATTTCGAACCGCATCATCGCGCCTTTTGGACGGGGATGTCCTCGAGGGTTTTCAGGTGCACTTTCCCCGCTTCGATGTCGACCCGATCGAACCACGGCGGGAGCATCGGGACCTCGAGAAAGCCCGCGTCGGTCCGGAGACGCAGGCAGTCGACGCTCGGGTAGTCGAGGACCTCGACGACTTCCCCGACCCGAGTGTCGCCGGTGTACGCGGCTAAGCCGATCAGGTCGGCATGGTAGTACTCGCCCTCCTCGAGGTCCGGCAGCGCGGCCCGTGGGACGGCCAGCCGAAAGCCGCGGAGAGCATCCGCGTCCTCTCGGGTTTCGACATCGCGAAGCCTCATCAACAGGGACTTCGGTGCTCTACGCGTGCCGAGCACTTCGACGAGGGACGGCGGTTCGTCGTCTTCGCTCAGCACGAACACTTCTTGGAGCTGCTCGAGTAGTGAGGACTCAGGGTTGTACACGTGGATGCGCAGCTCGCCGGTGACCCCGTGGGGTCGGGCAATCACGCCGAGCTCGACCCAGCGGACCGTGTCGTCGCCCTCGGTCACGAGGCTGACGGGTACCAGATCCCGGGGCGCCACGCACGTGCGCCGAGTGCGACGCCTCGAGGGCGCTACTGCTGGAAGCAGTACAGGCGCCGCGGCGTCGAGCAGAACCCCTTGAGGTGACCTTCCGTCCAGTGGTCGTCCTCGCGGGCATACCAGCCGTAGTAGGACACCGCGCCGTGGTGGGTGGTCCAATCGTCGCAGGTGCGGGTGTCGCTACGCGTGGTTCCATCCTCGCTGACGTTGGTCCACGCGGTGCCCGGGAGCCAGTGCGTCTTTCGACCGCGCTCGTTCACCGAGATGGTGACCCGAGGACCGTTCGCGATCAGGTCGTCGTAGCTGTCCGCCACTAGTTCGCCGTCGGTTCGAAGATAGGCGCCCTCCGCACGCGCGAAGCGCGTGTCGGGAGACGCGACCGAGTCGGCGATCCACGCGAGGTAGGTCCCTGGAAGGTTCGCCTCAGACGCACGCCGACTGCAGGCCGTGTCGGCGCCTTCGATGCCGCCGAGCCGACCCCAGTGGACCGAACTGGTCACGAACACCAGCTTGTCCTCGCGAGGTAAGCTGCCGCCCTGCCCGCCGCTTCCTGCGACGCCGCCTGCACCACCCGCACCGGCTTGTCCGTCCGAGCCGCCCGCGGCGCCCTGCCCACCGGTGCCGCTTTCGCCGCCCGTGCCGGCCCGTCCGCCGGTCCCGACGCCTCCGGTGCCGGTGCTGCCGCCTACGGCCTCGCCACCCGCGCCTCCGACGGCGCCGCCCTTGTCATCCGAGTTGGTGCCGCTTCCACAGGCCGCGGCAAGAAACATCGCCGCGCAGATCGCCCCCATACGAAGGGAGACCACCGGCAATCGCCAGGTTCGACCTCGAGTTTCCATCTCGACGCGGAAACCCTCGCTCGCGCCGAACTATTCCGAGCGGCCTCGCCGCGAACGGCGGGGGTCGTTCGGCCCCGTGACCGTAATCACGAAGGTTTCGGCTACTCGAGGATGTCGAGAATTGCGCGCTTTTCGAGGCGCGCCGAGGTCGCGGCAAGCAGCGTCCGCATCGCGCGTGCGGTGCGGCCCTCTTTGCCGATCACTTTGCCCAGGTCGTCGGGCGCGACCGTGAGCTCGAGCACCACCGCTCGGTCTTCTTCCACGACGGCGACCTCGACGGCGTCGGGGTCGTCCACGAGGGAACTCGCGATGTACGCGATCAAATCTTGCAGCCTATCGCCTGCCATGATGGCTCCTTGCCGACTCAGGCCTCGGCCGCGGCGGCGGTCGCCTTCTGATGCTCTTTGACCACGTCGCGAACGCGATCGCTGACCTGCGCGCCAACGCCGGTCCAGTACTCGAGCCTCGGGTAGTCGACCCGTGCCTCCGCAATGGGGCGGCTCGGGTCGTACGTGCCGATCTGCTCGATGAAGCGCCCGTCGCGGGGTTTCTCTTTGTCGGTCACGACGATGTGATAGTAGGGACGCTTCTTCGCGCCGGCGCGTGCCAGTCGAACCTTGACCATGAAATCCTCGTCAAAATGGGGGGAAGTCCCCTCTGAAAGGTGCCGGAAGCTAGTCAGCCGAGGCCTGCCCGTCAAGTCGCGGCCCTGAGCGGGTTTTGGCGGCACCGCGGAAGCGTTGCTAGAACCCTTGGATGCGTGCGTGGGTCGCTGGTCTCGTCGTGCTGATGGCCATGGGCTGTACCTCCGAGAAGGGGGATCGCCAACCGGGGGGCGATCACACCCCTGCGCTCCGTCTGGCGGTGGTCACCGACCTCAAAGGGTACCTCGAGCCCTGCGGCTGCACGAGCCGCCCGCTCGGCGGTATCGACCGCATGGCGGCCAAGGTTCGAAGCCTCGGCGAAAGCGAGGTCCCTGTCCTCCTCGTGATGGGCGGCGATCTGTTCTTCGATACGGCCGAGCTGGAGCCTGCCCGCGTCGATCAGGCGGCTCGGAACGCGCACACACTCGTGAACATCTTGAACGGCTTGAACGTGAAAGCCGCCCTTCCCGGTCAACGTGACCGCGCTCAGAACCCCGAGCTGCTGGCCAAACTCGAGGCCGAGGCTGAATTCCCTTGGCTCGCTTTCCAGGGTGACGCCGAGGTCATCCGCGTCGATGCGAACGGCGTCCGTGTGGCCGTCATCGGCGTACGACCCAACGCCGATCTCGATGCCGCACGCGCTGCGATCGGCACCGCGCAAGCGGAGACCGACGTCACCGTCGTCGTCATGTCCGGCTCCCGACGCGACGCAAACCGCCTCGCTGCGATCGATGGCGTCGACTTCGTCGTGCAAGGCGGGCTCGATGAAGATGACCCCGTCGCGCCTCACCAATCCGGACGCGGGTGGGTCATTCACGCGAGTCGCCAGGGGCAGGGGCTGACGGTAGTCGACGTGTTTCGCCAGGGGCCCGGCGAGTTCTCGGATACGAGCGAATGGTCGCGGCGTCTGGCTCGAGAGAACCTCGATGCGCAGATCGCAGATCTCTCGAGGAAGATCGAAGGCTGGAAGAAAAGTGGCGCCGACCGGGCCGACCTCGAGGTGCAGGGGGATCGGTTGGCAAAACTCGAGGCCCAGCGAGAAGCACTCGACGCTTCTGCCGACGGTGCTTCAGGGAATACCTTCACCGCGCAGTGGATCGAGCTCGATCCAGACGAACCCAGCGACGCGCAGGTGACGGGCCTCATGCGTACGCACGACAAGGCCGTGAATGAGGCCAACCGAAAGGCCTTCGCCGACCTCAAACCCCCGCCCCTCGGCCCCAACGACATCGCGTTCGTGGGTTCGAAGGCATGTTCCACCTGTCACGCCCCGGCCTACGCCTGGTGGCAAACCCACCCCCACGGCCACGCGTATGAGACGCTCCAAGAGCGCAACAAAGAGTTCAACCTCGACTGCGTCGGCTGTCATGTGACCGGCTACAACCAGCCGGGCGGGTCGACGGTTACATGGAACCTCGACGGCGCGCTCGTCGACGTCGGATGCGAGAGCTGCCACGGCCCGGGCGCCGCCCATCTAAAGAACCCCACGCTCGACATGGTGAGGAACCCACCGGAGTCCGCTTGCATCGGGTGCCACAACGAGGAACACAGCGACCAGTTCAACTACGACACGTACCGCGAGGCCGTCCTCGTCCCAGGCCACGGTCTCCCGGTCCAGTAGTCTCCCGCACCAACGATTTCCGTCACGGCCGGGACCGCGCTAGCGTGCTCGGCGATCGCGAAGCCGAAACCGCTGCTCGGGTCCAGCGGGCGTGTAGACCTGGTACGCGGACCATGGCTCGTCGCCGTCGGGGGTGAAGCGCTGAGGGGTTCCGGGCGGGACGAAGACGAACGTGCCGGGTTCGATGGAACGCTCCGTGGTCCCGAGGGTCATGGTGCCGGAGCCTCGGTCAACCCACCACACCGTCGCCGAGTCGTGAGTCGCGCTCGGAACACTCGCAGTCGGGCGTCCGGCCAAGCTTCCCAAACCCACCAGGCTCGCGACCCTCGGACTGCCGTCGCGACCGTCTAGGAAGACCTGCGCTTCGAACTGCGAGTCTGGCTGCACCAGCGGGCCGCCCGCATCGGCGGGCGCTCGCACCATGGGCGCCATCGGCGGCCCGCAGGTATCGACCACGGGGGCGCTCTTCCAGCTTGGTGCGACGACGTCGCCGGGCACGTGCGTCACCGCGACCACCAGCAGCCGCGCGCCGTCGTCGGACATGGCCTGAATCACCGCGGGTGCGTTAAAGCGAGCTGCTGCACCGGTATCGAACCAATCCATGTCGACGCGGGCAACACCAGCCTCCACCAGCAGCAGCACCTCTTGGCACGGGCCCGCTGCGAACCGGAAGGTCTGCGAGTTCGCTAGGTGAACGCGCGCGATCGAAACCGACTCCTCCGCGCCGAGAACTTCAAACGTTGTCTCGGCGTCAGTGGTGGTCCATGCAGGCGCGTCGCGAGTGCAGCCAAGGCCGAGCGCGATCGTCAGCAACCAGCCCGCAGAGCGACTTCGAGGCGAGAACTTCGGGCTACGCATCGAGCGAGCGGGGCGTCACGTGTGCGCGAACCCAGGTGATGATCTCGTCGAGCGGCGCGCCGGGCGTGAAGATGGCTCCTACGCCTCGTTCGCGAAGTGCCTTGGCGTCTGCCTCGGGAACGATGCCACCGCCGAAGACCACGATGTCGTCTCCTCCACGGGCTTCGAGTGCATCGAGAACCGCAGGAAACAAGGTGTTGTGTGCTCCCGACATGATGGAGAGGCCGACGGCGTCGACGTCTTCTTGGACCGCTGCGACGGCGATCATGTCGGGAGTCTGGTGCAGGCCTGTGTAGACGACCTCGAAGCCGGCGTCGCGAAGGGCGCGCGCGACCACCTTGGCGCCGCGGTCGTGACCGTCGAGCCCTGGCTTTGCGACGAGGATCCGAATCTTCGGTTCAGGCACGGGCGCAGATGTAGTGCAGCGACAGCTTGGGTGCCACCTGCGAATGCGATACCGTAGGCGTCGCTCGTGCTGTGGCCACGTTCCTCGATTCGAAGTCTCCACGCGGACCTTCCTGACGTTCGGCCCGTGGTCAGGGCGTGGGCCGAGGAGTTGGGTATCGCGACCCCTTCGGACGCGATGGTGGCGGACTACTACTTTCCCATGGCGAGCTGGCTTGCCGACCACGTCGCGGACCGAACGGTCGTGGCGGGAATCGCTGGGGCGCAGGGCACTGGAAAGTCGTCGCTCGCGTCGGTGTTGAAGCGGCTGCTCGAGGCGCAGTTTGGGGTGCGCACGGCGATTCTCTCACTGGACGACCTGTACCTTTCTCGCGAGGCTCGCGCTGAGCGCGCCGAAACCTACCACCCGCTGCTCGTGACGCGGGGGGTCCCGGGCACGCACGATGTGTCTCTCGGACTCGACGTCCTGAGTGCGCTCCGCCGCGGGGAATCGGTGGCCCTTCCCCGCTTCGACAAGGCGACCGATCAGCCGCTCCCGAAGTTTCAGTGGCCCATCTGGAACGACCGCTGCGACCTGGTGCTGTTCGAGGGTTGGTGCGTGGGAGCGCGCCCACAGCGCGCCGACGAGCTCTCAGAGCCGGTGAACGGACTCGAGCGTTTGGAGGACTCGACCGGCGGGTGGCGGTGGTACGTCAATCGACAGCTGGGTGGAGCCTACCAGCAGCTTTTCTCCGAGTTGGATCTCCTCGTCCTGCTCCGCCCGCCTGACTTCGAGCACGTGCTCGCGTGGCGAGAAGAACAGGAGACGAAACTGCGGGAACGCATGAAAGCATCGGAGGCGATGTCCCCTACCGCCGTCCGTCGGTTCGTTCTCCACTTCGAGCGACTTACTCGCTTCATGTGGGAAGAGATGCCTGACCGCGCAGACGCCGTGATCGACCTGGCCCCCGACCACCAAGTGACGGACGTCACCCTCGGCGACGGGTAGCTCTCGCCATGGAAGCCCCCTGCCGGGGAGCGTCGATGCGGCGAGGGGCCGAGTCGCGGGCTCCGTGTTCCGCCGTCTACTCGGCGTTCTCCGCTTCTGCGTCTGCCGCGAAGTCGTCGTCGGCGTCCGAGCCGTAGGTAGCCGGCCGGTACTTCTCGACGAAGGTTTCCAGCATCTCGATGAGCGGGACGTCGTCGTATTCCCCGCGGAACGCCAGGTACTCCATGTGCTTGCGACCCTCGAGGTCGTACGGGTGGTAGATCGAGTCTTCGGTACCGTCGAACTCGAGAGGGCGAACGCGGAAGCGCTCACAGAGCTCGATGTTGAACGCCGGAGTGGCCTTGACCCAGCGGTCGTCGAGCAGGATCGCGGTGTAGCCGTGCCAATAGAACACGTCGCTGCCCATCCGTTCACGGAGGCGCGACGTCGAGAGATGATTCTTCACGTCGGCGAAACCCACTTTCGCGGGAATTCCAACGGAGCGACAGCATGCGGCGAGCAGTGAAGCTTTTGTCACACACCAGCCGTAGCCGAGCTCCAGCGTCCGACTCGCACGCATCCCTTCGGGTGTCAGGTCGAGTCGGTAAGGGTCGTACCTCAAGTCGTCTCGCACGCCATAGTAGAGCGCAACGGCCTGTTCGCGGACCCCGCGAACCGAGGATGCGCGCGACCGCGCATAGTCCACGATTGCGGGATGATCGGAGTCGATGATGGCGGTGGGCTGAAGCGCGGAATCGGTCATTTGCTGTTCGAGATTCTGAGCTATCCTCCCGCGATGATCACGCCTCGTGCGATGCGGATCGCCAGCATGTCCGCTTTCGTTCTTGCCGCCGCGGCGTGTGGTGATGGCGGAAGCGCGCAAAACGCCGGGGCTTCGGGAGTCGGCGGGATGGGTGGCGAGGGAGGCGGACCTCCTGCAGGTGTGAGCTGCGTCGTCCTCCCGAACGGCTGCAACGACGGTAACCCGTGCACCGTCGACGGCAACTGCGAATCGGTCACCGGCCGATGCATTGGTCGAGCGAACGAACCTCTCGACACGCCCTGCGGCCCTGACGACATCTTCGTCTGCGACGGCGAGGGTACGTGCGTGGGATGCACCACTGACGATCAGTGCGAGGGGTTCTTCACGGATGAAGAGTGTCGCGTTGCGCCCGCATGCGTCGATCGAAGCTGCCCCCTGCCGGACCCCCTTCCAAACGGTACCCCTTGCAGTACGGGCGAGTGCCGCGACGGCTTCTGCACGAGCCCTTGGGCGCCGAAGCAGCAGCTTGTCCCCATGATCTGTGGCGTCTCGTTTTGGGAGGATCCCATCGAGTCGCCGATGAACATCACCGTCGCGCCTACGCCGATTGCCTCGGGAGAGACCTTCAGCGCACGGATCGACGCGTCGCTACACGTACCGCGACTCCTCCTGCAGCAGCTCGTGATCGCCGCGTATCCAGACCGGCTCGACACCCTCCTGGTTGCTGGCGGCCGTGCGGAGGTCTCGAGTCTCGGCGTTGCGTCTGGAACGCCGGTCGAGACGACGCTTCAGCCGTTGCCTCAGGTCGTCCAAATCCGCCAGGTGCCGAACGCTGGGGATCCGGGCGGCCAGGCGTGCACCGTGTCGTCCGACTGCCCGCTCTCGGGATTCGGTCAGCGGTGTTCGCCATTTTCGGGGACATGCGTTTGCGCGTGCCGTGAGGGCTGCTCGCCGTCGTTCTGCCCGAACCTCGTGGTCGCGGATGCGGTACTCAGCATGGAGCCGATCCAGGGGGCGATCTACAGCCCTCTCCTCGACGGCGAGGTGTGTTTCGACGTCTCGGGAGACTACGTGAGCCCCGAGTTCTCCGACCGCGTTCGGACCGGCATTCGCGTGACCACATTTCCCGGCCCATTCGCCATCGAGTGCGCCGGTGGATCCATCGACGACAACGGTACGCTCGATGTGTCGGACGACGTGGTCGTCCCGAACCCGCCGAACGATCAGATCTGCTTCCCGATCGGGCAGCCCTGACCTCGGTCAGCCGGCGGTGGCACCGCCGCAGCTCGACCCAGTGCCGGCTGTGCATCCGAAGCAGTGCTTCTCGGTAGCGATCGTTCGAGACTCGAGTGCCGCGCGATCGAAATCAGCGATGTGCTTGGGCGCCCCTTCGCTTAGGGGCATCTCGAGCATCTGATTGAAGTCGCAGTCGTAAAGAAGGCCGTCCCACCCCACCGACACCATGCTGCGGCACATGACACCCCGTGCCGCGTCGCCATTGAACGTCTGGACGAGGAGGCTCATGTACTCCTCGAGCTTGCCCGCGCCTTCCAACCACTCGAGGTGTCGGCTGATTGGCATGTTGGTGATCGTGTAAAGCGCATCGAACTCAATCTCGTATCGCTTTCGGAGTTCCAGCTTCCACTCAGCCTCGAGGGTAGCCTGTGGCGCGGGGAGTACGGCGCCTATCGGGTTCGTGACCAGCACGAGTCGCAGGTCCGACTCCGGCTGGCCGTAACCGAGCGCATTCAGTCGTCGAAGCGCCCGGAGGCTCTTCTCGAAAACACCGTCGCCGCGCTGCGTGTCGGTGCAGGCGGATTCGTAGTGGGGCAACGAGCAGACGAGCTCGACGCGATGTCTCGCAAGGAACTCCGCCAGGTCGTGCTGCGGGCGGGTTTCGAGGATCGTCAGGTTGCACCGATCGATGATGTGGGTTCCGAGTTTGGCGGCGCGCTCGACGAACCATCGGAAATGCGGGTTGAGCTCGGGGGCGCCGCCGGTGATGTCGACCGTGCCGATCTGGTGGCGTTCGAGCGCGTCGAGGCAGTGCGCGAAGGTCTCCCGAGACATCACCTCGGTGCGGTCGGGTCCAGCATCGACGTGGCAGTGCCGACATGCCTGATTACAGAGCTTGCCGACGTTGATCTGCAGGACCTCGATCGACGTAGGCGTAAGCGGCCACAGCCCCTCGACACCGAGCGCGTCCGCGAAGCTTCGGGACAGAGGCACGTCTCCGAGCGTCGCCAGCTGCTTCGCCGGTGAAGCAAGGGGCAGGCGACGCGCCTTGAGGGAACGCGTTCGCTTGGTCCGAGTCTGTTCCGCGAGTGCCATGGTTCGATCTTGGTTCCGCCAAGCCCCTACGCAAGCAGCCGCTCAGCGTTAGCCCGGGAACCGCGGCGTCCTCGACAGCTAGAGCCGAGTGTACTCGCCGCTCCGAGAAACGACCGCGAACGGAGAAATACACAGAGTGGTACCCAAGTCGGTCAGTCGGCCCGCGATCCACGCTGGATCGGCTCCTCGATTGAGCAACTCGTAGAAGGCCAACACGCTCCCCCTGCGCTCAGTCCTCTCGAGCGCGATCTGGTGTCCCTCGGAGTCGATGGCAACGAACCCGTCTTCATGCTCGACTCGGTATGGGGCCACCAGCGCGAACGGCTCTGAAAGCGCCGGGTACGCCGACACGTCACGCCGGTATCCCTCGGTCAGCTGCGCGAAGCTTCGTCGCGCCACCTGGGCGACCCGGTCCCAGCTTGCCTTCTGTACCTCCGGTCGGACCTCGTACTGAAGGAGTCGCACACGGAACGGCGCAGGCCCGGATTCGCACTCGGCCAACCCGACGTGGACGAGCCGTGGGCACGGGCCGAGCGACGCGGCGGCGTGGCGAGGGCGATCCTCTCGGTAGACCGTGCCGGTTTCGAGGTCGACGAGGTAGCGTCGTTCGACGCTTGCGCGCTCGCACCCAGAGAGCCATTCGCGCCCGACTTCCAGCATCGTCCGGTCGTAGAGGAGCTCTCGATGGCCGGGGAAGCTCTGTTCGGCGCCGAGCCAGGCGGCGGTGCGTCGCCGATCGTCGTCCGACGTTCCGTCCGACGAGAGCGCGTCGGCGAACTGAGCCGCGCCGTCGAGGATTCGCGCCGCGTGGCGCGGCTGGCCTGACATCACTTCCTGGCGGAGTCGCCCGATGAATCGGCTGAGGCCAGGAGGCATGGGGGAGGAGGCTGCCTGACCGATTCGCTTGAGAGCCTCGTCGACGGACGGCGCATGCCGCGCCTTGTCGATCCCGACGCGCGTTACCGCGACGAGGAGCTCGTCGATCGCGTCGGCAAGCTCCTCGAACGGTTTCGGGTCCTGAGGTCTCGTCGCCGAGGCGGCCATGGCGGGTGGCTGCGAGTCTTCGCGCGGCTCCGAGCCCGCTACGAAAGCGAGCGCGGCCGTCACGTGAGGCCCTTCGTCGTTTCCGTCGCTCGACACGCACCGGAGCTCTCCGTCACGGAGGCTGATCGTGACCATCTCGACGCGCCCTTCGGCTTCGATGTCCATCGTGATGCGCTGCACGGCGCCGTCGGGCGACGACTTCGCCCTTTCCGTCAGTCGGCGGGTCGCAGCCTCACGCAGCCGAATCGACATTGCCGTGCTCTCCCTTCCGAAGCACGTCGTGCTTACGCTTCAGCTCGAACCTGACCGTCCCGGGCGCACGTCGCAGGTCCAGTGTGAGGACTTCGCCCACGAGCCCTCGCGCGATGTCGTCGCGCCCTTCCCGCTCTACCTGCTCTGCCCGATGCAGGAACGACTTCGCCATGGCTCGCACGAGAATCGGGTTCCGCTCGATCTTGGGCCGGTCGAGCTCGATCGCTCGCCGGAATGCGGGGAGCGCCATGGCGTACTGAGCACGCCGTGCAAAGGCCATCCCGACTCCGATGAGGGGTGCGGCCCAGCCAGGCCTTCGTGCCGCCGCCGACTCGAACCGTGCGACGGCCCAAGCTGTGCGCCCGAGCGCCAGCCAGACCCGGCCGAGAACGTAGTCGCGCCATCCGAAAGCCACTGCGGGAAGCCGATCCCGGGAGCCTCTGCGGAGTTTCGGCTTGTTCCCCGCCTCGGCCCACTCGATTGCCGATGCATCCTCCCCGCGGAGCTCCATCCTTGCGCCGATCGCTGCGAGCGCGTCTTCGATCGCGGCCCGGAGCGCGGGCACGTCCGTCTCCCGATGCCTATCCGTCAGCGCCTCGAGCACCCGGCCGTCGCCAATTCGTGCGAGGGTTCGCACCGCTTGGGTCCCGAGCGCAACGTCTGGGTTGTCGACGAAGCGAACGACCTGGTCGCTGTTCTCGGAAGAGCCCAGATGCTCCATTGCCTCGAGCGCGTGAAGGACGGCCGCCGGCTGCGCTTCTTGGAGTACGCTCCGAACTTCAGGGAGCCCGCGGCAGTCGCCGTGCATGCCGAGCGCGGCCGCTAGCGCAATCCGTTCCTCTCGAACGACACTCCGTTCGAAGCGTTCGACGAGCGCCGGGTGCGCCCGCGGATCGTCGATGCCTCCGAGTACTCGTGCCGCCTCGGCGAGGAGCTCACCTCGCTCTGACTCGACGACGCTCACGAGTGCGGGGACGAGCCTGCGGTCGGTGGCGTAGCGGAGCGAAGCGATGAGGCCCACGCGCGATTCTCGCGGCACGCTCCCGTCGTTGCCCTCGAGAATTGCGGTCAGATGATGGATCACCGACGTCGGCAGGTCCGAGGTTCGCATCAGCAGGAGGGCACGCTCGTCGCCCGGAAGCCGGTGGATCGGCTCGACGTGAGACTCCCCGTCCCAGAATGCGTGCACGTTTGCCTGTGCCCTCGACACCAGACGTTTCCAGCGTTCGTTCTCGGAACGCGCGTGTCGGCCGGCCGCTCCGGGCAGCTCCGCACGAAGTCGGGCGAGCTCTCCGCCAAGCGCCACGTCTCGCAGCTCCACGATGGTTTGCGTTGCGGCCTTCGCGTCTTCGCTGCTGATCGAACGCCGGTCCTCGAGGCGTTCACTCAGTCGCAGCAGCGCCGCGCGACGCTGTTTCCGGGATCCGGCGCGAAGGACCGCGATGATCGTCGGAACGTCGTCGATGTGCTCGACGGACAAACCGCTTCCGCCACTGGCTGCGAGCCGACCGAGAAACGACGGGTCCGCTGCACCTTCGGGTGGCGGGCGTACCGACGGATGGCGGGCCGCCTCCGGGCTGAGGCTCTCGCTCCCGATCTCCGCGATGTCGTGGTTCGCGGTCACCCGGATCAAACGTCTCGCGACGTTCCGATCCTCCGCGTCCGGCGCGCACCCGAGCTCTTCGCGTGGGTCGGCGTACTCACTTCCCGCGATGCCTTCGCGCAAAAAGTGCTCGAGTGCGGCCCAGTTTGGTTCGGTCTCGTGCGCCACTGACTAACTCCAGAGTAAACCTCGGAGCACGATTCCGCCCGAAAGCGTCAGGCCGGGAAGCGGAACAGCCGTGGGTCGAACGAAAATGGCTCGCCCTGCTCGGGCGAGAGGCGCGCGTGGCGGGGGTGAGCCGGGTTGAGAAGCACGTTGTACTCCTGAGGAATCACGGCGGACGGCACTCGGAGGGCGAGCGACCGCCTTTCGCGAAGCCAGTTCAGGCCGAGGTTTTGCAGCGCACGCTGAGCGCGGGAGCCTCGCCAGCTCTTCGGCAGCGCACTCGATTCGATCGATTCGACGTCGCGATCGGGGATGTCGACCGCGACCGCGACTCTTGCCGGCCGGAGCTGTGTCGGTTCCAGGTGCACGAGCACTTCGAGTACCGCGAGAGACAGGTGCTCGGAGGTGTACACCATGGCGTGCCCGCGTGGGTTCCATCGGCCTCCGAATAGCCGCGCGCCCTCCCCGTCGATGGCTGACTTCGCGTGCTTGGGCGAGCAGAGACGGTAGACGCGCACTAGGTGTAGACCCCGTACTCGATTCGGCCGAGCAGGGTCCGGACCTGTTCTTCCCCTACCTCGGTGTCGAGCGTGGCGAAGGGCGTCTGCCCCGAGAGCGCCCTGTTGTCGGTTCGGAGCCAGTCGACCGCGGTCTTCCTGCTCTCGAACACCTCGGTAGCCCGCGCGACTGCTCTGGCGATTCGATACAGGCGATCTGACTGCGGCAGCGACAAGGGTTCGTCGTTTCGCGTCTTGCGCGCCCAGGTTCGCTCGGGCAGCGAGATTAGAGACAGGAGCGTCTTGACGGGGACGCCTGTGTTGTCCGAGATCGCAGTCAACGTGGAGGGTCGGAAGCCCCGACGGATCATGCTCACCCAGGCGTCGGGGCTCTTTCGACGAGTTTTCAGAGTCTTCATCCCACCGAGCAGGCGATAGGTTTCCTGGTACAGGTCCGGTGCGGGTTCAGCCATTTGGCAGCATTGTGACGCCATTTGGCAATTCCGTCAACCTGCCCTACGTTCGGCCCATGGACCCCAGCGACATCATCGAGGCCCTTCAGCTCGAGCCTCATCCGGAGGGAGGCTATTACCGTGAAACTTGGCGCCACGCCGCAGGCGAAAGTCGCGGTGCGGGCACGGCAATCTACTATCTCCTTCGCCGGGGCGAGCGCTCTCACTGGCACCGGATCGATGTCGCCGAGCTCTGGCACTACTACGCGGGGGCGCCCCTCGCGCTTTCCGTCTACGCCCCGAACGCCTCGGTCGAAGAGCATGTCCTCGGGCCGGAACTCGCCGCGGGGCAACGGCCGCAGGCCATCGTTCCCCCATCGGCCTGGCAGGCCGCACGCTCGCTCGGCGGGTGGACGCTCGTCGGGTGCACCGTCTCCCCGGCTTTCGAGTTCGATCATTTCGAGATGGCGCCCCCCGACTGGGAGCCTCCGGCCGCCTAGCCTCGGTTGCGCTCGCGCGCTCCGATCTGACAGACTCCGCCCATGAGGTTCCTCCCGACGATTGGGGTGCTGGCCCTGGCGGCCGCTGCATTTCTGACCCTTCAGCCGGTGCCCGATGCGCGCGCATCCGGCACGGCCTGTTACGAAATCTACGGCGAGGTTCGCGACCTCGGCCAGGGCTGGACGCATATCGTCGTCGTCGAGAACAACTGCGACTACTGGCTGCAGTGTTCGGTTTGGACCAACGTCGACCCGCAGCCGCCGGCGATGATTACCATCGGTCCCGACATGAGTGAACGCGCCCAAATCGCGAGCAACGCCGAGGAAAAAGAGTTCAAGAGCTACGGCAGCTGTCGCCGCAAGTAGCCTCGCTAGCGCGACGGAACCTCGCGTCCGAGTTTCTTCAAAACGGCTTGAAGGTCTTCCCATACCGGCTTCTTGTGCTGCGGACTCCGAAGCAGGAATGCGGGATGGTACGTCGGCATCACGGGGACCCCGCGCCACTCCCCCCACTGGCCGCGCCACTTTCCCGTGGGCGGTACGCAGCGAAGGTTCTCCGCGGCGCACCGGCCGAGTGCGACGATCACTTTGGGCGCCACCACTTCGAGCTGAGGGACCAGGAAGTGCGCGCATGCCGTAGCTTCGGTGGGAAGCGGCGTGCGGTTCTCGGGCGGTCTGCACTTGACCACGTTGCAGATGTATACGTCGTCCCGCGCGTACCCCATTGCAGCCACCATGCGATCGAGGAGCTGTCCTGCCTTCCCGACGAACGGAAGTCCCTGCTGGTCCTCGTGATACCCAGGTCCTTCCCCTACGAACACCAGGTCGGTGTCGGGTCGCCCCCGAGAGAACACGCTTTGGGTGCGGTTGCGATGGAGGTCGCAGCGCGTGCACGCGGCCGCCTCGCTTGCCAAAAACTCGAGCCGAGCATGCGGGTCGACCGCGGCCACGGTCTCCTCCGCTTCCGCTGGGCTTGGCAGCAGCGGCTCGAGGGTCGCGTCACTCTGAAGTGCGGGTGCCTTGGGGAAGCCTTGTCCTCCGATCGCCTCCTCCCAGGTCAGCAGTTCCTGGGCGCTCGCGATCACCGAGGCGAGGTCGTCTTGCGGGTCTCCGGCCACGTTCGGCGAGTATAGGCCGCTTTCGTTGACTTGGCCGCGCTCGGGTCGTTAAGCTCAAATCTCAGGGGGTTTGAGGGTATGTCACGGGCTCGCGTTCTCGCCATTGGGGACACCCACATCGGGATGAAGCGTACTCACAACGAGGACAGCTTCATGCTCGCCGACGAAGACAGTCTCTACGTCGTCGCCGATGGTATGGGTGGCCACGCATCCGGCGAGGTGGCGAGCAAGATGGCGATCGAGACCCTCCGGGAGTTCTTCCGGTCGACGAGTGCCGACCCAGAGGCGACGTGGCCGTACAAGATGGACAAGTCCCGCGGCTACGAAGAGAACCGCCTCATCACGGGCATCAAGCTCGCGAACCTGCGCATCTACGAAACCGCGCAGAACGATCCCCAGATGCACAGCATGGGAACCACGGTGGTCGGCATCCTCGTGGTCGAGGAAGGCGTCCTCATCGGGCATGTCGGCGACAGCCGCGTCTACCGGATCCGCGAAGGCAAAATGGAACAGCTCACGAGCGACCACTCTCTCTTGAACGACTACATCAAGATGAAACGGCTTTCCGAAGAAGAGATTGAGAACTTCCCGCTCAAGAACGTGATCGTCCGGGCGCTCGGCATGAAGTCCACGGTCAAGGTCGACACCGTTCTCGACCGGCCCGAAATCGGCGATATCTACGTTCTTTGCAGCGACGGCCTATGCGGCCCGGTGAGCGACGAGGGCATTCATCGCATCGTGCAGTCGCAGCCGGATTTGCAGACTGCGGCGGACCGCCTGATCGAAGAGGCCAACAATAACGGCGGCCCCGACAACATCACGGTCGTATTGGCCAAAGTGATGGGCCTCAGCTGATCGCCAGGTTGTAGTCCGGCGTGACGATCGCGTTCGTTGCCGAAGACGAGACGTGCGTGCCTGGCCAAACCACACATCGCTCGAGCGACACCCCGTCCTCGAGGTGAACGCCCGCGCCGACCACCGAGTTCTCCACGTGCTGCCCGGCGCACGCCTCGGCCGTCGCGTCGTCCCAAAGGTTCCCTCCGCGAGGCATCACTCCCGGCCACCGGATCCCGCCACTCGCGAGTTCGAGATTGACCCGGTGGTACTCCGCCAACGTGCCAAGGTCAGCCCAGGACGAGTCGTCCACCACGCCGAGGACGAGCGCCCCGGTGTCGACCCACCGTCGATAGGCGCTGCGAATGATGCAGCCGGACTCCGGAAGCGCTGCGGACGCCTCGGGAGCGAGGATGTGCACCCCGGTGAACATACAGGTGCGAAGCGACGGTTCCGCCTTCGGGGAGCCGAGAAGGCTCTTCACTCGGCCGTCGCGGTCGATCGCCACTGCGCCGTAGCGCTCGGGATCGTCTGTTCGGCGAAGAATCATCGTGGCCACGGCTCCGCGGCTGCAGTGCAGGTCGTAGGCTTTCGCGAGGTCGGGAGCGAACAGGGTGTCTCCGTTCATCACGACGACCGGGGCATCCCGGTCTGGGAAGCGGGACCAGGCGCGTCGAACTCCGCCCCCGGTGCCGAGTAAGATCGACTCTCGCGAGAATCGGAGGTCGACCGCTGGGTCGGCGCCCTGAGCCAGAATCCGCTCCACCGTTTCCGCCTGAGGGTGCGTGTTGGCGACGATCGTTCGGGTGCCAACCCGAGCCAGATGTTCGATGGCGAACGTCGCAAGTGGCCGATTTGCCACTGGAACGACCGGCTTCGGGAGCGACTCGGTCAGCGGGCTGAGGCGCGTTCCCAGTCCAGCTGCTAAGAGCATGGCCTGCACGTCGTCATCCTAAACGCGCGCCCGATTCGCTCCAAGCAATGGGGGGCTGTAGAGTTGGCCATGGCATTCATCCGAGGGCGGACATGAAGACCATTCTGCTTACGGGCGCTGCCGGGTTCATTGGGAGCAACGCCGCCTCGGCGCTGCTTGGACGGGGCGACTTCGTCGTCGGGATTGATAACCTCAACGACTATTACGATCCGGCTCGCAAGTTATCGAACTTAGAGGAAGTTCGCTCGGGGGCTCCAGACGTAGATCGCTTCGTGTTCTCGCAGACCGACATTCGAGATGAGGCAGGGCTCGAGACGCTCTTCGAGGCCCATCGGTTCGACGCCATCGTTCATCTCGCCGCGATGGCCGGCGTCCGCGCCTCGATCGACGACCCGAAACTCTATCTGGACGTCAACCTCGGGGGTACGCTGAACCTGCTGCAAGCGGCGCAGCGTCATGGACAGCCCCTGTTCGTGTTCGCGTCCACGTCGTCGGCGTACGGTGTCACCGAGTTGATTCCTTTCGTCGAGACCGACCACGCCGACCGACCGTTGGCGCCCTATCCCGCCAGCAAGCGGGCCGCCGAGCTGCTCGGGCATTCCTTCCATCATCTCTTCGGTCAGAACTTCACGGCGCTCCGTTTCTTCACGGTGTACGGGCCGCGCGGTCGTCCCGACATGATGGCCTACAAGGTTCTCGACAACATTTTTCACGAGACGGAGGTCCCTCTGTACAACGGCGGTCGGATGCACCGCGACTGGACGTACGTGGACGACATCGTGCAAGGGGTCGTCGCCGCCGCAGACCGGCCGCTCGGTTACGAGGTCATCAACCTCGGCCGAGGTGAACCGACGTTGCTTTCGGACTTCGTCGAACTCATCGAAGCGCAGGCCGACCGTCCCGCAAATCTGATCGACCGACCGATGCTGCCAGCCGACATCGAGTACACGTTCGCCGACATCTCGAAGGCGCGTCAGCTGCTCGGATACGACCCCAAGACCAGCGTGCGCGAAGGGGTTGCCGCCTTCTACCAGTGGTACAGGCGATCCGTTCTGGAGGCCGGCAGCGCATGAACTGGTTCCTCTGGCGCACTGCGCAGTTCGTCATCGACGTCAGCGTTCTGATGGCTGCCTTCGTGTTGGCGACCATGCTTCGATTCGACTGGGATGTCCCCTGGGATCGCTTGCGATCGCTGGTCATCGTGATGCCCTACGTCGTGCTACTGCAGTACACCTTTCTTTCGGTCTTGGGGATCACGCGCTTCTCGTGGCGCTACATCAGCCTGCGCGACACGGTCCGCATCTTTGCGGCGATTGCCATGGCCGGCGTCATCCTCGTCGCGCTCCGGCTCGCGAGTCCTCGGCTCGCGGAGGAGTACGCAATCGCGCGTTACGGGATCGTGCCGCTGGGTGTCCTCCTTGGAGACTTCGTCCTCGCGTTCATCGGGCTCACCGGCGTGCGCGCGCTCCGTCGAATGCTCGGCGAGCGAATCGCCTCGAACCGACATCAACAAGACTCCGAGTCCCAGGTGCCCACCCTTCTGGTCGGCGCGGGTCAAGGTGGCGTTCTGGTCGCTCAAGAAATCACCCGGCGACCCGACCTCGGCATCAAACCCGTGGGCTTCGTCGACGATGACCCCGTCAAGCGCGGCGCCGTGATTCATGGCCTGAGGGTTCTCGGGCGCACCGAAGACGTCGGACGACTTGCGAAACAGCACTCGGTCAAACAGGCCCTGATCACCATTTCAAACGCTCCGGGCACGGCGATTCGGAACATCACCGAGAACTGCAAAGAAGCCGGTCTCGCCGTGAAGATCGTCCCTGGCACCTACCAGATCGTCGGCGGACGCGTGAATCTGTCGAGAATCCGCGACGTGGCCATCGAGGACCTCCTCCGTCGCGACCAGGTCCGTCTCGACACCGAATCGGTCGCCGAGGTGGTTCGCGCGCAGCCGGTGATGGTGACCGGTGCCGGCGGGAGCATCGGCTCCGAGCTCTGCCGGCAGGTGGCGGCCTACGGGCCTTCCCGGCTGATTCTCGTCGAGCGCTGTGAGAACAACCTCTTCGAGGTCCATCGCGAGCTTCGAGGACGATTTCCCAACCTCCCGCTCACACCCGCGATTGCCGATATCACCGACCGGCCGCGCATCACGGAGGTCTTTCGAGAGCATCGACCGCTGATCGTGTTTCATGCCGCGGCGCACAAGCACGTGCCGATGATGGAGTGGAACCCGGCAGAGGCGGTGAAAAACAACGTACTCGGGACCCAGATCGTAGCGGACCTCGCCGATCGGCTTGCGGTCGAGCGCTTCGTGATGATCTCCACCGACAAGGCCGTGAACCCGACGTCGATCATGGGTGCCACCAAGCGGGCCGCGGAGCGCTACATTCAGGCCGTCGCTCGGGAAAGCGCCACCCACTTTGCTACGGTGCGGTTCGGTAACGTTCTCGGGTCCGCCGGGAGCGTCATCCCGATTTTCCGAAAGCAGATCCAAAATGGGGGGCCGATCACGGTCACCCATCCCGACATGACCAGGTACTTCATGACCATTCCGGAAGCGGTCCAGCTCGTCACCCAGGCGGCGGCGCTCAGCCAGGGAGGCGAGATCTTCATTCTCGACATGGGTCAACCTGTGCGCATCGTCGATCTCGCACACGACCTCATTCGACTGAGCGGGCTCGAACCCGATCGCGACATCGAGGTTCGTTTCACTGGGGTTCGGCCGGGCGAGAAACTGTTCGAGGAACTCTCCACGGCCAGCGAAGGGATTCAGCGGACAGCGCATCCCAAGATCTTCGTGGGTACGCATGCTCCGGGGGACCTGGATGCGTTCCGGGACGACCTCGTGCACGTCATCAACATGGCCGACCCGAGTGCAAGCGCGGTGCGAGCCGCGTTGGAACGCGTCGTACCGGAGTACAAGAGCTCCTCGACGGCCGACAGCAAGCCGCCCGCGCGAACGAGTACGCACGATGCGATACGCGCGTCAAAGCCGATGGGAACGATATGAGAGTCATGGTGACGGGGGGCGCTGGCTTCATCGGAAGCCACGTGGCAGAGGCGGCAATCGAAGCGGGGCACGAGGTTCTGATCGTCGACGATCTCAGCACCGGCCGCGCCGAGAACATTCCGGCTGGCGCCGACTTCCAGTCGCTCGATATTCGCGCACGGAACCGGCTGCTGGCTCTCACAGCCGAGTTTCGGCCCGACGCGATCAGTCACCACGCCGCACAGTCGAGCGTTTCGGTCAGCGTCCGCGACCCCGAGCTCGACGCCGACGTGAACATTCTCGGGTCGCTCAACGTGGCCGCAGCGGCGAAGGAAGTCGGGAGCCGGCTGGTGTTCGCGAGCACCGGGGGCGCGCTCTACGGTGAAGTCGACGAGGGCGAGCTGGCCGGGGAAGATCGCCCCGCCCAACCGTTTAGCCCTTACGCGTGCAGCAAGGCGAGCTTCGAACAGTACCTTTGCGCGTTCGGTGACTCCGCTGAGCTTCGCTACACGATCCTCCGTTACGGGAACGTCTACGGGCCACGCCAGGACCCGCATGGGGAAGCCGGAGTCGTGGCCATTTTTCTTCGCAGGCTGCTCAACCGCGAGTCCATTCGCGTCAATGCGCGTCAGTCGGTCGGCGACCAAGGCTGCGTTCGTGACTACGTCTACGTGCAGGACGCCGTCCGGGCCAACTTGGCGGCGTTCGACGGCGCGCTCGACCAGCGTCGAATCAACATCGCGACGGGAATCGGCACCTCCACCCGAACCCTCGCAGAGAAGCTCGCAGCCTTCGTCGACCAGCCGTCTATCATCGAGTCGGGTCCGCATCGCGCGGGCGACCTCGGGCGCTCGGTACTGGACCCTGCGGTCATGGTGTCGATTCTCGGCGAGCCGACACCGCTAGACCAAGGCCTCGAAGCGACAACCGAGTGGTTTCGGCACGAGGAGGAAGCTCGGTGACCGAGCGCGTGGCAGTCATTGGGCTTGGGTACGTCGGGCTTCCGGTCGCGCTCGCGTTCGCAAGGCAGTTCAAAGACACCGTCGGCTTCGACATCTCCGCAAAACGGATCGAGGCGCTTCAACGGAAAGAGGACTGGACACGCGAGGTCAGCGACGACGAGCTCTCGAAAACGAGCCTCAAGTTCACGAGCAACCCCGGGGACCTCCGAGGCTGTACGTTCTTCGTCGTTGCCGTCCCGACGCCGATCGATTCGGACCGGAGGCCGAATCTCGAACCGCTGATGGCGGCGACGGAGGTCGTCGGGAGCGCGTTGGCTCCCGGTGCCGTCGTCGTGTTCGAGTCCACGGTATATCCCGGTGTCACCGAGGACCGCTGCGGGCCAGCCCTCGCTGCCGCTTCCGGGCTCGCGCAGTCGAGAGATTTCAAGCTCGCGTATTCTCCCGAGCGCATCAACCCAGGTGACACCGAGCACACCTTCGAGAAGATCGTGAAGGTCGTTTCGGGAGAGGACTCCGAGACGCTCGACCGCGTGGCCGCCGCGTACGAGCGCGTCGTCGAGGCGGGGGTCCACCGCGCTCCGTCGATCAAGGTTGCGGAGGCCGCCAAAGTCATCGAGAACACGCAGCGCGACCTCAACATCGCGCTGATGAACGAGCTCGCGCTCATCTTCGATCGGCTCGACATTCGCACCCACGACGTGCTCGAGGCTGCCTCCACGAAGTGGAATTTTCTCGGCTTTTCGCCGGGCCTCGTCGGCGGCCACTGCATCGGCGTCGATCCGTACTATCTCACCTCGAAGGCCGAGTCGGTGGGCTACCACCCCGAGGTCATTCTCGCCGGGCGACGCATCAACGACGACATGGGGCGCTACGTGGCCAAACGAGTCGTCAAGCTGCTGCGTCGCCACGGCCATCCCATCAAGGACTGTCGCATCGGCGTCCTCGGGCTCACGTTCAAGGAGAACGTTCCCGATCTCCGGAACAGTCGCGTGCCCGACATCGTGGAAGAACTTCGCGACTACGGTATCGAGCCCCTCGTCCACGATCCCCTCGCGTCGGCCGAGGAAGCAAGCCAAGCCTACGGAATCGAGCTGCGCCCCTGGGACACGCTTTGCGACCTCGACGGGGTGGTTCTCGCCGTTCCGCATGAACACTACGTGGGCCGCATCGACCACATCGCAGGTCTGCTTCGCTCCGGCGGCCTTTTCGTCGACGTGAAGTCGATGGTGAATCCAGGCCAGCTACGCCAGGACGTCAACTACTGGAGCCTTTGAGCTCAGAACAGCCTTTCGGGAACGAAGATGATATCGCCCGCGGCCACCTCGACGTCGGCCGCCTGCCCCCGCGTCACCCGCTCGACGGGAACCCGATAGCGCACGGTCTTGTCGTCGACACGGCGGGTGACGACCGTGGCGTCTCGGTCTGCGAGCGACGAGAAGCCGCCCGCCATGCTGATGGCCTGCACCACGGTCATCCCCGGTTCGAGCGGGAACGCCCCAGGATTGGCTACTGCGCCCACGACGCTGACGCGTCTCGACGCGTACTTCTCAACGTACACGGAGACGTGGGGGTCGCGAAGCATCTTCTGCTCGCGAAGTTCTCCTTGGAGCTTGTCCGCTACGTCGGTTGGCTCGAGACCCGCGATTTGGACTGTGCCGAGGAGCGGGAAGTCGATGGTGCCGTCTGCGGCGACCTGGTGCTTCCCGGAAAGCGCTTCTTCGCCGAAGACCCGCACGACGAACACATCACCGGGCGAGAGCTTCGTGTCCTCTGTGGCGGCCGGCGGCATCTCGGTCGCCTGTGCACCCCGATCTCGGCATCCGAGATTGACGGGGAGAGAGAGCACACCAAGCGCGACTAATAGAAGACGCGAATACCGAGCCATGCCTGTATTTTCTGATACTGACCGGGCGGGTCAACCAGCGGTTCGATGCCCAGATACACGAAGTCTGTGAAGTCTGCGAGATAGAACACCTCCGCGAATACCGAGATCCACGATCGGAACCGATACTCCCCCCAGACGCCCACACGCGTTCGGATGTCTTTCCTTCGCGGCTGGTTTCCGAGAAACGACCCGTCGGGTTGCAGTGCGAGACCAGACTTGTCGAACGAGACCCAGGACCGAAAAGCCACCGTCAACGCCCCTGCCGCGATGAACTCTGCGTTGAAGTGAAGCCGGTGAAGCTCCGTGAAGTTACCGATGAATGACGGAACCACGTCTCGGGTGTAGCCCCCTGCGATGGTGATGGTGGGGCGAGCGGCCCAGCGGGCCTCGACCCGAGCGATCACGTCGTCGAAGTCTTCGAGGACGTCGTAGAAACCCGCGGCGTACCCGATCATCGCGGTGAGCGACAGCCTGTCGGTCAACGCGCCGTTGTAGCCGATTTCGCTTCGTACGCGGTTGCTGTCGTTCAAGAGCGTCGGACTCAGCGCGATGAGCTCGGGGTTGCGATAGTGCTGGTGTGCGTATTCGACGTTCCACAGAATCGCGGAGGTCGGGAAAAACCGCCAAGCGAGCTGCCCTGGCACCCTATGGGTGACGCTGTCCGCGTACTGGTAGAGCTCCGAATCGAAGAACTGGAACTGGTTCCCGTAGCCCAAGCGACCCTCCAGAACCTGGCTCCGGCTTCGCCCGACGAAGTCGATGCGGGCGTTGTTGATGTTCTGACCGAAGCTCGTCGTGTCTCCCTCCGCCGTGTCGGGGTTGGAGAACGGCTGCACTGTTCGGAGAAACCTGTCACCAACCTCGAGAGAGAACACTTTTGAGGGGTTGTACGCAAAGTCGAAGTGAGCGTCCCCGCCCACGTTGTTCCGGTTCCGGTCGTTGAAGTAGTGGAGGTACCGAACTCCGAGTCCGCCGCGGAACGTGATCTTCTGCGGTTCCGGATCGTTGCTCTCTCCGTCGCGCATTCGCTGCGGGCTCATCGTGGCGAAGTCCAAATAGCCCGTGAGCCGCAGGATGAACGAGTCTTCGCGGCCGTTGTCCTGGAGAAAGACGTTGTCGTCGTATCCGCCTTCGATGGCGAGGCCCGGGTGAAGCACGAAGCGGCCCGTCTTGAAGCCTGGGCCTTCGTTTGACGATCGGTCCTCGAGGAACTGCGCACTGGTACCATCCGCCAGTGCGAGAACGGCCACGAACACCGCGACCGCGAATCTCAGGTACCAACCCATCAACCTCGTGCCCCCTCGCTGAACGGCATCACGCCGTGATGCTCAGTTCACACCGCTAACGGGCGGAGGGATGTACGGGATTGGCGGGACGATAACCGGGGTCGTCACCGCAGGGTCGCCGTCGGGTGCATACAGATCGACCTCTTGCCTCACTTTCGTGTCTCCCGTGTCGAAAAGATCCTGCCCGACACACTGGTTGGCTGCCTGTTGCAACACCTTGAACTTCTGGGACAGCACGCCGATGACCGCGAACTCGTGGTTTCGGCTTCCGGTGTCGTTGCGTTGAATTGCATCGTTCAGCGCCGACTGTCGACGCTTCATGTTCTGGAGGTTCGCAGCGCACTGCGCGAGCTTGTCGTCCAAGCAGGTCGCGCGAATGATGTCCTTCTCGCGGTTGGCGCTCTGGAGCGCCTTCTCCTGAGCGTCACACGTGGCGGAGGCCTTGGCGATGGCATCCTCCGTTGCGGCGGCCTGCCGTTCAGGCGAGAGCGCGGGGGCGTTGGCGTCGGTGCTCACGGGGTCGACCTTCACGACGTCGACGTTGGTTTCCGGACCCTGCGCGACCGCGTAGCCAAGGCCACCTCCGGCCAGCAGCAGCCCCAGGCTCACCCGGAAAAGTGGCGCGATTCGAGCAAACATCAACGATCCCCTTGACTTGCGCCGATTATACGCGGCGGCCATCTCAAGTCAATCCTGCAAGCTTACAGTTAAGACGCAAAAGTCCCTCCATGCCAAAAACTAGTTTTGCGGCTGGAAAACAAAGGGATAACGGAACGTCACGCTGCCACCCTCCGGTCCCGGGTTGAATCGGAACCGGCTGATGGTCCGGGTGACGCAGTCGGCCACGGCAGGGCTCCCGGTCGTATTCTCGCTGGCCTTCGCGCCCGTCACGTTGCCCCGCTCCTGAATGGTGAAGGTCACCGTCACCTTACCTGCCAGCGAGGGGTTCTTGCGAAGCTCGGACTCGTAGCAGCGCGTGATCGACTTGATGCGCTGCTTGATCTGACGTTGCACCAGGGCGGCATCGAACTCGCCGCTGCCCCCCACGTCACCGCCACTACGCATGCCGACGTTTCCGCGTACGGCGCGCTCTTTGACGGCCCCGCCTTCCTTGGCGGCCTTGCCGGCGCCCTTCGACGCCTTCAGCGAACCGAGGCCGGCCTGCTGTCCGCTGCCCCCGCCCTGCCGTGTCCGGAGGGTCCCGGTCTGGCTCTTCGTGGCGACGCCGACTCCGGACGCCTGCGCCAGCACGTCGGCCGCGTTGCCTGTCACGGCGCCGCCCGCGAGAACGTCACTCAGCGCTCCTCCATCGGTGCCGAGGGCGCCGAGCAGCATGGCTTCCGCTTGGGCGGCGGCCTCCTCCGCGATTCGAGCGCGCGCTTCGGCACTCACGACGGGGTTCGCGGCCGGCGCGGGCCCCCGTTCGGGTGCGGGCTTCTCCGCTGCTCTCTGCTCCGGCTTCTTCTCCGTAGCCTTTTCTTCCTCGGCCGGCTCATCCGCGTCGCCGACCTCCTCCTCGATGTCGGGAGGCTCGACCGGGGCTTCAAACACCAAACGCGCGAGCGTCTCCGGTACCTCCTGGGTGGTTTGTTCGATTTCCCAGTCGGCGTTTTCGAGGTAGATGATTGTGCCGAAGAACAGCATATACGAGAAAATCACCCACGTGGTGAACGTCCAGTCGATGTTCTTTGCGAAACCTCGCTGAACGGCCGCAGGAAGCTGTGGTTTTGGCGTGATCGGAGGAGCCGTCACGAACTCGAAGAAGACCGTGAAGTCTCCCATGCGGATGTTCCCGCGAGAGGATTCGGCTAGCTTGATCTGGTAGTGCGTTCCCGCGTCTCGCGCGGCCCCGGTTTCGCGCAGGTGCTCGAGACGCTGCACGCCTCCTGGGAGCGCGACCTTTCCCGTCATCGACGCGGTGAAGTTCAGGATGTAGTCGTCGCCGACCAGCTGAAAGAGCTCGAACTGTGACTCGAGCTTCTCGGGGAGCGTCCCCGCCTTGATTAGGAGGTGATTCTTGGCTGCGGTCCCAATCGACACCGTTTCTCGACGACGAACGATGCGCTCCTCGACAATCTTCTTGTCTTTGAAGAGCCCGATACGAAGAACCTTCGGTCCACCCCGACGAGCCGGGACGGCCTGCATGGCCATCGTCATGGCGCCAGGCTTGGTGGGCGGCTTCTGGCTTTGGGGCTGCGTCATCAGAACGGTTCTTCCTGGACGCTACGGACCACGTCTCGCAGAAACGTCGTCCTGAGTTCCAGAACTTCGTATCCGAGGTTGGAACGGTTGAGGATGTAGAACGCGTTCGGCTTTTGCACCCGACCTTCGATGACGATCTCCTCGAGCTGGATGACACGAGGCTGCCGCTTCTTCTTAGTCTCCTGCGCCGAACCCGGAGCCGTGACGGCGACGGACAGCGCGCACGCAAGCGCTAGCGATACCACGTGTCTCATGGGGTTCCGTCCTCTCTCGGTCCTCTCTCGGCTTCACGGGCGGCCCTCTCCTTGTCCCGCTCCATCCTCCGCTTGGCACGTTGGATCATCCGGTCCAGGTCACGCAAGTATTCCTCGGACGGATCGTCTCGCTGAAGGCGCGGACCCATCTGACGCCGGTAAGTCTTGAATTCGGAAACCGATTTTTCGAACGCGGGGATCTCGTCGAGCCCCGGGAAATCGCCGCCCGCACTCAAATACAGCAGTCCAAGCCCAAAATGAGCCTCGGGGAGCTTCGACTCCAGCTCGAGTGCGCGCTGATAGGCATTCTGAGCATCGGTCCACCGTTCGAGCGCCCGATAGGCGTCCCCGAGATTGACGTGGACCGCGGGAAGCGTCGGGACGAGCTCCTCGGCGGCTTCGAAGTGCGACGCCGCCTCGGCGTAGTTCCCGCCGGCCAGGAGCTGCACGCCGAGCGCCATGCGCGCTTCCGCGTAGTCGGGTCGAAGCGCCACCGCACGTTCGTAGGCTTGAAGGACTTCGCGCAGCTTTCCGGGTTCGTCCTTGAGCTGCTCTCCGAGGAGAAAGTGAAGCTCGGCTTCCTCCGGGTCGACCTCGAGGGCCTGCGCCAGAATCGACTCGGCGAGCTCGTCGCGGCCTTGGGCCCGGCTGGCCTTCACCAGGGCGATCAGCGCAGGCACGAAGCGCTCGTCGCACTTGAGCGCTCGCCTTGCTGCCATCCAGGCCTCCTCGTAGCGCCGCGACTCGACCAGCACCTCCGCATAGAGTGCCTGGATTTCGAGGTTCGTTCGGTAGTCGCGCGCAATCGGCTCGACGATGGTGACGGCGCGCCGCGGATCGCCGCGCCGAAGCTCGATGGCGACGATGCCCCGCGCGGCCGGTTCGTAGTCCGCGAGCGCCGCGAGGGAGCGCTGGTAGTAGCCGAGCGCCTCTCGCTCATCGCCCTCCCGATCCGCGAGCACACCGAGGTTGTAGAGCGCTGGGTAGGCGTCGCCATCTTTCTTGAGGGCGTCCTTGAATTCGGCTTCAGCTCGCGCGAGGTCGTTCTTGGAGAGCGCCTGAAGCCCCGCGTCGAATGACTTTCGGGCTTTGGTGGACATCACAGGGCGCTCGACTCGTCTGCACTGTTCGGCCTTGGTCGCGCCCCACGGGCTCTGTTCGACGGTCTCTGTGCCCGGCGTCGCGACTACCCCCGTTTCGTCCGCTCCGGTCGACGCACCCGATTGGGCCGCCTCGCCCCCGCTCGAGGTTTCAGTGCCAGAAACGTCGGAGTCTCCTCCTTGGCAGGCCGTCAGCCCAAGAGCGAGCGCCAGCACGATGTAGACCCCCAACCGCATCACGGATTCTCCTCGGTGATAGCAGGTGGCGAGACTCCGGGTCGAATCTCCATCGGTTGGCCTCGTGGCGACCGTGCGAACTCACCCGGTGTGTACCCTTGGAACGTACGATCGCGCGCCTGCGCCTCCGCGATGCACTCCGCGATGCGCTCGTCCCCGTAGGCTTGGAGCCTGTCTATGGCGGTGCGCGTATACTCGTCGTCGAAGCTTCCCGCGCGAGCGGCTCTGGCCGCCAGGGCGTAGCGCGCCACGGCGAAGCACTCGATGGGACGCACTCGCTCGTCGAGCAGTTGACGCACCCGGTCTTCGACCTCGAGTCGGATGTCCTCACGGTCGTACTCGTCGAGCTTCCGAAGCTGCTGCTGCATGTCGATCGGCATGACGAACGGTGCGTTCAGCACGGATCGCGCCAGAATCTCGTAGGTGCGGCCCTGTCGAACGAACGATGCGATGGTCCACCGCGGGCGCCGGTACTCGAGCACCGGTTCGTAGCCCTCGACGATCGACTGCGCCTCGGCGCTTCCCGCGTCGATCTGCTTGGCGAGCACCTTGGTGTACCCCTCCATCGTCCGGGGCCGGCCGACCTTGATTTCGAACTTCTCGAAGTCGTCGATGCGCCCGTCCGCGAGGATGAAACGTGCTTCCGCCGCATAGCCGGCGGCGATGGAGCCTGCGGGCTGCCCGGTGCGCTCATACGCCTTGGTGACGTCGGCGAGGGCCGAGCGGTACTCGCGGGTTCGCCCTCTGGCGCGCTCGGACTGCGCGATGCGCCAGTAGGCCTGAACGACCAGGTCGCCCGCCTGCCCGTCGTTTTCGTAGGCCCGGATGAACTCCTGCATCCCGCGGATGGCTTCCACGTAGCGCTGCTGTCGGTAGGCCATCTCCGCGATCCGGTAGAGCGCGGTGCGCTTCACCGCGGGGTCGTCTACCGTTTCGTAGACGCGACGGTAGTAGCGCGTGGCTTCCTTGTACTGCTGAAGCTGCTCCAGCATGATCGCCGAGTTCACCAGCCCATCGGCCCGGCGCTGCTGGACGGTGGGGTCCGTCGAGGTCGCAAACCGCTTTGAATCTGCGAGCACGCGATAGTTCTCCACGGCTCGGTCGAAGTCGAAGTAGCGCGCTGCGTTGTAGGCCAGCTTGAAGTGCGCGTTGGCGAGAATCGCATCCAGACTCTGTTGCTCTTCCGCGTCCTCGGCTTCTCGAGGGCCGACGTCGTCGATGATTCTCTGGTAGAGCGTGCCCGCCGACTCGTAGCGATTCGTGGCTTCGAGCGCGAGCGCCGCGTACTCGAGCGCGATGGGCGCCTGCTTGTCGTTCGGGTTGGCGTTCACCGCACTCAACAGCATCGTGGCGGACTGTTCGTAGAGCCGCTGTTGCTCCACGCCCGTGGCCTGGCCCGCCCGTTTGTAGACTTCGAGCGCGTCCTGGTAAACGAGGGCGTTCAGATCGGCGCCCGCTCGACAAATCGGCTGGTCGCGGTTCGCCGCTTTGCTGCAGTCGATGGCGGTTTCGCCCGCAGCGAACGTACAGCCCCGATCTTGGATGTCGGTGGCTAGTCGTCGGATCTCGTCGCTGTCGTTCTCCGCGACAGCCATCGCGCGGAGATTCTCCCAAGCCACCTGTCCCGTAGCGTCCGCTTCCGGGCCCGAACAGCGCTCCTCGTAAATGCGCGTGAAGCGATCCTTCGCCTGTGGCCAGTACCCGTACCAGTAGAGCAGGAGCGCGTTGTTGTAGTCGTACGCGGCGCGGACACCTTCGGTGTCACGTTTCGGGCTGACCCGCGTGAGATAGATTTCACGAGCGCGCGCCAGCCGCTGCACGGTATCCGGCATGCCTACGGGAGCGACGCTTGGAGGCTCTCCCACGGGCGGCGGCGCCTCTTCGCGAACGACGAGCCTGCCCTCTTCGACGTCTCGGTCGGCGATCCGTTTGAGCGATTCGACGACTCGCCTGGCCGATTCGGACATATAGGCGTCGTCGACGTTGGAATCCCGCACCTCCGCGTACTCGGTGGCGGCCTGCTCGTAGGCCTCCGACCAGTAGAGCGCGTCCGCGAGGTTGTAGTGGAGCTCGTAGCCCTGAGGGTTGTTCGGGTAGCGCTCGAGATACTCGCGGTAGGCGCTTGCCGCTGAACTGTACTCTCGCTGGGCATCGCGGCAGAGGCGTACGTTCCGCTCCTCGACGCACTGTTGACGAAGCCGCTGTGCCGTCGAGTGATGGTGCACGGCGGTGACGATCAGCGCGTTCTCCGCGAGCTGCTCCGCGTTCCGCTGTTCGACTGGGTGGTCCATGTTGGCGTTCCACCACGGGCTACCCTCGACGTAGTCGGTGAGCTCTCCGCGCGCGATCACCGCCTCGTCGAACTCGTTGTGCATCTGGTGGGCAACGGCGATGTCGTTCAACACCTCGGGCGTGCGTTCGTGGTACGGCCATTTCTCGATGGCGACTCGCCAAGCGGCGATCGCCTCCGGGTACTTCGCTTCGTCGAAGTAGACCTGTCCCAGCTGGAAGTATACCTCGGGAGTCCAGGGGCGGTCTTGCGGCATGAGCGTCGGGTCTTGGATGCGCTCGATGCCGTTTGGCTGTCCCTCGAGTCGATCTGCGACTTGGTTTTCGTTCCAGTCGTCGTACGCGAATGCGATGCCTAGGTACTCGATCGCCTCCGGCCGAAGCTCCGACCCAGCCTTGCCCGTTTCGAGCTGCGCATCGTCCGACCATTGAACCAGCTTCGCAAAGTTCCGGATCGCCTCCGGGTAGCGGCTCGCTCGGTAGTAGGCCCAAGCCACCTTGTAGAGTGCGAGATTGTAGTTCCGGTCTGCCGGGTTTTCGAGGATGCGATCGTAGGCGGCGATGGAGAGGTCGAGCGCGTTCTCACCGCCGAAGTCGTCGAAGTGGTACTCGCCGATTCGGAACCAGGTCTCACTCACGAAGCGAGCGTCGGGCGACGTCGGCTTGCAGTCCGCGTAGGGGTCGACGAACCGACCGTTGACGGGAGCGCCGAGCGGGCGTCCGCCGAGGGTGAGCGCCGGGTAACGTTCGAGCTGCGCCGCGGACACGCCCGCAGGTGGCGGGCGCCAGTCAGGGTCGTAGTCGTACTTGTTGGCGCACACCAGCGCGAGCCACGCGGCCACGGCTTCCTCCGGGCGCCCCGACTCGTTCAGCGTGTAGCCAATGAGATAGTACACGCCGTCGGAACGCTCGTAGTTCGGGAACCTGCGTGCAAGCTCTTTGTAGATCTCGATGGTGGGCGTGAAGTCGGGCGACGCGGGGAGGTCGTCTTCCGCCGTCAGGTCGCCCGCCTCTCGCGCGGCCTGGGCTTCGTCGTAGAGATCTTGAAACTCGACCGCGCTTTCTTCGAAGTAGAGTTCGCCGAGGCGGAACATCGCGTCCGGCGTGTAGACCGGTTCGTCCGGGTACTTGGCGATGAACCGCTCGAAGGCTGCGATCGCGTCACGTCGCGCTTCGTTGAATGCCTGGTCCTCGGCCTCGATTTGCACGCCGTACCAGCGGTCCCGCTCCCGCCGCTGCTGTAGGTACTCCCGCCGAACGAGCGACGTGACCGTGTCTCGAAACGTCGCGCCACTCTCCGAGAAGTTTCCGACTTCCTCTTCGAGCTGGCGCAGTGCTTCGAGCTGGGCTTCGCTCGGCATGGGGCGCTCGTCGACGACGCGCTTCCCCGTGTCTTGAAGGAATGGCGGAAGCGTGGTGTCCGTCACGCCCTCCCAAGGCGTGGCGTCCACGTCCTCGGTGCGAGGCGCGTCGCGGTCGGCGTCCGGCGAACCCTCCTGCGCGTGCGTCGACGCAGCGAACGCCGCCGACAGGAAAACCGTCAACGCGACGGTGCGCGTCCGGATCATCGACCGACCTCCGAGTCGACCTGGTCCATCACGTCCCGGAACTCGTCGTCGAGGGCCTGGATTTCGCGCGCGCGCTCTCGAGTGAGCGCGTCGATGCGAAGGCGGTGGTCTTCGCGCTTGGCCCACGCGATGTCGACCTTGCCCACCTCCGCGCGGAGAACGAGGTCGTGAAATCGAAGCCGGATCCGCTGGTAGTTGAGGTAGGTAATCGTACCGACCACCTCTTCGGTCTCCCCTTCGAGTGAAGCGAGGGCGCGCCGATACCGCGTCAGGTTCCGGGTTTCTTCGTCGACGATGAGCATCATTCGGCGAACTCGCGTCCGGACCACCGCGTCGATCTCCGCGTCGCGTCTGTCGAGTTTCTGTTCGGTGGCGGCGATGCGACCATGCGCGATGTCGAACGCGGCGCCGCCGGACCCGGTGATCGAGCGCTCCCGCTCGACCAGCTCTTTGAATCTGGCCCGCTCGAGATCGTCGGCCTGGTATCGCTTGTCACCGACGCCGACGTGCAGCCGGCCGACCTCGAGCCGTCGACGGATCTGCACGAGCTCGCCCTCGTACTCGGCGATCTCGGCTTCGTGGCTCTTCAACTGTGCCTCAATCGCTTCTTCGTCGACCTTGGTCGGGTCGACGGCCGCCATGCCGTTCTTCGAGGCGACGATGCGGGCTTCCAGGCCGAGGATCTCGACCCGGAGCCCCTGGAGTTCGCGTTCGAGCGCGCGAAACTTGTCGATCTCCTCGAAGTCCCTTTCCACGAACTCCTCAGTTTGCACCGGCATCGCGGAAATCTTGGCTTGAAGCTCGCGTCGGCTGGTTCGAATCCGGTCGGCCTGCGAGGTCCGGGGAGCCGAAGACAGCGCCCGCTCCTCCCCGTCGATGTAGGCGCCGCGGAGGACCGCGAGCCGGTTGCGGAGCGCCGTGGTTCGTTCCCGCTGCCGTCGGAGATCCGAAAAGACCGCGAGCCCGTTGGGCGCCGCGAGCACGGCGGTCACCCGGGCCGCCAGCTCGTCGGTTTCGTCCACGAGCTGCCTCGCCTCGCTCAGGTCGGCGAGCACGCCGAGCGCCCGCTCGTAGTCGCCTTCGACCCGGACCCATGCGCGCGCGTCCTCCGGCAGAAACGCATCCATGTCGAAGTCTTGAAAGTTTTGGCGAACAAGTGTTCGAAAATACGACGGTAAATCGGGGTGATCGATTTGCGTTTGGTTGAGCTGGGCCTCGATGGGTCCGAACTCCTCGCGGATCTCGTCGAAGACTGCCTCCGCTTCGTTGTACCGCGCTGCGCGGGCGAGGAGCTCGCCACGAAGCACCTTCCCATCCGCGTTCAGGGGGCTTGCCGGCGCGGCGATCGAGAGCACCTCCAGCGCGCGCTCGGCCTGCACCGGGTCTCCCATGGCGATGTAGGTCCAGGCGAGTTCGTAGAGGGCGACGTCGAAGTGCGCCGATGTCTGCGGCACGGCACTGAAGGCGTCCACCGCTTGTTCGAGCTGTTCGGTTTCGTAGTACAGGCGGCCCAGCGCGAGATAGGTCAGCTCGACGACCTCGCCCTCCTCTTCGTTCAGGGCCTCCTGCCCTAGCACGGTTCGGAACGCGGCGATGGCGTCCACGTACTCGCGTCGCACGATGTGGATAGTGCCGACGAAGTACTTGGCTCGAAGCGAGTACGACGTTCCGCTCGGAATGGCCAAGAAGCCCAGACGCGCCTGCTCGAGCTGGGTCGTGTTCACGCCCTGAAGCGGCTGGTCGGGGGGCGCGTTCATGACCTGCCCGATGGGGATGGCCCGGTTGTAGAGGTATTTGGCCCGGTAATACGCCGTGGTAACCGACAGGGACGCCGAGGGCAGCGCTTCGAGCTTCGCGAAGTACGCGTCGACTCCACGGAAGTCCTGCGTGTTGATCGCGATTTGGATGAGTCGACTGAGCGACGGCTCCAGGAACGACGCGAACCCAGGCTGGCCTCCGCGGTCGATGACCTCCTCGTAGCGCCGCTTTGCTCCTAGATTGTCGCCCGCGAGGAACAGCGATTCGCCGAGCAAGAACAGGGCTTCGGGATACGCCCGATGATTGGGGTAGTGCTCGACGACGTCGGTGAAGAGGATCGCAGCGCGCAGGTAGTCTCCGAGGCGCAGGTAGAGTTCTCCGTCCGTGAGACGCTCTTCGACGAACGTGTCGCTACGCAAAGCCTCAGGGTGCACGCGTTGGCGAAGAAGACGGTCGGCATCCGACTCCACGTCGGCAAGCTGCTTTCCGAGCTCGTTGAGGTCCTGCGCCGACGCCAACGCGGAGGCAAACAACGTCGCCGTGAGCAAGACGACGACCGAGCCGACTGCCGCTCGCTCCCGACGTACGACGCACCCTCTTCCAGCTTCCGGTGAGGGCGGCGATGGAGTCGCCCCACGGCGTGGCATTACCGTTCGACCTCACCCTCTGCGTCAGGCCGCGCCTGCCGCTCGATGCGTTCGATGTACCGAACCGCCGGACGCTCCTCGAGCGGGGTCGTCGGCCCACCCTTTTCGTATCCGACGACCACGACGGTAGCGACGCGTCCCTCGGGGACGGTGAACGTGTAAGTGGACCGAACTTTGAAGCGGTACCCTTTGAGATAAGAGAACACGCCGTAGCCGTGGCCGCGGTACTCGAGGTTGACGGTGAGCGTATGCTCGCCCGGCACGATGCTCCCGTTGTAGACCTCGAACTCCTTTTGCTCTCCGAGCGTCCCCTCTTCGTCGGCCTTCGTGAAGATCGGTGCGCCGTCGAGGGCGTAGGCCACGCGAACGAGTTTGAAGCCCTCCGACATGCGGTTCTCTTGAATGATCACCGCCTGGCCTCCGCCGACGACCCCTTCAAGCACGGTCTCGGCTAGCAGCGACAGCCTGGCTTTCGAGCGAAAGATCTGCTCCTTCAGCTCGTTGACACGCTGCTCGAGGTCGCGCAGCCGGACGGCGTACGTTCCCGCGTCGATGGGCTCGGCGGGTGCGCTCGCAGGCCTCGCGGCTGGCGCGGCCTTTGGCGTCTCCGCCGCGGGCCCGTCTCCGGTTTGAGCGACCCCAACCGCGGCCGTGGCCCCGAAACACGCCACGACGACTGTAAGCGCAACGATCCGGCGCATCGTGATTCCCCTCTAAGTGGCCACCATCTGAAGCGAAATTGCTCCTCGATGGGTCCACGAGCTTATACCAAAGCGCCCCAACACGGGTCAAAGGCCCCACCTGTTTAAAGGAGTGGAAAGGGACGTTTTTGGAAGGGTTAACTCCCGAGGAAGCCGAGAAGTCGGCGCCATGGGCCCGGTGCTTTGGGGGGTCGGCTGCTTTCGGCAGCGCGGGCGGCAGTCATAGCCCCTGTGAAATCTCGATGAATGTCGACCATCGCGAGGTCGATCCGAGCTTCGGCGATCGCGGCCTGCCATCGGGTGTCTACCCCCGAGAAGAAGCACCGGCCGCCGAGCATCCGAACCACCTCGTCCGCCGAGAGCATGGCGGCGGCGCGCTCCCGATTGGGCTCCCCGAGCTGTGAAAGGTCCACGATAGCGAACTCGGCATCGGCGTCGAGCATGGCTCGCCCAAGCGCGTCGACCTGCTCTCGGAGCACGGCCGCGTCGTGAACCCCACTGATGACGAGCGCGAAAAGCCCTTCGTCGAGGCGGATGGGGGCAAGTGGGAGAGATGCGCGACGCTCGTGCTGCTCGAGGACCCGTTCCTCGCGACCCATCACGAAGCCCTCGATCACGGCGGCCACCGCGCGCTCGGCGAACCTCGGCGCAGGGAGTGCATCGTCTTCCTCCGCAGAGCGCAGCGCGAGCTGCACGATTTGGACCGCGGCGGTGGGCGTGAGGTCGAGCAGCGCGAGGCGACGACCGAGAAGCGTCAGCACCGTGAGGCATTCGCGAAACTGGAACGAATCGTAGTCCCCCGAAGCACGTTCGACGTCAGGCAGTTCGCTCAGGAGAGGAAGCAGCGGCGAGGTCTCGCGCACGATGTCGTCGAGGTCGACGCCCCCCGTTGGCGGTCGATTCCGGTCGAGCAACGCGCGTAGTCGACTCTGTGCGGTTTCGGCGTCAATCACTCACGGCGCACTCTATCACTCTTTGGGTGAGCGATTCGGCCCCGTGATATAAGGTTCCGACATGGCTGCAACGATTCTGGTCGTCGACGACGAGAAGAACATTCGACGAACGCTCCGAATGGTTCTCGAGGGATCGGGCTTCAACACCCTCGAGGCGGGGTCAGCCGAGGACGCGCTCGACACCCTCGGCAGCGGCGAGGTCGACCTCGTGATCCTCGACGTGCGGCTGCCCAAGATGAGCGGCATCGAGGCGCTCTCCAAGATTCGAAGCCAGCCGGAAACGCGTCGACTTCCCGTCTTGATGGTGTCGGGGCACACGTCTCTCGCCGAGGCCGTGCAGGCCGTTCAGCTCGGGGCGACCGACTTCTTCGAAAAGCCCCTCGACCGCGACCGGGTTCTCGTCAGCGTCCGAAACGCACTGCGAACTTGGCAGCTCCAGCGTGAGGTGGAGAAGCTCCGCGCCGACGTCGAGCATCGATACGAGATGATCGGCGAGAGCCCGGTGATGAGCGCCCTCTTCGCTCAGCTCGAGAAGGTGGCTCCCACCAACGGTAGAGTCTTGATCACGGGCGAGAGCGGCACGGGGAAAGAGCTCATCGCGCGTGCCATTCACCGGCTGAGTCCGCGCGCCGACGCGGCGTTCGTGAAGGTGAACTGTGCTGCGATTCCCGCCGAGCTCATCGAAAGTGAGCTCTTTGGATACGAGCGCGGCGCGTTCACCGGCGCTCAAGGTCGCAAAAAAGGCATGTTCGAGCTTGCCAACGAAGGGACGCTGTTCCTGGACGAGATCGGAGACATGAGCGCGAGCGCCCAGGCGAAGGTCCTGAGAGCTCTTCAAAGCGGCGAGATTTCGCGCGTCGGAAGCGAGGCATCCATTGCGGTGGATGTCCGTGTGCTTGCGGCAACCAACAAGAACCTCGAAGTCGAAGTGCAAGAGGGTCGGTTTCGCGAGGACCTCTACTTCCGGCTGAACGTGGTGCCCATCGTCAGCCCACCGCTCCGAGACCGAAAGGGGGACATCCCGCTCCTTGCAAAGGGGTTCCTTCGCGAGTTCTCGATCGCCAACGGCCTTCGGGAAAAACCGATTGAGGACGACGTGCTCGAGGCACTCGCCGAGCGTCCGTGGCCGGGCAACGTTCGCGAGCTCCGCAACGTGGTCGAACGCATGGCGATTCTGAGCGGCGACCGAATCGTCTTCGACGACCTTCCGGACGAGGGCGTGCTCATCGAAGGGCGCCGCGAAGCCATCAGCAAACCCGACCTTCCACCCCCTCGAGACGCCGCCGGAGAGCGCATGACCCTCCGGGACTATCGGAACCACGTGGAGAAGGAGTATATCCTTCAAACCCTTGATGAAGTCGGTTGGAACATCTCGAAGGCCGCCACGCTGCTCGGGGTCGAACGAACCAATCTTCATAAGAAAATGAGGAGTTATGGTATCCGTAGGGCAGAGGGATGATTCGTCGAACCATTCGATTGCTCTGGCGGGGGGCCGTGGTCGGGTTTGTGGCCTACGCGTTCTTCTTTGCGCGACTCGGTGAACGAACGCCGTTTCAGCACGTCATGCGGATCGCCGCGACGAGCGAGGCGCAGGAGCTTGGGCACGAGGTAGGCGTGGCCACCGAACGCATCACGAAGCACATTGGAGACCAGGTCTTCGAGGCAACCAAACCCGTGGAAGACGATGATGGCGACGAAGAGCCAAACGAGACCGAGGATCGGGTCGCGGAGGCGCAGGAACGCGTAGCCGACTCGCTCGAGCGCCTGGCCGAAGACACCTACGCCGAACCCGTGGTCGACGCCGCGCTCGACCGACATGTACGCTGACTGGCGCCTACGGCCACTCGAGGCTCAAGCGCTTCATCTTGCGCCAGAGCGTGGTGGGGCTGAGGGCAAGCAGCTCGGCGGCGCGCTCTTTGTTGCCGGCCGAAGCGCGAAGCGCCCGAACGATGGCGTCTCGCTCGGCCTCCTGGACGATGTCGGCGAGGGATCGCTGCGCTAGATGAGAACTGCCGTTGCCCGAACTCGGTACGAGGTCTGTAAGCTGGATCTGCCCGTCGGGCGCCAGCGCCACGCCCTGTTCGATGAGGTTTTCGAGTTCGCGGATGTTGCCGGGAAAGTCGTAACTCATCAGGTACTCGAGTACGCCGGGACCAACCGATGCCTCTCGACCCATCTTGCTTCCGTACTTCTCGAGGAAGGTCTCGACGATGGGGACGATGTCTTCCTTGCGCTCTCGAAGCGGCGGCAGTTCGAACCGAGCGACGTTGAGCCGATAGTAGAGGTCCTCGCGAAACCGTTTCTCTTCGATCAGCCGACGGAGCTCCTGGTTGGTGGCCGCGATGATTCTCGCGTCGACGTTGATGGGCTTGTTATCGCCGAGCCGTCGGATCTCGCCCTCCTGAATCGCGCGGAGTAGCTTTGCTTGGAGCGACGGCGGGGTTTCGGCGATTTCGTCGAAGAAGAAGGTGCCTCCGTTGGCTTCCTCGAACAACCCTTTGCGAGTTTGAACGGCCCCGGTGAACGCGCCGCGCATGTGACCGAACAACTCGCTCTCGAGGAGCGTCTCACTGAGGGCGGCGCAGTTGATCGACACGAACGGCCGCTCTGCCCGAAGTGAGTTGGCATGAATCGCACGCGCCACGAGCTCTTTGCCCGTGCCGCTTTCGCCCGTGATCAAGACGGTAGCATCGGTTGGAGCGATGCGAACGATGCGTCCGAGGACGTCGCGGATCTCGGCCGACTGACCGATGATGTTTCCGAAGTTGTACTTCTCCCGAAAGTCGTGGGCCATCGCTCGGAGCTCGCCTGCGGCTTCGCGAGTCCGCGCTGCACGGGCCACCTTGACGAGAAGCTCCTCCTCCACGAAGGGCTTCTGGACGAAGTCGTGGGCGCCGAAGCGCATGGCTTCCACAGCGTCCTCGATAGTGCCGAACGCCGTCATGACGATGACCGAGGTGACCGGGGAGGCCTCGCGCGTCTGGCGAAGCACCTCGAGCCCTCCGACCTCCCCCATGCGCAGGTCGGTGATCACCAGGTCGTAGCTTTGCTCCGTCACCATCTCACAGGCGCGGCGGCCGTCGCTGGCCTCGTCGACGTCGTAGTCTTCCGTGCGCAACACCTCGGCGAGAACCTCGCGCGCGTTGTCCTGGTCGTCGACGATGAGAATCCTGGCCATCGCTTCCCTAGCCTGCGATCGGCGGCCCCCCGAGATTGGCCCCGCTGTCGACCACCTTACCGCAAACCCCGCGTCCGCGCTTGGCCCTCAGCCGAGGATGGGATGGATGGCGCGAAGGACCTCCTCCCGAAGCTCGGCTGGGAAGATGAGTCGGGGGCGTTGGATGCGCTTGTTTCGAAGCTGCCCGAGTAGGAACGACGCGTCTCCGAGGCGCTGCAGCGGCTGATGGCGCAGCGTCACCCAGAGCCCTTCGTGCCCGTTACCGGTTGGCTCCTCGTAGGGAACGTCTTCGGCGATGTCGAGCCATACCGACAGGTCGGCCCGAAAACCGTGCTCCTCGACCCGCGCTCGCGCTTCGCCGTAAGCGAGATCCCACACCTCGGGCTTGGCGTCGGGGAGCGGGATGGTCTTCGGAAGCACCCGAGACCGAAGGCGCTGGCTGAGGCTTGCGAGCACCGGATCCGCCCCGTGCTCCCAGTCGGCGAGGCAGGTAAGGAGTTCGGCGTCGTCCATGCGCAGATACTCGCCGAGAGACAGCGATTCGCCGAGCGCTGCCGCACGAAACGCTGGCAGCAACGGGTCCGGCGGGCTGCCGTCCGAGATCAGCTCGCTCACTCTCGAAAAGATTGCGCGCACCAGCGCCTCTGCCGCCCGAGTGGCTTTGTGGTGGTACACCTGCTGGTACATGAAGTGTCGACCGAGGAAGAAGCTCTCCACCGGCGGCAGCCCTTTGCGACCCTGAATGGCGAGCACCCACCGGCCCTCCACGCATGCGAAGGTCAACGCCTGAAGAAGCCAGTCGAGGTCATAGAGGCCGTACCGGACGCCGGTCATGTGACTGTCGCGGAGAAGATAGTCGGCTCGGTCGACGTCCAGCGTGCCGGCCACGCTCTGACACAGGTAGCGAAGCCGGTAGGTGCCGTCGAGAAGCTCCGCGACGCGGGTGGACATGCCGCTCGAAATCCCCTCGAGAGTTCGATGGACGTCGGTCCCGTCGTCGAGGATGAGATCCTGCGTCCACACCTCGTGGTGCTTGGCGTGGGGCAATACCTCCTCGAAGAGATGCGAAAACGGTCCGTGCCCCGCATCGTGGAGCAACGCCGCCGCCAGCGCATCGGCACGAGCCTCGGCATCGAGCCGCTGGTCGCTTGGAAGCTCGTCGCTGCAGGCGTCGATTCGCTCGAGAAGGGACTGCATCACGTAGGCCGCTCCGACCGCGTGCGAGAATCGCGTGTGCTCCGCCCCGGGAAACACCAGGGAAGCCAGCCCCAGCTGCCGCACCCTTCTGAGGCGCTGCACTTCCCGCGTGTCGAGAAGCGAGCGAATGACCTGCTCCGCCATGCCCTCGAAGGCGATCAGGCCGTGGACCGGGTCCCGCAGGATCACGCTGCCAACGCTACCACTCGGCGGTCAGAACGCCAGTGTTCCAAAGCGCCCGTCGCGCGGCACGTCCACGTCGACACCGTCTTTCGCGACGGCGACGGTGTCCGGCTGCCAGAGCGGAAGCACCGGGAGATCGCGAGCGAGGATCTGCTGCGCCTCCGCGTAGATTTCGCGACGAACCTCAGGTTCGGACTCGGTCCGTCCTCGCTCGAACAGCGCGTCGAGGGCGGGGTTCCTGTAGCGCCAGCGGTTGGCGCCCTCGCCTCCCTCGCCGGGCACACGAGACGACTCGAAGAACCAACTGAGGACGTGGGGCTCGATGACCTCGGGCACCTGAAGTAGCGTGAGGTCGAATCGACCCTTATTGAGGTCGGAGATGAGCGTGGCCGCTTCCGAGGGCCGGACGTCGACCTCGATTCCGACGTCTCGGAGCATGGCAGCAATGGCTCGCGCAATCGACTGCCGCGAACGGTCCGATGTGGTCCGTAGAATGAGCCGCATGCGGGGTTTCTCGCCGGGAGGGTTCTCGAAACCGGCTTCATCGAGAAGGCGCCGCGCTTCGTCCGGGTTGTAGTCGTGATTCGGGAGAGCATCCGCGTGAGCCCAGTGCCCCAAAGGCACCCAGCTTTCGGTGACGTTCGCCATTCCATCGTACTTGGCCTCCACCAGGCGTTCTCGGTCGATTGCCGCCGCGACTGCCTGGCGTACCCGAACATCCCGAAGCGGCGGCGACTCGGTGTGAAAGCCGAGATACATCGTGGAAACCCCAGACGCCCGCTTCGTCTGAAAATCATCGCGCTCCTCGAACATTGGCAGCAAGAGCGGTGGGATCGCTCCGATCGCGAGGTCGCCCTGGCCCGCGAGCATGCGGAGCGCGCGGGTGTTGTCGTCGCGGATGACCACGAAACGGAGTGCGGGCGTCTTCGGTATCCCGCGATGCCAGTAGGCGTTCGGCGCGAGCTCGAGCACTCCAGGCGAACGTTTGGTGAGTCGATAGGGGCCTGCGCCGACGGGGTACGGGTCCTCCTCCGTGGCAACACGGCGTCGGGCATCCCCGCGCGGTACGATGGGCAGCTCGAGGTCAGTGAGGAAGGTTGCGTGCGGCTCTCGGAGCGTGAACCGCAAGGTCCGCGGGTCAATGACCTCGATCTCCGAAATCCGGCGATACGTTCGAGCGTAGCGGCTCTGAAGCTCCGGGTCGGCCACGCCGCGGAAGGTCTCTGCGACGTCCTCCGCCTCGAGCGGGCTCCCATCGGAGAAGCGGAGCCCAGGTTTGAGAACGACTTCGTAGCTCGTGGGGCTCAGCGCCTGGACCGATTCGGCGAGGTCCGGCACCACCTCGAGCGTCCGCGGATCGATCGTTACGAGGGAGCCGAACAGAAGGCGCGAGATGCGAAGTCCGTACGGGTCGCCAACGAATCGCGGGTCGAGCTGTTCAGCGTCTCTCGGAATCACGACGACCAGAGCGTCGGACTTGCTCGACTGCGAGGAAGTGCAGGCGGCGCCAACTACTAGGAGCAAGGCGATCACGCTGCTAGGCTTCGCGCGATGGCGCACCGAGCGCTCCTCAGCCTGGCCCTGATCGCCTGCTGGTTCGTGAGCTTGCCGACGCTTGCAGACGGACCTGACGCGACCCCAGAGGTCGCGCGCGCGATCGCGCGCCTCGTGCAGAATGCTGGGCTCGGGGATCAAGTTGGAATCGACGTGGTTCGGCTTCACGATGGGAAGTCACTCTACCAAAGACACGCCGATCGACCCCTGAATCCGGCATCGAACCAGAAGCTCCTGACGTCGGCGGCAGCGCTCTGGCGACTCGGGCCGACGTTTCGCGCGTCCACCAAAGTGGAAGGTGTCCTCCGGGGCGGTCGGGTCGATAGACTGGTCCTTCGGGCATCGGGAGACCCCTCGCTCGGATATCGTGGGCTGTTCGCCCTTGCCCAGGCGCTCCGCCTCCGCGGCGTCGACTACGTGGAACAAATCGTGGTCGACGAGAGTTATTTCGACGTGCAGACTCTGCCGCCTGCATTCGACCAGCAGCCCAACGAGCCTGCCGCGTTTCGCGCGGCAATCTCGGCATTCTCGGTCGACCGAAACAGCTACACCGTGCACGTCGGGCCTGGCCCTGCTCCGGGCGAACCGGGTCGAGTGCGCGTCCTCGCAGACGACTACATCGTCGTCGAGAACAAGACGACGACCAAGGCGAGCGGGCCGCCGCGGCTACAGATCGACCACAAAGAGCTTCCCGACGGCAGGCTCCAAGTGGTGGTTCGCGGCGACGTGCCGAGCGCGGTCCGAACGCTCTATTACCGACGACGCATCCCTGATCCCAGGGCGCACGCCGCGACACTGTGGGTCCGAGCGCTCAGGCAGGCTGGCATGAGGGGCCCGCTTCGAGTGGAGCACGCGACGGTTGGCGAGCGTCTTCCCGTACTTGCGGACATGTCCTCGTCCGAGCTGAGCACGATGCTCTACTCCGTCGGAAAGTGGAGTGACAACTTCGCCGCCGAGATGGTCCTCAAGATCATCGCCGCCGAAGACGTGACGCCGGGGACCTCGGCACGCGGAGCCGAGCTGGTCGTGGAGGAGCTTCAAAATCACGGCGTCGACGTCGAGGGCCTCGTCTTGGTGAACGGGTCCGGGCTGTTTGACGGCAATCGTGTGTCGCCCCGCCACGTGGCGGACACGCTCGTCGCGGCGTACGGCGACCCTGCGATTCGATCCGAGTACGTGGCTCAGCTCGCAGTCGGTGGTGCAGACGGAACTCTCCAGTCGCGGCTCAAGCGACTCCCGCGTGGGCGGATGGTCCGTGCCAAGACAGGCACGCTTCGAGACGTCATCGCGCTCTCTGGCTACGTCCTCGGTCAACCGAATCGCTCCGTCGCGTTTAGCTTTCTCGCCAACGGGATCGCTGGAAAGCAGGCGCAGGCGCGAGATCTCGCGGACGCTATCGTGGCCGTGCTCGCAGAGTATGCCCTCGAGCCGGATCCTGGAGGAGACTGACATGCGGGTTGTCATCGGAGTCTGTTGCGCGATGCTTGTCGCGACGAGCTGTAGCTCGGGTTCACGCCCGGCATCGCAGCACGCACCCCCAACCATGACGCCTCCGGTTGCAGCAAAGAAGCCCGAGTCGGTGACTCTTCACGGAGACACGCGAGTCGATGACTACGGCTGGCTCCGCGAAAAAGGATCGCCGGAGGTCACAGAGTACCTCGAGGCAGAGAACGCCTACGCCGAGAGCATCCTCGAAGCCACCGAATCCCTTCAAGAGGAGCTCTACGAGGAGATTGTCGGCCGGATCCAGGAAACCGATCGCAGTGCGCCCTATCGAAAGGGCGAGTTCGAGTACTACCGCCGAACGACGGAGGGGCTTCAGTACCCGGTTTACCATCGGCGTAAGCCCAGCAACGATTCCACCGAAGAGGTACTCCTCGACATGAATGCGCTCGCCGAGAACCGTCCCTTCCTCGGGCTCGGCCTGTTCCAGGTCTCGCCGGACGGTCGCCTGCTCGCGTACTCTCTCGATGAGACCGGCTTCCGGGACTACACGCTGCAAATCAAAAACCTCGAAACCGGCGAGGTTCTCCCCGAGCGCATCGAGAAAGTGAAATCGTTCGCCTGGGCGAACGACAACCGCACGTTTCTCTACACGGTCGACGATGACACCAAGCGCGCCTACCGCGTCTACAGGCACACGCTCGGGGACGATGGCCCGGACGACCTTCTGTTCGAGGAGGCGGACGAGCGCTTCCGAGTCGCCGTTTGGCGTTCGCGGAGCGGCGAGGTGCTGTTTCGCGGATCGTTCAGCCACACCACGAGCGAGGTGGCTTTTGCCTCTGCCGATGAGCCAAAGGGTGAGTGGAGGGTGGTTGCGCCACGCGAGCAGGACCACGAATACGACGTCGCCCATCGTGGAAACGAGTTTCTCATTCGCACCAACGACGCAGGTCGGAACTTTCGCATCGTTCGCACGCCCGTGACCAGACCCGGACGCGCTCACTGGAAAGAGGTCGTTCCGCACCGCGCTGACGTAATGGTCGAAGGGATCCAGGTCTTCGAAGACTTCTTCGTCCTGTCCGAACGCGAGAACGGCCTCCCCTACTTGAACGTCTTCCAGGACGAGGAACACCGGCGTGTGGACATGGACGAGCCCGTGTACTCGCTCTACCCCGCCGAGAACGAGGTGTTCGACGCTGATGCGTTTCGCTATCGGTACGAGTCGCTGACGACGCCCGACTCCACCTACGACTACTTCCCGAGGACCGAGGAGCGCAAACGGATCAAGCAGCTCGAGGTCATCGGCGACTACGATCCCGACGACTACCAAGCAGAGCGCATCTGGGCCGTTGCGAAAGACGGCACGCGCATTCCGATTTCACTAGTTTACAAGAAGACGACGCCTCGCGACGGTTCGGCCCCCATGCTCCTCGCGGGGTACGGTTCCTACGGCTACCCGTACCCGACGGCTTTCTCGTATTCGCGAATCAGCCTTCTCGACCGGGGGTTCATCTACGCCATCGCCCACATCCGAGGCGGCGGCGAGCTCGGAAAAACGTGGCACGACCAGGGGCGGATGGAAGCAAAGGAGAACTCCTTCACCGACTTCACTGTGGCCGCGGAGCACCTCATCGACCAGAACTACACGTCCTCCGATCGGCTCGCGATCATGGGAGGTAGCGCGGGCGGCCTCTTGATGGGGGCGGTCACCAACCTTCGTCCCGACCTCTTTGCGGTCGTGGTGTCACTCGTCCCGTTCGTAGACGTTCTGAACACCATGTTGGACGATTCGCTCCCGCTCACCGTGGGCGAATACGAAGAATGGGGGAACCCCAACGAGCAGGAAGCCTACTTCCGCATCAAGGGCTACTGCCCCTACACGAACCTGTCGGAGGGCGACTACCCCACCATGCTGGTCCGAACGTCCCTGAACGACAGCCAAGTCATGTACTGGGAACCGGCGAAGTACGTGGCAAAACTCCGGAGCCAGAAAACCGATGACAACCTGCTGTTGTTCAAGATCAACATGGACGCAGGTCACGGCGGCTCTTCCGGGCGGTACGACTACCTTCGCGAAACGGCGCTCGACTACGCGTTCATTCTGACCGAGCTGCCGACCCCGTAGGCCAGCCTGGCGGCTCGGGCCGCAGGCTCCATAAAGCTCCCATGGTCGGGAGCCCAAAGCCGTCTCTCGCTGGCGTCCTGCTCGTCAATTTCGTCGGAACGATGGGCTTCACCATCGTGATTCCGTTCCTCGTCTTCCTCGTGACGCGCTTCGGCGGGAACGCGTTGATCTATGGGCTCGTCGCCGCCACCTACCCGGCGTTCCAGTTCTTGGCAGCCCCGGTGCTCGGTCGATGGTCCGACCGCTTCGGTCGTCGCCGCATTCTGCTGCTCAGTCAGATGGGCACGCTCGTCTCGTGGCTGATTTTCGCCCTTGCGTTGTTTCTTCCGCAAACCGTCCTGCTCGAGGTCGACTCGGAGCGTTTCGGCCAGTTCACCTTGACCCTCCCTCTGCTTGTGATCGTGGCAGCTCGAGCGCTCGACGGGTTGACGGGTGGCAACATCTCGGTGGCCAACGCCTACGTTGCAGACGTCTCATCTCCCGAGGACCGCAATCAGAACTTCGGTCGCATGGGGGTGGCCTCCAACCTCGGCATGATCCTCGGCCCGGCGCTCGCCAGCGTTCTCGGGGTCACGCGCTACGGCGAGGTGCTTCCCGTGTTCGCGGCTGCCGTGATTGCGTTCGTCGGGATCCTGGTCATCGCGTTTGGGTTGCCCGAATCGCGTCCGCCCGCCGGGGCAGCAGCATGCCCACGGCGCGACTGCCAAACCAAGATGGGCGCGGAGCCGCGAGACTGCGTCGATGCGGGACGGACCCGCGAAGCGAACCTCGCCGCGGTGCTCGGTCAGCCGAACGTGCTCTTCATGATGGCGCTCTACTTCACCATCCTGCTTTCCTTCAACTTCTACTACACGTCGTTTCCCATTCATGCGGCCCGCGGTCTCGGATGGGACGTCAGCGATATCGGAGTCTTCTTCGCCGTCATGAGCGCCATGATCGTATTCGTCGAAGGGCCCATCCTGGCGCGGCTATCGAAGCGTCTTTCGGAGCCAACCCTGATCCTCATCGGTCTCCCGATACTCGGGACCAACTTTCTTCTGATGCAGTCGAGCAGCGTGCCGGTGCTCTACGTGGCTGCCGCGCTGTTCGCGGTTGGCAACGGCATCATGTGGCCGTCCGTGGTGTCGATGGTGTCGAAAGTTGCGGCCGACCGATTTCAGGGTGCGGTGCAGGGGCTTGCGGGAAGCGCCGGCAGTCTCGCGAGCATAGTCGGTCTGGTGCTGGGCGGCGTCGCGTACAGCGCCATCGGGGTCGGCACATTCTTCATCTGCGCCGGGGTCGCATACGCCGCGTTCGTGTTGGCGCTCCGACTGCCGAGGATTCGACTGGCAAGCGCTTCCAGCTAGCGCGCTACGAGGCTCCGTTCACCGCCATGATGCTCCAAGCGATGATGAGCTGGGCCGCGTAGTAGAGCGGGAGCCCCCAAAGACGATTGATGAATCCCGGCGCGACGAACCGATCGCGGACGACCGAGAGGTCGGACACTGTGAAGAGAATCGCGCCCGCAGGGATCATCCAAGGGGCACCTTCGCCGCGCGCGCCGATGGCGACCGTGCACATCGCTGCGATGACCAGCATGTACACCGCGATGGCCGAGCGCATGTCGCGCGCATGCGGAAAAACCCAGTTGGCTACGAGTGCCATGACGGCCGCCATGGCGACGGCCGCGATGAACGCGGTCGGTGTGCTCAGCGGCAGTGTTGCGAACGCGACCACGTAGGCCACGTGGCCGAGCAGGAACGCAACCAGCCCGGCGACGAACGCCTTCTCACCTTTTCCGAGCAGACACACGTCGCCGAGCGCCCCGAGCGCCAGCCCGACGAAAACGACCCGTCCGTAGAACGAATCGAACGCGCCAAAACCCACGGCGGCAACGAGGAACCCGAGAGAGGCGAAGGTCTTGCTTGCTGCTCGCAGCCCGCCCTGCGCGTTCCGTTCGGCAAAGAGCAGCGAGACGAGCCCGAGGGCCGTCATCAACTCCCCGATTCCGTTGAGGCTCATGGCCCGCTCTCTACCACGCCTCGACGCGGCTGTGGGGTTTGAGCCCAGTCAGGCGCGGGGCCTACTCTTTGATTTGGCGGCGAATTTTGCCGAGCGCCTGCTCTTGGAGCTGGCGAATGCGCTCGCGCGACAGGTTGTACTTGTCGCCGATTTCCTTGAGCGTGAGCTCGTCCTCATCGTCGAGGCCGAAGCGCCACCGAAGGATCCGCGCCTCCATGGGCGTCAGCGTGTCGAGAAGTCGGCGAACCTCGTCGCTCCACTTGCGCGAGACGAGCTGCTCGTACGGCGTCGGGACGTTCTCCTCTTCGAGGAAGTCGATGAACTTCCGGCCGTCCTCGTCGTTGACGGGACGGTCGAGCGAGAACGGGGTCTCCGCCCAGTAGCCCTTGATTTTCTCGAGCTTCTCGGCAGCGATGCCGGTCTCCTTTTCAAGCTCTTCGGGAGTCGGCTGCTTGCCGGTCCGCGTGGCGATGGCCTGCGTCGCGCGTGCAACACGGTTGTACGTGTCGAGCATGTGCACGGGGATGCGGACCGCGCGACCCTTGTCCGCGAGCGCTCGGCTGATCGCGTGGCGGATCCACCACGAAGCGTAGGTGCTGAAGCGGTATCCGCGGTTGTGGTCGAAACGCTCGACGGCCTTCATCAGACCGATGTTGCCTTCCTGAATCAGGTCGATGAGCGGAAGCCGGCCGCGGTTGTAGCGGCGGGCGATCGACACGACGAGACGCAGGTTCGCGGCGACGAAGCGGTTCTTCGCGCGCTGCTGCGCCTTTTGGGCAGCTCGCACCTGCTGGAGGTACTTCTTGAATGAGGGAGTCATCCGGACGTGATCCCCGACGATGTCTCGCTCGTCGGCAAAGTCGCCGCCAAGCCGGTGCACGGCGCGGTCGGACTCCTGCACGAAGAGCCGATCGCTATCGAGCTCGCGCATCTTGGTCGCCAGCTGAAGAGAGAGGTCGTTCCAGCGGGCTTCTTGACGCTTCCCGAGCTTGTCCGCCTTTGCGCTGCGACAGAGCTTGCGGAGCGCCGCCACCTCGGGCAGCTGCTGGTCTTCGACGCGGAGTTCCACGACGGTGGCCACCGTCTCGAAACACGGCGGGTAGGAGAAGAGAGCCTCCCAGTAGGCGATTTCGAGCCTTTCCACCCGCTTCGCGGCTTCGATCTCTTCTTGGGGGGTCAGCACGCGGTGCCCGATCATCTCGCGGAAGTAGCGGGTGAGCGTGGAGTCGCCCGCACCCTGGCGCTCGAACTCCTTGAGCGCTTTTTCACTCTCGAGACGAGCCTTTTCGAGCTGCTCCTTCGAGGGCTCGGCAGACGTCTTGGCCTCGGCCTGCGGCGCCTCGGCCGCCGCCGTCGCGCCTGACTTCGGCTCCTCCTGCTTGGAGGCCTTGGCCTGCACCTGACTCTTGCGGGTGGCCTTGCTGCGCGTCTCTCGTGTTGCTGCCTGTCGTGCCATGGTTTCCTCTTTGCCTGCCGGTGGCGCCCCTAAACAGTGGCACCC
>JBCDFZ010000041.1:0-52580 GCA_039177115.1 Myxococcota bacterium
GGCGACTATCTGGTCGTCGGCAACGCGACAAGCGCCGAACTACCGCAGCACATCGACTACAGCTACGGCACCTCGCTTGGCGCGCTCCGAAACTCCGACGCGGCCCTCTCCCTATGGTGCGGGACGCTGCTGGTCGACGACGTCCGCTATGCCTCCACTCGCGATGGGCAGGCGCTCGAGTTCGACGGCGCAGAGGACCCTAGCGCCGAACAGAACGACGACCCCGAACAATGGTGCCACGCGCCGCGGGACGGCCAGGCGTCGTTCGAGGGCAACTTCGGCTCCCCAGGGTCGCGAAACGCGAGCTGCACCGAGCCCGCACTGCCCATCTCGTGTATCCGTGCCGACGGAACCGAGCCTGCGCGCCCCACTGCCGACAACGCGTTCATCGAAGAGTGGATGCCCAACGCGTCGGGCCCCGACGACGACCTCGAATGGGTCGAGCTTGCGTTTCTCGCCCCGGTCAACCTGGCCGGGGTTCGTCTCGGAACGGGTGTGGACGCCTTGGGTCCGTCACCCTTCGAGTCCTGTCATCCGGTCGACGCGGGGTCGAGAGTCGTCCTCGGGGCGAGCCCGTTTGCGGCTCCCCGCGTCGATGCGGACTTGAACATCGGGCTCGGAAACACCGGGCTGCGGGAGCTCGTGCTCGCGATGGGCGACGACGTGCTCGACCGCGTGACGTACCTCGATACGATCGAGGGCGCTGCATGGCAGGTGGATGAGGACGGCGAGGTCTGTCGGGTCATGCCGTCGCCCGGCATCGAGTACCTCGATGGGAACTTTGGCACCCCTGGGGAACCGAACCCCCCCTGTCCGCTCGAACTTGCTCCGGGGATGTGCCTCGACGGGGGAGTGCCGCGCGACATCGAGGTGCCTTTACCGGGAACGATCCGAATCACGGAGTGGCTCGCGAGTCCGAGCCGTGCCGATAGCCGTGCGGGAGAGTGGGTGGAAGTTCGCGTCGAATCGGCAGCCGACCTCAACGGCCTCACCTGGGTCGATCGCTCCGGGCGCGGGTCGCCGCTCGAATCGGACGAGTGCCTTTCCGTCGATCCGGGCGCGCTACTGGTGTTCGCCCGGAGCGACGACGCGGAAGCCAACGGAGGGCTTCCATTCGTAGACTTCACGCTCGACATCTCTCTCAACAACCGAGATGAAACGATCGCGCTCGAAGTCGCGGGGATACCGCTCGAGGAGGTGTCGTACGAAGGATCTTCTCCAGGAGCAGCAACCCAGCGTGACGACTTTGGCGGAGTGTGCGACGCGGTCGCCGCGTTCGGCGACGGCGACTTCGGTACCCCCGGTGAGCCCAATCCGGTGTGCGGGTAGCTTCCGCGGGCCGACTCAGGCTGCTGGCCGGGGTCACCCTCGCCCTGTGGGAAGCAGAAGCAAGCGCCATCCCGTTCGAGGTGTTCGTGGACGTGGAGGACGAACAGGCGATCTACGACCTCCGCACCTCGGAGCAGATTTCCGCCGATTCGTTCAACGCCCTGCTGCTCCTCTACCAGACCAAAGTCGACCTCGACCAGGCCGACCGCGACAGACTCTACGCGCTGCCCAACCTCGAGCTCGCGCACGTGGACGCGATCCTTCGGTTTCGTGCCGAACACGGAAGCGTCGGCAGCCTGGGCCTTCTGGTGAACGCGGGCATACTCAGCCCGAGGCTTGCGCGCACCCTCGACGCGTTCGTCGAACCATCCGACATGACCGGGGCGTCGGTCGCTGGCTTCTTACGCGTGCAGGTTCAAACCACGGGCCGAACCGACCGGCAGCCCCCAGCCGCCGCGGTCCAAAGCCGAGTGAAGGCCATCTCGAGTGTAGACGCGGCCGTCGTCCTCGTGCTCACGCGAAGCGAGGTGGGCGGTCTGCGCTGGGACCCCGCCCGTGAAGGCCTCTCCGTCACGCCCGAGAAGCCACGCCTGGCGGTGCCCAAGTTCTACTTTGCCTGGGATCGCGCGCGCTGGGGAATCATCGCCGGGACCTTTCGAATCGGCTTCGGGCAGCGCCTCACATTCGACGTGACCAACCAGTCGCTGCCCAACGGCTTTTTTGGCGACCTGGAGGTCCGCAGAGGCGACTCCCTCATCCGGAGGTGTCGCCGGGGCGCTGGCGAGCTCGTTCTCGCACCGTGTCCGGACGACCGTGACGTCCGGGTTGGGCCCGACTTCAGCTGGACGGAGCGGCTCACCGGTGTGGCCGTCGGTGCGAGGAGCATCGACGTGGGGCACGGCTCGCTTCAGCTGTACGCGTGGGGCTCCCACCAGGTGCTGAGCCCGCAGTCGTTCGAACTTGCCCGAACGGACGCCTGTCCCGATCCACGGAGAGACGAGCTTCCGGGATGTCGAGCGCCCCGGGTCTACGTGCGCGACCGACCTGGTCCTCAAGCCGTCGTGCCGGCCGGCCGCATCCGCGGAGCGGCCGCGGAGACCCTCGCAGGGGGCAATATTGGGGTCGTTTGGGGGCCGCGCGCGCGCGCCGGGGTGACGGGCTACGCGGCCGTGCCGCGTTTTCGCATCGGCGGAGCTTCCCTCGGGTACCAGGAGTCCGCCCGCCGCCCGTTTGGGGGACCATTCGGAGCAGTCGGAGTCGACGTCGCGCTTGGCTTTCGCAGCCAGGACTTCTTCGTCGAAGCGACTCGGAGTTTCGACTCGCAGCCAGGGCGAGGCGGCTTCGCCGGTCTGGTTCGCAGCGTCACCGACTTGCCCACGACGGAGATCGACGTGTCCGCGCGGTACTACGGCGCACGCTTTGCAAATCCCTACGCGAGGAGCCTATCGGCGCCAGACGAAACCGACGGCCTCCGAACACGAAACGAAAGCGGGTTGAGAGTTCGGACGACGAGCCAACTCGGCGCACGCGTGGCGCTGCGCACCTACGCCGACCTTTGGCGCAGGACGAACGCAGCGGGCGCACGCGCCGACCTCTACGTTCGAGCAGACGTGGCGATCACGGACCAGTGGTCCTGGGCGCTTTCCGCGTCGTACCGTCGCGGAGCAGCGCAGCGACTCGGAGCCATCGGTCGCGCGACACTTTCACTCGGATCGGCTTTCAGCGCGGCGGCGCAGTGCGTCTTGGCTTGGAGAGGACTTTCCGGAGAGCCCACCCGTCGCGACACGAGAGCGCTCCTCGACGTCTCGACCCGGCTCGGAGCTCGAGTCGGATTCCACGGACGCATTCGCTACGACGTCGAAGGAGCGGCCACGCGCGCGAACCGCGCCCAACGGCTCGGAGGCTACGTTCGCCTAGTCGCCTCGCTCCGAGGTCGAGACCGCGTCGGGGTTCGCTACGACGTGCAGGCGTTCGTCGACGCCCGCGAATCCACCCGTCGGCGCGTGCCAAACCCGGAGCACTGGCTCTGGCTCGAGTACGTGGCCCGCTTCTAGCCCGCGTGGTCGGAGCGTCTCAATCGCTCACACTTTGCGGAGAAGCACCGTTGGGAACGCGCCTGTCGTGTCCCAAAGCGTTCGCTCGATGCGAAGGCCCGCCGCCTCGAAAATGGGGGACAGGGTGGCCTCCGACCTGTAGTTGGCCCACGGCGCATCGCAGATGTCTTTGAAGATGAGCGTCTGGAGTCGAAGCGCGTCGAAATCGACGGCCTCGAGGTCCCACGGGGAGTCCGGGTCGACGTTGGGTGGCGGCGTCAGATAGGACGTCACGAGGAGCCCACCGGGGACGAGCCCGGCGGCAAGCCGCTGGTAAAGCTCGACGACCCGAGCCTCCGACGGCTCGTAGATCGATAGCCCGTTGGTGGTGATGAGATCGAACTCCGGCGCGAGGCGCATACGCCAAGCGTCAGCACGACGGAGGCGCACCTGACGCGTGAGGCCCCGTTCACGGGCCAACTCATCCGCCAAACGAAGCGCCTCGCTGTCGAGGTCGAGCCCGAAGATCTCGACCTGAGAAGGGTCGTCGTATTGGAGGGTGAGCAGGTCGGCCATCCGACCGCACGGCACCGATGCGATTCGGTTCACTCTTGGGAGCTCTGTTTGAATCGCGCGCTGGAAATTGCCAAACCGCTCGCGCGTCGCGATGACGCTCGGTGCGCCGTATACCAAGAAGCGCTCTAGCTCGCAGGAAAGCTCCCCTACCGTCGGCGTCGACGCGACGAGGTAGTCGGTCCACTTGGCGTTGAGGCCGCCTTGGTTACGAAGAAGCCATCGACCAAGCGAAAACGTATCGAGCTCCGCGATCAGCCGGAGCTGTTCGTCGAGCGTACCGTTCGTCGTGTCTCCTCGAAGGCGTACGCGGTTCGTGAGTCGACGCACGATGTCCGGGTCGACCCGATTGAGTCCGTGAGAAATGAGCGGCATGGCGAAAGCCTCCGACAGCAGAAACGCCTGGGGCATGCCTGGAAAACCCTTGGTGTACGGAACCTATTCCGTGATGCGGCGGAGACATGCCCGTGATCGATGGAGTTTCGCCACTCCATCGCCCGAAAGTCGCGTCGAACGGGCAGCGTGTCGCCGGCGCACCGCATTCTCGCTTTGGTCCAGGACGGCGCGCGCTGAACTCGCGCCCCGAACGCCTAGGACTGTGCGATGGCTTCAGCCAATGCGACCGTGCGCTGCGCGTGTTCCACGTGGAGCCGCTCGATGAGCTTGCCGTCGACGAGCACGACACCCTTCCCTTCGGCCTCGGCCTCGGCGTAGGCCTCGATGACGCGCCGAGAAAACTGGACTTCCTCGTCGGACGGCGCGAACTCTTGGTTGGCACCCTCGATCTGCTTTGGATGAATGATCGTCTTGCCGTCGAAGCCGAGTTCCACGCCTTGGCGGCACGAGTCGACGAAGCCGTCCGCGTCGCCGAGATCGAGGTAGACCCCATCGAGGATCGCAATGCCGGCGGCCCTGGCAGCCAGCATACAAAGCCCAAGAGACGTGATGAGCGGTAGTCGCATGCTCGTGTGACGAGCCTGCAGGTCCTTCGCGAGGTCCGAGGTACCCATGACGAACCCGCCGAGGCGCGGGCTCGCGTCCGCGATTTCCTCCGCGCGGAGCATGGCTCGCGGCGTTTCCATCATGCACCAAATCGCCACGCTTTCGTGTACTCCATGCTCGAGGAGCACGGCTTCGGCTTTCCGGACCATCTCTGCGCTATCGACCTTCGGAAGCAAGACGGCATCGGGCCGGACGCTGGCCGCCGCCACGAGGTCTTCGTATCCCCAGGGCGTATCGAGTCCGTTGGTGCGAAGGAAGATCTCCCGTCGGCCGTAGCCGCCGGTGTCGACCGCAGCAATCACTTGCTTTCGCGCGGTTTCCTTCGCGTCGGGCGCCACGGCGTCCTCGAGATCGAAGATCAGGCCGTCGGCCGGAAGGCTTCGGCTCTTTTCGAGCGCCCGGGCGTTGGCACCGGGCATGTAGAGGACACTGCGTCGGGGTCGATGCTCCGCGGTCATGGGTATCTCCTAGAACTGGTAGGCGGCCTTGAGTTCGGGGTCTTTCTCGGCGAGCGCGCGCGCGAGGTCGACCATCACCTTGCACTGTTTGAAGGTCGCGTCGTCCTGCATTTTGCCGTCGATCATGACGGCGCCGGTGCCGTCGCCCATCTCTTCGATCACACGCTTGGCCCAAAGCACCTCGTCCACCGGGGGGCTGAAAACCTTCCTGGCAATGTCGATCTGAACGGGGTGGAGGGACCAGGTGCCCACGCACCCGAGGAGAAACGCGTTCCGGAACTGATCCTCGGCGGCGAGCGTGTCGCGGATGTCTCCAAAGGGCCCGTAGTAGGCGAAGATGCCGTTCGACACGCACGCATCAACCATGCGCGCGATGGTGTAGTGCCAAAGGTCCTGCTGCGCCGTCGGACGCGCTGCGTCCGGGTTGTCGGGATCGGGGTCCGTCCGAACCAGATAGCCCGGGTGCCCGCCGCCGACGCGCGTGGTTTTCATGCGTCGAGACGCAGCCAGATCTGCCGGGCCGAGGCTCATCCCCTGCATGCGCGGACTCGCTGCCGCGATCTCCTCCACGTTCGCCACGCCGAGCGCGGTTTCGAGAATCGCGTGGACGAGGATGGGTCGGTCGAGCCCGGCACGAACCTCGAGCTGGGCGAGAAGCCGGTCGACGTAGTGAATGTCCCACGGTCCCTCGACCTTCGGAACCATGATCACGTCGAGCTTTCCACCCACCGCTTGAACGATCTGCGTCACGTCGTCGAGGAACCAGGGGCTGTCGAGGCTGTTGACGCGTGTCCAAAGCTGGCAGTCGCCGAAGTCGGTTTCTTGGGCGATCTTCACGAACCCCTCGCGCGCGGCGATCTTGTTGTCGGCCTGAACCGCGTCCTCGAGGTTGCCGAGAAGGACGTCGCACTTCTGGGCCATGGCGGGGACTTTGGCCGCCATCTTGGCGTTGCTCGGATCGAAGAAGTGAATCATCCGGGAAGGCCGGAACGGGATCTCTCGAACGGGATCCGGGGCCCCGATGGCCATGGGTTTGAAGAAGTCCTTGGGGTTTCGCATGCTGTCTCCTCGCCCCCGCGGCACTCCTCTGGGCCGCCGGGGCAGCTAGTCCTAGACGGCAACGCCAGAGGATGCAACGACCCCCCGGACCTGGGTCGTACGACAAGAAGGAAGCTCCATGGAGATCGGCATGAACCTCCCGGTGATGGCGCCGGGGCTCGACAGAGACACTTTTGCCGCGTGGTGCTCGCGCATCGATGGCGGACCGTTTGCAAGCCTCGCCGCCGGCGAGCGAATCTCCTTCTACAACCCGGACATGACCGCCGCACTGTCAGCGGCTTCCGTACTGACCGAGCGCGTACGCATCGTGAGCGGCGTGTTCGTACCGATGCTCCACCACCCGGTGATGCTGGCGAAGCAGCTTGCGACGATCGACGTTCTTTCCGGCGGCCGATTCGTTGCCGGACTCGGGGTCGGCGGTCGCGAACAGGACTACCAGTCGGTCGACGCGCCGCTCGGCAAGCGTCTCACGCGACTCGCGAAGAGCGTCGAAACGATGCGAAGCGTCTGGCGGGGAGAACCCGTCGTCGAAGGAGCGCGCCCGGTCGGGCCAGAGCCCGTTCAACCGGGCGGTCCAAAACTGCTAGCGGGCTCCCTCATGGTCGAATCGATCGAGGTCGCCTCGAGGTGGGCCGACGGACTCTGCGGATTCAGTTTCGGGCCGGCCCAGGCGGAGATGGAGCTACAGTTCGACGCCGCCCGACGTTCTTGGAAGGCGCGCGACAAGCCCGCGCCGTGGCTTGCTACCGGCTTCTGGTACGCGCTCGGGCCGGAAGCCCGGGGACAGCTCGACGCCTACCTCGACCGCTACCTCAACTTCATGGCGCCGGTCGCACGTGAGAACGTGAAACAGATCTGCGTCGCTACCACCCCCGATGCCCTACGGACGGCCCTTCGACAAGCGGAGGACGCCGGGGCGGACGAGGTACTGCTGGTTCCGACCACGTCCGACCCGGACGACGTTCACCGCGTCGCGGACCTGCTCGGTTGACAGGACGCGGAAACCGAAGCGTCTCCACGCGGACGTTCTTGGGGGCACGTGCCCCCGTGCTATATGCCCGCCCCGGAGGAAGACCCATGAAGAGCATCATCGTCGTCGTATTCATGATCGGTGCGATCGCTGCCGCTGTGCTGACCACGCAGGCGGAACCGGTATACGCAGAGAACCATCCTCACAAGAAGACCCAGTGGCAGTATCAGTGCTTCGCCGCGTCGGGTGTCGTCCAGGTCACGGAGCGCGCGAACAAGATGGGCCAGCAAGGCTGGGAACTCGTCACGTCAGCCGGAGGTTCCGGCGAAACGGTTTGGTGCTTCAAGCGTCCGCTCTGGAAGAAGTAGCGGCGCACCATGGCTGAATCTGGAATCCGTCGCTGGGCGAAACGCCTCCTCGTCGTGCTGTTCGCGCTGGTGATCGTACTCGTCGCGTACAACGCGCTCCACACGGCCGACCTGAGACCTGATTCGCTCGTCGACGATACTCCCGAGGCACGCGCTGAGGGCACGGCTCGGCTCGAGGCGCTCGCGGACGCCCACGGCGCCGAAGCGTGGAAGCAGTACGACGTGATGGATGTCGACGTCGAGGACGTCTGGCACGGTGAGCTCATGCAGCGCGGAATGATGCACTGGGCGGAGTCCCCCCAGTCGCTCCACGGCCGCTTCGTTCGCGGGGCGTGGACCGGCGAGCTCGAGCTGTTGAAAGGACCGGACGCTGGCGACAGGTGGGGCGTGCAGAGCTGGAAGAGCTGGACGGCGGAGCCCGGAGGAGACCCGGTCTTCGTCGATGACGCGCTCGTTGAGTTCGTCGTGCCCACCACGCAGTATTTTCTAGAGCTTCCGCTGCGAATCGGATCGGCTACCGTCACTCTCGAGGCCGGCAAGGCACTCTGGGAGGGGAAGAACTACGACGTCGTGTTCGCCACCTGGGAGAGCCCCGAGCCCGTCGATGACATGGACCAGTATGTCCTGTTCATCGACCCCGATACCGGGCTTTTGGCGCGAACCGACTTCACCGTCCGCGACCACGGCGGGTCCGCAATCGGGTCCGCTCGCTACCAAAGCTACGAAGATTTCGGTGGCGTCATGATGGCCAAGCGGATCGAGATTTTCGGCATCATGCCTGGCGGGATCGAGATCCCGGTCCACACGTACGTGACCGATCGGGTCGAATGGGACACCTTCGAGGTCGACGAACTGCGCCCCGACCCTACGCTTCCTCACGAAGGAGAGTCGAAGCCGGGTTCGTGACCCCTGCACCTGAAAGTCGTGTCGCTGCACTATCGTCGCATCCGGTCCGAGCCGATGGGACGCACGTGCTCTATTGGATGGTAGGTTTTCGACGCCCGCGTTGGAACTTCGCGCTCCAGCACGCGGTGGCTCACGCCGAGGCCCTCGGAAAGCCGCTCATCATTCTCGAAGCGCTCCGAACCGGCTATCGCTGGGCGAGCGACCGGCTGCATCAGTTCGTTCTCGACGGCATGCGCGCGCACGACGCGCACTTCGACGGCCTTCCGGTGACTTACTTCCCTTACGTGGAGCCCGAATCGGGGCACGGCCGGGGCCTTCTCAAGGCGCTCGCAGCCTCCGCATGCGTCGTCGTCACCGACGACTACCCGACGTTCTTCATCCCTCGAATGCAGCGAGCTGCCGCCAAAGCGATCGAGGTTCGGTTCGAGGCCGTCGACAGCAATGGGCTTCTCCCGATCCACGCGGCCGATCGTGTGTTCTCGCGGGCGTTCGACTTTCGTCGGTTTCTGCAGCGGCAGCTTTTGGACCACCTAAACGACACCCCCTTGCCGAATCCTCTGGAAGGGGTGACCCTGCCCACCGCACCGGACGCGTTGATCGCCGACGCCGAGAAGCGTTGGGGTCGAGCCTCTATCGGCGCGCTTCGTGGAGACACGATTGCGGAGCTCGCGATCGACCACGGCGTTGGGCGCATCGATGCAACTGGCGGGTTTCAAGAAGCCGAGCAGCGCGCGCTTCGCTTTCTCGGGCAGACGATCGACCGCTACGGGGAGGAACGAAGCCACCCCGACGCGAAGGCAGCGAGCGGCCTCTCGCCTTGGCTTCATTTTGGGCATGTGTCCGCCCATCAGATCTTTCACGAAATCGTGCAGAACGAAGGATGGGACCCATCACGAGTCTCGGACAAGCGCGGAGGTCAACGCGAAGGATGGTGGGGCATGAGCTCGAGCGTCGAATCGTTCCTCGACGAACTCGTCACTTGGCGAGAGGTGGGCTTCAACATGGCCGCGCAGCGTGACGACTACGACCAGTACGAGTCGCTCCCAGAGTGGGCCAGAAAGACGCTAGAGGAGCACGAGTCCGATCCGCGCCCTCATCAGTACGACTTAGCGGCATTCGAAGCGTCCGAGACTCATGATCCCATTTGGAACGCGGCCCAGACCGAGCTCCGGGAAACCGGCCGAATGCAGAACTATCTCCGAATGCTCTGGGGGAAGAAGATCCTCGAGTGGTCCCCAAACGCACGATACGCGCTGGACGTGATGGTCGAGCTCAACAACAAATACGCCGTGGATGGGCGCGACCCCAACAGCTATTCGGGCATTTTCTGGGTGCTCGGACGCTACGATAGGGCCTGGGGGCCTGAGCGCCCGATCTTCGGAAAGATCCGCTACATGAGCTCGGACAACACGAAGCGCAAGCTACGAATGGCGGATTATCTTGCGACCTTCGGCACGCAGGGAGCGCTGTTCGGTTGACGCAGGCACGAACGACATTGCGCGCAGGGGTTCAAGGGCACTAGGCTCCGATCCGCACCGAGACCGATGTCGATTCTCGATGATGAACAAGTCCGCCTGAACGTCGACCGGCTTCCGATCCGCTTCGATGAATATGGCTTCGATCGCTTCGGCCTTTCGAAGAAAACGCTCGTGCGCGCGTACTCACCGATGGCGTACTTCTACCGCCACTACCTGAAGGTGACCGCCTTCGGCATGGAGAACGTCCCCGCTTCGGGTCGGGCGCTCGTCATCGCCAACCACTCGGGGGGAATCGGTGCCGATGCAGCCATGATCCTCACCTCCCTGATCCTGAACGACGAAGCACCTCGCCTCGGCCAGGGGATGGCGGAGTATTTCCTCACGCGGTCCCCGTTCACGTCGCAGGCCATGACGCGGCTTGGACACCTCACGGGGCTCCCAGAGCACGGCGTCCAACTCCTCGAGGATGAGCGCTTGGTGTTGGTGTTCCCCGAGGGAGCGCGGGGCGCCGGCAAACTCTACAAAGACCGGTACAAACTGGTTCGATTCGGCACTGGCTTCATGCGGCTCGCCCTCCAGACGGGAGCCCCGATCATTCCCTGTGCGTTCATTGGAGGCGAAGAAGCGTTTCCGCAGCTCTATCACATCAAGTGGCTGGCGAAGCTGGTGAACGGGCCGTTCGTGCCGGTCGCGCCTCAGTTGGTACTGTTTCCACTGCCCGTCGCCTGCCAGGTGTACTACGGCCCTCCGATGTACTTCGAGGGTGACGGTTCGGAACCGGATCACGTGATCCGCAGCCACGTCGAGGAAGTCCGAGAGGCGATGACACGGCTCATCAGCGCCGGACTCGACGCACGGCCCCAATCGTTCATGTTCGAGAAGATGCGCGACCCGAAGGAAGACAGAGTGCGATGAAGATCTTGATCACCGGAATCAGCGGGACCCTCGCGCGTGGCGTCGCGCACCGGCTCGCTCAGCGCGGCCACAAAGTCATCGGGATCGACAAGCGACCGTGGCCCGACGTTCCGGACGGCGTGGAGATGCATCAGGCAGACATTCGGAAGCGGCCCGCGGAGGACGTGTTTCGCATCGCTCGTCCAGACGCATTGGTTCACATGGCGACGGTGACACATTTGAGCACCGGAACCGAAGAGCGATACCGGATCAACCTCGGCGGGACGCGAAAGCTGTTCGAGTACTGCCACGAATACGGGGTTCAGCAGGCCGTCTTCGTTGGACGCCACACCGTCTACGGAGCCACCCCTGACTCGCCGCTCTATCATACGGAGGACGAACCCCCGCTCGCAGGAGCCGCCTTCAAAGAGCTCGCCGACCTCGTCGCGGCCGATCTTTACGCGGGCAGCGCGCTTTGGCGCTGGCCGGAGATCGATACGGCGGTGCTACGCCTCTGCTACTTCCTCGGGCCGAGCCGGGGCGGAACGCTCGCCAGCTTCCTTTCGAAGCCGCGCGTCCCGCTCGTCCTCGGCTTCGATCCGCTCTACCAGCTGATGCATGAATGGGACGCCGAGGAAGCGATTACGATGGCGGTCGAGAGCCGCCTGCGAGGGGTGTTCAACGTGGCCGGCCCTCCGCCGGTTCCGCTTTCGACGGTGGTATCGGCCACCGGAAAACGCGGTGTGCCAATTCCCGAGCCCCTCTATCGACGCGTGCTCGGCCGCTTCGGGTTTCCGTACCTTCCAGACGATGCCATCGCGCACGTGAAGTACCCCATCGTGATCGACCCGCAGGCGTTTTCCGACGCCACCGGCTTCGAGCCAAAGTACTCCACCAAGCAAACGATGGAAGGGTTCCGCTGGAACTGAGGGCTCAGTCGCCTTCGACGACCGCCTCACACGCGTCTGCGTCGAAGTCGTCCGGGTTTGGTGTGCAGGGTACGAAGGGGCCCTCCCCGTCTTCCTCGAAGTAGCTCTGAAGCGGTTCGTCGCTCAGCAGGTGATCGACGTAGTCGCGCATGTTCATGCCTTCGGCCTCGATTTCGCTGCCTGCCCAGGCCAGCGTGCCGAAGTCGTTGAGGAATAGGGTGACGAGCTGATCCGGATCGACGTCGTCAAAGCCGGGGATCGTCACACAGTGGCTGTCGTTGCTGTTGCGGTAGAACGGAATGTAGTAGCCGAGGTTGTCGCGGCCCGGCGCGTCGTATTGCTCGCGAAGGAGTGCGATGTCGTCCCACCACGCGGTGTGGATACCCGTTCGGTCGGCCGCGACGTTCTCGTCCAGCCCGAGGCCCTCGCCGTCGAACATGATCAGCTCGCCGATGTCGTTCAAGGTCCAGAAACGCTCATAGGAGTAGAGCGAGTAGTTGTAGTCGAGCCGGAACATCGTTGACGCGAGTCGGTCGTCGGGGAACTCCTCCGAGAGCACCCGGCTGAGCTCGCCGAAGTTCATCGAGAGCACGTCGGACTGCGGGCCGCTCGAGATCAGGCTGTCGGCATCCCAAACCGACCGAACCTCGTTGTGGAGCGAAAGGGACCGAGACGTATCGGCCTGGTTCGGAAAGAGCGGGCCGGAGTCGTCGAGAAGGTAGCCTTGCTCAACACCCTCGATGCCCGTCCGAAGGAAGTAGTAGTTGACGATGGCGCCGGCCCCGCCCGCGCTGCAGCCACCCACGAAGAGCTTCGGCACGGTGCTGAACATCTCGTTGAGCATATCGGTCATGGCGAGGACGTTGGTATGACCCTGATGCTCGAATTCGACTGGCGGATCTTCGCCGTCGGGATCCGTGTACGTGGTGGTGATGGAGCCCGAGTAAACGTCTCCGGTGCAGTACGGGACGAACACCTTGTTCCAGTCGGCCATCGGGGAAACCGCGGGATCGTCGTTCATCAACGGGTAGACCTGGTTGACGTTGACGGCGAGATCGGCGCCCCCGAGGGGGAAGAACAAGTGCTCGTTCGCGTAGTTGTCGGGAAGCGGCTCTCCGAGGTTCGTCGCGCCACGCGCCCCGCCGCCGACGCAGCTCTCGTAGTCCCAACAGCCGCCGCCGCCCATCATGTAAACGATCACGTTGTCTGACGTTTCGGAGAACTCGACGTAGAACGCCCACTGGCTCCCGTCGCTGCACACGGTGCCCTCCGGCTCGTACTTGACCCACTCGCCGAACGAGGGAGGCGTGAACGAACCGCCGGAGCCCGCATCGCCTCCAGTGCCGCCGCTACCCGCCGTGCCGCCGGAACCGCCATCGGCCCCGGAACCGCCCGTGGCGCCGCTGTCGCTGTCGTCCGAGCAACCGGCGGCAAGAAGAACCAAACCCAAGAAACACCCAAGGAACGTGCGCTGAATCATGGCGCTAACGGTATCATTGAATATCGTTCAGTCGACCTGCAAAAACTGGTTGGCGAGCGTCGCGCCGACCATAGTGGCGGAGCGAATGGACCCCGAAGACCCGAATCCGACCAACCGACCCGACGCTGGCGCCTCGATTGAACCGCTCGCCCCCGGTGATCCCGCTCTCCCGACGACCGGATCGGCATTCAAGGTCAATCGTCAGACCGCGACGTTGGGCGGCTTGGTCTCCGCGGCGTCTGACGCATGGCGTCGTGATGTCGGTACGTGGGCACTGGCCATGGTGCTCGTCCTGGTGATCGGAACTGGGATCCCCATGGTCCTCGGTTTCGGCATCGGACTGATGGACACGCTCCAACCAGAAGGCGAAGCAAACCGAGCCGCGCGCGCACTGATGGACGGTTTGAATGTCGGCTTGCAGATACTGCAGATACTGATCAACGGGTTTCTCACGATGGGCCTTTGGGCGATGGCATTTCACGCGCTCGAGGGAAGGCCGGCCCCCATCGCGGCGCTCTTCAGCCAGATCCGGAAGGTATGGAGATACCTTCTCCAGCAGTTCGTCATCTTCGTCCCCATCATCGCCGTCGTCGTCGCCATCGGCGTGGTGGTGGTCCTCGTGTCCGTGGGAACCATCGACCTCGACATGCCGCTGGACGATGCCGTCATGCGCGTCGGGCCATCGCTCTGGTGGCTCGCGATGATCCTGGTGCCCATATTGACTTTCGTCCTGCTCGGCGTCGTCTTCGCCGTAAACGAACTCACGTACGACGACGCGGTTGGAGCCGTGGAGTCCGTCGGTCGATCGTGGCGCATCGCGAAGGGTCATCGCTGGCTAATCCTGGCTACTCTGTTCATCGCCGGGTTGGTCACGACGGCATCGTTCATGCTTTGCGGCGTGGGCATTCTCTTCGGTGCACCCTTCGCCACGCTCATGATGGCGGCGCTCTATCTCGCCCTCCGGAACGGCGCCGACGTCCCCGAACCCGACGCGACCTCGACGCTCGGCACGCGATACTGAGGCCACAGCCCCGTGACTCACTGGGTGAGCTAAACCGAGGGGTCCTTCAGCACGACTGGGAGCAGCATCATCTTGAACAGCTGGCGCATACCGTCTTCGTCTTCGGCCACCTGGCTCGGCGCGTTGAGGTAAGTCCACAGCACGCGGAGGAGCCATTCGATGAGGAAATCGAGGTCGATGCCTTCGCGAAGGAGGCCCCGCTGCTGGGCGATGTCGAACGTTGGCTTCAGCACGTCGACGCCGATGTCGATCATGCCACGTGAGCCGAGGAGGAGGGTCGAACCCGAGCGAGAATCGAGGGAGGTCACCAGCGATGCAAACACCGGTCGTTTTGGCAGTTCACGGAGCGTGAAGAGAAGCCCCTCGACCAACCAGTCGCGAATGTCGTCGAAGCGGGCAAGGTAGCCCACCGCATCGGCCGCGAGGCGCGACGCCTGCCGTGACGCCACGCCGAGAAGAAGCGCGTCTCGGTTCTCCAAGTAGCGATAGACGGTGGCTCGCGACAGGCCCGCCGCGCGCGCGACGTCTTCCATCGAGGTTTTCTGTGCTCCGAATCGCTGCAGGCATTCCTCTGCCGCGTCCAGCAAACGGTCTTCGACGGACTTGCCATCGATAGCCTGGGTCACGACGTGAACCCCCCAAAGAGAACGACCACCTGAAGCGCCCCGATGGCGGCACCGATGACACCCCCGGCCAAGATGAGCTTCCACTCGTCCTTCTGGAACACCGGGCGCAGGATACCGCTGAACTGAGACGAATCGAGCGCGCCGAGGTTGTCTTCGAGCTGCGCGTGGATGTGCTTCGACTGATCGGTGAAGCGTCTCAGCTGGGCGCTGTCGTTCAGGTTGGTATTGTGCACCCGCTCGAGCAGGTCGACTTTGGCTTCGGCGAGCTTCTCTTTCGAGACCAGCATGGCAACCATCGCGTCGCGCTCGTAGCTCTTCATGCTCTCTTCGATCTCGCCCTCGATCAGATCGAGCACGCGCCGGCGATTCGGGCCCTCACTGATGTGGCGCATCATCGTCTCGGGGTTGAGCACTTGGTCGGAGATCACGTCGGCGAACGACTTGGCGACTTCGCTCTGTCGTTTGATGAAGACGCCTTGAACGCGGAGTGGTCCAATCTGGACGGGCTCTTTGGGTTCGAAGATCAGGTTGAGGGCCAGCCAGTTGGTCACATAGCCCACGAAGAACCCGGCGGCGGGGAGCACCCATCCGGCGGGGTACACGATCCACACCCCCATCTGCGCGACGCCGAACAGAAAACCAAACCAGAGGCCGGAACGCTCGATGAACTTGAACTCCGGCCCCGCGATCTCGACCAGGACCCGCCCGAGGAGTGCTCGATCTGCGATCATGGCGTCCAGCACGATCTGCTCGATGTCGATGAGCTCGCCCGCCTCTTTCGCCATGCGGTCCATCATGGTGAGCGTCACGCTTCGCACGTTTCGTCGAACGAGGGTTTCGATGTACTCCCGGAGCTTCGCTCTCGCGCGGTTCCATGCGTCCGGCGCGATGCTCGTCGAAAACTCGCGGACGATCTCTCTTGAGACGTCTTCGACGATGCGATCGAGCTCCTCGTTGTCCTCCCGGTCGACATCGGCAAAGACCCGTTCCATGTCGAGGAGCTGGTCGCGAATGAGGGCGCTGAAGCTTCGCGACATGGCTTCAGCGTTCTTTGGGATCACGCCCTGCCAGCCGAGGAACGGGGGAATCCCGACGAACTCCACCGGGTAAAGCGTGGCCTTCACCGCAAGCCAGTTGGTGAACCAGCCGATGAATCCCGCAATGAATGGGATCAGAAAGACGAGAGGGTTGAGGTCGTCCATCGGCGTGAGAACGATGCCTACTCGGCTGCCTGGTCTTTGGCTCCGCCGAGCTTCTCGAGCACGACTCGCGCACCGTTCAGGCCCGGGATACACGTCACGCCGGGCCCCGGATGGCACGCGGCGCCTGCCATGAAGAGGTTCTCGAGCGGTGTCTCGTGGCCGCCGTCCCATCCGGGCACGGGTCGGTCACCGAACATCTGGCCCGGGTGCATGAGCCCGAGCGAGAAGTCTCCCTCCGTCGCGTTGAAGACGTTCTCGAAGTACTGCTGCGTAAACACGGCCTGGTCGACGATCAGGTCGCGGAAGTCTGGAATGACGCGCTCCATGGCGGCGGTCATGCGGTCGACCATCAGCTTCTTGGCTTCGGGGAGCTTTCCGGGCGGGATGTCCGTGGGAAAGTAGTGGGAGAACATGGTGCACGTATGGGTACCATCGCCAGGCGCGAGGCTCGGATCGAGCTGCGACGGGAAGTAGGTATACACCGCGGGGTCGTCGGCGACTTGGCCGGCCCTCGACTGCTGCCAAGCCCGGTGAAGCTGCTCGGGGCCTTTGATGTAAGCCACGAGCCAGCTCTGCACCGTGCCGTTCACGAACGCGAGGTGGTTCGTGAACGTCGGAAGCCGCCTGATGGTCATGTGGACCTGGATGTAGCCGTTCGCGTACTCGATGTCGTCGACCGCGTTGGCGAAATCGGTCGGTAGTACATCGCGGTCGCACAGGCTTCCGAAGGTAGCCTTCGAGTCGACCGTCGAAATGACGGCTCGGCTTCGAATCTCCTCGCCGTCCTTCACCCGCACGCCGAGAACTTTGCCCTCTTCTACGATCAGCGACTCGACGGGCGAACGGAAGCGCACTTCGCCTCCGTAGCGCTCGAACACCTTGAGCAGCGAGGTCGACACCGTGCCGATGCCGCCTTTCGGAATCTTGAAGTCGTACGTGTCGCCGGCGGTGTAGTGATAGGCCATCGAAACGCCGCTTCCCTTCGTGAAAGGGCCCATGTGCGTCCCGTCGATGGCTGACGCGCAGAGCGAACCCTGGATGCACCCGTGTTCGGTCGCGTTTGGAAAGAAGTCGCGCAGGATCTCGACTGCGCTCCCGTACGACAGTTTCGATATCGCCGCGCGCGCTTCGGCGTCAGGGACCTCGGCGATGATCTGTTCGAGCGTGGGAGGCTTGTCGTGCACGTACTTCTCGAACATCTCCTTGAAGTGCGAGAAGAATGAGCCGAGGCGATTGAAGCCGTCGAGCGCTTCGAACCCGTGATCCTCGGCGAGATGGTTCGCGAGATCGATCGGGTCGGTGTAGCCGATGAACGGCGGTTGCCCCTCCTCTCCGAACACGGTGAACGAACTCTCTGGACGAATGAGCTCGAACCCTTCTTTGTCCATCTCGAGATACTCGATGAGCGCTTCGCGAAAGATCAGAAGCGCCCACGCGCCGACGCTGTGCTTGTAGCCCTCGAAGATCTCCCGGGTGGTGGCCTGCCCGCCCGGCCCCTTGGTCTTCTCGAGGATGAGCACCTTCTTGCCCGCGCGCTGGAGCTCCACCCCCGCGGTCAGGCCGTTGTGGCCGGCACCAACGATGATCGCGTCGAATTCCGTCATGCTGAGGGGAGCATGCCACGGCTTGAGACAGCATACAATAGTTGTGTCATGTGCCGGTTCGAACGAACTCCGCTGCCCGAGTCGCTCTACGTTCCCGAAGTCTCTGGACTTAGCGCACCGGGAGCTTCAGCGCGGGTCGGGCGACGTGCTCGCTTCGCTCGAGGCTTCCTCTTCGTCGCCATGGCGGAACCAGGTGGCCTCGATGGTTCGGTGTACCTCGGCGAACCCGCGCTGAAGGTCGTCGACGTAGCGGCGCAGCGATTCGCCTTCGTCCGCAGTCGCTCGGCCTCCCTCGAGGCCGCTTCGGAGCCGATGAAGCACGTCGTGGGTCGGCTCGCGGTGGGGCAGTGTGGCCGAGTATCCCTCGATGGCGTTGAGCGCATGCATGACCGAGCGGGGAAACTCAGCGTCGGTGAGAAGAAACTCGATGACGTCCTGGCCCCGGATCCGTCGGCGCACATGGCGGCGGTACATTTGGTAGCCACTCAGTGCGCGCAAGACCGTCATCCAGAGCGTGTTTTCGTAATGAAGGATCGACTTCTTGCCGTATGCCAGGGTTGCAGCGCCGGCGTCGACGACGCGAGTGGTCATGTCGGCCCGTTCGATGTGGTTTCCGAGTCGAAGAAACTGATAGGCCTGGTCGTGGCTCATCGTTCCGGAAAGAAGCCCGGTGATCTGCTGGCTGCGAGTGACGCAGTCGGACAGCACCTCGAACCGCCGACGTCGGGCGACCGCGCGGGCCAGCTGATGTTGCCCCATCAGGTAGAACTCGTTGACGGATTCCCACACTTCGGTAGGGACGACGTCGCGGGTGGTTCGCACGTTTTCGCGAGCCTCGCGAAGTGACGACAGAATCGAACCTGGATTGCGCTCATCCACGAGAAGAAAGCGAAGCACCTTCTCCTCTTTGGCCTTGCGATGGCGCTCCGCATACAAGTCGTCGAGCGCGACGATCTTCAAGAGCTGCGACCACGTGACGCCGGTTTCCTCCGGAAGATCGAGGAGGAGGTTCGCGTAGGTGTTGACGAGGCGCGCCGTGTTCTCCGCGCGCTCGAGGTACCTCCCTGCCCAGTATATTCGTTCGGCGACGCGGGACAGCACTACATCACCCTCCAGCACCCACGATCCAGGTGTCCTTGCTTCCACCGCCCTGCGATGAGTTCACCACGAGCGAGTTCTTTCGCATCGCCACTCGCGTTAAACCGCCCGCGGTGACCGCAGTTTGGTTGGCCTGGAGAATGAACGGCCGGAGGTCGACGTGGCGTGGTTCGATGACGCCGCCGCACACAGTGGGCACCGTCGAGAGCCCAAGCGTGGGCTGCGCGACGTAGTTGCGCGGATTGGCGGCGATCGTCTTCGCAAACTCTCGGACCTCCGAGCGCGAGGCGTGCGGACCCACGAGCATCCCGTAGCCACCGGACTCGTTGGTCGGCTTGACCACCAGGTCGGCGAGGTTCTCGCGAACGTGAGCCAGGTGTTTCGGTTCGGAGCATCGCCACGTGGGGACGTTCGGAATAATCGGTTCTTCGTCTAAGTAGTACCGGATGATGTCGGGGACGTACGTGTAAACGAGCTTGTCGTCGGCTACGCCGGCGCCCGGGGCGTTGGCTAGAGCCACGTTTCCTTGGCTCCACGCGCGGACCAGCCCGGGTACGCCAAGCACGGAATCCTTGCGGAACGCCTCGGGGTCGAGGAACGCGTCGTTCACCCGCCGGTACACGGTGTCGACGCGGCGAAGACCGTCGATCGTTCGGGTGTAGAGGCAGTCGTCGCTGCCGACGACGAGGTCGTCGCCCTCGACGAGCTGCGCGCCCATCCGTTGAGCGAGGTATGCGTGCTCGAAGTACGCCGAGTTGAAGATGCCCGGCGTGAGCACGACCACCTCGGGATCGTCGTCGGGCCGAGGGGAAAGCGCAGCCAGCGTATCGAAGAGGTCGGACGGGTAGTCGTCCACCGGGGCGATGATCTGGTCTCGAAACAGCTCGGGGAACACGCGCTTGGTGACGCTTCGGTTCTGCAGCATGTACGATACGCCCGAAGGCACCCGAAGATTGTCCTCGAGCACGTACACCGTGCCGTCGCTGTCGCGCACGAGATCGGTGCCACAAATATGAGCCCAAACGCCGAACTTGGGACTCACGCCCATGCACTCCGGGCGAAAATCAGGCGAAGATTCGATCAGCTCTCGCGGCACCGTCCCGTCCGCCAGGATTCGCTGGTCGTGATACACGTCGTCGATGAAACGGTTGAGCGCCATCAGGCGTTGGCGGAGACCGCGGTCGATGACCTGCCACTCGCTCGCCGGAATGACGCGTGGAATGATGTCGAAGGGCCACGCGCGGTCGATGTTCTGACCTTCCGTATAGACCGTGAACGTGATGCCCATCTCGCGGATTGCGCGGTCGGCGGCATCCTGGCGACGGTTGAGCGATCCCTTCGAGAGCGCCGAGAGTTTCTCGGCCAGCACCTCGGTGCCCGGCCGCGGCGACCCAGTCTCCGAGATCAGCTCGTCGTAGAAGGAGGTGCTCGGGTAGTCTTTCCACCTACCGACATTCACAGACATGCGATTCCTCGGGGGCCCTCCGTAGCGAAAGAGAGGACAGAAACTGCCTCCGGGCCGGCGCGCTGTCAACGTGCGCGCGCCGGTTCATCGAGGGATACGATCCGCACCACCAGCACCGCAAGGTCGAGTGCGTAGTCGGCACGGGCCGATCAAGCTCGGAGACGAGACGAAGTAGAGCTCGACGAAACGAACTCGAGCCGAAGCGCAGCGTGTCCGCACCCATGGGTTACGAATGAGCCAGAAGGGGTCGCACGGAATCAAGAGCCGACTCGGCGACGTCGTCCGCGTCGGAGCGCGGAGGCTTTCGCGTCGACCGCGGCCTGCGCCGGTCCGCGACCTGGTGCGAAAGACCGACGGAGGTTGCCGAGACTCCGAGAGGCAAGAGGAAACCTGGCCTGTGGACCGCGTGCTCCGCCGACAGGAATTGGGGCGCTTGGCGATCGGCGCATTTAGAGCGGGCCCAGCATTGGAGCGTGGGACGTGTGGAGCCTCGGCCGAGAGCCGGCCGGCCGCATTCTAACTATCTGAGATCATTGGGTGCCCAGAGCTGGAATCGAACCAGCGACACGAGGATTTTCAGTCCACTGCTCTACCAACTGAGCTATCTGGGCCCAAAAACAGGCGCGGAGCCTAGCCTTGGTCGGCCCCCTGTCAAGCGCGAGAGAAAACTTGCATTCCGGTAGTCCTTCAGGATTACAATGGAAGGTGGATGGTACCAAAGCGGGATGGCTGACCCTGTAGACGAGCGCGACGTGGACGCGTTTCTTCGACTGCTCGTCGAAGGACTAAAGGGCCCGCGTTCGAAATCCGAAGCGCTCGAAGCGCTCGCGGGGACGAGGGTGTGGCTTGCCACGTGGGAGCCGCGCGCCGAAGGGTTCCGAACGCTGATCAACGGCGAGGGCGAGGAAGCGCTTGCGGTGTTCAGCTCGGAAAAGGAGCTGATGCACGCCGCCGCGCGCTTCAATTGGCTCGACCCTGACGGAAGCATCGCCACGCACGAAAGCATGGGGTCCGACATTGTCCGTCACGCATGGACGCGAGAATACGCGTTCCTCGTCGTGGACATCGCGGCTACCCACTCCCTCGAGTTCGACCGCGAAGAGCTTCGGACCGTGCTGCGCGAACTCGACCGAACCGGTCCGTTTCGCACCTCGCGACCGCCGGCCCCCGGCCCGGTGGAAACGACGACGAAGGCAAGCTCGTTCCCGCCGCCCGTCGATAAGGTGTCGACCATGTACAGCATGGCCCCCTCGCGGGCGGAGAAGCTCGACCGACTGAGCGACCTGCCGACCAAGCCGCATCAATCACTGAAGCCGAGCGATGCGGCCGACGATAGCGAACCGCCGACCCGCCCGCATCGAAAACTGAACGACGAAGCGATCGATCCAGTCACCGGCAACCGACCGAGCTCTCGTCCGGCTGCAAAACCAGACAGCAACCCGCCTCCGCAGATTCAAGAGGTCGGTGGCAGCCCACGCATGAACGCAGGGGGTACGTACGGCGCCGCCAGTGTCGTTCCGCCTTCCGCGCGCCGCAGCCCGACGCCGGCAGCGCAGGAGGGTCAGGGTTTGGAAGCGCCGTCTTCGCGACCCCTTTCCGAGCGAGCCCAGGGGCTTCACTCGGACGCGCCCACCGCACCCGCGGCACAGGCCACGGACATCTCTGCCGGCGGGAAGCTCGCCCTGCCGCCGATCGGACCCATCGGAAAGCCAGCAGACCCTGCGCCTCCGACGATGCCTCCCGCTGCGACCGCGCCTCCGCCTGCGCGCGAACCCGAGTCGGAACCGGAGTCGGAGCATGAGGCCAAAACGAAACCCGGCGCGGCGCGTCCATCCCGTCTCGCGCCATCGTCGATCGGCGATGCGATCGAACTCGTACCGCTCGTTTCCGCGCCCGACGATGCGCTCCTCGACACGCTCTCGGTAGTGCTTCGGAAGTACCCCGAGATCGAGTGGGCCTCGTACTGTCAGGTCGCTCGGCCGGCCGGCGACCCGAGCCCAGCGGTCGGGCTCCGCGTGATGGACACGTATCGAGACAACGTCACGATGATCATCAAGGAGCTCTGCGAGGCCGGTCGCACGCACGACGTCGAGCTCGACGTGCTGCTCGTGGACGGCCACGACCTGCTTCGCAAGGCCCGCGAAAACGCCTTCGTCTTCTTCCCTTGGAAGCCCAAGCCCTTCGGCGGTTGACGGCGACACCGACCGGGCGCTAGCCCCTGCTGGTGGACCTCGGAGAAGCCCTTCCAGACGTACGGCGCCCCATCCCCAACGAAGCGGGTCGAGCGTGGGTAGAACGGCTCGCCGCAAGCGAGTGCCCCGCGCTCACCACGCGTCGAAAGCGTCGCGCCGAGCGTACCGGAGCGAGTCACGATCCAATCGTCTGGACGGAGGCCCGCGGCGCCAACGTGCTCGATGCGGACGGCAACCGGTACGTCGACATGACCTCCGGGTTCGGAGTCGCCTTCATCGGTCACGGGCATCCCGCGGTGGTGGAGGCAGTGCGCAGGCAAGCCGGGACTTTGATGCACGCGCTTGGCGACCTTCATCCATCCACCGTGAAGATCGAGCTCCTCGAGCGCCTTTGCCGCCTCTCACCCTGGGACGATGCGCGCGCGATGCTCTCGCTGAGTGGGGCCGATGCGATCACGGCGGCGCTGAAAACGGCGATGCTGGCTACGGGAAAACCTGGCGTCATCACCTTCGAGGGAAGCTATCACGGGCTCTCCTACGGGCCGCTGGCGGTGTCTGGATACTCGGACCGATTCGCCAAGCCGTTCGTGGAACAGCTCGGGACGCGCGCACACTTCGCGCACTGGCCGCGCTCACGCGACGAGGTGTCGGCCGCCCTCGCGTCGCTGCCTAACGACCTGAGTGCTTTCGGGGCGGTGATCTTCGAGCCCATTCAAGGGCGCGGCGGTGTTCGTTTTCCGCCGGCAGGCTTTCTCGAAGCCGTGGTGGAACGGGCACGCGCACATGGGCTGGTCGTGATCGCGGACGAGGTCCTGTCAGGGCTCGGGCGATGCGGAACCTGGTGGCGTTCAGTCCAAGCGGGGCTGGCGCCGGATCTTCTCTGCGTCGGCAAGGCACTTGGCGGCGGGCTGCCCGTGAGCGCATGCCTGGGGAGCGAAACCGTGATGCGTGCGTGGGGTGCGCCCGACCAGGAGGCGATCCACACGGGCACCTTCTTCGGCGACCCGCTTGGCGCCGCGGCCGCGCTCGCATCGCTCGACGTAATCGAAAAGGAGGACCTCCTGACGCGAGCGAAAGAGAGCGGCGATGCGCTGGCGCTCGCAATCCGTGAAGCGTCACCGGCGGGCGTGACCGAGGTCCGTCACGAGGGCATGATGGTGGGGCTGCAAATGAGGGAGCCCCTCGACGGGCTCCGAATCGCGCGGGCGCTGCTCGAGCGGGGATACCTGGTGCTTCCCGCGGGCGCACAGGCCGACGTGGTGCAGCTCACGCCCCCCGTGTGCCTCACCGGCGCCCAGCGCGAAGGATTCGTGACGGCACTCTCGTCGTCGGCTGGGGCGGGCGTATGAGCCCCAGGGATTCGTTTTCGCGTCGAGTCACCGCGCTGATCGAGAACCCGGCCGATCGCAGGGACGCCGATCGCGACCGCCTGATCGAAGAGATCGGGGCCTGGCAGGCGGCACGCGTTCCCGCGTACGCGCGGCTCGAGCGGAGCGGAGCATGGCCTCCTGCGCTCCCCACCGACGTGTTTCGTTTCCGTCGAATCGCGGCACACGACGAAACCGAGGACGTCCGGGTGTTCCGCAGCTCGGGCACCACGGCAAACGAGCGAAGCACCCACGTGTTCCGCGACCTCCAGCTCTACGACGCGGCGGCCGAGTCTGCAGCGAAGTTGATGCTGTTTCCGGACGTCGAGCGGATCGCACTCATCGTGCTCGCCCCGCACGAGCGCGACGCGCCCCACTCTTCCCTCAGCTACATGCTCACGCGCTTCACCGAGTGGTTCGGCAGCGACGCCACGTTCGTCTGGCGAGACGATCGGTTGGACTGTCACGCGTTTCGGGAGGCGATCGAGAACGCCGCAATGCGAGACGAGCCGGTCGCGCTGCTCGGCACGTCGTTCGCATTCGTTCACGCGGAAGACGGCCTCGGCAACACGCGCGTGGCGCTCCCGAAAAGGAGCCGAATCATGCAAACCGGGGGTTTCAAGGGGCGCTCCCGCGAGGTGGCACCCACAGAACTCCGACAGGCGATGTCGGTACGCTACGGAGTGCCCGACGCGTGGATCGTCGCGGAGTACGGCATGACGGAGCTCAGTTCCCAGATGTACGAGACGACACTGGTCGACGCGGTCGTCGGTCGCATCTCCACGAGGCGGCTTTGGGTCCCGCCGTGGGTGCGCGCGACGCCGGTCGATCCGGATACCCTCGAGCCCATGGAGAGCACGCGCTCAGGCGTCCTTCGAATCGACGACTGCGCCAACCTCGACTCGGTTTGCTGCATTCAAACGGCCGACATGGCGCACCGCGAGGGCGACGGCATCGTGGTCGAAGGCCGCGCCCCCGGCGCGATCCCCAGGGGATGCTCGCTCGCGGTGGACCTCGCCCTCGGAGACGGAGAATGACCGACGACGCCGCCGCCGTGCGCGCCCGCGCGGACGCTGCGCTCGAGGCGGGGAAAGCCCTCCGAGCTCGGTGTCTCGAAGATCGTGCGGGGTGGCTCGTCGACACGGCTGGCTTGCTCGGCGGCGATTCCGATCTCGGACGTGAAGCGCGCCAGCAGCTGCCCGAGGCGACAGGGCTCAGCGAGGAGATGGTCGACTGGGCACTCCGAACGACGTTCGAGACCATCCGGAACGACGCGCTGACCCGCCTCGCAGAGGAGGCGCGCAGAGCTTCGGCTCCTGGCGCGACGGCGCATGAACTGGTGTCGGTCGTCCTCGCCGGGAACGTTTTCACGGCGAGCGTTCGGGCGGTTTTCGTCCCGCTGCTGCTGGGTTCGTCGGTGCTCGTGAAAGCGTCCTCGAGGGAAACTCGTTTTCCGGAGCTCCTGCGCGAAGCGCTCACCTCAGCCAACCCGACGTTCGGTGCAGCCATGCAGGTGGCGTCGTTTTCTGGAGGCGCACCGGAGCCGGAGCGCGCGATGATGGAGCGCGCCGGTCTCGTCTCGGTCTACGGCGGTGACGCCGCCGTGGAAGCCGTCCAACGCCGCGCGCCAGGCAGAGTGCCGGTCGCGCCCCACGGCCACGGGGTCAGCGTGGCGTACTGCAGCAAAGCGTCCGTCGAGGGGGCACGAGCCACAGCCGGCGCGCTCGCGCTCGACGTAGCGGCCTACGACCAGCGAGGCTGTCTCTCCCCCTCCATCGTCTACGTCGAGGGCGAGGCGCGCGTGGCCGAGGCGTTTGCGGAGACCCTATCGGCTGCACTCGGAGGCCTAGAACGCACGCTCCCAAGAGGACCGCTCCCCGACGCGGTCGCCTCGGCCCAGGTGCAGTGGCGGGGCCTGGCCATGGTGGACGGGATGCTCCTACGCGGGCGGACCCACGCCGTGGCTGTGCGACCGCTTGGCCCGCCACGCTGGAGCCCAGGCTACCGAAACGTGGTCCTCGTGGCTGTCCGAAACCTCGACGAGGCCTTCGACGCGATGCAAGCGTACGCCGACCATCTCAAATGCATCGGCTGCAGCGGCGACGTGCGGCCCGAAATCGAAGACCGCCTCGCCCAACGTCCCGCATGGCAAGCTTACCCGACTCCGCTCGGCACGATGCAGACCCCAGCGCTCAACGCGCCTCAGGACGGCGAGCCCGTCTGGACCGGCCACCTTCGTAGCCTCCCCTAGGCTCCGAGTGGACTCCGACTAGACGCCAATGAAGAGCCGTTGTCCGAAGTTCCGCTCGAGGCGAGCCTCGAAGATCTTCGAGGCGGCGCCCTCGATGTCGTACTCGATGCGCTTGAACGAAAACGTCTTGGTGTCGCTGTCGTAAATCGTGTAGCTGGCACGGTTGTCGTAGTCGCGCGGCTGGCCGACGGAGCCGACGCTTACGATGTATTTGATGCCGTCCTGCAGGACGAAGTCCTCCGCGGGGAGTTCCTCCACCTGGCCCGGACGAAGTGCGAACACTTTGCAGAGATGCGAGTGACCGATGAGCGTGATGTGTCCGAGCTCGTTCCAAATCGGAAGGCACTCGGCCGCTTGGTCGGGCGCGAAGATGTACTCGAACTCCTCGAGACGAACCGGGGACCCGTGGCAGAAGTGCACGCCGACGTCGTCCAGGCAGTGCTTGTAGGGAAGCTCGCGCAGCCACTGCATGTTGGCCGGCGTGAGCTCGGAGGCGTGCCAGTCGAGCGCCTCTCTCGCGGCCTCGTAGTAGTACGAGTAGTCCATCCGACCCGCGACCGCAGCGTCATGGTTCCCGAGAATCGTCACTTCGGCGACTTCCCTCACCAAGTCAGAGCACTCGTTGGGGCTCCCGCCGTAGCCCACCACGTCGCCAAGACAGTAGTAGACGTCGATTTCCTCGTCCGCATAGGCCTCCATGACGGCGGAAAGGGCCTCGATGTTCGCGTGGACGTCGCTAAATATGCCGATTCGCATAGTTTGGTTGGATACTCACCCGGAGACTGCATGGTACACGAAAGGGTTGGCGTGGTCGAAGTTGCCGGCGGATTCCGGCGTGTGGCCCGTGCCCCCAAGCACGCTATCGTTCCGCGCCATGGAGACTGATCCCCGCGTCATGGACCTGTCGATCGCCTGCGTGACCTCGGTCAAGAACGCGACCGGAATGGAGCTGGACCTGACCCAAGACACCCTGCCCGTCCTGGACCACTACGCGACGATGATCGAGTCCTCTCGTGAAGAGGTGATCGGCCTTCTCGCCCCGATGTGCGGCGCGTATTTCGGGGAGCTGGTGCGGCGGCACCTCGGGCTCGGTCAATGGGACGGCCTCGACGGAGCCTACGAAGACTGGCGCCTGGAGTTGGCTCCTACCTCGCTTTCCTTCAATCCCCTCGGCGTGGCGCTCGAGGTCATGCTCCAAGCGGAGGCGAGCGGCTGGGCTGCCCACCTCGACGTCGCCCCGAGCGATCGAAAGAAGGTCGATGAAGCGCTCGCGGTCTATGGGGCGGTCCGAGAGGAGGACTTCTTCCGGTTCACCGTGCGCTTCGAGGGCGTCGAGCAGGCCGTGCAGACATTGCTCAATAATCCCGGAGGGATGGGCCCTCACCCTTGACACCCGACACCTCACCTCCATATTTGCCCAAGCTCCTGGAAACACAGCCTTTTTCCGACTCTCGCACGTGAACGAAGAATCACCACAGACCACCGCAGCGGGGTGCGGCGAGCTGCTGACGACCGGCGACATGGCCAGGCTCAGCAGCAGCACGCTTCGCACGGTTCGCTTCTACGAATCAGAAGGTCTCATCGAGCCCGAACGGCGAAGCCCGTGCGGGCATCGTCTGTTTTCGGGGCGGGAGCTCACCAAGCTGCAGCTCGCGCTCGACCTGCGCGAAGCCGGGCTGTCCGTGCAGAGCATCAAAGACCTCTTTCGCCTCAAGGCCGGATGCGGTTGTCCTGAAGAGGCGAGTCACCGCATGTCGAACGCGATCAACTCGCAAATCGATGCCATGCAGCAAAAGATCGCCAAGCTCCGAAAGCTCCGCGAGGAGTTGACGGCAATGGTGTCCGTGCTCACCGAATGCCAGTCCTGCGAAGACGGCACGTTCCCGCTCTCGTGCGGAAAGTGCGACGTCATCGGGAACCCCGACGTGCCTCGCGCATTGCGTGTACTCTGGCACGACTGCGGTTAGAATCGCGCGATGGACTGGTTGCCGAGCACACCACTAAACGCGGAAGAACTCGAGCGGCTGCCTATCTTTCCGCTTCCGCGCGTGGTGTTCTTTCCGGGAACAGCGCTCCCCCTTCATCTCTTCGAGTCGCGATACCGACAGATGGCAGAAGACTGCATCGAGCACGGCCCGAAAGCCATGGCGGTCACGCTGCTCGCCGAAGGGTGGGAAGAGGACTACGAAGGGGACCCCCCGATCAACGAGATTGCCGGCGCGGGCCGCATCGTCGGGCACCAAAAACGTCCCGACGGTACGCACGACATCATCTTGCATGGGCTCCACCGCGTGCGTCTCGAGGAACTTCCTCGCGAAGACCTTCCATACCGGCTCGCACGTGCGGTGCCTGTCGAAGACGTAGGGACGGCTCCCTCCTCGGACGTGCTCGCGATGATGGCCGTCGCCATGAGCGTGGCCTCTCGTGTTCGCGAGCGGCAGCCTGACTTCACGCTTCAGGTGTCCGCAGAGCTCCCTGCGGGACGAGCGGCCGACGTCGTCGCAGATCAGCTCGTGGTCACCCCGGAGGAGCGACAACGCATCCTGCAAACCGTCGATGTCCGTCAGCGCGTTTCCCTCGTGACCGAAGCGGTGGGCGCCCTCCTCGCTCAGCTATCTGACACCCACGCGCCGTCGTGAGAACATGGTGGCGTTCCGGCTTGGCTCCGCGTAGGGTGCCGCCGGTGAACATCCCGCTCCGTCGTACGCTCACGGCGTCGCTCGCGTCGCTTGTGGTTCTCTCGTCCTGCGCGGGCACCAAAACCTCGATTCCAATCAGCTGGCGAAACCCCGGCTACGAAAGCGCGGTATTCGACGACCTGCTCGTGATCGGCGTCGGCCGCAACGAGGGGTCGCGAAGGCTCTTCGAAGACGAGTTCGCCAAGAAGCTCAGCGCCGAAGGAGCGCGCGCACAGGCGAGCTGGGAGCTCCTCCCAGATACGACGCAGCTCACGCAGGAGCAGATCGCGAACGCCGTCCAAGCGGGCAGTTTCGACGCCGTGTTGATCACGAGACTCCTCAGCGTCGACAAGGAGCAAGAGTACGTCGAGGGAAGCACCTATTCGGTCCCCGGGAATTACTATGGCTCCGCCTATTACGGCTACTACGCCACGAGCTACGCGGTGGTCCACGAGCCTGGCTACTTCAAGACCAACACCACCTTTCGGCTCGAAACCAACCTCTACGCGGTGAGCGACTCGGGGCTCGTCTGGTCCGGGCAGTCCGACACGGTCAACCCAAGCTCCGTCGCCGACGTGATCGATTCGATGACGACCGCGGTCGCCAACACGCTGCGGCAGCAGCGCCTGATCCCCTAGGAGGCTTCGGCCCGCGTCAGTCGTCGGCGCCGTTGGTACCCAGGTGTCCGAGCCGGGCCTGTTTGGTCATCAGGTAGTCCCGATTGTGCTCGTTCTCTCCGACTTCGTGAGGTTCACGACGGGTCACCACGATGCCGTCACGCTCGAGCCCCGCAACCTTGCGTGGGTTGTTCGTCATGAGCGCCACGGACTTGATGCTTAGGTCGCGGAGCATGTCGGCGGCCACCTTGTAGCCGCGCTCGTCGTCCTCAAACCCGAGAACGAGGTTCGCATCGACGGTATCGAGACCTTCGTCCTGCATGGCGTAGGCTCGGATCTTGTTCCCGAGACCGATTCCGCGGCCTTCCTGCCGAAGGTAGAGTACGGCGCCCGTCCCGCGCTCTCGGATGCGTTCGAGCGCGAGGTCGAGCTGCGCGCGGCAGTCGCACTTGAGCGAATGAAGTACCTCGCCCGTGAGGCATTCACTGTGGACGCGGATGAGCACGTCGTCGGCACCCTCGACGTCGCCTGTGATGACCGCGACGTGTTCCTTGTGACCGTCGAGCTCCTTGTAGACGACCACTCGAAACGTGCCAAAGCGCGTGGGTAGTTTCGCCTCCGAATAACGCTCGACGGTAGGCTGATGACCACTGCTGTTGCCCATCTGTTCTTGGCGCGGTACCACAGCCGGGGTGCTTGTTCCATCCGCCGCCGAGTCGCGGTCGCTTCGGAACCACCTGGCGGCGATGGTCACCGACCGGCGCGCATCGACGCGTGATGCGGATTGCGTCGCGTACGTGCGCGACATGTGGCCCCAATCACAAATTCGGTCGCCTGCTGGCGATCCCGCCGTGGCACGTTCTCCGGTTGTCGTGTGGCCTGCAGATTCGCAAGAGGTTGCTGAGGTTCTGCGTTTTGAAGCAGAGCGCGACATCCGCACGGTCGCTCCCCCGCGATTGTGCAGAGACATCGATTCGCCTAGCTTTGGCGCATGCGCCCAGAAGTCCAGCGCGCGGCCATCGAACGCCTGCTCACGATGAGCCGGAAGCCCGACGAGGAAATCCCGACGCGCTCTTCGCGCATCCCGATCGCGCGGTACGTCGACCCGGAGGAGTTCGAGAAGGAGCGCCTCGCTCTGTTTCACCGGCAGCCCGTCATCGTGGCTCACGTTTCAGAGCTGGCGAGCCCCTGCGACTTCGTCACCGAGAACGTAGCAGGCGTCCCCGTGGTTGCGCTCCGAGATCACGACGAGAGCATCCGTGTGTTCGTGAACGTCTGCCGTCATCGGGGCGCGCGGCTCCTGGAGGACGACCGCGGGACGTGCAGCAAGGCGATCACCTGCCGCTACCACGCTTGGAGCTACCGCCTCGACGGGTCGCTCCTACACGTGCCCAACGAAGAGGTGTTTGGATCCCTCGAAACCGAGGAGCTTGGGCTCCGCGCGGTCCCTCACGAGGTCCGCCACGGCTTCGTGTGGGTCCGAATCGCTGGCGGACCGCCGAACGTGGAAGCCGCCCTCGGTCCGACTCTCGACGACGATTTCAACGCCTTCGGCCTCGCGACGCACACCGTGGCGCAAACCGTGTCCACCACGAGAACCGCAAACTGGAAGCTGGTGATGGACGCGTTTGCCGAGGGCTACCACCTGAAATCCCTTCACCGACGAAGCCTTTCTCGGTTCTTTCTAACGGGCCAGATCCTCGACGACTGCGCGCCGCACGTCCGACAGGTCGGGGCGCGAAAGACGCTCCTCGAAGCCGTCAAGAAGGACCGAGACGCCTGGGATTTTCGCCGAGACACCACCGCCTTCTACAATCTCTTCCCGAACGCGATTCTGGTATTCCATCCGCTTTGGCTTTCCCAGATGAGTCTGATGCCGGAGGGCGTCGACCGCGTGCGCGTCGTACACCGAATGCTTGTCGCCAGGGAGCCCGATGACGACGAATCACGGGTGCGCCTCGAGAAGAGCTTCAAGCACATTCAGGAGGAGGTCTTCGAAAAGGAAGACCTCTCCATCGCGGAGAGCATCCAGTCCACGCTGTCGAGCGGCGCCAACTCGAGCGTGCTGGTCGGTGGGCTCGAAGAGGGTATGCGTCTTTTCCACGTCGCGCGAGATCGCGCGATCGCCATGCACAGCCTGTGACGCGCTTCGGAAGCCGGTATGGTGCTTTCCGGTCTCGCAGGCCGGTCAGCCGTCTGACTGGCTCTTCATCAGCTCCGCCTGGTGATGACTCCTGAGCGCAACGAGCATGTCGTCGACTTCGCCCTCCATCATTCGATCGAGGTTGTGGAGCGTGAGCTGGATGCGGTGATCGGTGACGCGGTTCTGGGGGAAGTTGTAGGTCCGAATCTTCTCCGAGCGTTCCCCGCTTCCCACCATGCTGCGGCGCTCGGAGCTGATGGCGTCGGCCTGCGCTTCGCGCTCGAGATCGAGGAGCTTTGCCGAGAGGATCTGCATCGCCTTGGCTTTGTTCTGGTGCTGCGAACGCTGCTGCTCCGAACGGACCATGATGCCCGACGGCAGGTGCTTGATCTGCACGGCTGACATCGTTCGGTTGACGTGCTGCCCGCCAGGTCCCCCTGCGGCCGTCGTCGAGATCTCGAGGTCGTTGGGATCGATCTTCACCTCGTCGATGTCGTCGACCTCGGGCATGACGGCGACGGTCGCGGTCGACGTATGGATCCGGCCCTGCGACTCCGTCGTGGGAATTCGCTGCACACGGTGGACGCCGCCCTCGAACCGCAGCTTCGAGTACACGTTGCTGCCGGATACCTCGGCAATGATCTCCTTGATGCCCCCAGCCGAAGCTTCGCTCAACGAAGACACGTCGACCTTCCACCCCTGGCTCTCCGCGTAGCGCGAGTACATGCGAAATAGATCCGCTGCAAACAACGCCGCTTCCTCGCCGCCGGTCCCGCTTCGGATCTCCAGGATGGTATTCCGCTCATCGTTCGGGTCCTTCGGAAGGAGCAGTAGGTTGATCCGGGCTTCGAGATCATCGCGCTCGGCCTCGAGGCCTGGGATCTCTTCTTCAGCAAGCTCTCGAAGATCGGGATCCGACATCACTGCCTTGTGCCCGGCGATGTCGTCCTGCACCTGGCCGTAGCGACTCCAGGCCTCGACCACTTCTTGGAGGTCGACGCGTTCCTTGTTGAGCTGCGTGTATCGCTTCGCGTCCGATACGACGTTCGGCTGGCACAGCAGCTCCTCGATCTCGCGATAGCGAGCCGACAGCGAGTCGAGCTTGTCCTGTGGCAGCATGTTAGACCGCGCGCGAAGCGGCGAGAGAGCCGTCGCTGCTCAATACTTCCCTGAACCGGTCGAAACTCGCAAAGACAATCGGGTCTTCCCCAGACGGTACGGCATCCTGGATGTCGTTCCGCCAGGCGGCTGCCTCCATGGCAGCAATCGCGATCTCAACCTGGTCGTCGTCGGGTTCGCGTGTGGTGATCTTCTGAAAGAGAAAGCCGGGGTAGAGGAACACGCGGCGCCAACCGGTGGTGCAGAAGCGCGCACTGAGCTTCTGAAGCTCGTAGGAAATCGCTGCGATGATCGGCAGCAAGCCGATACGAATCAACAGGAGCGACGCCTGCGCCAGCCAACCCTCGACGTTGGGCATGAGGAGCGGGGCGGCCACCGAGCCGAGGATGATGGACACGACGATCACGACTACTAGGAACGTGGTGCCGCACCGCGGATGAAGCGTGCTCTGCCCCTGAACGTTTTCAACGGACAACGGCAGCGACTGCTCGTACGCGTGAATGGTTTTGTGTTCGGCGCCGTGATACTGAAACAGCCGTCGAACGTCCGGAAGCCGACTGATCGCGTAGAGGTACCCAACGAACACGAGCAGCTTGAAGCCTCCGATCAGCACGTGAAACGACGTGTCGGTGAGACCCAGATCCCACCCTGCGCCCGTAGCGGTCCAGCTGGCGAGCGCCTGAGGCAGCGCGATGAACAGCCCGAGCGCAAGGACCGTGGAGAGCGCGATGGCGAGCTTCCCGGAGCCCATGTCGTTTTCGAGCTCCTCCTCTGTCATCTGTTGCTCGGCGGAGAACTGCAGCGCGGAGAACCCCATGGTCATGGATTCGACGAGCATGGCGACGCCGCGAAACCCAGGCCATTTCCAGATCTTTCTCGACCATCGCGAGCGGTATGGACCCTCGCGGACGGCAATGGTTCCGTCAGGGCGGCGCACCGCGACTGTCAGACACGCGGGGGCGCGCATCATGACGCCCTCGATCACGGCCTGCCCACCGATGTAGGGTTGGGCCATGCTGAGAAGTATGGCGCCCTTTTTCGGCACGGCCTAGTTGTCGGTCGACGCCTCTGGCGTCGCCTCGGCCGTCTTGCCCTTGCCGCTCTTCGCGTACTTCTTGCGGAACCGTTCCACGCGCCCCGCAGTGTCGACGAGCTTCTGCTTGCCCGTGTAGAACGGGTGACACGTCGAACAGATATCCACCTGCTCGATGGCCTTCGTCGAGCGTGTTTCGAACGAGTGCCCGCACGCGCAGCGCACGGTGATCACGTTGTAATCGGGATGGATGTCGGGTTTCATGATGGTTTTCCCTCGGTCCGCGAGGCCGCCGTATGTAGCGTAGGCGCCCCCTGTCGGCAAACCCTTGGGCCGACGAGGCGCGAACGCAACTGCCCGATGCAAAAAATACATCAATTCCATGTGCTTATGTCCACAACAGGCCGCTACTGTGGACCAAACTGCCGATCGCCCGCGTCGCCGAGGCCGGGCACGATGAACGCGTCCTCATCGAGGTGAGAGTCGATGGCCGCCGTGACCAGCAGGTCGACGGAACTGGACGCCTCGAGCCGTGCAATCCCCTCGGGCGCAGAAATGACGGACACCACCGTGAGAGACCTTGCGCCAGCATCGACGGCCACCTGGCAGGCATGCGCGAGCGAGCCGCCGGTCGCGAGCATCGGGTCGAGAATGAGGCCGGGCTTTCCAGCAAGCGAGCCGCCGCTCGTCTTGAGGTAGACCTCGGGTTGGTGGGTGACGTCGTTTCGTCGGAGCCCGAGGAACAGGACGCTCGCATCTGGCAAGAGCTCGAGCGCCGGACCGAGCATACCGAGTGCCGCTCGCAGGACGGGGAGAATGACCGGCGGTTCGGAGAGCCTCGCGCCAGTGGTCGGGCCCATCGGGGTTTGGACGTCTACGACATCGACCGGCAGTTCGCGGACCGCCTCGTAGATCAACATGCGTGATAAGTCCGCAAGCGTTGCACGAAAACCCGGGCGGGTCGTCGCTCGGTCGCGAAGAGTCGTGAGGCGGTCACTCACCACCGCATGTTCGACGACTCGAGTCTCCACGAACGTGTGTGTAGCGCCCTAGGCAATCACATCAAGCGCTTGTCGCTAGCTAGCGAGATGAGCGCGCTCACGATAGGGTCTGCGTGATGGCTCGACTTCTCTTGGTATTTGCGGTCGCGCTCTCCATGGGTTGCTTTTCGTGCTCGCCGAAGGCGCCGGATAGCGAGCCCACGATCGCGAAACCGGCGCCATCTGAACCGATACCTCGAGGTAAGGCCGAGGTCGCCCCGAAGCTGGTCGTGCTCGTCGTGATGGATCAGCTCGCCAGCTGGGTGCTCGACATGTACTTGCCCATCTTGCCGGACGAGAGTTTCCTTCGACGAGTGTCCGAGGAGGGCACGTTTTTGCAGGCCGCGCTGCCATACGCCTCCACGCAAACCGCGCCCGGCCACGCCTCGCTCACGACGGGCGTGCCCCCTTCGATGCACGGAATCGTCGCCAACGCAATCTACGATCCGAAGCACGGTCCTCGAAAGACGGTCGACGACAAAACCCACACCACGCTGGGTAATCCCGCCCGGTTCGTGAGCCCCATCATGCTGAAGACGCCCACCGTGGCCGACGGGCTCCTTCAAAAGACCGACGGCCGAGCGCGAGTCGTGGGCATCTCGATCAAGGCCAGGGCCGCGGTCCTGCCAGTGGGCAAGAAGCCAACCGCCGCGATCTACTACGACTCGACTGCGAAGGGCATGACGACGTCGACCTACTATCAGCCCAACCTTCGGCTCCCCGATTGGCTCCGCGACTTCGTGACCGCGAACCCGGTCGAACCGTTGCTGCAAGCGTGGGAACCGGAACGGCCTTCGTGGCTCGAAGCGAACTTTGGGCCGGACCCGAGGATGGGGGAGATGTTCCCGATTTTTCCGCATGACCCGAAAGACGCTGAGAACCCGTACGAAGCGTTCATGTCGTTTCCAGAGTCGACCGACTACTTGATTGCAGCGGCGTACGCTGCCGTGAAGGCCGAGCAGATGGGGCTCGACGACGCACCTGACCTCTTGGTGCTCGGCGTCTCCGGCACCGATATCGTCGGACACATCTGGGGCCCGCGTTCGTGGGAGTACGCTGACAACCTCGTGCGCACCGATCGTGCACTTGGACGGTTCGCCGCGATTCTGGAGTCGCGCGGACCTGTGGCGTTCGTTCTCACGGCCGACCACGGCATCGCCGCCATGCCCGAATCGATCGTCGACGAAGGCGGCGACGCCGGCAGGCTGAAGCACCAGGCGGTCGTCGCACACGCCGAGCGTGCTGCCGACCAAGCGCTCGGACCAGGCGACTGGATCGCCGCTTACGTCCCGCCGCTCGTCAGCTATACCGAGGCCGGCAAAAAGCAGCACGAGGCGCTCGACAAAGCCCTCTTGAACGAGATGCCGAAGCTCAAGGGCGTGAAGGGCGTCTACGATGCACACGACGGTGCCGCGCTCCGCTCGAGCAGCCGCGACATCGAGAAGCTCGTCGGCAACTCGCTGCCCGTAGACCCACCTGGAGACCTCTACCTGGTCACGGACGAATATTGGTTCGATGCGCTGTCTGAACTAGGCGGAACGAATCATGGGACGCCGTGGGCCTACGACCGTCTCGTCCCGGTGATCCTGTGGGGCGCCGGCATCGAGAAACGCTCGAGTGACCGGATCCACAGCGTGCTCCAGGTGGCGACGAGCCTAGCCGCGCTGCTCGGCGTGCCCGCCCCCGCCCTCGCGCCGCAGGAATCCCTGCCGGGTGTCATGCAGCTTCCCGATTGAGTATGCTCTCGGCATGAAGCTCGTCGTCGCCTTTGGAAAGGTCCTTGCGCTCGCGGGTTGGCTGTGGGGCCTCGGGTCCCTCGTCGCCCCCGCGTCGGTGCCGGCACCCGAGGCCGGTCGCATGCTGTTCTTCGGGCTGCTCGCGGTGCACGTCGCGGAAGCGTTCATCTTTGCCAAGAATCTAGTGGCAGAGGCCGGTGGCACCGTAGCGCACCACGTAAGCCAGCTGCTCGTGTTCGGGTACTTTCACGTGCTCGGAGTGCGATACGGCTAGCCCACGTGTTTGCGACCCCTGCACGTTGGGTGAATAACTAGGCCATGGGTCAGAAGCGTATTCACCTGGTCGTTCGTGGTCGTGTGCAGGGGGTGTACTTCCGTGCCACGGCGCAGCGCGAAGCACGCCAGCACGGCCTCAGCGGATGGGTCAAGAACAGGCCCGACGGGTCGGTCGAGATCGTCGCCGAGGGCGAGGAAGACGACGTGAAAGACTTTCTCGCTTGGTCGCAGAAGGGCCCTTCGACCGCGCGCGTGGACGGCGTAGACGTGCGCTGGCGAAGCTATACCGGCGAGTACACCGACTTTCGAATCACGCGTTAGCGGCAACGCCGGAGTCAGTGGTCGGCGTGCTTGTCGACCCGGGCACGGCTGCGCTTGGTCTCGGAGCGACGGCGCTTCGCCTCGACCCGGCGGCGCTTCGCGGCTCTCGATGGCTTGGTCGCGACGCGACGCTTCGGAACGTGCAGGGCGCGCAGCACGAGCTGACGGAGGCTTTCCCTTGCCCGTGCGAGGTTCCGCCGCTGAGAGCGCTCGGCCTGGGCTCGGACGAGGATCGCGCCATCGGCGGCAACCCGCCGGCCTGCAAACTGCCGCAGCCTTTTCTTCTGGGCTCGGCTGAGAGCCCGCGTCGCCTCGAGATCGAACCGTAGGAGCACCTTGGTCGCAACCTTGTTCACGTGCTGACCGCCGGGCCCCGACGACCGCTCCGCCGTCCAAGACAGGTCCTCGGCAGGGATCGTGACGCGGTGGTCCACCACCAATTCGGCCTGTTTCCCGTCGCTCACTACCGACCCACCCTAGCGCCTACCGTTCGCCCGCGACAGCGAACCGGTCAGTCTCGCGCATCGACCGTTGAGCGGCTTTTGCGACACTTTGGACCGCATGGTCCTAGATTTGGGTCGGATGACGAGTATTGGGCAGGTCACCGACGCGGCGTTTCGCCTCTCAGGCATTCCCGTGGGTTGGTACACCGTCGCGGAATCGGGCGAACTGAAGAAGGGGCAGCACCTCACGCGGCGCTACTTCGCGCAGAAGCTCCATCTGTATCGAGACCGGAACGGCGCAGTGAAAGCGACCTCGCCCGCAACCCTCCACCGCTGGCCTCTGCGCGAGCACAACGGCCTCATCTTCGCCTGGTATCACCCGGACCAAACGGCGCCGGACTGGGAAGTTCCCGTCCTGCCATCCGAGGGGTGGACCGATTTCAGGATTCGCGCACTCACGGTGCGCAGCCATCCCCAAGAGACGAGCGAGAACAGCGTCGACATCGGGCACTTCGTGCAGCTTCATGGCTTCCGCGATGCCTGGTACGAGGGCGATTTGGACGTCGCAGGACACCTCCTCGAGGGCGCTTACGGCATCAAGTACCCGCTGCCGATGGGTCGAAGCTTCATCGCGAAGTTCAACGTCGAGGTTCACGGCTTGGGCTACTCGCTGGTGCGCATTCACGTGCCGCTCGTCAACGCGAACTTCCACACGCTCATCCTCTCGACCCCGATCGATGAAGAGCACGTTCACGTCCGCATGGGCATGTCGATGAAGCACTGGGCGGCTCCCGGTCTTCCGCTGCTCGTCCGCGAGATCGCCTCCGCTCGGCTGAGCTACGAGGTTGCGCAGGACGCACCGATTTGGGAGGCGAAGAAGTACCTGGAGCAGCCGCGGCTCGCCGAAGGCGACGGTCCGATCGGCGCCTACCGGCGCTACTGCCGCCAGTTTTACCCGCAGCTCTCGCCGAAGACCGAGTCGGCCTCCCCGTCGCCCGAGCAACGCACCGCTGCCTGAGGGCGAGGCGGATCGCCCGGGGATCTCGAAGAATCCCAGAGGGTTACCCCTGCGCAAACAACCACGGAGCGGGCAGTCTGCCCCACGGATTCGGCAGAGACGTAGGCTTCGCTCGGGTCAGCTCAAGAACTCGATCAGGGACATCGGGGCGTTGTCACCTCGGCGGTGGTCCACCTTGATGATGCGGGTGTAGCCGCCGCCCTTGTTGTCCTTCGCGCGCTCGACGTAGCGAGGCGCGATGTCGGTGAAGAGCTTGTGGAGCAGGTCGACCTGCTCGACCGTCCCGTCGGAATTGGTTTTGGCGAGCTGCTTCGGAAGGAAGCGTGCCACCTCGCGGCGCGCGTGAAGCCGCCGCTGGAGCACCCGCTGGCGCTCTTCTTCGTCTTTGATCTTGGCGACGTCGACCGTGAGGTCGTCTCCAAGCCGGACGGCCTTGGTGACCAGGCGCTCGGCGATGCGACGGAGCTCCTTCGCTTTGGCGTCGGTCGTCTTGATTTGACCGTGCAGCACGAGGTTGCCGGCCAGGTTCCTAAACATGGCGCGGCGATGGCTCGTGTTTCGCCCGAACTTCCTGCCTGCCTTCTGATGCCTCATGACGACCTACCCGTGACCCGCGATTACTGATTGGCCTGCTGGGTCTTCCACCGCTCGAGCATCTGCGACCAGTTGTCGATCTGCATGCCGAGGGAGAGGCCCATGTCAGCCAGGATTTCCTTGATTTCCTTGAGCGACTTACGCCCAAAGTTCTTGGTCTTGAGCATCTCGCCTTCGCTCTTCTGCACGAGCTCGCCAATCAACTTGATGTTGGCGTTCTGGAGGCAGTTGGCAGAACGAACTGAGAGCTCGAGCTCGTCGACCGAACGGAAGAGGTTTTCGTTGAGCGGCTCTTCGCTGCTCTCCTCTTCGACCGGCTCGTCGTGCTCTTCGAAGTTGATGAAGATGGTGAGCTGGTCCTTGAGGATCTTTGCGGCGTACGCGACCGCGTCGGCGGGTTTGACCGCGCCGTTGGTCCAGATCTCGAGGGTCAGCTTGTCGTAGTCGGTGATTTGGCCGACACGGGCGTTGGTGACCGCGTAGTTCACCTTGCGGATCGGCGAGAACAGCGAATCGATCGCAATGGTGCCGATGGGGATCCCGGCCGTCTTGTTGCGGTCGGCGGGCACGTAGCCGTGGCCCACGTTGATGGTGAGCTCGGCAGCGAAGCGGCCGCCCTCAGAAAGCGTGCAGATCTTGTGGTCCGGGTTGAGGATCTCGATCTGGTCGCTCACCTGAATGTCGCCAGCCGTGACGACCCCGGGGCCTTCCTTCTCGATGCGCACGGTCTGCGTGCGGGCCGTGTGCGATCGCACAACGACTTCTTTGAAGTTGAGAACCATCTCGGTGACGTCTTCGACGACGTCGGGCACCGAGGTGAACTCGTGCAGCGCGCCGTCGATCTTCACCGCGGTGATCGCGGCCCCCTGAAGGGACGACAGCAACACGCGGCGAAGCGAGTTGCCGAGCGTGATACCGAAACCACGCTCGAGGGGCTCCACCACGAACTTCCCGTAGGTGTCGCTCAGGCTCTCTTGGTCGACCGGGACGTTCCGCGGCCGGATTAGCTCTCGCCAGTTACGTGCAACCAGATTCGGGCTCGTCATCAATTCCCTCCGAAGCCTTTAGACGCGCCGCCGCTTAGGCGGGCGGCAACCGTTATGTGGAATGGGCGTCACGTCGCGAAGCAGGGTGACCCGCATGCCGACGTTCTGAAACGCCCGAAGAGCCGACTCACGCCCCGAGCCCGGCCCCTTCACGAAAATAGCAACCGTCTTCATGCCGGCGTCCTGCGCTTTACGCGCGGCGTCTTCCGCTGCGAGCTGCGCTGCGAACGGAGTGCTCTTGCGCGAGCCCTTGAAGCCGCGCGAACCGGCCGACGACCACGACACGACCTCGCCCTCGAGGTCGGTGATGGTCACGATCGTGTTGTTGAAGGTGGATTGAATGTGGGCGATGCCGCTCGAGACGACCTTCTTTTGCTTGCGCTTTTTGCCCTTGGTGGTCTTCGCCTTAGCCATGGCCTATCGCTTCCTCGCCATCGCACCGCGCTTCGGTCCCTTGCGCGTGCGGGCATTGGTGTGGGTGCGCTGCCCTCGGCAGGGAAGCCCCTTGCGGTGCCGAAGCCCGCGGTAGCACCCGAGGTCCATCAGCCGCTTGATGTGCATGTTGATTTCGCGGCGAAGGTCACCCTCCACCTTGAAGTTCTGGTCGATGCACTCGCGGATCTTGCGAACGTCGGTCTCGTCGAGTTCTTCCGCCTTCTTGTTCTCGGGAATCCCGGTCAGCTCGCAAATCTGCTTCGCGTTGTGCGGACCAATCCCGTAGATGTATTGCAGCGCAATCACCGTGTGTTTGCGACCTGGAAGGTCGACGCCTGCGATACGTGCCATGCTCTCTTATCCTTGCCGCTGCTTGTGGCGGGGGTTCTCACACAAGACTCGCACGACGCCCTTCCGGCGCACGATCTTGCACTTCTCACAAATCTTTCTGACGCTTGGTCGAACCTTCATGTCAGCCTCTCTTTGATTCGTCCTCGTCGCGGGTCATAGGGCGACCGCTCGACCATCACCCCGTCTCCTGGAATGAGCTTTACCGTGACCTGCCTGGCCTTCGCCGACAGCGACGCCGTAATCTCTACGCCGTCGTCAAGTCTCACTCGGTAAAGAGCCCGCGGGAGCACCGCTTCGATGACGCCCCGGGCTGTCGTTTGCTCAGCCATCCTTCTCGCTACTGAACCCCAATCGCTTCCTTTATTCGTTCCGTGATTTCTTCTAATGAACCCACACCTTGCACCGGCTTCACTACGCCCTTGGCGTCGTAGTGAGCCAGCACCGGCTCGGTTTTCGCTTTGTATTCGTCGTACCGCTTTCGAACGACCTCTTCCGTATCGTCCGACCGCTGCACGATTTTAGGCTCACCGCAGGCGTCACATTTCCCGTTTTCGGGCGGCGGACTATAGCGCACGTGATAGGTCTGTCCACAGTTGAGGCAGACCCGCCGGCCGGTCACGCGACCCACGATGTCGCTGAGCGAAACCTCGAGCGAAACGACGCGATCAATGCGGCGGCCGAGCTTGCCGAGCAGCTCGTCGAGCGCCTCGGCCTGAGCCACCGTGCGAGGGTAACCATCGAAGATCGCGCCATTTTTGGCGTCGTCTGCCGATAGCCTCTTCTCGAGAAGGTCGAGAACGAGGCCGTCCGGCACGAGTTTTCCAGCCGACATGTACTCATCGAACTTCTTGCCGAGGTCGGAGCCCGACTTCCGCTCCGCCCGCATCATGTCTCCGGTGGAGATCTGCGGGACGTTCAGGAGGTCGATGAGAAATTTGGCTTGGGTGCCTTTCCCGGCACCGGGCGGTCCGAAGAGTAGAAGATCCATCAGGCGTTCCTCGCGCGTATCCGAGAACCCTTGGTCCCCGTGAGTCCTTCGTAGTGTCGAGTGATGAGGTGGCTCTCGACCTGCTGCGCGAAGTCGAGCGCAACGCCGACGACGATCATCAGAGAGGTGCCGCCCAAGTAGAAGGGCACGTTCCAACGTGCCTGCAAGAGCGTCGGGATGGTCACGACGGCGGCCACGTAGAGCGCGCCGCCAACCGTGATGCGGGTAAGCACGGCGTCGATGTACTCGGCCGTGGCCTTACCCGGGCGCACTCCGGGAATGAAGGCGCTTTGCTTCTTCAAGTTTTCGGCAACGTCGACCGGTTGGAAGGTGATCGCCGTATAGAAGAAACAGAAGAAGATGGTCATCACCGCGAACACCACGATGTAGACCCAGCCACCGGGTACCAGGTTGTTGCTGATCCACCGCATGGCGTCCGAGAGATAAGGAATGTTGGTGCCGGCCAGCGTGACCGGGAACATCATCAACGACGATGTGAAGATGGGCGGGATGACGCCTGCCATGTTGACGCGGAGCGGCAGGTGCGACTGTTGGCCGCCATACATCTTCCGGCCGATCATCCGCTTGGCGTAGGTGATCGGGAGTCGTCGCTGGGCGCGCTCGAAGAAGACGATGAACGCCGTGGTGCCAAGCGCAATCACGATGAGCAGCATCAGGTCGACGGGCTGGAGCTCGCCGAGGTTGAACTGCTCGATGGTCATGAAGAGGGCGTCGGGGAGGTTGGCCACGATGCCCGCGAAGATGATCAGCGAAATGCCGTTGCCGAGGCCTCGCTCGGTGATCTGCTCACCGAGCCACATCAGGAACGAAGTGCCCGTAGTGAGCGCCAGCACCGTCATCAGGCGGAACGTCCAGCCGGGGTTCGAGACGATGTCGCCCGAGGTCGAGCTCTCGTTCCAGCCCTCCCAGAGCATCGCGAGGCCCATGCTCTGGAACACGCTGAGCGCAACGGTGCCGTAGCGCGTGTACTGGTTGATCTTCCGTTGGCCGGCTTCGCCTTCTTTACGAAGCTCCATCAGCGACGGCACCACCACGGTCATGAGCGACAGGATGATGCTCGCCGACACGTACGGCATGATGTTGAGTGCGAAGATCGACGCCTGCTCGAGAGCTCCCCCCGAGAACAGGTTGAACAAACTCAGAAACCCGCCGGACTGACCGGCCACGTACTTCCGCATGGCCTCGCGATCGACGCCGGGCGTCGTCACGAAGATGCCGATGCGGTAGATGGCGAGCATCCCCAGTGTGAAGAGGATGCGTCGGCGAAGTTCGGGGATTCTGAAGATGTTCGCGATGGTGCTCATGGATCCGTGTCTCGGTTAGGAAGCGCTCTTCTGGACCAAAAGCTCGACGGACCCGCCGGCCTTCTCAATTTTCGCTGCCGCACTCGCACTAGCCGCATGGACCTTCACGGTGAGGGCTTTGTCCAACTCTCCATCGCCTAGAACCTTGATCAGGTCCACTTTGCGTTTGATGAGCCCGGCCTCGCGGAGCGCCGCCTCATCCACGGTGGCGCCCGCGTCGAAGCGAGCCAAGTCCTTCACGTTGATGGTCCCGACCTTCTTGGTAAACGGGTTCGTGAAACCGCGCTTCGGCACCCGGCGGTACAGCGGCACCTGGCCGCCCTCGAAGCCGAGCTTGCTGAAGTTACCGGGATGCCTGGCTTTTTGGCCCTTCTGGCCGTGCCCGGCGGTCTTGCCGAGCCCAGAGCCCGGGCCTCGCCCCTTGCGGCGCTTGCCGCGGACCGCCCCGTCGGGCGCCCCCAGGCGGGAGAGGATCGGCGTCTCTTCCTGCTGTTCTTCACTCATTGACTTCCTCCACTTCCACGAGGTGGAGCACCTTCCTGATCATTCCCCGAAACGACGGGGTGTTGTCGACCAAGACCTCGGTGTTCGGACCGCGCAGGCCGAGGCCCTTGAGGACGCGCCGCTGCTTGTCCATACGGCCGATGCCACTTCGAATCTGGGTCACTTTGAGTTTGCTCGCAGTCATGATGCGTTCTCCTACGAGGCGCTCGCTTCGGAAGCCGGCTCAGGCTCAGGGGCCTTCTCGGACTTCGGGGCGTGCTCGTACTGCTGGACGTCGCCCTTACGGCGGCTGCGCCGCTCGGCCACCTGGGCCGCCGACTCGAGCTCCTTGAGGGCTGCCACCGTGGCGTTGACCACGTTGTGCGGGTTGGTGGTGCCGAGGATCTTCGCGAGAACATCCTTCACGCCCGCAGCCTCGAGCACCGGACGCATGGCGCCGCCGGCGATGACGCCGGTACCTTCGGAAGCCGGGCGCAAGATGATCCGTCCGGCGCCGGCGTGACCGACGACCCGGTGCGGGATCGTACGACCGCTGAGCGGCACGCGGAACAGGTTCTTCTTGGCGCTGTCGGTGCCCTTTCGGATCGACTCGGGAACCTCGTTGGCCTTCCCCATGCCGACGCCGACGTGCCCTTTGCCATCGCCAACCACGACGAGAGCGCTGAAGCTGAATCGGCGACCGCCTTTGACGACCTTCGCAACGCGGTTGATGAAGATCACGCGATCGGTGAGGTCATCGAGCGAAGCCGGGTCAATGATTTCGTCTTTGTATGCCATTCTGTCCTCAGAACTTCAGGCCCGCTTCGCGAGCCGACTCGGCCAACGCGCGAACCCGCCCGTGATAACGATACCCACCTCGGTCGAACACCACCTGTTCGACCCCTTTGTCGATGCAGGCCTTGGCCACGGTGTCGCCCACCGACTTGGCCACGTCGACCTTGCTGCCCTCGCCTGCCGACACGCTGGAAGCGGCGGCAATGGTGCGCCCACCCACGTCGTCGATGACCTGGGCGTAGATGTGCTTGGCGCTCCGGAACACCGAAAGGCGCGGACGCTCGGCGGTGCCTTGAACCTTCTTCCGAATGCGGAGCTTGCGCCGCGCTCGGCCTGTGACTTTCTGACGCATGTTCAGCCTCCGGCCTTCCCGGCCTTGCCAGCCTTCTCTTTGATGTGCTCTCCGGTGTAGCGAACGCCCTTACCGTTATATGGCTCGGGCGGACGGAGCGAGCGAATGCGCGCCGCAATTCGGCCGACGAGCTGCTTGTCGGGCGACTCGAGATGGACTCGCGGGAACTTGGTGCCTGCCTCGTCGATGGTTTCGACCTTCACGGCGACCGCCTTCGGGATGTCGACGATCGGCTGATGCGAGAGCCCGACGGTCATCTTGAGCTGACCGCTCTTGAACTCGGCGCGGTAGCCGACACCTCGGAAATCGAGCGACTTTTTGTACCCGGTGGCGACACCCTCGACCATGTTGTTCACGATGGCACGGGTGAGGCCCTGGTACTGAAGCCCGAGCTTGCCAGCCCCGTCGGCCGGCGCGACCGTGATCTTGCCGTCGGCCTGACTCACCACGACCTCGGCCGGGAAGGCGTGCTTGAGCTCGCCCTTCGGTCCCTTGGCCGTGATCTCCTGGCCGCTGATCGAAACCTGAACGCCGTCGGCCACAGCCACGGGCTTCTTCCCGTTTCGGGACTGCTTTCCTGGTTGCGCTTCAGTCATCACCAAACCTCACACAGGACCTCGCCGCCCACGCGCTTATGGCGAGCATCTCGGTCCGTCATGATCCCTGCCGAAGTCGACAGGATGGCTACGCCCATGCCGTTTTGCACGCGCGGGATGTCTTTGTGGCCCACGTAGAACCGTCGCCCGGGACGGCTCGCCCGCTTCATCCCGACGAACGCACTCTGGCGGTCGCGACCGTACTTGAGGACGATGGTGAGCTGTTTCTGGATGCCGTCGGCGACGCTGTAGTCGTCGATGAAGCCTTCCTGCTTGAGAATCTCCGCGACCTGCGCCTTGAGGTTCGACGACGGAATCACGGTCTCCTGGTGCTGTGCTGCCGCAGCGTTGCGGATGCGGGTGAGCATGTCAGCGATTGGATCGGTCATCATGGCTCAAACCTCCTACCAGCTCGACTTCGTGACCCCGGGGATGTCTCCCGACAGGGCGTATTTGCGGAGACAAATGCGGCACATGTCGAACTTGCGGTAGTAACCGCGCGCCCGTCCGCACACCTTGCACCGGTTGCGATGTCGCACCGCGAACTTCGGTGTCTTCTCCATCTTGGCAAATGCACGCTTGCTAGCCATCTGCGTCCCCTAGTTCCTGAACGGCATGCCGAGCTGCTTCAGCAAGGCACGTCCTTGGTCGTCGTTTTCTGCGGTCGTCACGAAGGTCACGTTCATGCCCTTGATGCGATCGATTTTGTCGTAGTTGATCTCGGGAAAGATGATCTGTTCCTTGATCCCGAGCGTGTAGTTTCCGCGGCCGTCGAAAGCCTTCCTGCTGGTGCCCTTGAAGTCGCGAGTGCGAGGCAAGGCCAGCGAGACCAGACGGTCGATGAAGTCGTACATCGCGTCTCCGCGAAGCGTCACCATCACACCAATGGGCATGCCTTCGCGCAGCTTGAAGCCAGCGATGGACTTCTTGGCGCGCGTGACGACAGGCTTGCGACCGGTAATTGAGGTGAGTTCCTCGACGGCAGACTCGATCAGTTTGGCGTTCTGTACCGCCTCGCCGAGGCCCATATTGACGACTACGCGGTCGACCTTGGGCACCTGCATGATGTTCGCGAAGCCGAAGTCCTTCATCAGCTGAGGGACGACCTCGTCTTTGTACTTCTTCTTCAGTCGTGACTGATATTCACTCATGACGATACTCCGAGCCTCAATCGAGGACTGACCCGCTCTTCACGGCGACGCGCACACGCTTGTTGGGGTCTTTCTTGTCGGCTTCGATACGGACGCGGGTCCGCTCGTCGGTCTTCGGGTCGACCAGCATCACGTTGGATGCGTGGATCGGCATCTCGCGCTCGATGATGCCCGTCTCCCGGTACTTGCGCGCGCTCTGGTGGCGCTTGGCCCGGTTGACACCCTCCACCAGCAAGAGGTCCGCTCGCACCACGCGGAGCACGCGACCCTTCTCGCCCTTGTCCTTGCCGGCGATCACCTGAACGAGATCGCCCTTTTTGATACGTGCAGCCATCACACCACCTCCGGTGCGAGCGATACGATCTTCATGAACCGTTTACGGCGCAGCTCGCGGGCCACCGGTCCAAAGATGCGGGTACCGATCGGTTCGTTATCCTTAGTGATCAGCACCGCGCTATTCGTGTCGAACTTGATGTAGGTGCCGTCGGGGCGCTGATACTCGCGCTTGGTCCGAACGACCACCGCGCGCGCCACCTCGCCCTTCTTGACTCGGGCCGTCGGCAGCGCCTCCTTGACCGAGACGACGATGATGTCGCCGAGTCCTGCGTAGCGCCGACGCGAGCCGCCGAGCACCTTGATGCAGGAGACACGCTTGGCGCCGCTGTTGTCGGCTACGTCCAGCTGGGTTTCGGTCTGGATCATGACTACACCTCCGGCGGACGCTCGATCAGCCGAACGACCTCCCAGCGCTTGGTCTTCGAGCGAGGACGGCAAGCGCGGATCTCGACCACGTCGTTCTTGCGATACTCGTTCTTCTCGTCGTGAGCGTGGAACTTCTTCTTGTGCTTCACGTACTTCGTGTAGAAGGGGTCTCGCGCCCGGCGAATGACCTCGACGACCACGGTCTGCTGCGCGCGGCCTGGCGTCTGCGTCTCGTTGACGACGCGTCCAACCAACCGGCGACGGCGGCCTCGGTCCTTTTCTGCTTTGGGCGTGGGTTGCCCTGGCTGAGCAGTACTCATCGCACCTTACTCCTGTTCGCTCCCGGACGCGGCCTCGGCGGCACGGCGCTCGGTGAGAATGGTTTTCACGCGGGCAAGGTCCCGGCGAAGCTTGGGAATCGAGCTCGTGTCGTCGAGCTGACTCGTGTGGTTGTCGAAACGGGCCTTCCAAAGCTGCCGCCGAAGGTCTCCCTCCATGATCGTGAGCTCCTCGGTGGTCTGTTCGCGGATGTCTTGGGGTTTCATAGGTCGGCCTCCCGCGAGCGGAACACGGTCTTCACCGGAAGCTTGTGCGCAGCGAGCTCGAAGGCAGCGCGCGCCACGTCCTCGGGCACGCCCTGAATCTCGTAGAGCATGCGGCCGGGCTTCACCACGGCGACCCAGCCCTCGACGCTGCCCTTACCTTTACCCTGACGGGTTTCGAGCGGCTTCTTGGTGATGGGTTTGTCGGGGAAGATGCGGATGAAGAGCTTGCCCTGGCGCTTGACCTTCCGCTGGATGGTCATACGCGCGGCCTCGATCTGCCGCGCCGAAATGCGACCTGGCTCGAGTGCCTGAAGGCCGAAGTCTCCGAACGAGACCTTGCTTCCGCGATACGCCTTTCCGCGCATCCGGCCTTTCATCATCTTACGAAACTTGGTTTTCTTCGGTTGAAGCATGGCTCGTCCTTAGACTCGGGCTCCGGGCGCTGCGGCGCCGGGGCGCTGCGGAAGCTGCTCACCCTTGAAGATCCAGCACTTGATGCCTACCGTGCCGGCCTTCGTGTGTGCGGTCACCTCGCCGTAGTCGATGTCGGCGCGGAGGGTGTGAAGCGGAACGCGGCCTTCGCGGTACCACTCGGTGCGTGCAATCTCGGCGCCACCAAGCCGACCCGATGCGGTGACGCGAATGCCCTTCACGCCGAACTTCATGGCGGTGGACACGGCCTTCTTCATGGCGCGACGGAAGGCAACGCGTCGTTCGAGCTGCGTGGCGATGTTCTCGGCCACGAGCTGCGCATTGGTTTCGGCCTTTCGCACCTCTTGGATGTCGAGGAAGAGCTCGTTGTTGGTGAGCTTCTGAAGCTCGCCCTTGAGCTGTTCGACGCCCGCACCGCGCTTACCGATGATGATGCCAGGACGCGAGGTGTAGATGACCACTTTGGCCTTGTTGGCCGCGCGCTCGATCTCGATTTCGGCAATACCCGCGTGCGCGAACTTCTTCCGAATCGCGGCCTTGAGCTTCAGGTCCTCATGAAGCCACTTGGCGTAGTTCTTGTCCTCGTACCACTTGGATTTCCACGTCTTTACGACGCCGAGACGGAACCCGTATGGATGTACTTTCTGACCCACGGCTCAGCTTTCTCCCCCGTCGCTCACGACGACGGTGATGTGACTCATTCCCTTGACGATTCGGGTGGCGCGGCCCTGGGCGCGTGGCCGCCAGCGACGCATGTGCTGGTTGGGCGCCATGTCGGCGAACGCTGTTTTGACGAACAGCTCGTCGAGATTGACTTCTTCGTGCTTCTGCTTGGCGTTGGCGATCGCGCTGCCGATGACCTTGGCGACGATCGGCGCAGCCGACTTGGTGGTGAACCGGAGCTCGTTGAGCGCCTGGGCCACGTTCTTGCCACGCACCATATTGAGCACGACGCGCGCCTTTCGGGGTGAGATTCGCTGAAAGCGAGCCTTGGCAACGGCTTCCATGACTTACCTCTTCCCCGTCTGCGGGTTGATCTTGCGGCCACCCTTCCTGTCGGACGCGTGACCCCCGAACGTGCGGGTCGGCGCGAACTCGCCGAGCTTGTGGCCCACCATGTTCTCGGTGACGAACACGGTCACGAACTTTCGCCCGTTGTGCACGGCAAACGTGTGACCCACGAAGTCCGGGGTCACCGTGGACCGACGCGACCATGTACGGATCATTTTCTTGTCGCCCGACTTGTTGGCCGCCTCGACTTTGTTTTCGAGGTGCTCATCGATGAACGGGCCCTTTTTGACTGAACGCGCCATTACTTCTTCTTCCGCCGTCGAACGATGTACTTGTCGGTCGACTTGTTCTTTCGGGTTTTGAGGCCCTTTGCGAGCTGGCCCCACGGGGAACAGGGGTGACGACCACCCGCCGTGCGCCCTTCGCCACCGCCCATGGGGTGGTCGACCGGGTTCATGGTGGTGCCGCGGTTGTGCGGACGACGACCGAGCCAGCGGTTGCGGCCGGCTTTGCCGAGCGTGACTCGGGCGTGCATCGAGTTGCTGACCTGGCCGACCGTGGCCCGGCAGTTGAGGTGAACCATCCGCACCTCGCCAGAGGGCAAGCGTACCTGGGCGTAGTTGCCGTCTTTGGCCATCAGCTGCGCCGCGGTTCCGGCCGAACGCACGAGCTGCGCGCCCTTGCCGATCTTGAGCTCGATCGCGTGGATCATGGTGCCGAGCGGCATGTGGCGAAGCGGCATGGCGTTGCCGGGCTTCACGTCGGCATTGCGCGACGAGATCACCTGCTGCCCCACCTCGAGACCGTCCGGCGCGAGGATGTAGGCCTTTTCGCCGTCGGCGTAGTACACGAGCGCGATGCGAGCCGAGCGGTTCGGATCGTACTCGATGGCCTTCACCGTACCGGGAACACCGATCTTGTTCCGCTTGAAGTCGATCTTGCGGTAGCGCTGCTTGTGGCCGCCCCCGCGGAAGCGCGAGGTAATCCGGCCCTTGTTGTTGCGGCCCGCCTTCTCCTTCTTGGCTTCGACGAGCTTCTTCTCGGGCTTGTTGCCCTTGGTGATCATCTCGAAGTCAGGCGCTTCGTAGAAGCGGCGCGACGGAGACGTGGGTTTGAACTTGCGGATCGCCATGCTCAGACTCCCTCGAAGAAGTCGATGGAGTCGCCTTCACGTACCGTGACGACCGCCTTCTTCCAGTTGCGGGTTTTCGCGAAGCCGCGCCCCATGCGGCGCATGTGACCTCGCATGATCAACGTGTGAACGTCGTCGACCGTGACCTTGAACAGGGTCTCGACGGCGTCCTTGATCTGGATTTTGTTCGCGTCGAGATCGACCTCGAACGTGTACTTGTTTTGCTCCTCGCGAAGCTTGGCGCCCTTCTCGGTGAGGTAGAGCGGGCGCTTGATGACGTCTTCGACCTGCATCACTGACACCTCGCTTCCAGGGCTTGCACGGCCGTCTCGGTCAGCACGAGGTGCTCGTGACGAAGCAGGTCGTAGAGGTTGACGCCCTCGGGCGGAAGCACCGAGTGGCTCTTGAGGTTACGCGCGCTGAGCCGGAGCTTCTCGTTCTCCTTGGCGTCGACGATGAGCGCCCCGTCGCTGACGGAGAGCTTCGCGAGAACCTCGGCGAGCTTCTTGGTCTTGATCTCGGCGAGCTCGAAGTCTTTGACGACGAGGAGCCGGCCCTCACGAAGCTTGAGGCTGAGCGCACCCTTCAGGGCACCAAGCCGCATTTTTCGCGGGGGGCGATAGCCGAAATCCCGGGGCTTCGGGCCGTGGACCGTGCCACCACCGACGAAGATCGGCGCTCTGCGCGAACCGTGACGCGCGTTACCGGTCCCCTTCTGCTTGTACATCTTGCGCTTGGTCGCCGACACCTCGGCCCGGGTCTGGGCCGAAGCCGCACCCTTCCGATGTGAAGCGAGCTGCGCCTTGAGCACGTCGTAGAAGAGGTTTTCGTTCGCCGTGGCGTCGAAAACCGTGTCGGAGAGATCGATCTCTCCAACACCCTTCTTGCTCAAGTCGTAAACCTTTACCTTGGGCATGAACCTACCGCCTTAAGACTTGATCTCGACGTCGACGCCCGCTGAAAGGTCGAGCTTCATCAGGGCGTCGAGGGTCTGTTGAGTGGGGTCGAGGATGTCGAGAAGCCGCTTGTGCGTCCGGATCTCGAACTGCTCGCGCGACTTCTTGTCGATGTGGGGTCCGCGAAGGACCGTGTACTTGTTGATCCGAGTGGGCAGCGGAATCGGACCCGCCACGCGCGCACCCGTGCGCTTCGCCGTGTCGACGATTTCCGTCGCCGATTGGTCGAGCAATCGGTGATCGTAAGCCTTGAGTCGAATCCGAATCTTGTTCGCTGCCATCTTCTTACTCTTCGTTTTTCTCTGGGGTCCTCGACCGCTGCGCGTTCACCGCAGTCCTACTCGTTGATCTTCGAGATGACGCCCGCGCCGATGGTGCGGCCACCCTCGCGAATGGCGAAGCGCTGCTTCTCTTCCATGGCGGCCGGGGTGATGAGCTTGACCTTCATCTTCACGTTGTCCCCGGGCATCACCATCTTCACGTCTTCGGGAAGCTCGATCTTGCCCGTCACGTCCAGCGTCCGGATGTAGAACTGCGGCGTGTAGTTGCTGAAGAACGGCTTGTGACGGCCACCTTCGTCCTTGCTCAGGATGTACACCTCGCACTCGAAGTCCGTGTGCGTGTTTACCGAACCCGGGGCCGCGAGCACCTGCCCACGCTCCACCTGGTCTTTGTCGATGCCGCGGAGCAAGCACCCCACGTTGTCGCCCGCCTGGCCCTGGTCGAGCAGCTTTCGGAACATCTCTACGCCCGTCACCGTCGTCTTCTGCGGGTCTTTGACGCCGAGGATTTCCACCTCGTCGCCCACCTTGATGATCCCGCGCTCGATGCGGCCCGTCACCACCGTGCCGCGACCCTTGATCGAGAACACGTCTTCGACCGCCATCAGGAACGGCTTGTCGATGTCGCGCTGCGGCTCCGGGATGTGGCTGTCGACCGCTTCCATGAGATTCGCCA
>JBCDFZ010000042.1:0-50094 GCA_039177115.1 Myxococcota bacterium
AGTGCGACCTCCGCAGCGGCCCTCGCCGTCGGCTTGACGGCCTCCGGTGCAATGCCTCGCAGCGAAGCGGCTACCGCAGCGTGCCTCCTTGCGTTCCTCGTCTATCTGGCCGTGGCGCTCTGGGCGTTCGCCGAACCTCGGTTGGGCAGAGTCTGGGTCGCGTTCTCGCTGGTGATTGCCGCTTCGCTGACGATTGTTGCCGTCATCACGCCGGCCTTGCTCGATCCGGGTGTGCGCTTCTGATGCCCCTCGAAACGGTTCAGTTCGTTGCGGTGCTCGCTCTGTCGTACCTCGGGTGCGCCACCTTCGCGCTAAGCCAGTTTCGACCGTGGCGGGCAGTCGGCCTCGGGAAACGGCGACCCCATAGTACGGGGATCCTACGAGCGACGGGCGTTGCCCTGCTTAGTGCTGGGCTCGCGTTCGCGTTGGCGCGCGACGGCGTGGAGTTCGGCCTGCTGCTATGGCCGCTCTCGCTCGCGGTCGCGGCGGCCGGGGTCGCGTTCACGCTGGCTTGGCGGCCTCACTGGTTGCGCGCTCTCGGGCGCCCTTTCGCGGAGTCGCGCGGCCAGGTCGAGTGATGGCTCCGTTTCGGCAAGCGATGATGCAGCTGCACACCTGGGCTGGCGTCATCCTCGGTTCGCTCCTGTTCGTCATGTTCTGGACGGGCACCCTGAGCGTGTTCACGGACGAAATCGACCGTTGGATGATGCCGGCCACGCGCCTGGCGACTCCCGCCGAGGTCCCGTCGCTCGATGCGCTCGCCCAAAAAGCACTCGAGCTGCAGGAATCGGACCTCCAGTACATCGGGCTTTGGATGCCTGACTCTCGGAACCCAACGGCGATGGTGCGGATGAAGAGTGCCGACGGCACGCGGTCCGATCGTCAGCTCGACGTGTCGACCATGACGTGGCTGCCCGACCCAGAGACGGCGGCCGCATCCTATTTTCTCTACCCGATGCACTACAGCCTGCATCTGCCGGAGGGGTATTGGCTGGCCGGGCTTTGCGCGATGGCGATGCTGGTTCTGCTCGTGTCGGGAGTGGTGGTTCACCGGACGCTGATCGCCGATTTCTTCACCTTCCGCCCCAAGAAGCGCTTCGCCCGGTCGACGCTCGATCTTCACAACCTGACGAGCGTCGTCGCGCTGCCGTTCCACTTCATGATCACGCTATCGGGTCTGGCGATCTTCTTCTCACTCTACTACCCGACGGTCCAGCGGGCCGTATACCCAGGCCTGTCAACTCGCGAGGCACGCGTCGCCCTCTTTGCTGAGTCCGAAGGTCGCCGCGAGCGCGAAGCTTCCGGAATATCCGCTTCGTTGGCTTCGCTCGACGACATGTACGAGCGGGCGAGAGTGTATTGGGACGGGAGACCCCTTCGCTACGTGACCGTCAACTACCCGAACGACGCGGCCGGCTACGTGACCTTTGCCCGCCTCGGCGGCGACCGGGTGTCGATGCGGGGCGACCGCGTCGTGTTTGCGGCGAGCACCGGCGAGATCCTTCAAGAGCCCAAGTTGGGTGCCGCGCTCGCCGTGCAGCGCTTTCTCTCGGGCATGCACCAGGTCCACTTCGACCACTGGGTCCTTCGGTGGCTCTACTTCATTGCGGGACTCCTCAGCTGCGTGATGATCGCCACCGGCTACTTCTATTGGATCGAGATTCGACGCAAGCGACACCGTGAGGCCAATCTCCCGGGCGTTCGCGTCGTGGAGGGAATGACCTGCGGTTCGGTCGCAGGACTGATCGCGGCCACCTTGGCCTTTCTCGTCTCGAACCGCCTGGTCCCGGCAGGATTCGAGCTGGGCCCGCTCTCGCGCCTCTACGTCGAAGTCTTGGTCTTCTATCTGGTCTGGGTGGGCAGCTTCGTCCACGCTTGGCTCCGACCCCAAAGAGCCTGGGTGGAACAGCTGGGGCTGATCGCCGCGCTCGGGTTCGGCGCCGCTGCGCTCAACTGGGTTACCACGGGCGACCATCTATTCGCGACGCTGACGGAACCCAACTGGCCCGTCGCCGCGATCGACTTGCTGCTGATCGCGTCAGGGTTCGCTGCGATACGGATCGCGCGACGCCTCAATCGCGGACTCCAGCGGGCGGCCTAGGTTGACCGCTCGGGTGGCGCACCCAGTCGGCGAAGCGATTCCAGGAAGCGTTCGTCGACCGCCGGGTCGTCTGGGTCCCATCCGAACGCGCTGCAGATCCGCTCCCGGTTGCTCACCCATTCGTAGACGGCGCTCCGAAAGTTCCAGATCAGATGCTCCGCGGGGATGTCGTCGCGTAGCAATCCGCGCGCTTGGACTTGTTTCACCAAGACGGTGACCATGCTGAGCATTTCCGCCTCGCCTTCGAATTGCTCGTTTCCGCGAAGCTGGGCCCACAGACCGATGCGTCGCGCCTGCGGGGTGGCCGAGGCGTGCGCGAAGAAGGCTAGGATGGCGGCCTCGACGCGGTCGGCTGCGTCGGAACGCTTAGCGACTTCGGCCATGAGCGAGGTTCGCGCGAGCGTGACGACCTCCGCTTTCACCGCATCCCAAAGCCCGTCTTTCGATCCGAAGTGGTAGCTGATGAGAGGTTGAGACACGTCTGCGCGTCGCCCAATCGCGCGAAGCGACGCGGCTTCGTAGCCTTTTGCGGCGAACTCTTCGATGGCTGCGGCGATCGTGCGTGCTCGCACCCCGTCCGGGTCACGCATTCGCTCGCGAGTTCCTGCCACGTTCTTCGCTTCCGTCTTTTTGGACCTCTTCGAACCCACCGCGTCCGGCCTATCACGCGGCCCCCGCCCGATCGACGGAGGCGCACGCCCTTGGGACTTCAAACCAAGCCTTCTTCGCCTAATTTATCGTATGATAAGTAGGCGCGATGCGTCACGGGGAATCCCCGACGCTCGGCGGCTTTGCGCTCCACATTTTTTCGGGGCTGCGTATCGGTGCGTGCCCCGACCTTCGCCGACTTCCGCATTGACATGTTTGGAATTAGTGATATTGAAAACCAATATCAATAAGATGCAAGCGAGCCTTCCCGTCACTCTCGGTCCTGTTCAAGAAACGCTGCTCATCCCGCTGCTCGGTCGCGCGCGGGAGACGGAGAAGAAGCGCGGGATTCTCGGCGACCCCAAGGCTCTCGAGATCGTCGACTCGCTCGCCTTCGACTTTTCGAAGTGGGAGGGCACGCGGAGCCTGGTGGGAACGTGCGTGCGAACCTGCATGTTCGACACCTACGTTCGCGACTTTCTGAAGCGCTACCCCGATGGGACGGTCGTCGAGCTCGGCTGCGGGCTCAACACACGCTTCGAGCGCCTGGATAACGGCCTCGCGCGGTGGATCGAAGTCGACCTTCCGGACGTGATCGAACTCCGCCGACTGTTCTTCGAAGAGGGGCCGCGTCGCACCCTCATCGCGGCCTCTGCCTTGGACACGTCCTGGATGGATGTCGCGGAGGAAACCCGTGCTCCCGTCATGGTCGTCGCCGAGGCGATTCTCATCTATCTCGATGCACCGCAAGCACGCCAGGCCCTGGAGGCGATCGCCGCACGCTTTCCGGGATCGTGGATTGCTTTCGACACCACGAGTTCGAGGCGGGTCGACGCCCAGGCCAGGCACGATGCGAAGCGTCACCTTCCGAGTGAGACCTGGTTTCGCTGGCGCTTCGGAGATCCCTCGGAGATCGAGGCTTGGGGGGTAGGGCTGCGCCTCGCCGAATCGAGAACGTTTCTCGATGCCGAGCCCTCGCTGGTCGCCGCCTTTCCTTGGGCGTTTCGCTTGCTCGTTCGCTGCGCGCCTTGGTGGCTGCGGCGCCGAATCGGCGACTACCGCTTGAACCTCGTGATCGCGGACGCATTCGACTCCGCCAAGCCGGAAGGGAAGCCATGAAATCAGGTTCGCAGAGCAAAAGCACGGAAAAGCTGAAGCGATGTTCGCCGAAGCGACTCGCGTCCACGCCGGTCGTCACCGTCGATGGCTGTGGCTGTGGCTCGATGCAGCTCCACATGGGGCCGATGACTCTCCGGCTCAACGCCAATGCCGCTGCCGCCCTCGTCGCGACGCTGAGTCGGGCGCTTGCCGGCCTTCCGACCGTACCGTGCCCTCGCGGCCCGAACGAGCACCAAGACGTGCCCATCACGCACTACGGCGACGCATGATCAACCGAGGAGCCAGACTGCCCCATTTCGCAGCGCCGGCGTTTGTCAGCCTAGGGCGGAACGTCGCCGAGGTCGTCCGCGTGCTCGAGGCCCTGCAGACCGGTGAGCTCACCGGAAGCAACCCGCAAGCCGGCCAAGACGTGCTCCGACCAAGCTGACGTGCCGATGCACGACCGCCACCACGATGCCCATCTTCAAAAGCAAACGCGTTCGCGACACCCTCTACGCCGTGGTGACGCTCGTCGTGGCTTTTTTGGCCTCGGTGTTGATGGTGGCGGGCGCAACAAGATGGCTTCCGGAAGGGAGCGCGGGAATCGATCACATCGTTGTACCAATCATCCTATTTCCACTCATATGGATTTCCGTCGCTCTCTCCCTTTATGCCGCCCGTAGACGAGCCCGAGCGTGGACGATCGTGGGGGTCATCTCGATCGTCCACGCCGGGCTAGTCGCTTACGGATTCGTAGCGTGAGTCGATCATGACCGAGTCGACCGAACGGCCGCGACGACGGCTCTACGTACTGCATCGCTGGATCGGTCTTCTCTTTGCGCTGTTGGGGATGCTCGTTTTCTTCAGCGGCGCCGTGGCGACGTTCCATCACGAGCTCGACATGTGGGCGAGCCGCGGCGAGCGCTTCGTCGCCCCCGAGGACGCCCCGTCGTTCGACTTCGACGAGGCCTACCGGGTGGCGTCCGCCGGCGTCGATCCGAAGTACCTGCACCAGGTCGACGTGTTTGCCGGGGACGGACGGCCGCTTCAGTTCTTCTTCCACGAGCACATCCCCGACGGCATGGACGTGCAGGAGATCGGTGTCACGCGTGACCTCGATCCCGCGACGCTTGCCATCGTTGACGAACGCGTCGGCGACGGCACCGTTGCGTTTCGACCTCGGCCGGCCAACGCGCTCTCTCGGTTTTTCATCGATCTGCACATCTTTCTGCTGTTGCCCGAGACGCTTGGGCTGATCGCAACGGGGTTTGCTGGCTTTGCGCTGCTGTTGCTCATCGGGACCGGAACCCTGGTTCATCGACCGACGGCAGAGAAACTCGGCCGCCGCCCTCGCACGCACCGGAAGCGACTCTTCGTGGGCGACCTCCACACCCTCGTCGGGTCGTGGTCGCTCCCCTTCACCGTGATCGTCGCGCTGACTGGTACGTTCTTCTCGTTCGCCGGCGTCGTACTGGTTCCGGTCGTTGCGATGGTTGCGTTTGACGGCGACCAGGAGGCGCTCGTTCGTGCGGTCGTCGGTAAAGTTCAGGTCGCCGAGAGCGACGAGGTGGCGTCGCTCGACCCCATCGTCAACGACGCACTGGATCGAAGCGACGGTGCCCGCTTCGTTCGGGTGGGACTCGACCATTGGGGGGAGCGCGATGCGACCGCGACCGTCGCACTCGTCGAGCCGTCGCCGTTCGGCGATACCCCGATCAACTACGTATACGACGGCCACACTGGCGCCTTCGTGCAGGAAAAACCGCTGCTCGGGACTCAGCCCTCGCTCAGCAACACGCTGCTCGGCCTCGTCGCCGATTTGCACTTCGGGACACTCCTCGGGTTACTCACCAAGCTTCTGTGGGGGCTCCTCGGGTTCGCGACGTGCGCGCTTGCGGCAACGGGCTTGCTCATTTACGTGGCCCGAAGACGAGACGCGGACGACGCGGCGTCGAGGTTCGTGCGCGCCATGACCGTCGCCCTTTCAGGTGGGCTTCCCCTGGCCACCGGCGCAGCGTTTCTCGGCTGGATCGGTGCGTACGCGGCTGGGGCTGACGACCCGCGCACTGCGATGACCTGGGTGTTTCTCTCCACGCTCGGACTTTGCGCCTGCCTAGGTGCAGTGACGCGCGTGCGCCCAGCGCTCGCAGTCACGTGGGGGGCGGCCGGCGTCTCGCTCCTCTTCGCCGTGGTTCTCGCGCCGCTCGCTACCCGCACGTCGTTTGCGTCGACCTGGGCGAGCGCCGCCCTTCGGCACACGTTAATCGTCGACGCTTCGCTGGTGTTCATCGGGGTGAGCTTCGTCGTTGGCGCGGTGTTGGCCCGCCGCAGCTGGCGGATGCGCGCGTTTGATGCGGGTCTCGCGGGCCCAAGCGAAGCCAACGAAACGCCCAACACGGAGTGGAGCGATGACATCGAAGTCCCGCAGCTCGGCGGGACGCAGGAAGGAAGCACGTAGATGGTGAAACAAGGTACTTGGACTCTTCGCAGTCGGATCGTCGTTGCGCTCTCCGCTCTTCTTCTCGCGGCTACTGGGTGTAGCGACGACGGCGGAAGCGGCGGCGCAGGCGGCGGGGGCACCGGCGGCTCAGGCACGGGCGGTGTGGGGGCGACCGCGACGGGTGGCGCCGGCGGAACCGGGGGCACAGCGTCCGCCGGTTTCGTGCTGGGCGCCGGCTTGTTCGTCCCACCGGACATCACGTCTTACGCCGGCGTCACCGACTCGCTTGGGCCCGACGGCGAGCTGCCGCTCGAGGAAACGATCGAGGTCCCAGGCATCTCCCTGCTCTACGTACCCGGCGGAACGGGTGAGTTCTTCATCGACAGCATCAGCGAGTTGTTCCTGACGAAGTACACGGTCGAAGACGGCACGATCAGTCAAGGAGACCGTCTGAGTTTCGCCAACCTCGGGTTCGCGACGAGCTCTCGCCTTTCGCAGAACGTCTTCGTTTCGAGCACGCGCGCCTACCTGGTCGACAGCAGCACCCTGCAGATCGTGGAGTGGAACCCCGAGGCGATGGAGATCGTCGGCACCGAGGAAATCGACGGCCTTCTGCGAGACGATGGTCTTCCGCTCGTCTACCAACCCGTGGTTCGTGACGGCGAGGCCTTCTTTCCGTTTGCCTACTTCGATTCGCCGAACGACTTCATTCGACCCGAGGCCGTCATGCTGGTGTTGGATCTCGAAACAGGAGACTACCGCCTGATCTCGGACGACACCTGCGGCGACGGCATCTACCCGATGATTGACGACAGTGGCGACATCTACCTCGCGTCGGGCGTTGCGAACGCTGCGCTCGAGTACCTCGGCCGTGAGGGCGTGGGTGCCGCTTGCGTGCGGCGGATTCGCGCCGGGGAAGACGATTTCGACCCCGACTTTCACCCGACGTTCGCGGAGATGAGCGGGGGCGACGTTGGCGGGGGCATCGCTCAGGGCCCTGACGGCACGGCGTACGTTCGCCTGCTCAACACCGACCTGATCCAGGGTGACCCCGCGACCTCCGGCGCCATGCTGGCCGCGCCGATTTGGGACTGGTCGCTGCTCGACCTCGGGTCCGAGACTCTCTCTCCGACGGACATCGCGGCCTCCGCGGGCCGCTTCACGGTCCTATCGGTCGACGGACGAACGTTCGTGACCCTCAGCACGGCGGACTTCAGCCGGACGACGCTCCTCGAAGTCAGCGAGGATCCCCCCGTGGCCGGCATCGAGGTCTCGGGAATTGCAGCGGGTCTCGGAGCGCTCTGATAGCCGAGTCGGCGACCGCCTCGAGAAATCCGCCGAGGGAACCCGCGCGACCCCCGAAAAACCAACAAAAAACGGCTCTGTCCGCTAGCGCGGGAGGCCGAGAACCCGTAATTGCTGAATTCGACTTTCAAATGCAGCGAACCCCCTACATGGCCCATCGCTACCTCTCTCGGTTTCGTTCCGCTGGGCTCTTTGCAGCCTGCCTCTGGTGGGGGTGCGCGTCGGGTCCTGCGCCGAGGGTCGAGTCGGGGTTGTCCGCTCCATCGTGCGATCCCGCGAAGGACCACGCCGCCATCCTCAAGATGGCCGGGACGTTCGACGTCGACTTCACGTTTGAAGAGACGCGGGTTCTTGCAGACGGGTACGAGCGTCACGACGACTATCATTCGGAAGCAAACGAAGTGGTTCTCCTGCTCGAGTCCACGCCGACACGCGTCGTGCTGCAGCACATCCTACTCATCCCTCAAGACGACGGAGAGACGTTTCCACTCAAGCACTGGCGTCAGGACTGGGTCTTCGAGGACAACGACCTGCTCGAGTTCCAAGGCAATCGAATCTGGCGCCACCGCACGCTGTCTCCGGAAGAGGCCGAATGCACTTGGTCGCAGGCGGTCTTTCAAGTCGACGATGGTCCTCGCTACGAGAGTTTCGGCCGATTCACCCACGACGACGATGGGACCGCCACCTGGACCTCTGCGGAAACCTGGCGCCCGCTACCGCGTCGAGAGTACACCAAGCGCGACGACTACGACGTTTTGCTTGCGGTGAACCGTCACGTCATCGACGAGGCCGGCTGGCGACACGAGCAGGACAACCGCAAGTGGGTCCTCGCCGACCAGGAGGCGCTCGTCGAGGAGCGCGGGCTCAATACCTATGCGCGTGTCCCACTCGAGGACGCTGTCGTTGCCGCGGACTTCATGGAGGAGACGGGACAGTTTTGGGAAGCCGTCCGTGACCAGTGGACCGTACTCCTCGGGGCGCATCCGACCGTGCATGTCCGCAAGAAGGTTGATGGCACTCCGCTTTACTTGAAGCTGTTTTCAGACGTCGAGACGATGGCGTCCGAGCGCGGCGGCGTTCAGCGCCGCTACGTTGCAGAGGCCCTCGGCCCTTATGTCGAGCCCTCGGATCCCAGCGCACCGCGGGGGGCGGCGCCATGACCATACGGTGCGTCCCCATCCGAGTCGTCGGTGCGACATGGGTTCCGAGGAAGTTGTGAATCGATGGACGTGCGTAGATTGCTTGTCTTGTCCTGCGTGGGCGTCATCGCAGGAACGTTCCCCGAGAGCGCAGGAGCCCAAGAGTCGGCGGAGAGCCCCGCCGAGTCGAAGCCGGACGTGTCCGACGACGCACCCACGTCGGACGATCAAGGCTCCGACGCCAGCAACGCCGGAGAACCGGAACCCGAACCCGGCGAGGAGCCCTCGACGTCCGATCCGGTGGACGCGGGCGAGCCTGTCGTCGACGAGAACCAAGTTTTTGCACCCGTGCTCGTGGACTTCGTCGAAGCGGCGTACCCGCCTGAGGCCTCGGCGGCCCGGATCGAGGGAATCGTGGTGATGAAGCTGAGCATCGACACCGAGGGCGCGGTGACGGATGCCGTCGTCGATGCCCCGGCCGGCCATGGGTTTGACGAGGCCGCAGTCGAAGCAGCGAAGCAGTTCCGCTTCCAGCCCGCCCGCCGAGGGTCGACCCCGGTTCCAGCGCGCATCCTTTACACCTACGAATTCGAGCTCCCGCCGGAGGGCGCGATCTCGGGAACGGTGTTGGTCCCGGACCCGGCATCCGAGGAGCCCGTTGCCGGCGTGGCGATCGAGGTGGAGGCGCCGGATGGGCAGCTCTACGTCGACCGCACCGACGTCGAGGGCCAGTTCAACATCATGGGTCTCAGTCCCGGCACCTACGTCGTGCAGGCGGAGGCCGAGGGGATTGGCAGTATCTCGACCAGTCTCACCGTGGCCGACGATCGCACCACCGAGACCACGCTCCGGCTGCTTCCACCGGAGGACCAGAGCCCCATCGAGGTCACGGTGTGGGGCGACACGGACGTCGAACGGCTGCGACGCTCTTCTCAGGCCGTGCAGGTGATCGAGCTCGATGAAGCCAAGCGGGAAGGGTCCGATCTGGGCGAGGTTCTCGCACGAACCGAAGGCATCAACATTCGCCGGAGCGGTGGATTTGGATCGCCCTCGGAGATTTGTATCAATGGGCTTTGCGGGAACCAAGTCCGCATCTTCCTCGATGGGATCCCGCTCGAGCTCGCAGGATTCCCAGGGGATGTCTCGACCGTCCCAATCCAGCTTCTCGATCGCGTGGAAGTCTATCGTGGCGTCGTGCCCATCCAGTTTGGAGTCGACGCGCTTGGCGCCGCGATTAACCTCGTGACCGACGACGACTTGACCGGAACGGCGGGCTCGGTGAACTACACCGGCGGTTCGTTCGACCTTCATCGGTTGAGCGCGACGGCACGCCATCAGCACGAGCCGTCGGGGTTCTTCATCCGGGCGCTTGGTTTCTTCGATACGGTCCGCAACGACTACCGGATTCAGGTCGAGGTTCCCGACGAACAGGGTCGGCTTTCCGAAGAGACCGTGTACCGGTTCCACGACAAGTATCGCCAGGGCGGCGGAAGTCTCGAGCTCGGCGTCGTCGATAAGAAGTGGGCGGACCGGCTCCTCTTTCGTGGCTTCGGCGCAGCTTTCCAGAACGAGATTCAGCACAACGTCGTCATGACCGTTCCGTATGGCGAGGTGGAACAAGACAGCGCAAGCGGCGGCGGCATCGTTCGCTACGTGAACAGGTTCAACGATAGGTTCGGAGTCAACCTAGCCGCAGGGTACACGTACCTTCAGACCGAGTTCAGAGACGTCGCCGAGTGTGTATACGACTGGTTCGGTCAGTGCATTCGAGAGCGGCCCATCGCAGGCGAGATCGAGCCGTTTCCTCGGGACCAGATCGTCTCGGACAACACGATCTACGGCCGCCTCAACTTCGCGTGGCGTATCAGCCCCAATCACCAGCTCAGCGTCGCCGTGGCGCCCGACTTCTTCACTCGGAGTGGAGAAGATCGCCTGCTTCCGGAGGAATCGGTGGATCCGTTGACGGCACGGCGAGACGTTGCCGATCTCGTGACGGGGGTGGAGTACCTCCTCACACTCGTCGACACCAAGCTCGAGAACCGGTTTTTCGTCAAGAACTACCTTCAGTTCGCCCGATCCGAAGAACCGCTCCCTGGTGGAGCCTTCCGGAACCTCAATCGCGACACCAATCGCTTCGGGATCGGCAACGGGATTCGATATGCCTTCGCGGACTGGGTCTACGTAAAAGCGTCTTACGAGTACGCAACGCGTCTCCCGACCCCTGGAGAGATCTTCGGCGACGCCGCGCTCATCGTGCCAAACTTGGAGCTCGCCCCGGAGGTTGCTCACAACGCCAACGTCAGCACGACCATCGACCTCCGCGACACCAACTCGGGTGAATGGCGCATGGATGCCAATGCGTTTTTGCGCGACGTCGACCGCGCAATCGTGCTTCTCGGCAACGATCGTGTGTTCAGTTTTCAAAACGTATTCGGTGCGCGCTCGGTCGGCATCGAAGGCAGCGCGGGTTGGACGATGAAGGACGAATGGCTTTCCATCGATGCGAACGCAACCTACCAGAGCTATCGGAATACCTCTGGGGAGGGCACTTTCGGAGAGTTCAAGGGTGACCGCATTCCAGCGCTCCCGTACCTCTTCGCGAACGGTATCACGCGTTTCAAGGCGAAGGACATCGGCTCTCGAAACGACGAGTTCACGATCGTTTGGTACCTTCGGTACACGCACAGCTTTTTTCGCACTTGGGAGAGCGCCGGCATTCGAGAGTTCAAACAGGTCGTGCCCGCTCAGTTGCTCAACACCGTCGCTGCGACGTACATCCTGCGCGCTCGGCGAAACACCCTCAGTTTCACGGCTCAGGTGGAGAACATCGGCGATCGGGCGGTGTTCGACTTCTTCGGCGTACAGCGCCCGGGGCGCCAGTTTCTGTTCGCGCTCAGAGGCGAGCTTTACAAACCCACGGAAGAGAGCGTGTCCAATGAGTAAGACGCTGACCCTTGGTTTATGCTGCTCGCTTGCTCTCGTGTTGGGGGCCTGCGGCGACGACAGCGCGGGAGGCTCCGGGGGCTCCGGAGGCTCTGCCGGAGGCGACGCCTTCCTAGTCGCCAATCGCGTTCGCACCCCGGATAGCCGCGCGCTGTTCGTCTCGGTGCTTCCATCACTCGATGTGGGTCAGGTCGACCTCGCTGGCGCCATCGAGCTCTCGGGCGTGTCACGCGCAGTGGCCTTCGACGGCAAGGTATACGGGTTCGACGGCGAGTCTGGCGTGGTCACGCGGTACGTGGTCGATGGCGATCGGCTGGTGGAAGACGTGCTCGACGACGGAAGCCGGGCGCGGTTCGGCATGTCGGGCGTCGGCGTCACGTCGTTCACGAGCCAGATCATCTTCTTGAGCTCCGAGCGGGCTTACTACGTCGACACGCTTTCTCTCGATCAGGTTGTAGTGTGGAATCCGACCGCGATGACGCTCACTTCGACGTTTCCAGCACCAGAGCTCGCGCGAGAGGGATTCAGCAGCACCACGGGCGGTAGCCTCATCGCCATCGAAGACTTCGTCGTGATGCCCGTGTCCTGGGCGGACCAGGCGTCGGCGACCTTCGTCCCGACCGCCGCCATGATCGTGTTCTCCGCGAGCGAGGACCGCGTGATCGGGCTCATCGAGGACGACCGATGCGTGATCGCCCGGGCGGCCATCGCGGACTCCGGATCGGTGTTCTTGATGGCGGACTCGGGTGGAGGAGTCGCCGACCTGTTCTCCGAGCCGGGGTCGGTTCCCCCGCCGTGCCTTCTCGAATGGGAGCCTGGAGCCGCAGAGCTCAATCCCGACTTCTACCGAGACCTCAGAACCATCACCGGCTTTCCCCTCGTTTCTGGCGCCGTGGGCCGTGGGGACGGCACGTTGATCACCCAGCTCTACACGTCCGACATCGATCCGCTCACGCTCGAGCCCCTCGAGCTGCTCGACCTGAGCCTTTGGCAGTGGGGGATCGTCGACTTCCGCTCGGACACGTCGACTTTGATCGGCGCGATTCCGCAGGGTGGTGTATCGTCCACCGGCTGGGTCATCGACGGGACATACATGGTTCCCGAGTTCGACGATGACGGCGGCCAGAGCGCGCTGTTCCAGATCGACGATCCCGGCGCGACGGAGCTGCTCACCGTGACGGGCGAGCTTTTCAACGTGGATCGGATCCGATGACTTTGGGGCCTACAAAGCCCGCGCAGGGAGAGGTTGAGAGATGAACATCGTAGAAATACTTCGCGACGTGTTCGTGCAGTCGGGAGCCGCCTGGGTTCTCTGGCTGCTGTTCGCGCTCTCTGCGGGGATCGTCGTGGTCGCCGTGGAGCGCTTCCTCTACTTCCGAGCCAAGAGCGACGACGTAGAGGGCCTTGCGGCGACGCTCGACGCGCACCTTCGGAGCGGTCATCGAGAGGAAGCGCTCGCCGCACTCGCACCGAGTCGGTCGGTAGGCGCGCAGGTCGCCGCAGCGGGCCTGCGTCTGGCCGATCGTGGACCGCAGGCGGCCGACAAAGGCATGCAGAGCGCCATCGCACTCGAGCGAAAATCGCTCGAGACTCGGCTTACCTATCTCGGTACCCTCGGGAACAACGCACCGTTCATCGGTCTCTTCGGAACCGTCATCGGGGTTGTCGGGGCCTTCCAGGCGCTCGGTGAGGCGAACTCGGTTGCGGGCACGGCGTCGAGTCAAGTGGCATCGAACGCCGTGATGGGCGCCATCGCGGAGGCCTTGGTCGCGACGGCGGTCGGTATCGCAGTCGCATTGCCGGCGGTCGCTCTCTACAACTACTTTCAGAGGCAGATCGCAACACTCCTCGCAGACGCCGAAGCGCTCTCCAATCTCGTGATCGCGTATCTCGTCGATGAGGGTGTCGACGAGGGGACCGACCCGTCGATGGATCGGGTGGACCCGACCGCGATGGGTGCCATCGACGGCGACGCCAACGGTGACGGCACGCGGCCGTCGAGCGTCGGGGAGCTCGGCGCAAGCTCCGATCAGACGCGCGGACCTGGGCTCGCTGTCGCGCCGTCAGCGAGCTCATCCGACGAACAGAAGAAGCGAGCTTGAGACCATGGCGCAAGGAACCCAACGGCCGGGCGGGATCATCGAGGGCATCAACGTCACGCCGCTCGTCGATATTGCGCTCGTCCTACTGATCATCTTCATCGTGACTGCGAAGATCGTGGTCGCACCGGCGGTTCCGATGGACTTGCCCGAGGCTTCTCAAGCCGAAGAGATCCAAACCATCTTTGCGGTCGGCGTCGATGCGACTGGCGCGCTTACGGTCGACGGCCAGCCCTGCGCGGACGACGCGCTCGACGATTTGGCGCAAGGTGCTCTCGAGCGAGACGGCGAGCTCCGCGCGGTGATTCAAGCCGATGGCGCGGTCCCTCACCGACGCGTCATCGAGGTGCTCGACGTGCTCAAGGTTGCGGGCATCGAACGTGTGGCCTTCGGCGCGCTCCGAACCGAGGGGATCGACGACGAGGGGGAAGAACCCGAGACTGACACCCTCTAGGAACTGAGCGGCGATGAACGGCAGCAACGAAGACTCGAAGTTTCCACGCGATTCCATCGCGAGCTTCGTCTTCGATCCGAAGTCGGCGCAGAGCACCACCGCCACGCGTGCAACGTCGATCGCGCCCGGGTCCATTGCCGCTCTCGTCTTCGGTCATGTGAGCACCAGCCGCTCGGTTCGAGGTATTTTGGCCGGTGCGTTCGTTGCGGCTACGCTAGGCAGCGCTCTCGCGATGTCGTCGCCGGCTTCGGGTCCCGGCGCAGATGCACAGTCTGCAACACCCGAGTCTGAGCCCATGCGCATCGTGCAGTTCGTCGAACCGGCGCCTCCAGAGCCGGAGACCCAGGTCCTTCCAAACACGGCAAAGCGCCGCGTCACGACGCGAAAGAGATTGCAGAAGGCCGACGCTCCGGGTGCGAAGCCGCCGCCACCCGCGCAGGCCGGGAAGCTCGTTGCCGTGGCGCCTGACGATCCGCTCGATTTCACCGACCAGAGCATGGTCAGCGCCGACAATGCCAAGTTTGCTGGGGGCGTGACCGCGCCGTCAGGCACGAATCAGGAGGCGGTCCGAACGAGCACCGTCGACCCGAATGCCAAGCCCGGTGGCCCGCAAGGCGAGGGGAGCCTCGCACGTCCGGTGCGTCTCGGTTCGCGCAGCTGGAACTGCCCGTGGCCCGAAGAGGCGGAGATGTTGGGCATCACCGAGCAATTCGTGCCGATCCGTGTGATGACCGATCCTGAAGGCGTGGCCCTGAGAGTCACGGTGTTGGCCGACCCCGGGCATGGGTTTGGCGCTGCGGCGGCCGAATGTGCCAGGGCCAACAAGTTCCGCCCCGCCCTGGACGACTATGGGAAGCCATACGCGGCCAGTTCGCCGGTTCTGCGTCTCCGGTTCACTCGCTGAATCGGACGAAAACGCTCTGTTTCCCGCGCTGTTCATTGACTTCTGTGCAGGTGATAAGGACGCTTCTGCCCCTGATGTTCACCCGTTCTTCATTCCGCGATTTCCGCGGCAGCGCCGCAGCCGTTTGGCTGGTCGTCCCATGGCTCCTGGCGTCTAGCTGCGGCGACAGCTCTCCGCAGGCCACGCTCGACGAAGTGTACGACCAGGGGCTCACGCTCTACGTCGGCGCGTTTCCGCCCGACAACGAAGTGCCACTCGAGGGGGGCGTCACCCGATTCGAGTTCGACGTTCCGGAGGACCCAACCGTCGAGCCGCGCGGCCCGCTCTGCCTTCGGGGTACGCTGTTCAGCGTCGAGACACGACCGGGCAACTCCGACGAGCTCTTCATCTGGCTTCAAGAGGGCGGTGCTTGTTGGGGTGATTTCTGTGCCGCCACCGAGGAGACCAGCGACATCTTCGACGATGGCATTCTCGATCCCGCGGTGCCGAACAACCCGTTGGGTGAACACGACTTAGTCTACGTACCGTACTGCGATGGCTCGCTGTTCGCCGGAGACGTCGACCGGCCGCTTCCCCCTAGCATCGTCGACCCGTCGACCGTCGGCGATACCCTGAGCTTCCAGCGCGGGCTTCAGAACCTGACGGCCGCGCTCGACATCGCCAAGGCGCAGTTTCCGAACCCGACGCGCGTCGTTCTCGCAGGCAGCAGCGGCGGCTCGTTCGGCACGATCACCGCGACACCCCTAGTCCGCTTCTACTATCCCGACGTCGACATCATGGTCATCAGTGACTCTGGAATCGGTATCGTGAGAGACGGAGAGCCCGAGTTCTTGGAGGGGCTTCTCACCGGATGGAACGCGCTCCAGCTCATCCCCGAGTCATGCGCGGACTGCATTGCGGACGGCAACACCACCGGCTTCATCCGGTGGAACCTCGAGAACGACCCGAACGTGTTCATGGCGCCGATCACGCACGTGCGCGATGCGATCATCGGGGGTTTCTTCCTACGTCTTGAACCAGAAGAGTATGAGCGGGCGGTGCTTCGCGAAACGGATGCGCTGGCGGCTGACTTTCCAGACCGCTATCGCCGGTATCTCCAGCCCGGCGAGAACCACAGCGTCATGCTGAACGCCGGTCCCGTCGTGCCTTTCCTGACCAGCATGCTCGGAAGCCTTCTCGAAGAAGACATCGAGGGCGTCACCCCGCTGTCCTGGATCACGGCTGCCGTCGAACAGTCCGAGGCGTGGCAGGACACCGTCGACCCGAGCATTCGTTAGCCGGAAGCAGGGCGCGAGAGCCGCGGCTGGCGCGCCCGCGCCGGCGCTTGTCATGGACCAAAAAAGGTGCCTTTTCGGGCGCTTCCGGTATTGACTCGCAGGGACGACATGGTATTGAAAGTCATATTCAATATCAACAAGGGCGAGTCTCCCAATGCAAAAAGAAGTCCGTCGAACGCTTTACCGATCTGGAAACCTCTGGGTTCAACGCTGCGAGTGCGGTGTGTTCCACGTTCACGTGGGGCCAACCACCATGCGTTTCGATCAGGAGTCGTTCGAGGAGTTCTTGTCGGGGCTCGGCGAAGCCATGACGCGTTCGACGATGTGGCGGTTCAGTGATGGCGCTGGCCAGTTCGTGGGTACTGCCTAACCCACTGGAGGAAGAGCATGATCAGAAACAACACTTGGGTGGGCGTGGCGATTCTCGCCGCGGCGCTCGCCGGCTGTTCCGATGATTCGGGAGAGACCGGCGGTACGGGTGGCGGCGGAACCGGAGGTTCCGGCGGCGATGAATCGATTTCGGCGGTGGCACAGGCGGCTTCGGAGACCTACGCCGAAATCGTCTACCAGTCGTACGTCGACACCATCGAGCTGTCGGAAGAGATGCGAGATGCGCTGAGCGCGTACGTGGACGCCCCTTCCGACGCGACGTTGGACGCGGCGAAGGATGCGTGGCTTGCAGCGCGCGAGCCCTACCTCGAGACCGAGGTGTACCGCTTCTACGACGGACCGATCGACAATCCCGACGACGGGCCCGAGGGTGCAATGAACGCCTGGCCGATGGACGAGGCGTTCGTCGACTACACGCGTGACGATGCCGCCGCCGGCATCATCAACGACATCGGTCAAACCATCGACGCGGCGACACTTCGCGGCCAGAACGAAGCCGGCGGAGAAGAGAACGTGTCGACCGGCTGGCATCCGATCGAGTTCTTGCTCTGGGGTCAGGACGACACCGACCCCTCGAACGGCCTTCCCGGCCAGCGCCCCTTCACCGACTACGTCGATGGCGGCACGGCGAGCAACCAGGGTCGCCGCGGGGAGTACCTCAACCTTCTCTCCGACCTCCTCCTCGAAGACCTCAACTTTCTAGCTGACTCATGGGCGCCAGGGGACGACTCCAACTTCCGCGCGTCCTTCGTGGGTGGCGACTCCGAAACCGCCCTCGAGCAGATGCTCACGGGCCTGATCGTGCTGAGCGGATTCGAGACCGCGGGTGAACGCCTTCAGGTTGCACTCGACAACGGCGACCAGGAAGACGAGCACTCCTGCTTCAGCGACAACACGCACCGCGACATGGTGCAGGACGTGCAGGGCATCCAGAACGTCTGGCTCGGCGAATACGAGGCGCTCGACAGCGGAAACTCCGTGTCCGGGACAGGCGTTCGCGACGTGGTCGCTGCCCTGGACCCGGACCTTGCCTCCGCGATCACCACACAGATCGAAGACGCGTTGGCTGACGCAGAAGACCTCCGTCCGACGCCGGCTGACGATCCTTTCGACATCCTGATCTCGATCGGCAACACCGAGGGCAACGCCAAGGTGCAAGCCCTGATCGAGTCGCTTCGCGCGGTCGAGTCGCTCTTGTCCGACGCGTTCGCGGGCTTTGGGCTAACTGTGCCGCAGCCCGAGTGATATAGCCCTTCGATGCGTTTGCAGAACACCTGCCGCCAGCGCTCATTGGTTCGGTGTGGTGCCCGTACCCTAATGCTCCTGTCGTTGGCGGCGGTGTTCTGCGCTTGTAGCGGTGAGTCCGAGCCGGTGGCCGACCCGGCCGAAGCGTTTCCCGGAGGAGAGACCACGACGTTCTTTCTGTTTGCCGGTCGGGAGTTCGCCCAGCCGGCCGCAAACCTCGAGGACCGCGCGCCGTTCTTCACCGGCGACAGCCTGTTCAATCAGTCGTGGGTGACGGCCCCGAGCTCCACCACCGCCCGAGATGGCCTTGGGCCGACGTTCAACTCGCGGTCCTGCGCCGGATGCCACTTTAGAGACGGGCGCGGTCGCCCGCCGCTCGAGGAGGGCGGAACGCTGGAGTCGATGCTGATCCGCGTGAGCATTCCTGGAGCAGGTCCCGACGGGGCGGTCGTTCCCGACCCAAACTACGGCGATCAGATTCAGATTGGCGCGCTTCAGGGCGTTCCGGCCGAGGCGACCGTTCGCGTCTTTTGGGAAGAGGAAGCCGGCGAGTACGGCGACGGGACCCCGTATTCGCTGCGGCGCCCTCGCTATGTGTACGAGGACCTCGCGTTCGGGCCTCTGCCGAGCGACCTCTTGGAGTCAGGGCGAGTGGCGCCGATCATGATCGGGCTCGGCTTGCTAGACGCCATTACGGAGGACACTCTCCGCTCGTGGGAAGACCCCGACGACGACGACGGTGACGGAATCAGCGGGCGCATCAACTGGGTGCCCGACGTCCTCAGGAACGAACTCCGGCCTGGGCGTTTCGGCTGGAAATCGGAGCAGCCAAGCGTCGAACAGCAGAGCGCTAGCGCGTTCTTGGGCGACCTCGGAATCACCTCTCCACTGTTCGCCGAACAGAACTGCCCGGCGCCTCAGGTCGAGTGCGCCGAGGCGGCCAACGGGGGCGAGCCGGAGATTCCCGAATTGAACTTCGGCCGACTCGTGTTCTACAGCTCGACCCTCGCGCCCCCGGCGCGGGAGAACTTCGACGATCCGGAGGTGCTTCGCGGCCGCGAGTGGATGCGCGACCTCGGCTGCACGAGCTGTCATCGCGAGACGGTTACCACCGGAGAGCATCCGAGCATCCCGGAGCTTTCCTTCCAAGACATTCGACCCTTCACCGATTTGCTCCTTCACGACATGGGCGAGGGGCTGAGCGACGGGAGACCGAGCTTCGGAGCGAGCGCACGCGAATGGCGCACGCCGCCGCTCTGGGGCATCGGTCGCGTCGAGGTCGTGAACGACCACACGTTCTTCTTGCACGACGGTCGTGCGCGGGGGTTCGCCGAGGCGATCCTCTGGCACGGCGGCGAAGCTGAGGAGGCCCGCGAAGCGTTCCGAAATCTCCCGGCCGAAGAACGCGCAGCCCTCATCCGCTTCTTGGAGTCTTTATGAACACGATGTTGAAAGCACTCTCGATCGCTCTCTTGGCCGCGCTCGGCTGCTCCGGGTCAGGTTCTGGCTCCGGGTTCGACCAGACCGAGCTCGTGGAGTCGGTCGGCAACACGGTCATCATCCCCGCCTATCAGGCGTTCGCAGACGAAACCGCCATCCTCGTGACCGAGGCGGAGAGCTTCTGCGCGGCGCCGAGTGAGTCTTCCCTCGAGTCGCTTCAGACGCAGTGGCGAGCGACACGCGGTGCGTGGAAGATCAACGCGTTTCTCGAGTTTGGGCCGTGGCGCGATCAGCCTTGGAGGCTCGGTCCCTTCATCGACTTCTTTCCCGTTCGGGAAGGCACCATCACCGGGAACCTGGCGAGCGATGAACCGTTCACGATCGATCGCGTTCGCGGGCTTGGGGCGTCGAGCCGAGGCCTGGCCTCGATGGAGTTCCTGATCTTCAACACCGACGGGCTGAGCACCGCCTTCGCCGAGTTCGAGGGTGACACCGGGGAGCAGCGCTGCGGATACGTGGCAGCCCTCGCTCAAGACCTGGACGTCAACGCCAACGCCATGGTGGACGCCTGGTCGGCCGATGGCGACGACTACCTCGGCTCACTGCTCGACTCGGGCACCGAGGACGCGCCGTTCATGTCGATTCGGGCCGTGACCAACGAGCTGCTGACCCGGATGCTGGTTGCCGTGAACGAAATCCGAACCGATCGCATGGCCATTCCTTTGGGCTTGGAGTCCGGTGGCGAGACTCGTCCCGATGACCTCGAAAGCCGCTACAGCGACAACTCCATCGCTGACATCCTTTCGAGCCTCGACGGACTCGAGGCGCTCTACACAGGGACGTTCGACGGAACGACCGGCACCAGCTTCCGGGATTGGGTGGAGACTCGAAACCGCGCCGTCGCTGCGGAGGTGACCGAAGAGATCCAGCGAACCCGCGAAGCGGTGCAGGCCATCCCCGAACCGCTGCGCCTCGCGATCGAGAACGACCCCGACTCGGTGCAGAACGCCATCGACGTGGCGCTCGACCTCCGCAACGTGGTCGGCACCGACATGGTGAACGCGCTCGGCGGCACGGTCAGCTTCGAAGGCGATGGCGACTGAGCTCCGCGAGCGCCTGACCGCCCCGGTGGACGCCGCAAGCCTCGGCGTGTTCCGCGCCGGGTTCGGCCTGATGATGCTCGTAGGCGTCATCCGCTACTGGTCGTACGGCTGGATCGAGCAGCTCTACATCGAGCCCGATTTCTTCTTCCCATACTGGGGCTTCGAGTGGCTGCAGCCTTGGCCCGGCGTTGGAATGTACGTGCACTACGCTCTGCTCGGGGTGCTCGCGTTCCTCATCATGGTGGGGCTCGGGTCGCGCGTTGCGCTTCTCCTCTACTTCCTCGGGTTCACGTACGTCGAGCTTCTCGACCGCACGGCGTACCTCAACCACTACTACTTGATCAGCATCCTTTCGCTGCTGATGGCGTTCCTGCCGGTCGACCGTGCGTTCTCGTTGAGCCGACGGCTAGGATGGCAGACGGGGCCGGAAACCACTGCAAGGTGGAGCCTCTACGCGGTTCGGCTCCAGGTGGGCCTCGTGTACGTGTTTGCGGGGATCGCGAAGCTTCGCGCCGACTGGCTGCTTCGCGGCGAGCCGCTCCATACCTGGCTCTCAGCGCGCACCGACATCCCGCTCGTGGGACCGTACCTTGCGGAGCCTGCGCTCGCGATCGCCGCGAGCTGGGCCGGGGCCTGCTTCGATCTCTTCATCGTGGCGTTTCTACTTTGGCCGAAGACGCGAAAACTGGCGTATCTCGCCGTCATCGGATTTCACCTCGTCACGGGCTACCTCTTCAACATCGGTGTCTTCCCCTTCGTGATGATTTTCGCGGCGACCATCCTGTTCGAACCGGACTGGCCCCGACGGTTCATCGGCGGGCCCCGCGACTCGGGCGAAGTGCGCCACCGCCCGGTGCGGCGACTGACGTTTGCCGTCGGCGCATCGCTCCTCGCCGTCCACTTCGTGTTTCAGCTTGCGTTCCCGATGCGCACGGCGCTCTACCCGGGCAACGCCCTCTGGACGGAGCAGGGTTACCGCTTCGGCTGGCGCGTCATGCTCATGGAGAAAACCGGCGAGATCGACATGCGCGTGGTCGACAACCGTGGAGGGCGAACCTGGATGGTCACCCCACGAAACCACATGACGCGCTTCCAGTACCAAGAGATGTCGACGCAGCCCGACATGATTCTCTCCTATGCTCATCACTTGGTTGAGCAGTGGCGGGACGACGGCTTCGACGACGTGTCGGTCTACGCCGACGCTTGGGCGGTCCTCAACGGCCGGCCGCGGCAAAGACTGATCGATCCCACCGTGGACCTGGCGAAGCAGCAGGACGGGTGGGCCCCCAAGGCTTGGATCGTCCCGCTCGAGCCCGACGACGAAGGTGAAGTCACCGACCGCGCCACCACGACCGCGCAGGCCGGCGCGCCGAGTGCCACGCCCTAACGCCCCGTCGTACCGCGGGCTCCGCCTGCGCATCCGCGACACCGTTCTCACTTGACCCGCGCCGTCGGTGCGGCATGTGGGGCCGATGTTCCGGGGGCGAAAATGGCGCGAGGAGTTTCGTGCGCTTCTGAAGCTCGGGATTCCGATGGGCCTCACGCAGCTCGTCGGGTTCTCGATTGCGACCGTCGACGTGCTGATGATCGGTCGGCTCGGCCCCGATGCGCTCGCCGGCGCGTCACTCGGTCTCGTGATCCTGTACGCGGTGTTCCTGTTCGGCTTCGGTCCTGCGATGGCCGTGTCGCCGATGGTCAGCCAGGCGCTCGGGGCAGACCCGAACGACACGACCAGCGTGCGACGCGCCGTCCGAATGGCCCTTTGGACCATCGGCCTCGGCGTTGCTGCGCTCTCGATGGTGTTCTTCCTGGCCGAGGAGATCGCGCTCGCGCTCGGACAGCCACCGATTCCTGCATCTCTCGCAGAGCCGTACGTGCTTGCCCTCGCGCCTGGGCTCCCGTTCATGGTGTCCTTGATGGCACTCCGGAACTACCTCGCTGCCATCGAACGCACCCGAGCGCCGCTCGTCTTCATCATCGGCACCACCGCCCTCAACGCGTTTCTCAACTGGCTCCTCATTTACGGCAACTGGGGACTCCCGCGCCTCGAGCTCGTGGGCGCCGGCATCGCGTCGGCCATCTCGAACATCACGGGCTTCGTCATGCTGGCCGTCTATATCCAGACCGAGCGGCGAAGTCGTGATTTCCGTATCTTCACGCGGTTCTTTCGTCCGTCGCTCCCACACCTCCGTGAAGTGCTCACGTTGAGCTGGCCGATCTCCGTCACCTCCATTTTCGAGGCGATGTTGTTCAACGCGGCGGTGTTCTTGATGGGACGACTCGGCGTCGCCGAAATGGCCGCCTACCAAGTCGCTCTCAACGTTGCGGCCGTGGCCTTCATGACTCCGCTCGGACTTTCCATGGCGGGCGCCGTTCGTGTTGGCCTCGCCGAAGGGGCAGGGGACCGCCCGGGGGTACGCCGCGCAGCCGCCGTTTCGGTGACGTGCTGCATCGGCGCGATCATGCTCGTGGCGGTTCCGGTCATGTTGGCGCCTGAGGGCGTCGCACGCCTGTACTTGAACAAAACCGACCCCGCGAGTCTGCGGGTGATGGCGATGGTGGCCTCCTTCCTCCCGATCGCCTCGGCGTTCGCCCTGTTCGACGCCACCCAGGTCGCCGCAAATCAAGCGCTTCGTGGCCTCAAGGACGTCCGCGTGCCCATGGTCATGACCGCCTTCAGCTACTGGGGGATCGGCTTCCCGGTCTCCGCTTGGCTCGGCCTTTACACGTCACTCGGTGCGATCGGGGTGTGGTGGGGGCTGCTGCTCGGGCTTGCAGCCGCCGCGCTCCTGCTGGGGAGCCGTCTTCACTACCTCACCCGCGCCTAGCTCATCGCGCAGCGCCCCCTGTATTTCGGCGATCCGCGGCCACGGGCTCATTGCGCCCTCCGGGCCCCTGCGCTAGGTCTGCGAACCCCAAACCCCCAGGAGTTGGCTGGACTTGCGCGTGCGCCCCATACTTCGGTTCTTGTACCGATGACCGATCAAGCGACAGAACGAACTGCGCGCGACATCCTCGAGGAGCGCGGGCAGATGGGGAAGGACACCGTGGCTGCCCGCGTCGACGGGAACGTGGTGGACCTGCACACGCCGCTTCCGAACGGTGCCAACGACGTCACGCCCATCGGGGCCCACGACGAGGCCGCCCTCGCCGTGATCCGGCATTCGAGCGCTCACGTGATGGCCGATGCGGTGCAGCGACTCTTCCCAGGGACCAAGGTGGCCTTCGGGCCCGCCACCGACGACGGCTTCTACTACGACTACCAGCGCCCCGAGGGCACCTTCTCCGAGGACGACCTTCGCGCGATCGAAGAGAAGATGACCGAGATCATCGAGGCCGATAGTCCGTTTCGCCGCGAGGTGGTCACCCGAGACGAGGCGCGAGGCATCCTCGAGTCGATGGACGAAACCTTCAAGCTCGAGCACCTCGAACGGCTCGACGATCCGATTTCGCTATACCGCCACGGCGAGTGGGTGGACCTTTGCGAAGGGCCGCACGTGCCGTCCACCGGGTTCTTGAAAGCCGTGAAGCTCACCAGCGTGGCCGGCGCATACTGGCGCGGCGACGAGCGAAACCCGATGCTTCAGCGCATCTACGGGACGGCGTTCGCCTCGCCGAAGGCGCTTCGCGCCCACCTCAAACGGCTCGAGGAAGCGCGCAAGCGCGACCACCGAAAGCTCGGCAAGGAGCTCGAGCTCTTCGCGTTTCACCCGCACGCGCCGGCATCGCCGTTTTTCCTGCCGCGCGGCGCCACGGTGTACAACCTCCTCGTTCGTTACATCCGCGATCTCTACGCGCGTTACGGGTACGACGAGGTCATCACGCCGCAGATTTTCGACAACGCGCTGTTCCACACCTCGGGCCACCTTCCGTCGTACGCCGAGAACATGTACATGGCGGCCACGGTTGAGAACCTCGAAAAGCTCCAAAAGAAGGCGCAGGACCCGGCACTCAAGGACCCGAAGCAGTGGGCGCTCGCCATCGAGGACTCGCTTCGCTTCGGTGTGAAGCCGATGAACTGTCCGAGCCACTGCTTGATTTTCGGCATGACCCGTCGGAGCTACCGGGACCTCCCGATGCGCATGGCCGACTTCGGTCGGCTTCACCGGTTCGAACGGAGCGGGGTCGTGCAGGGGCTCACGCGCGTCCGGTCGTTCGCCCAAGACGACGGCCACATTTTTTGCACGCTCGACCAGGTGCAGGACGAAATCAAGTCCTTCCTCGAGCTGGTGCTCGAGGTGTATCGCGACTTCGGCTTCACCGACGTGAGCATCGCGATTGCTACACGCCCGGAGAAACGAATCGGGGCCGACGAGGTGTGGGACAAGGCCGAAGAAGCACTCGAGGAGGCGGTCAAGGCCAAAGGGCTTCCGTACGAGGTGCTCGAAGGGGAGGGGGCCTTCTACGGCCCGAAGGTCGAGTTCCACCTGAAGGATGCCATCGGCCGCCCCTGGCAGCTCGGCACCATCCAGGCCGATTTCACGCTCCCCGAGCGGTTCGACCTCACCTACACCGGGGAGGACAACAAGCCCCACCGGCCCGTGCTGCTTCACCGGGCGATTCTGGGCTCCGTGGAGCGGTTTTTCGGGGTTCTCACCGAGCACGTTGGGGGGGCGTTCCCGGTGTGGCTCGCGCCCGAACAAATCGCGCTGTTGACGGTGAGTGAGAAGTTCAACGACTATGCGGAGCAAGTGCGAGAGCAGCTCCGAGACCGAGGCTTCCGTGTCACCGCCGATCTCAGCGGCGACAAGCTCGGTGCCAAGATTCGCCAAGCACGCCTGATGCGGATTCCGTATCTCGCCGTGATTGGACAAAAAGAAGTCGAGGGGCAAGGGTTGGCGCTACGCTCGAGGGACGAAAACAAGGATCTCGGCTTCGTGCCGCTGTCCGACGTGTTCGATCGGCTCGCGCGAGAAAACCAACCACCCTCATCCATGGAAACAACCACAGGAGAAAGTCATCCCTAGACCACGTTTTGGACCACGCGATCGCCCCCGGAATTTTGGACCGCGGGTCAATGATCGCATTCGAGTACCGGAGATCCGAGTGATCGGAGCCGACGGAAAGATGATGGGCGTCATGAACACAGACGACGCCCGTCGCATGGCGCGGGACCTAGACCTCGACTTGGTCGAGGTGAACCCGAAAGCCAGCCCGCCGGTCTGCAAGATCATGGACTTCGGGAAGTTCAAGTACGAAGAGAAGAAGAAGCAGGCGGACGCCCGCAAACGGCAGACGCAAATCGCGCTGAAAGAGATCAAGCTCCGCCCGAAGACCGACGATCACGACGTCGCGTTCAAGGTGAAGCACGTCCGGCGTTTCCTCGAAGAAGGAAACAAAGTGAAGCTCACCGTGCGTTTTCGAGGCCGTGAAATCACGCACCCCGAAACCGCGCAGCGGCAGATCGACATCATCGTGAGCGAAGTTGATGACGTCGGGACCGTCGAAACGTCGCCGCGTCTCGAAGGTCGCACCATGACGGCGATCCTCGCGCCGCGCGTGAAGGTTCAGCAGACGCGGGGTTAGCAGCCCTGCCGAACGGGTCGTCGGCAGGCTAGTCGCATCCGAAGAGGCGTCCGATACCCGGGCCCACGATGAGCAAGGTGCTCGCGATGGCGCTGCCGGCGGCCATTCCCGACATCCTCGTGATGTGCTTGTTCGATCGCTTTGCTCGACGCGCTTTCTTGCTCGCGCGGGCAAGCGCAACGATGCCGCCGATGTTGAGGCCCATGCCGATCGTCGCCATCGTGGCGCCTGCCCCGACGAACCCCTCGGCGCATTCGTCACCAGCGCCGAAGCCAACCGCGATCGCACCGGCGATGGTTGCAGGGATCCCTGCAGCCAATAGCATCCCGCCGCGGTGCACTCGGTTGGCGTCCTCCTTCGTCACGGAGTCTGGATCTTCGAGCACGAGCCAGTCCGGGCGCGTCCGTGCTTCGCGCCGCTTGACGCCGCGCGGAACCGTCTCCTCCTTGCGGTCCCTCGCCGCACGATAGGCTTCTGGGCTCAGCTGACTCCAGTCGGCGGCCGGGACCGCGTCGCCTTCCGAGGCCTCGACGTAATTGTTGGATGTCGAAGGGCCTCCGATGTCCTGGGCACGGGTCGTGGAAGGGGCGCTGGCGCCCAACGCGAGAGCAAACGCCACGAGCGTCAGGGTTGGGGGGTTCTTCATGCCCAGCCCTCATTGCAGGGCGCATGCCATGAAGTTGGGTGTTGAAATTACTCAAGAATCAGAGATCACAAAAAAACCGGCCGTGTGGCCAAAATTCACGCGTGTGCGACGCAGGCACGGCTCGTCCCGCCGCCAGCGCCCTTTTTGCGATGGCTCGCCTCCGGGGATCCCCCTAGTTTTCGCGGGTGTCTGTTCGGAAGTCGTGGGGGGGCTCTGTCCGCGTCGCGGTGGTGCTCCTGGCCGTGCTGAGCATGGGAAGCGGCAACTGCGGGATGCGTGCGCGGCACGATGCGCCATCCATTCTCAATGAGGTCGAGCTCGAGGCGCCGCCCCTTGCGGAGAAGTTCCACCGGTGCGCAGAGTTTACGCCGTCGCGTCGCGCGTTCTTTGGCGAGCTCCACCTCCACACGACGTACTCGCTTGATGCGAACCTCGAGGGGACTCGGCTCACGCCGCGTCAGGCGTACCGGTTTGCCCTCGGGGAGGCCGTGTCGCCTCCGGGGGCCGACCAACCCATTCAGATCGACCGGCCGCTCGACTTTGCAGCGGTGACCGACCACGCGGAGTTCCTCGGGTTCGTGGCGGCTTGCGGTGACCCCAACTCGCAGGCGTACCGGAAGAAGGGGTGCCAGATCTATCGGAGGCGCCCGGACTGGGGCCTCCTCGTCGTCGACGCCCACCTCACGCAGGAGAATCGCTTTCACAATCCGCCGCGCGCGTGCGGTGATGCCGGCGAGCACTGCTACGCGTACCGAGAGGCGATGTGGATCGACCTCCAGAACGAGGCGGAGCGGGCCTACGATCGCAGTGGCAGGTGCCGGTTCACATCCTTCGTCGGATACGAGTACACCGCATCGCCGTCGGACGGGACCGTGCACGTGGGCAAGGTCCACAACATGCATCGAATCGTGTTGTTTCGGAATTCGATCGTGCCCCGGGTGCCGGTCGACTTTTTCGATGCGGCGCACGTTCAAGACCTGTGGGCTGGGCTTCGGAAGCACTGCACCGGCCTCAGCAATGGCTGTGATGCGCTTGCAATCCCTCATAACGCGAACCTGAGCGCCGGGCGGATGTTCGACGAGACGATTCACGCGGGCGACATCGTGCGAAAACCCATCGATGAGGGCTATGCGCGAGAGCAGGCCACGTTTGAGCCGCTGATGGAGATCATGCAGCACAAAGGCAGCTCGGAGTGCTTGCCTGGACAGACGGCGGGTGACGAGCTCTGCGCGTTCGAGGTCATCCCTTACGACAATCTGCGGGCCGCCAAGGTCGACAAGACGACCAAGGTCCGCAACGTCGATACGATGCGATACGCGTACGAGAAGGGGCTTCAGTACCAGCAGTCGCTCGGGGTCAACCCGTGGCAGTTCGGCATCGTCGGCGGGACCGACGGGCACCTCGGGCTTGCGGGCAACGTCAACGAAGCGATGTTTCTCGGGGGCGGGGGGGCTGGCGAGGGGCAGCTCGATGGCGCTGAGCCGGAGTTCCCCGACCGCGTCTTCTTCGGACCCGGCAGTCTGACCGGCGTCTGGGCCGAGGAGAACTCGCGCGAGGCGATCTTCCGGGCGTTGCGGCGCAAGGAAACGTTCGCCACGAGTGGCCCGCGCATCCAGGTTCGATCGTACGGGGGCTGGAAGATCCCTTCGGCATGGTGCCAACAGCCTGATCGCATCGATGTCGCCTACGCGCGCGGGGTACCCATGGGCGGGACGCTCGCTGAACCGCCTGCCCCACACGCGCGCCCGCTGTTCGCTATTGAGGCCATGGCGGATCCTGGAACGACCAAGTATCCCGGGGCGAAGCTTCAGCGCTTGCAGGTCGTCAAGGCGCACCTCGACGAGGACGGCAAGCCGAAGACCGAGGTGTTCAACGTGGCCGGCGATCCCGCTGCCGGTGTCGACCTCGACGTCGACACGTGCACACCAAGCGCCGGCGGGTTCGATCGTCTCTGCACCGTCTGGGGTGACGACGCGTTCGATCCGAACCAGCCCGCTCAGTACTACGTCCGGGCGGTGGAGGTGCCCACCTGCCGATGGAGCACCCTGAAGTGCGTCGCCCACGACTACGACTGCGAGAACCCGAGCCGCAAGATCGACGAGCAGTGCTGCCACGCCTCAGCCGGGCTTCACCCGCGGGACTGCCGTGGCGTGACGTGCGACGACGCGCACCTCTCGGACCCCTGCTGCCAGCCCGGCGTGGTCCGCCCCCTGATTCAGGAACGGGCCTGGACGTCCCCCATCTGGTACACCCCGTCTGCGGATTAACCCCACCAAAAAGGCGTCTTCATCCCCGGAAAAGGTCCCAGGCACCCTTTTTGGAGGGGTTAGCCGGGGTGGCTCCTTGACTCGTCGGGGGGGTGCGCTACTCAGGGGGCTCTCCGCTCCGCCCGCGGAAACGCTGGGTTCGGAGCTTCAAGCGAGGACAGTCAGATGCCCAAGATGAAGACCAAGAGAGCTGCGGCGAAGCGGTTTAAAGCCACCGGCGGGGGACGGATCCGTCGGTCGACCGCCGGAAAGCAGCACTTGATGCGCGGCAAACCGGCCAACCGGATGCGCAAGCTCAAGAAGAACTCCATGGTCGACAAGCGCGACGAACCGCGCATCCGGCGTTTGCTTCCTTACGAGCTTTGAGATTCGAGGGAAGACGCCATGCCTAGAGTCAAACGAGGGTTCAAGGCCCGCCGCCGTCGCAAGCGCCTGCTCAAGCACGCCAAGGGCTACTACGGAGCACGCCGCAAGGCGTTCCACGTTGCGATCGAGCAGGTCCACAACGCCTGGGAAGACGCGTACCGGCACCGCCGCACCAAGAAGCGCGAGTACCGCCGGCTGTGGATCGCCCGCATCAACGCGGCCGCGCGGAGCAACGGCATGAACTACAGCCAGTTCATCGCGGGCCTCAAGCGCACCGGCATCGGTCTCGACCGCAAGGTCCTCGCCGAGATCGCCGTATCGGATCCGGGCGGCTTCAAAGCCGTGGTCGACGCCATCGATTAGGCTAACCTGGACGCGCGATGGCAGAGCCTGATGCGGTTCAGACATTCGAAAACGGACTCGACGCAATCCGTGGCGCATACGCCCAGGCGCTGAGCGAGGCGAACGACGAACCGTCGCTGCGCTTGATCAACGGGCGCTACGTGGGGCCGCAGGGTGAGCTCACCCAGCTTCTGAAGCTCATGCCGAAGCTTCCGGGCGATCGGCGACGCGAGCTTGGACAACTCGCGAACGCGCTCAAGCAGGATGTCCAGCAAGCCTTCGACCACGCGCTCGAGGCGATCCATCGCGGTGCGCGCGAAGCGGAGCTCACCGGGCCGGCGCTCGACGTCACCTTGCCTGGGCGCTGGCCCATGCCCGGCCGCCTTCATCCAATCACCCGCGTCCGAAACGACGTGCTCGAGATCTTCATGTCGCTCGGGTTCGACGTCGCCGACGGCCCCGAGGTGGAGCTCTACGAGAACTGCTTCGACAAGCTCGGGTTCCCGCCGGACCACCCCGCGACCGACGAGCACGACACGTTCTTCATCGAGGCGGACGGAGCGCCGAATCCGCACGCGGTACTGCTTCGTACGCAGACGTCCACCGTGCAGGTTCGCGAGATGACCCGTCGGCAGCCTCCGCTCGCCATCGTGTCGCCCGGTGCCGTGTACCGACGTGACGACGACGCGACGCATTCGCCGATGTTCTTCCAGCTCGAGGGTTTCCTCGTCGACACCGACGTGACTTTCGCCGAGCTCAAGGGCGTGCTCACCCTGTTCCTGCGGCGCCTGTTCGATGAGCACATCGCCGTTCGCTTCCGCGCCAGCTACTTCCCGTTCGTCGAACCGGGGGGTGAAGTCGACATGAGCTGCGTGTTCTGTCGCGCCTGGGAAGGCGACCGCGAGCGCACCGCCGCCTGCAAGGTGTGCAAAGGCACTGGTTGGATGGAGATCCTCGGTTGCGGGATGATCCACCCCGTGGTGTTCGAAAACGTGGGCTACGATCCAGAGAAGTACACCGGGTTCGCGTTCGGAATGGGCCTCGACCGCATCGCGATGCTCAAGTACGGCATCCCCAACATCAAGTTGCTCTACGACAACGACGTTCGCTTCCTCTCGCAGTTCTGAGACCGACGATGCTGACTTCATTCCGCTGGCTTCAAGAGCTTTGCCCCGTCGACGCCGACGTTCACGAGGTCGCACAGCGTATCTCGCTGGCCGGCCTCGAGGTGGAGGCCATCGAGGAGAAGGGCGCCGGCCTCGAGGCGGTCGTCATCGCCGAGGTCCGAACGAGAACCGCACACCCGAAGCGCGACAAGCTCACTCTCGTCAGCGTCTTTGACGGGGAGGCCGAGCACGAAGTCGTTTGCGGTGCCCCGAACGTTCCCGAGCCCGGCGGCCGGGTGCTGTTCGCTAGGCCCGGCGCCGTGCTCCCGAACGGCATGGAGATCCAGCCGCGCAAGGTAGGCGGCGTCGAGTCGTCAGGGATGATCTGCAGCGAGTCCGAACTCGAGATCGGCGCCGACGCCGACGGGATTTTCGTGTTGGCCCCCGATCACGACGCGCTTCCCGGGACGCCCGTGGCCGACGCGCTCGACCTTCGCGATTACATTCTCGACATCGGGCTCACCCCGAATCGACCTGACTGTCTCGGCCACATCGGCGTGGCGCGCGAGATCGGCGTTCTGTTCGGTCAGTCCTACGTGCCGCGCAAGGTTCCGAGCCCGCGCCAGACGTTCGCGGCGGGCGAAGCGTTCGCCTCGGGAGCCCCCACGGTCAATCTCGAGCCGCGGTGGGAGAACGGTTCGACGTCGGTCGACGCGCCGAGCCTCCCGAGCGTCTCGGTCGACATCGTCGACGGCGATCGCTGCCCCCGGTACGGCGCCGCCCTGGTCACCGGGGTCACGGTGCAGCCGTCTCCGTTTTGGCTTCGCTACAGGCTTCACAACCTCGGACTTCGCGCGCTTTCGAACGTCGTCGACGCCACCAATCTGATCTTGCTCGAGTGGGGCCATCCGATTCACGGCTTCGATCTGAGCAAGCTTCGCGGGTCGAAAGTGGTGGTTCGGCTGGCCAAAGATGGCGAGACCATGGCGACGCTCGACGATGTCGAGCGAACGTTCACCTCCGACGACCTCCTCATCTGCGACGGCGAGGGGCCCGTGGCCGTTGCCGGCGTCATGGGCGGCGCCGACAGCGAAATCCAGGACGACACCGAGAACGTGCTCATCGAGTGCGCCTACTTCGACCCGCGCTCGGTTCGACGCACGTCGCGTCGCCTCGGGCTCCACACCGACTCGAGCCATCGCTTCGAACGTGGAGTCGACCCGCAGGCGGTCCCTAGCGTGTTGGCAAGCGCCGCCTCGCTCATCGCCGAGCTCGGCGGTGGCGCAGCGGCGACCACGGCAATCGACTCCGTTTCGGTGCCCTACATTCCCAACAGCATCGCGCTACGTCCCGCGCGCGCCTCGCGGCTCCTCGGGTCGACCGTCGATGCGACCGAGAGCGAACGAGTGCTCGATGCGATTGGCTGTCGAATCACCGACAAGAGCGATGCCGCGATCACCGTCGAGGCGCCGAGCTGGCGTCCGGATCTCGGGCGAGAGGTCGACCTCATCGAGGAGGTGGCCCGCGTTCGCGGTTACGACCAAATCCCGACGGCGGTGCCGCGGGTGCACCCGTCCGAGAGCGGAACCCCCGAGTTTCTCCGCTTCGTCGCCGCCCTTCGCGGTGCCGCGGTCACCTCCGGCCTCTACGAGGCGGTGAACTACGGCTTCGTGTCCCGCGAAGAGCTGGCTCACGCCCGTGTCTCCACCGAGGCGATCGCCCTCGCGAACCCGCTTTCCGAGGAGCGCTCGGTCATGCGCACGTCGCTCATGCCGGGGCTGACGGGCGCCGCAACCCGCGCGCAGCGTCACGGGGCGGTCGACGTACGGCTCTTCGAGCTAGCGCGCACTTACCATCCCAACGGGAGCGCGCTTCCCCACGAGCAGACCACCCTGGCGATCGTGCTGGCCGGCGACGCGGGCGGATGGATCGGCGGCGATCGCCACTACGACTTCTACGACGGGAAAGGCGTCGTGCAGGCGATCGTCGATCGCGTGCTTGGCCAAGAACCCGAGATCGCCGTCGGACCCGTGCCCGAGTTCATGCACCCGAAGCGCTCCGCGGCTGTTTCGTTCGCAGGCGAGTCGATCGGGTTCGTGGGTGAGATCCATCCCGATGTGGGCGACGCGCTCGAGCTTGCCGGGAGGGTGGTCTACGCGGAGCTCGACGTCGCCAAGCTCGACGCGATGGGGCGCGAGGTGGGCCCGCCGCAGGCGTCGGGGCTCCCGAAGTTTCCCGCCGTGGCGCGCGACATTGCGATGCTCGTGCGTGAGGAGTTCACCGCCGCGGAGATCGCGGAAGCGCTCTCCGAGGGTGCCGCGGGCCTCGCCGAAACGGTGCAGCTCTTCGATCTGTATCGAGGTGACCAGATCCCCGACGGCCACCGGAGCCTTGCGTTCCGCGTGACCTACCGCGACCCGGAGAGCACGCTCACCGACAAGCGGGTCGACAAAGTGCACAAGCAGGTCGCGGCCCTGGTTCGCGATCGCTTCGACGCGACCCTTCGCTGAGGGAGATCGCGCCCTGTGTGAGCGTCCCTACCTTATCTTGGACTGAATCTCGGCCAAACCCTTGAGATTCAAACCGATTTATGGTTGTCTCCCTCTAACTCGGGCCTCTGGAGGTAAAACGGAATGACGAAAGCCGAAATCATCGACGCTGTCTACGAGAAGGTAGGGGGCTTCTCGAAGAAAGAGGCAGCCGAAGTCGTGGAAGCGGTCTTCGACACGATGAAAGACGTGCTGGCTGAGGGGGAGAAGATCAAGATTTCGGGTTTCGGCAACTTCGTCGTTCGCGCCAAGAAAGAGCGAATCGGCCGAAACCCCCAGACAGGCGCCCCGATCCCCATCAGCGCACGCCGCGTGCTCACGTTCAAGCCGAGCCAGGTGCTCAAAACTGTGCTGAATCCGCATCGGACCCAAGAAGAAGAAGAAGCTGATTCCGCCGAGAACTCCTACTGAGTGAGTCATGACACGGCGAACCCAACTGCCTGACAAGCTGTTCTTCAAAATCGGCGAAGTTGCCGACATCGTCGGCGTGAAGCCGCACGCCCTGCGCTACTGGGAAACTGAGTTCCCCGCGCTTCGCCCGAAGAAAACGCGCGGCGCCCATCGCCAGTACAGCCGCAAAGACGTCGAGCTCGCAATGCTCATTCGTCAGCTCCTCCACGACGAGGGCTACACGATCCCGGGCGCGCGCAAACGCATCCGCGAGCTGGGTCGCCACCAGCGGAGCAGCCCTCCAGAGCCGCGCGCCGCGCGCGAGGTCGCGCTTCGCGCCGAGCTCCTCGGCCTCCGAGAAACGCTCACCGACCTCCTCGGTCAGCTGAAAGACACCATCGAACAGCCGGTTGGATCAAAGCCCGTTCAGGTCACGGTCCACAAGGTGGTCCCGGTCACAGCCCAGCCTCGACCCGAATAGAGACCGGGCGACAGTCGCGTTTTTCCAAAGGGTTACGAGAGAGAGCGGGCCTGGCGACTCTGGCGCCGGCGCCGCGAGTTCCCGTCGAAAAAAGGTACTCGTCCCCTTCTATTGCTGGTTGCGCCGGCGAGGGCGTGAGGTAGAGTCGGCGTCCCTCAAATAGAGGGTTGTTCGGGGCGTAGCGCAGTTTGGTAGCGCACCTTACTGGGGGTGAGGGGGTCGCTGGTTCAAATCCAGTCGCCCCGACCAACGAGACCCTGCCACTGGCGGGGTCTCGACTTTTTTCCATCGGCCGCCACGTCGCCGTGAACCGGGCTGGCACGAGTTCCGACTCACAGCGGTCCCAGTTTCGCTCACCGAGTTCCTCTCACGCTGCACGCGTTGTGTGATCTAAGTCTCACCAACGTCGAAACCCGGCAGGCACGCGCCCTCTCGCTCTTTACACCCGACATCCGCGCCCCGAACATGAATGAAGGGTGCGTCGGGGTGAGGCGCACCGGGGAGGCTCGTTCGAATGGGGACAACCGAGGCGATTCGCCGATTTTTCTTGGCGATGGCTCTGTCGCTTAGCGTGGGTGGAGTGACCGCATGCGGAGGCTCCGGAGGGAGCAACGTCGACACCGATCTTGGAGACGACGACGTCGCACCGAGCAACATCGAGAGCGTCGATCTCGGGTTTGCGACGCTTTCCATCGGGTCGTTCAACCTGGCCGGAGGGCGCACCAACGCCCGAGAGGTCTATCAGATGACGCACTACATCGGGCGAACCCACGGTGAGAACGAAGCAGACAAAGTCCACGTGCCGATTCGTAGCTACGTCGCGACGTGTGCTGTCGACAGCAACGAGCCACGCATGTTCGTGTCCGTGTCGGTGCTCGACGGCGACGCCCCGGACGCGTCGACCTACGGGTCGGTTTACGAGTTGAAGTACGACGCCGCGAGCGGAGGTTTTCAGCCGACTGGGAACCGCGCGCTTCTCGAACAGTGCTACGAGTCTCACGGGATCACGGTCAGCTCCGACTGCTCTCGCGTCGCAGTGCTGTGCAACGCCCCATACAAGGCATCCGAACGATACCCGATTATCAAGGACATCGTGGCTGAGCACGGCACGACGTGGATGAACACGGAAGACAACCACGACTCTGCGAATAGTCGCGACAACTACAAAGAAAACGATCAGATCTGGCTGCTCGAGTGGGACGGCAATGCCCCGCTGAGCGAAACGCCCGCGGCCTATGTGGTCAACAAGATGCACGGCGGCACACATCTCGGAGCTCAGGAGCTCATCTACGTCGAGAACGACTCCCAGGGTCGCGCGAGCTACGGATTCTCGGTCACTGCGCGGGTCTTCGACGGCGGGGGCGGCAGCCACTACTCGGCCGGACTGACCGTCGTGAACCGAAGCGACTGGTCGGTGGACATGAACCGCGGTCGAGGCTGGGACTGGGCGTGCGGCGACGGACACGTCGCCAACATTCGTGCCTTCTACAACGAAGTAAACGAAATGTACGGGGCGATCTGTACCAGCGACTGGAACGACTGGTTCGGCGGGCTCCACGGGCAGCTCGGCACCATCGCCATCAAGATGGAAGACTCCTCGTCGATCTCGGAGGGGCGCGCCGTCCACTTCGTTCCCTCGCACAGTTCGATGGTGACCAACGGGGGTGGACACAAAGTCCTTCCCGTCGACGGCACCACCAACCTCGCGCTCATCGTGGCCCCGAAGCTCATCGAGGACGACGACATGGACCGTTTCCTGACCGAAACGCTGGGCCTCGACACGAGTCTTCCCGGTCCGTTCGAGCAGGACTGCGCTGACTGGGACTCCAACAACTGCTTCTTCACCTACCTAATCGAGAGCGAGTACGTCGAAGAAGGCGTCTACCCATCGATTCCGCAGCAGGGTCTCTTCAGCGCTGACGTCCTCGAAGCCCGGTCGCTCTCCCGCATCGGGATTGCCAGGGTCGATGCGGAGGGCGATATCGACGGACACGCGTTCAACTGGTTCATCCGCGATGACGACTGTCAGGTGAGCGACCCCCAGATGGTCGACCTCCAGAACGGACGCTATCTCGCCGGCTATGGAACGTTCCAGTGCGTCTCAGAGGGCGAGGGCTATAACCGCATCGGGAACAAGCGTTCGATCATTCCGCGCTCGTTTCACCTGATGGAAGTCGACATGGACGGCACCGTACTCGCTGGTCCGATCGACATCGGCGAGCACGGTTGGGGCGGCCTCGACGACATTCAGGTGGTTGGCCCGGGCCGGGCAGCCTGGGTCTACAAGCCCGACGCGACCCTCGGAACCGAGCAGGGTCCGCTCGAGAGCCGCTGGAACACGTACCTCTACGATTCCAACGCGAACTAGTGGCGAGGCATCCCGTTTCAAACGCGAGTTTTCGCCGGGTGCGAGTTGACGTCGTTGTCGATCCGGCATAGTTGCTCACACGCATGAGCGAGCGACCGCTTCTGTTGGTGTCGAATGACGACGGGGTCGACGCGCCCGGGTGTATTGCGCTCCGAACGGCGCTCGCCACGTTTGCCGACGTGTATACCGTAGCGCCTGAAACCGAGCAGAGCGCCAAGAGCCATTCGATCACGCTGCACCACCCGCTTCGCTTTCGTGAAGTCCACGATCGGGTATGGGCGGTGGATGGTACGCCGGCCGACTGCGTCTACGTCGCCTTCTTTCTGAAAGATCTGCTTCCGCGAAGGCCGGACCTGGTGGTGTCCGGCATCAATCATGGGCCGAACCTCGGCAACGACGTCCACTACTCCGGCACGGTGGCTGCCGCACGCGAGGGCGCCCTCCGCGGTGTCCCCTCGGTTGCGCTCTCGAACTCCTCCCGCGACATGGAGGGTGCCGCCCAGTACGCGAAACGCTTCTGCAAAGACCTCTTGTCCCTCACGCATCCCGCTGGGCAGGCGGTGCTTCTCAACATCAACTTCCCGTCGCGCCCACCCAAAGGCATCCGCGCAACGCGCCTCGGTTTTCGGCTCTACTCCGACGACGTGGAAGTCCGGGACGACCCACGGGGGCGTCACTACCTCTGGATCGGTGGTCCGGGAGGCGTCCAGAACGAACCCGTGCAGGGGGCCGACACAGAAGCGATGGACGAGGGCTACATTTCGGTGACTCCGCTCAGTATCGAGGCCACACAGCCTGCTCATCTCGGGGTTGCGGCGTACATTGCAGGGCACGAATAAAGGAGCCGCCACCCGATGACCGACGACCGCGTCGACTACCTCCGAAGCCGTATCCGCGACATTCCCGACTTCCCCAAGGAAGGGATCCTCTTCAAGGACATCACGCCGCTCCTCGCCGACGTGCAGGCGTTCCGCACCACCATCGACATCATCGCCGAACGTCTGCAAGGCACGCGTATCGACGCCGTGATCGGCATCGAGTCGCGTGGCTTCATGTTCGGCGCCGCGCTCGCGGACAAGCTCTCGGTCGGCTTTGTCCCGGTCCGAAAGCCCGGGAAGCTACCGGCAGCAACCTACCGCGTCGAGTACGCGCTCGAGTACGGCACCGACTCCCTCGAAATCCACCAAGACGCGCTGAGCCCCGCAGAAGAAGTGCTCATCGTCGACGACCTGATTGCCACCGGCGGCACGGCCCGCGCCACGGCCGAGCTCGTCGAACGTTGCGGTGCCCGTGTCGCCGCTTTTGCGTTCGTCGTCAACCTCAAGTTCCTGAACGGCGTCGCGAAGCTCGCGCCCCACCGAGTAATCTCGGTGCTCGACTACTGAGCCGGATACGCGACGTCAGAACCAGGCGGGTTCGGCCTTGAGATACGAGTCCTCGGCCGACCGACAGAGCTCGGCCAGCACCGCGGTGCGAGGAACCTCCGTGCGGATCCAGTACTGAGCCGCCGCCTCGATGCCATTCAACCGATCCTGCTGCGATGGGTCGGACCCAAACTCGTTTCGCGCGACAGCCGCCATTTGTAGCCACTGCCAGCCGACCACCAGCGTCGACATCAGATCCATGTAGTCGAAGCTGTGTCCAAGCATGCCATCGGTGTCGCCGGCCATTCCGCGTTGTCCGAGCTCCATGGTGAGTGAGATGGCCGCGTCGGTGGCCTGCGATACGGCGTCGCAGAGCGCCGGGTCGCACCCTGCTGCGCGAGCCTGCTCGACGGTGGCCGCGATCTCTTCGCTGAGGGCTCGCAGGCCTGCCCCGCCTTTCTGGACCACTTTGCGGCCGAGCAGGTCCATGCTCTGGATACCCGAGGTCCCCTCGTGAATCGTGTTGAGCTTCTGGTCCCGCATGAATGCTTCGGGGAGATACTCGCTGGTGTAGCCGTAGCCGCCGTGGATCTGCACGGCCAAGGCGTTCGCCTCGAATCCCTTCTCGGCGGGGAAGGTCTTGGCGATGGGCGTGAGGAGGTCGAGCAGAAGGCCCGCGCGTTCGCGCTCGGACTCCGGCCCGTGATCCGCGAGGTCGGAGTATCGCGCCGTGGTTGCGAGCACCGCGAAGCTTCCCTCGACGATGGCCTTCTGCCGCAGAAGCATCCGGCGTACGTCGGAGTGCTGGACGATGGGAACCATCTCGTCAGAGCGTTCTCCCGGTCGCCGACCCTGCCGGCGTTCGAGCGCGTAGTTTCGCGCCTCGTGGTAAGCGACAGATGCGGTGGCGGCTCCGTTCACGCCGATCATGATCCGAGCCTCGTTCATCATTTGGAACATGTGGCGCAGCCCCTGGTGAGGCTCTCCGACCAACCAGCCGCGGCAGTCGCCAGCGTCTCCGAACTCGAGGGCGAGGCTCGGGAGGCCCCTCCAGCCGATCTTGTGGATGAGCCCCGCCACGGTCACGTCGTTCGGAACGAGTTCTCCATTCTCGGGCCGCATGCGCGGGATCGCGAAGAGCGAGATGCCCTTGGTACCGCTCGGGGCGCCGTCGATGCGGGCCAGCGTGAGGTTGACCACGTTGTCGGTGAAGCTCTGATCGCCGCCCGAGATGAAGATCTTGCTGCCTTTGATGAGGTAGTACCCGTCGTCGGTGGGTGTCGCGGTGCTGGTAATGTCGGAAAGGCTGCTTCCGGCGTGCGGCTCGGTGAGCGCCATGGTCCCCGTCCACTCCCCCTCATACATGCGCGTCATGAACTCGGCCTTGAGCTCGTCACTGCCGAACGCCTCGATCAGGTGTGCTGCGCCGTGGGTGAGCCCGACGAATCCGTATGCTCCGAGGTTGGCGGCCATGAGGTAGGCGGAGGCGAGTGTGTGAATCAGGATTGGAATTTGCTGGCCGCCGACTTCTTCCGGTCGCGTCCCGGCGAGCACACCCACTTCGACCATCTGCGAGTAGAGCTCACGAAGGGAAGGATGCGTCTTGATGCGCCCCTTTTCGAACACTGGCGGATTTTCGTCCATCGGCTTGTACGTGGGCCAGAGGTCCTGTCTGGCGAGTTTGCGCACGCTGTCGATGAAGAGATCGAACGTCTCTTTCGAATGGTGATTGAACCCTTCGAGCTCGCAGAGGCTCTCGGCGTTCAGCACGTCGTAGAGAAGAAAGTCGACGAAGCCATCGTCGAGAAGAGGGTTGCTTTGTGTCGCCATATTCAGTTCGGTTGATCGAGGTGTCGTAGGTGTCGTGCGAGACCTCTTGCCTTGGACACGAGGAGGTCGAGGCCTCCGCTGAGCCAGTTGTCTCGCAACGTTGCGATCAGCTCGGTCCGTTCGGTCTCGAGCCGGAGATGAAGTTCGAGGAGCCCGCTCCATTCGATCATGACCGCCTCTCGGCGAGCGCGCTCGAAGTCGCGTCCCGCGAGCGCACGTCGAATGCGGTCGGCGCGTTCGGACATCGAGCGCTGAATCGCGGTGTCGATTTCGCTCATGAGCACGTGCACGTCGTTGAGGTCGCCGAGGACGTCCTGGAGCTGCTTGGTGCGTTTGACGATGGGCTGCGCCTCGTTGACGTAGGGCCGGAGTGGTTCGAGCAGATAGCGAAGACGCTTGCCGCAAATACGACCCTCGTGGAGACGCTCGGTGTCGTCGAGGTTTGCGATGTGTCCGAGCACCCGTTGCAGTTCGTCGGCGTGCGCGTCCGTGAGGTCGCCTGCGCATCGTGCGAAGCTCGCTACGGTGTTCTCGGTGAGGAGGTTTTGCTCGCTTCTCATGATGGCCAGCCGTTCTTCCATCTGGTCGATCAGGGTCCGAAAGGAGGCGCGCAGCTGGGCGTCGAGATCGTTCGAACAGCGCCGGCGTCGTTCGAGCAGGATGGCCGAGAGCCAGTTCAACCCGGCGACGTGTTCGGGTGCGAGCGTTCCGTGCTGCTTCTTGAGCCACTTGAGAGCCACTTCCGCTTCGCGTCCGGCGCCAGTGGCTCGCTGGATGGTCCGGAGTCGCTTTCGGTCTTTGGGGCTGACCACCTCGGCCAGCTCGACCTTGTAGGCGCGAAGCACGCTCCGGAGGCGTCGAACGGCGACACGAAAATCGTGGAGTGCTTCGCGGTCGAAGCGATCGTCGAGGCGTCGTTCTGCCGTACGCGCCGCCCCGAGCGACTTGAGCGCCAGTCGGCGTGCCGCCTCCTCGCTGCTCCGCCAGAGCAGGTCGTCGGGGAGGGCCCGCGGCTTTCGGCGCTTCGGCGGCTTCGCCGACGGCAGCTTGGTCACCTTGGAGATCGGGGCGGTGGCCTGCGCCGTGCCATTGCTGCGCCCAGGTTCGATCACGGGCGAGGGGTATCGTGGTTTGACGGGAATACTGCCTCCTCGCTGAAAAAAACACTTAGTACGACCCAACAGACGCGGTCAACCCGTCGTCTCGCAGGTGTGTCGCGTGCTATACGCAGCCCCCAAAGCCCTCGTAGCTCAGTCGGATAGAGCAGTGGTTTCCTAAACCGAAGGTCGGTGGTTCGAATCCCCCCGGGGGCGCCCAGAGAACGCGAGAAGTTGGATCTTGACGACAGGTCCGATCTCCGCGTGCCGTCCGAGGTAGCAAGAACGTCCGGAGGTCCGCACGACCTCGTGGTTGCGCTTCGTTCGCGAGCCCAGGCTACTCGTCTCGTTCGCCTGTGAGAACCAGTTCATCTCCGACGCCGAACTCCAACGGCACAGTCGGCGAGGCGCTCCTCGAGAACCTAATCGAGAACTGGATCGTCCAAGGGTTCACTTCTGAGCGCGTTCGCGCTATAGAGCCTGCAACCGGATGCGGACCCTTGTCTTAGACCAAGGCTACCAACCTCACCGCGTCATCAGCTGGCAACGCGCGGTCTGCATGATCTTCGACGGCAAAGTCGAGGTGGTAGAAGAGTACGACGAAGACGTCCGCTCGGTGAGCATCACGATCAAGATGCCCGCCGTGGTCCGGCTTCTGCGGGCGATCGTCGGACGAAAGCGTGCCATCAAGTTCTCGCGTATCAACGTCGCCATGCGTGACGACTTTCGCTGCCAGTACTGCGGCGAGCGTCATCGGCTGCGGGATCTCACGTACGATCACGTGGTGCCGAAGTCTCAGGGTGGGAAAACCAACTGGGAGAACATCGTGATGGCCTGCTACCGGTGCAACGAGCGGAAGGGCAACCGATCGCCGGAGCAGGTTGGGCTTCGCCTTCGCCGGCAGCCCGTCAAGCCCAAGTGGCTGCCCGTCGTCGCATTCCGGCTCGACCCGTCGAGCTCGATTCCGGAAGCGTGGGCCAACTGGGTCTACTGGCACGGCCGCCTCGAATCCGACCCTTAGCGTCGAGGTCGGAGGCGTCTTCGAGGCTACTCCGGTGGGCTCGCCCGCCCCGACTTGGCGGGAGCGTCGAGGTACGGTCGGTCCGGGAAGCCGGCCGCCATCGCGATCAAGATCGTAGGAAACCGGCGGCGGGCGCGGTTGTACTCGAGTGTGACCTCATTGAACGCGGCTTCGGCGGCTTCCTTGTCTGCCTCGGATGCGGCCCGCACCACCTGCCATGCCTGTTCCGCGCGGGCGTCCAGCGCCGCGAGTCGACGGTAGCTTGCGAGGCCGGTGAGGCTCATCGCGACGAGGAAGAGCAGAATGACCGTGGTGCCGACCCGTGCTTTCGACACGAGATTTCAACTTGCTCGGAGGACTTGCCGCATGCGGTCGCCGATGAACTCGCGCACGCGGGGGTCCTGCGAATCGAGGAAGCTCTGCGGCGTCCCGGTGGCTACCGCTTTCCCGTCGTGAATCAGGATCAATCGATCGCTGATGGCGAACGCTGCCCGCAGATTGTGTGTGACCACCACCGAGGTGACGTTGAGGCTTTTCTGCAGCCCGAGGATGAGCCGGTTGACGCGCGTGACGTTGATGGGATCGAGTCCCTCGGCGGGCTCGTCGTAAAAGACGGTCTCCGGCCGCACCGCAACGGCGCGCGCCAGCGCAACACGCTTCCGCATACCACCCGACAGATCGGCGGGCCACATGGGTTCGATTCCGGGCAGAGCGACGAGCGTCAGGGTTTCGGCCACGCGCTCGGCGATCGCGGTTTCGCTCATGCTGGTTTGTTCGCGAAGTGCGTACGCGACGTTCTCATAGACGTTGAGCGAGTCGAACAGCGCCGACTCTTGGAACAGCATCCCAACTTGGCGACGAACCGCCGTCCACTCCCGTTCGGTACCGCCTGAGATCTGTTCGTCGTTGAACCGGATCGTGCCCTCGTCGACGTCGAGCAGACCCACCATCGCCTTCAGCAAGACACTCTTCCCTGAGCCCGACTCTCCAACGATGGTGACGACCTCACCCTGGTAGACGTCGATGTCGACCCCGTCGAGCACGACATGGCGGCCAAATGCCTTGCACACGCCGCGAACTTCGAAGAGGGCCATTGGGGTCGAGCTCAGCTTTCTAGGGGTACCCAGGAGTTGCAAGCGGTCGATGGCACGAATACCTGAGCACCTCCGCGAAGCCAATCACGCCTCGAAAGTATGAGCTGTTCCTTCATCCTCCACCCCGATCCATGAAAGGTCCGTGCTCTTATACTACACGGGCGTCGGCATCTCACGGGACCGAGTGGCGGTCAGCGGACCTTGTCCATCATTTCGAGAAACTCTTCGCTTTCCACCATGCCGGTGACGCGAGTGGCCTCAGACCCGTCGCTGTGATGAAGCACGACGAACGGTAAGCCGGGCTGCTGGTAGGATTTCAGCAGCGCCCACTTCTCGTCGGTAGCCTTGTCGGTGCTGAGGTCGACGCGAACGGTCACGAACCGCTGGGCCTCCGCGACGACCCGAGGGTCGCTCAGCACGTCGCGCTCGAGTTCCTGACAGGCGCCGCACCAGTCTGCGCCGAAGTCCACGAGCATCGGGCGCGCGTCCGACAGCGCCGCTTCTTTCCCGTGGCCGTAGTCGTCGAGCCATGAGATGTGTGTTCCGGCGGGGAGGGCTTCAGCCCAACCCACGATGCCGAGGATCCCGGCTACGCAGGCCACCACGCCGAGTCCCTTCCGGACGCGCTGGCCCCAGGCACCTCCTTGAAACGACAGATGGATCGCACCTGCGATCACGCCCGCGCCAAGGAAGCCGAGCGCGACGGCGAGCCACGTGCCGTCGCGAACCGCCGGGCGCGGGTAAGGAAGAACGCTTCGGAGGTAGTAAAACGCGAGCGCCAGCATCGCGATCCCGAAGACGCTCTTGGTCCACTCCACCCAGCGGCCCGATTTTGGGAGCGTGACGGCGAAGGTCCCCACGAACCAGAACAGAACCCCGATACCCGTTGCGTAAACGAAGAGCGCAAGTGCGCCGAAGCCGACGTGCCCTGTGGTGGCGACCCAAGTCAGCAGCACCGCCAGCACCGGGCCGGTGCACGGCGCGGCGATGAGGCCGTTGACGAAACCGAGTACGAACGCGCCCCGAACCCCGAATCCACCCGCCTGCGCGAGTCGGTTCTGGAGCGAGGAAGGAAGCGTGAGGTCGAACAGCCCGAACATGCTGAAAGACATCAGGGCGAAGAGCCCTGCCAGCGCGCCGACCACCCACGGGCTCGCGAGAGCGCTTCCGAACGCGCTGCCCGTGAGCGCAGATAGGATCCCGAGAGGCGTGAACAGCGCCGCGATGCCGAGTACGAACGCGGTGGACAGTACTGCCGCCTTCGCACGACTCTCCGCTTGGTGGGCGCCAAACACGCTGACCGTAATCGCGACCATCGGGTACACGCACGGCGTCAGAGACGTAGCGAGCCCGGCAACGAAGATCAGACCAAGCGCGCCGAGGTAGCTTCCCCCTTCGAGCGCATCCGTGAAGGGCGCGGTCAGGCGCGCGAGCGCGTCTGCGGACGCGTGAGCCTCCGACAGCAGGACGACCCCGAAGGCGAGCAAAGCCATCAGAGCAGACCCGCAGCCCCGGCGCACCGGACGCGGGTTCGCGAGGACGCGGTGGCGCATGTGTTCAATATGGTGCCCGTTTGGTTGACCGTCCACGAACGAGGGACGTAGCCTCTGTCTAGGAAGCCGTTTGCCGCTATTTTTTCTACTGTTCATTGCCGTCTCGACCGGGCTGCTCGCCGCCAATGCCGGCCGCGAAGAAGTCCGCCATAGCGCGGATCCGATGTGGCGCATGGAGGCGTTTCTGGCCTACGCGATCTTCGTCGGCCTCGTGCTGATTCCAACGTCGATCTACTTCTACGTGTTCCACGGCGATTGGTTTCTCTCTTATTCGATCGACACTGAACGGGCCCGCTGGGCCTGGGCAATTGTCGTCGTGGGCGCCGCGGCAGGGCTATCGGCCGTCGGATTCTGGCTGGGCGCCGCGCTCTGTCGCGCAGGGCGCGATACCCTCTTGCGACGCGTTTCCGTCCTCGGCTTCGTTCTTGCCGTAGGTGTATGGCCGCTCACGTGGAGCCGGATTCGTCTCGTGGGATCCTACCGCGAGTTCACGCGTGACTACGGCCTGACCGGCTACTTCTCGAGCCCGGTGTTCTACGCCGGCCTAGTCATGCTGATCCTTCTGGTCGCATCCTTCGTCTGGGTCGTCTACCGGGTCGACGGTCACACCCACGAGCCGACTTAGGCGCACTACCTGGCGCGGATCAACCCCATGTGCTCGCGAAGGTGCATCGCGGCCGGCGACCCCCAGAAGCTCAGCGCGTCTCGGTAGACGGGATGCGCCTCGAGCGTGCCCTCCTCGTCGCGCAGCTCTGGAGCGATCCGACTTCGGAGATCGCGCACCAGCGGAGACAGGTCGTCGGAGAGCAGCAGCGCGACGCGCGTGGCGGTTCGTTCCGCCGCGTGCACCCATCGTTCGAACTTCACGCGCTTCGCGCTCGCATACTCGATCGCTGCATCTCGCACAGCCCGGCGATCGCGACGCGGGATCGCGCGCTGCAGCCGGCGCGTTTGCTCGTTCAGAAACTCCTCGCTGGTAAGGCCGGACCCGAAGTCGGGCTTCACTGTCCGCGCGGCCGAGGCCAGGAGCACGTCGAGCTCCCGAGGCGTGAGCTTTTCGACGGCGTGATAGCCGCGCGCGATGTGGGTGAGGGGTCTGGCGAGGGCGAAGGTCTGGGTGCTTGGGTCTTTCTCCATGATGCTCGCAGGCACGAGCAGCGCGGGCTGAGCGCCAAATTCGACCGTGATGCCTCGGTTCCGCACGCGGTGAAGGAAGAGGTCGAAGCCTCGCACCTCGAGGGTCGCGGCAACGCGATTGGCGATGTCGCGCAGCGGATGGTTTGCTTCGGTTGCGAGGCGGTCGCGCGTTGCCAGCCCGTAGCTTTCGAGTTCCGCCGGATAGAGCTTGGCGAGTGCCGGTGTGAGGGCCGCGAGAAGTGCCCCTGCGGCGTCGTCTTCGGCCCGCGGGGTTCCGAGTCGACTCAGCACGTCGGCACGGAGCGAGTGTGGCCGTGCCCGAGCCGGGGTCGAGGGGCTCTTCTCAATTCGCTCTCGGTCCTCGTCGTTGGCGGAGTCGAGCACGACCAGCGGAATGCTCGCGATTCGCGCTTCCTTTTCGCGGTCCGACGCCTCGAAAGTCTTGGCGAGCTCCCGCCACGTTTCGGAGTCGAAGGGCTCCGTCGACAGAACCGTTTGAAGGTTTTCCACGGCGGCGTCGAACGAGCTCGTGCTGCGCTGTCGAATCGCGAGTTCGCGCCGCACAGCGCCGCTCTGGACACCTTCGTCGAGAGCTCGATTGAGCGCGTCGATGGCCGCCGCTTGATCGCCGGCGCGGTCGGACAGCACCTCGGCCACCTTGAGAACGGCGGCGACTCGGTCGCGTTCGTGAGTGGCCTGATACTTCGCGAGCGACTCGGCATACGCGGCCCAGTCGCTCGGGTTTTTGCACAGCGTCTCGAGCCGCTTGGCGGCCTCGCTCGAAGGTCCATCGAGACTCACCGCGCGTCGGAGCGCTTCCTGCGCTTCGATTACGTTGCCTGTGGCGTTCTCGAGCTGTCCGAGGCGCACCAGTGCCCGCGCACGATCGTCCTCTCCGTCGCTGGTTTCAAGCAGGTGACGCGCGACTTGAAGCGCCTCCGGGATCTGCCCGAGCTGCTCGTGAACCAAGGAGAGCTCCTGCAGGGCGGCGCCATTCGTGGGATGCGTGGCGAGCACCGACTCGACGTGGCGAAACGCTTTCTCGGGCAGCTGAAGCCTGTCGCGATAGAGGCTCGCGAGGTCGAGCTGCGTGCGTTCGACCCGCTGGGTCTCGGGCGCAGCGGCAAGCAGCTGCTCCATCGTAGCGGCCGCTTCGTGCCACGATTCGTTCGCCTGAAAAAGCGACGACAACTGCTCGAGCGCGTCGAGATGCCTCGGCTCGACCTTGAGCACGCGCTGCAGGGTGCGGATTGCGTTCGCCGGTTCTTCGAGGTGTTCTCTCTGGATGCGACTCACGTCGAGCCAGAGCGCGCTTGCCCGTTCCACTGATTTGGTTCCGGCGGCGGCCTGTGACAGCCGGTCCACGAGGCTCGACCACTTGCCATCGACCGATAGCACGTCGATCAAGCCCTCGGCGGCGCGCACCGAATCGGGGTGAAGTTCGAGTGCGCGCTCGAAGTCCTTGCGGGCACCGTCGTGATCGCCGTTGCGTTCGAGCCGAACCGCCGCGCTTTGGACGTAGAGATCCGCGCTTGCCTTTGGGTCGCGTTCCGAGTGGGCTTCACGGCCGAGCGCCTCGACCAACGCCTGCGGATCGTCGGTTTCCTGCGCGACGCGAGTGAGGCCGCGACCCGCGCCAACGTGGTACGGGTCTGCGCTCGACGCCGCCCGAAACTGCTCGATGGCCTCTTGAAGCTCTTGCCCTTCGGCACGCTCCGCGAGGCGAGCGCGGTGCGCAGCGACTACCGTGGAGTCCTGCGCCGCGTTCGCGAACCGCTCGTCGACCTCAGCCAAGAGATCGGCGTCTTGGGCCTCGGAAGCGAGTCTCTCGAGCTCGAGTAGGGCGCCGAGGTCATCGGGGTTCGATTCGAGAACCTTCCGGTAGGCATCGACGACGTCGCCCCGTTCCCCCAGACCTTGGTGCTCGAGCAACCGAGCGAGCTCGTAGAGCGCAGCGACGCGCCCCGAGGGTTCCCCGAGCACGTCGGCCTCGGTGGAGTAGACTTTGGAAAGCGACTCCCAGGCCCCGACCTGCCGGTAGAGCTGCTCGAGGGCCAGCAGGGCACCGAGGTGCTGCCCGTCGATCGCGAGCACCGACTCCCACGCCTGGATTGCCTGACGGTGCTTATCCTGCCGCTCGAGAACCTGGGCGCGGCGTGCCTGGAGCGCGATTTGTTGACCCGGATCCTCGGTGAGGTTGAGTTCTCGCTCGAGGTCCGAGAGCAGATGGGTCCAGTCATGCTCGTCCGCTCGGACGCGCGCCAGCGCATCGACTGCCGGGCGATATCCCGAGTCGGCCGATACGGCGGACTCGTATGACACGACGGCTTTGGTCCGATCGTCGAGGTGTTCCTCGTACACCTGACCGAGCAAGAACGCGGCCCGTGCGCGCACGCGAGCGGCGCTCGAGTTGCGGAGCTGAAGCTCGAGCACGTCGACGAGTTCTTCCCAAGCGCCGCGCTCCCGAAGCTGTCGTGCGAGTTCCTGAAGCGAGGGGGCATGCCCCGGGTCGACCTTGATCGCTTCCCGGTGGTAGCGGAGCGCGTCCTCGTCGCTCCCGAGTCGGTCCCGCGAGATCTCCGCCATCTTTTCGAGCAGCGCGACTCTTCGGTTCTTGGCCGACGTGAGCTTGAGCTCCTGGCCGTACACCTCGAGAAGATCGTTCCAGCGTCCCGCTGCGTAGTAGAGGCGGCCGAGGCTTGCGAGCGTCGGGACGTGGCGTGGGTCTTTGCTGAGCGCTCGGCGATACCGGAGGATGGCCTCGTCGCGATCTTCGAGCTGTTCGTCGAGGACTTCTCCAGCGCGGTGCAGGAGTCCGACCAATCGATCGCGCTCCACGGTGAGGCTGATCTCGTAGTCGAGCGCTTCGAGGAGCTCTCTCGGCCGCTGCGCGCGCGCTGCCGACCTCTGCCATGCGTGTACGGCGGCCAGATGGCTCGCGTCTTGCTGTAGGACGCGCTTGTACGTCTGTGCGGCGAGCGCGTGCTCGTTGAGAACGTCTTCGTAGACCTGGGCGATCTTGAAGAGGTACGACACCGCGCGCGTTCCCGACGCGCGGTCGAGCTGGTTTTCGTAGAGCTGCACGAGTTCCTTCGGCCGGTGGACGTCCGAGAGCAGCCGCGCCAACGCTTTGAAGGCGGTGGCGTGGTCTGGCATCGCGTTGAGCGCTCGGTGGTAGTGCTCGACGGCCTCGTCGATGGCGTTGAGCTTGGTCTCGAAGATCTCTGCGGCACGTGCGTGGGCGTCGGCGCGACGCTGCGCATCGCGGGTGTACTTGGCCTCGCGAACGCACATGTCGATGAGCTTCGGCCATGCGCCTCGGATGCGGTAAAGGAGGCTCAGCGCTTGAAGGCTCGAGAGCGAGGTTGGATTGAGCTCGACGGCGCGCTCGTGCCAGAGGATGGCCTGATCCACGTCTCGAAGGTCTTCTTCGTAGAGCCGCGCGATGCGCTGCGTAAAGGTCAGCCGCTCGGCGTCGTCGTCCGTGGTATCGGCGAGCGTTTCGAGGGTTTCGACGAGAGCGGGAAGCCGCTGGCTCGCTTCGTAGTGTCGTGCGAGCTCCCCGAGGATGAGCGGGTCTTCTGGCCGAAGCCGCCGCGCTTGCTCGAGCACGACGATGGCCTCGTCGCGATTGCCGAGATGTTCGGCATGAACTCGCGCTGCCCTGTAGAGAGCAGAGCCTTTCATTGCGGGGTCGGTTGCGAGCTGCGCCTCGGCTTCGAGCGTGCGGATCAGGTCACGCCACCGACGCTGGCCGTAGTACAGCCGCTTCAATGCCTGCACAGCGATGGTGGCGCCAGGGTCGAGTTGAAGGGCCGTTTCGTAGAGCTCTGCGGCCTGGTCCGGCCGCTCCTGACGGCTCTCGAGCAGCTGCGCGCGACGCACGATGAGGGCTGCTCGGTGTCGGTCGTCGGAGGCTACTGCGTTCGCCAAGTCGGCGAGGTGTCGGTCGACGTCTTTCCACGTTTGCTTCGCGAACGCACGCTGCTCGGTGGCGACCAAAATCGCCGCGTGCGTCCGGTCGAGGGCGTGCGCGGTCTGGTACGCCTCCTCGGCACCTTCGCGGTTGCCGAGCACGTCCTCGAGCAGGCGCCCCTTCAGCAGGAAGAGGGTGGCCTTGTCGCGGGGTTGCCGTGTGACGCGTGCCTCTGCGTCGAACAGCGTGAGTGCGTCCGAGAACATGCGCGCGCCATGCAGCGGGCGGCGCGCGGCCCGGATCGCCGGAACGTAGTCCGGCGCGCGTTCTAGCGACGCCTGGTAGTACTGGAGTGCCCTCCGTGCGTCCTTCAGCGGCTGCGCGCACCGGCGAGCCATCGAGAAGTAGAGGCGCGCCCCGCCGCGCGCGGGCGGCGGGTCACGGAGCACCCCATC
>JBCDFZ010000043.1:0-46858 GCA_039177115.1 Myxococcota bacterium
CCGGACAAGGCCTTCCCGCGGCTTCCGTTCGCGCAGTCGATGGAGCGGTTCGGCAACGACAAGCCCGACATGCGGTTTTCGATGGAGCACGTCGACCTCACCGACCTCACGATCGAGCACGACGGCGGCGGCATCGGGATGCTCGAGCCCATCGCCCAGAAATTCAAGGACGGCAGCTACCGACGCGACCTGCCGACCGAGATCGTGAAGGCGATGGTCGTGCCGTCAGGGCACGGTTTCTCACGAAAAGACCTCGACGCGCTCGAGAAGTTCGTCCGGCAGATGGGCGCCAAGGGGCTCGCACGGGCCAAGGTCGACGCCGACGGCAACTGGCTCCAGAGCCCGCTCGCCAAGATGGTCACCAACGAGTTCCGGGCCGCCGTGAACGAGACGGTCGGTGCCAAGGACGGCGACCTCATCCTGTTCCAGTTCGGTCCCGCGCAGAAGGTCCACACCGTGATGGCCAACCTCCGCCTCCACGTAGCGCGAAAGCTCGGTGTGATCCCCGAGACCGGGAGCGGCGGCGAGTGGAATTTCCTCTGGGTGGTCGACCCGCCGCTCTTCGAACGAAACGAAGACAAAAAGCGCTGGGAGGCCGCGCACCACGTGTTCACGCGGCCCCACGACGAGTGCGTCGAGCTCCTCGACTCCGACCCGGGCAACGTGCTCTGCTACCGGTACGACCTCGTGCTCAACGGCTTCGAGATCGCCGGCGGCTCGATCCGGCTTCACGACCCCGAGGTTCAAAAAAAGGTGTTCGAGGTGATCGGGCTCGGCGACGAAGAAGCGCGCGAGCAGTTCGGCTTCCTTCTCGACGCCCTCAACTACGGCGCCCCACCACACGGCGGCATCGCGTTCGGGATGGATCGTATCGCCATGCTGGCCGCCGAGACCGAATCGATTCGCGACGTGATCGCGTTCCCGAAGACGCAGCGCGCCAACGATCTCATGACGCAGGCGCCCTCTCGCGTGGAGCCCGAACAGCTCCTCGAGCTGAAGATCAAAACACTCGAGTGATGAATCGCCGGCGCAGGCCGGGAAGACTCGCCGTTTCGTGGCGCCCTCAGTGGCCGAGTTCGTCGCAGGCCTCGGGGTCGCCCTCGTAGCAGCGCGCTTCGAGTGAACCTGGTGCGTCTTCTTCCGGTTCTGCGGCGTCGGCCTCGGCAGGCGCAGGTTCCGCTTCGGGCTTCTTTTTCTCACACGCCAGCGCCCCGGAAGCCGCGATGGCGAGGGCCATGAATAGCGAGAACTTGCGGAGCGTCGTCATGTACGGACAATGGTAGTCATGATGAAAGTCGTCGTCAGATCTTTGCTCGCCGCGTCGTTTGCAATGGCGATGGCGCTCTCCGTTGGGACCACGCAGGCCCAGAAGGACGAGCAGAACGTCAACGCCTGCTACGACGTTCGCGGCGAGGCTCGCTTCGGTGCGCTTGCGTACAATCACGTCGTGATCGTGAGCAACCGCTGCGACTTTCCCCTCCAGTGCCAGGTGTGGACGGACGTCGACCCGAAGCCGCGAGTTTCCGTCACGGTCGGCGCCAACAGCAGCGAGGAACGTGTGATTCGAGTGGGCTCGCCGGCCCGGGGTTTCAAGGCCTACGGCGAGTGCAAGAAGTAGCCTAGCTCGGGGCGATGAAGCGCTCGAAGATCGCGTAGCCCGCCACGAGCTTGTCGACCTCCGTGTACTCGTTGGGCTGATGCGCCTGTGACGCCGTGCCGGGCCCGAGGTTGACACCAGGGACGCCGATTCCGTCAAACCGCGCAACGTCGGTCCAAGCCTGCTTGCTCTTTACTTCGGTGACCCCGCACTCCATCAGTCGCTTCACCAGAGGATTGTCGGCGTGAGGGCGCCCCGACGGGGAGCGGTCGGTGGCCTCGATACCCGTGTCGGGGCCGGCCAGCACACGGAGGTCGGCAAGGGCGTCTTCCGGCGTCCGCCCGGGCGCAAAGCGATAGTTGACGTTCAGCTCGGCGAGGCCGGGCACTACGTTCCGTGCGCGGCCCCCGGAGATCATGGTGGGCGTCATCACCTCGCGAAACGTGAAGCCGTCGACGTTCACGTCGTTTGGCGCACGCTCCTGTAGCTTCAAGAGGAACTCGGCCGCCTTGTAGAAGGCATTGTCACCCTGCCAGGGGCGCGCGCTGTGCGCCGTCCTTCCGTGAAAACTCAAGGTCGCGTGGAGGGAGCCCATTGCGCCGAGCTGGAGCTGATTGTCGCTTGGTTCCAAACACACGGCGAGGTCGAGTTGATGGAGTTCGCGATAGGCGTCGAGAATGGGGCCGAGCTGGTTTTCCTCGAAGGGCCCCTCTTCGCGCTCGTAGAAGATCAGGGTGAGGTCGTAGGGAACGGTGTCTCGGTCGATTCGCTCGACGAGCTCGATCATGATGGCGAGCCCGGACTTCATGTCCGCGGTGCCGGCGCCGTAGAGCAGGTTCCCCTCGATGCGCGCCGGCCCGTCGTGCTGGGTGCGCACCGTGTCGAGATGCCCGACCAGCGCGACCCGTGGGGCGCCGGGCTTTTCGACGGCGCGCACGATGAGGCTGTCGTGAAAGCGGCTCGTCGCGCTCTTCCCGAGCGTACGGCCGAGGCGCTCTTCCACGTAGTCGCAGAGGGCCTTTTCCTCGCCGATGGGGCTCGGAATCGACGCGAGCGCAAGCAGGGTCTCTTCGACGGATCGAGACGCGTCGGACATCGAGTGACCTTAGCAGGGTGTGTTCACGGCACCACGTCGTCCGGGGTGTCCCAGTCGTCGAGGGCTCGGAAGACGGCGTTGTCCATGGGGAGCGCGTCGACTTCGAGTCGCGAAAGCAGCCGCTGAAAGGAACGCTGCCCGGCCGCTAGGGCTTCGTCCAACACAGGGAGCACGTCGGTCGCGTCGTAGCGTGCGAACATCGACTCCCAGGGTGCGTCCGGACCGCGGCGCGCGGCGACCACGGGCGCTCGACTCTCGTGCCGAGCGAGTCGAGCGAGCGCTTCGCGAGTCACGTACGGCATGTCGCAGGCTACCGCGAGCATCTGGCGAGCACCCTGACTGCGCGCGAAGACCAGCGCGCCGCGAAGGCCCCCGAGAGGACCCGCGCCCATCGGATCGTCGTCGACCCGCGGGCAGGCCTGTGCGTGGTTCTGATACGGCGTGGCATCCCCAATCAAGAATGGATCGAGACCCGCATCGGACCCGCACTGCGCGAGGTGATCGAGAATCAGGCGATCGCCCCCCGGAACCGGTAGCAGACCCTTGGGCGAACCCATTCTCGTCGACTTTCCACCCACGAAGATCGCGAGGCGAACTGCGGTCATTCGGCGCGGGCGTACAGCACGCCTTCCGGAGGAAGGTCGTGGCCGAGCTTCTGCACCAGGCGGTTGAGTTGGTCCTGCTGAATCGCGCTCGTGACGAAGTTGGTGAAGAAGACCGTGAAATAGGCGGCGACGTCCAGGATCACCGAAATCATCGACGTGTCCTGCGCGGGACCTAGCCCCTGACGCTCCTCGAAGTCGGCGATCTGGAGCGAGATCCGGTAGTCGACCCAGATGCCATAGATGCCGAACGTGACGAGGACGAAGAGGAAATCGAGCCAGAAACCGCGGCCCGTCGGGGTTTGCCCGTCGAGCGTCTGAAGGTCTTGGTAAACGCCGTGATACCAGAACGGAAGGTAGAGCCCGAACGTCAAGATGCTCAGCACGAGCACGAACGCAGGCTCACGGTGGGGAATAGGCGGAGCGGTCATGAAAGCACCCTTCGGCCCTCGCGCGGGGCCCGTGGTCCGCTACCTTGGGTCCCATGAACGACGCCTCCGCGCAAGCGGCGACCATTGCAGTCATTGGTGATGTGCATCTCTTTTGGGACGCCCAGGACGTCGAGTTCTTCAATCACGGCGGCTACGATTTGGTGCTGTTCGTGGGCGATCTCGCGGCCTACACGCAGCTTCGCGGTCTGCGAGTCGCACAGTCGATCCGGAGGCTCACGGTCCCCGCCATGTGCATTCCGGGCAATCACGACGGACTCCATGCACTGCAGCTCGGCGCCGAAATTGCGCCTCGCGCCCAGCGGCTGCGGCACGCGTTTTGTCAGGGTCAAGACTGGCGCTGTCGCGCGATCGACCTCGCGCTCGGTCGCGTGCCGCTCGTGGCCTACAGCCGGCACCGCCTGACCCCGGGCGGCATGCCGATCAACCTGGTGGCTGGGCGGCCCCACTCGATCGGGGGTCGGCGCTTGGCTTGCCTTCGCTACCTCGCAAAGAAGTTCGACGTCGACTCGATGGAGGCATCGACGACGCGCATCAAGGCGCTGGTCGACGAGTGCGACGACGCGCCAATCGTCTTCTTGGCGCACAACGGGCCGTCCGGGCTTGGAGATCGGGCCGACTCGATCTGGGGCTGCGATTTCAGGCGCAAGGAAGAGGACTGGGGGGACCGGGACCTCGAGGAGGCGATCGACTACGCCAAAAGCGAGGGTCGGACGGTCTTGGCTACCGTGGCGGGGCACATGCATCGGCGGACCAAGTCCGGAAAGCACCGGCCCGGCCAGGTCGAAAAAGACGGGACGCTGTACGTGAACGCAGCCGAGGTGCCCCGACACCGCATTCGCAACGGCGTGATGCGCCGCCACCATGTGAAGCTGAGCTTGGGTCCGCGGGGCGTGAGCGCAGAAGACGTGTGGGTCTGAGCCCTAACGAACTTTGGTTTTGGCGCCCGCCATGCGGAGCACGCGCTTGAAGTGCGCCTTGTCGACCGGCTGGACCGAAAGCCGCGAGCCCTTCTGCGTGACGCGCATGCCGTTGAGCGCGGCGTCGTCCTTGAGCGCTTGGAGCGAAACCACGTCGCCAAACTTCTCGATGAACGTGACGTCCACCATCGACCATCGAGGTTCTTCCTTCTTCGATTTCGCGTCGTAGTACTTGCTCTTCTTGTCGAACTGGGTGTCGTCCGCGTATGCCTCCCGCGCCACTCTGCACACGCCGGCTGCGCCCGGCGGCTTCGCGTTCGAGTGGTAGAAGATGGCGAGGTCGCCGACAGCCATGTCGCGCATGAAGTTCCGCGCCTGATAGTTTCGCACGCCCTCCCAGCTCTCGGTTCCATCACGTGCGAGGTCATCGATGGAGTAGACGTCGGGCTCGCTTTTCATCAGCCAGTAATGGGTCGCTCGTTTGGGCATTCGGGCCACTATGGCACAGACCCGTCGCCGCTCGACGCGGATTTGACCTTCGCCCGCGGACATTCGATCATCGCGGCGTCTTGGGCCGCAACGTCGTGAAGGGGGTGCTCGCGGGGGGCTTGCCGATGCTGGTCTACCTTTGGACCGCGTCCGGGTACGCCCACTGGCTCGACAGCGGCGAGTTCGTGGCGGCCGCGGCTGGTTTCGGCATATCACACCCGCCGGGCCACCCCTTGGCGTCGATCGTGCTCGGCGTCGCACACCTTCTGCCGTTCGGCGCGCTGTCGTTTCGGGTGGCGGTCCTCTGCGCGCTGCTCGGTGCAGGTGCGACGGTCGCGCTCTTCTTTGCCATCGAGGACACGCTCCGCGCGACAGAGGCCGTCGGAAGCCGATTGCTCACGCCGCTCTCACTCGGCGCGACGTGGTGGGTTGCCGGCAGCCAGGCCTGGTGGTTCCAGACTGTTCGCCCCGAGGTGTACGCACTGGAGGCGTTCTTGCTGTGTCTCGCGTACCAGCGCTTGATACGACTGAGCGTCAACCAGGCGGAACCCGACGTTCGCCCGCTTTATCAGGCGGCGCTCGCTTTCGGCCTGGCGCTCGCGAACCATCACTACATCGCAATCGTCGCGCTTCTTCCAACACCCTGGCTGCTCGTCGGGGTCGTCCGAAAAACGGGATGGAGGCCGTTCGCCTGGGCATCGGGGTTCGGGGCGGCTGGGCTCCTCACGTACGCGTTCTTGCCGATTCGCTCCCTCGCGGAGCCGACGCTCAATCTCGGCGCACCGAGTTCTCCAGCGCGGTTCTTCTGGACGGTGAGCGCACGGGCGTTCCAGAAGAGCCTCGGCCCGGAGCGGGTCGCACCGTTTCGGGACCACCTCGCCGACGTCCTCGGGGCGATGGGCGAGGACCTCCACCTGTCGATCCTGCTCGTCGCACTGCTCGGAGGCTACTTCATGCTCCGCGTTCGGCAGGCGCGAAAATACGGACTGTTCTGGCTGACCGTCTTCGCGGTGTTCACAGTGGGGCGCGCGCTTCTCGGATTCGTGAGCGACAACCCCGACGCGCTGGCCTACTTCATGCTCGCCTACGGCGGTGTCGCGGTGCTGCTCGCGTTCGCGGTGGGGGTCCTGCTCTCGGCGCTCGCCGAAGCGATTCCGAGCCGACCGCGGGTGGCCCCGGCCATTGCTGCGATCTTAGCCGTGCTTTGTGTCGGGCAGTTCGTGCGCTCGTGGCCGGCCGCATCGCTTCAGAGCTTCGCCGACACGGACGCCTTCGACGATAGCCTCCGACGTGCGCTCCCAAACGGCGCGGTCGTCCTCGCCCACAACCCGAACACGATCTTTCGGTTCTGGGGTGGCGAAGCGGAGGAGCGAAACAGACCCGACGTCACGCTCGTCCCGCTTCCAATCCTGAGCTACCCGAAGCTGGTGGAAGCGATGGTCGACCGAGATCCAGAGCTTAGGCCCCTGCTCCGAAACTACCTCCTGTCCGGCGCCCTCGACCCCTCGGAGCTCCAAACCCTGGCCGCGACCCGGCCGGTGTTCGTCGAGATGGACCTCCGCGTCGCACCCGAACTCTACGAGATGATGGTGCCCGAGCAGCTGTACCATCGCGTCCTGACGGCGGATATGGCGGAGGCCGACGAGGCCGCGGCCATGCGTTCGCACGAGGCGGTCGTCGAGGACCTCGTGGGCCGCCTCGGCTCGCCGCTCGATTCACAGACGCAGGTCCAGCTGCTCTGGCGGCACTACACCGACGCGCTCTACTTTGCATCGGTGGGCGACATCAACGCTGCGCGGAGAAGTGTGGGAGCCGGCCTCGGGCTGAACCCCCTCGCACAGGAGCTGGTCGCAATGCAGGACGCGCTCAAACAGGCCGCGCCGGGCGAGCCACTCGACGTCACGCCATTCCGCGCTGAATGAACGCGGCTAGCGCGACTGCTGCTCCATGCGACGAGCGCGTCGGCTCACTTCGTACAGCCGCTGTCGCACGTCGGCGGGCACGCTCTGCCTCAAGTCGATCTTCCACCCGGCGTCCTGTTTGACGAGCACGACCGGCGGGAAGTCCTCCTGCGCACTCAGCGGACGGACGCGCGCCACCGTTTCATCGACCTCGATGCCGAGCTCGTCTTTCCCCGCGACGAGCTTGCCGAACACGTACCCGCCGAGGCCTTCGTCGTGCTCGCCCTGCCAGTCGGAGAAGCAGCTCTTGAAGAGCTCATGGTCGTAGAGCTTGAAGCGTTCACCCACGGTAAAGCGCCGCCGTATCTCGCTCTGCGGCACCGTCTTCACGTCGTACGCAGTGAACAGCGTGTCGATGGTTGCCTTTGGCGACGCGAACGCCGGGTCGGCTGGCTCGGACTTGCACGCCACCCAAGCCAAGACCGCGAAGGCCGACAGGATTCCCAACTTCACGCCGCGGTTATTGCTTCGAATTTGGTCGCTGTCTACCCATTGACGGAGTGGTGGCGATGCTTAACTTGCCGAGAACACAGGAAAACTATGCGATTGGATCGACTCACTACCAAAACGCGCGAAGCGCTGGTCGCCGCGCAGCAAAACGCGACGAACCGCGGCAACCCCGAGGTCTACCCCGAGCATCTACTGCTCGAGCTCCTCGGGCAGGCGGATGGACTCGCCCCGGCCATTCTCGAAAAGGCGGGGGCCGATCTCCAGGGCCTGATTCGTGCGGAAGGCGCCGTGCTCGACCGCATGCCGAAAGTCGCAGGCGGATCCGAGCCTGGAATTTCGCGACGTCTTCGCGATCTCTTGGCGCAGGCCTGGAAGGAAACCGAATCGCTCAAGGACGAGTACACATCCGCCGAGCACGTTCTGCTCGCGGCGTTCGGGGATTCACAGCTGAAGCAGGCGCTCCAGGCACAGGGCGTCGATCGCAAAACACTCTTGGAGTCGCTCCAGGAAGTTCGCGGGAGTCAGCGCGTCACGGACCCCGACCCCGAAGGCAAGTTCCAAGCTCTCGAGAAGTACACGCGTGACCTCACCGAAGCCGCGCGGCAGGGCAAAACCGACCCGGTCATCGGACGCGACGAAGAGATTCGCCGCGTGATGCAGGTGCTCTCTAGACGAACCAAGAACAACCCCGTGCTGATCGGCGAGCCCGGCGTCGGTAAAACCGCCATCGCCGAGGGCATCGCGCACCGGATCGCACAGGGGGACGTACCCGAAGGGTTGAAGAACAAGAGGCTACTGGCGCTCGACCTCGGCGCGATGGTCGCCGGGTCGAAGTATCGCGGTGAGTTTGAAGAGCGACTCAAGGCCGTCCTTCAGGAGATCGAAGCCGCAAAGGGCGAAATCATCCTGTTCATCGACGAGCTCCACACGCTCGTCGGCGCCGGAGCGGCCGAGGGGTCGATGGACGCGAGCAACATGCTCAAGCCCGCGCTTGCGCGAGGCGAGCTTCGCTGTGTGGGAGCCACCACCCTCGATGAGTACCGAAAGCACATCGAAAAGGACGCGGCGCTTGCCCGGCGATTTCAGCCCGTGTTTGCGGGGGAGCCCTCGGTGCCCGACACCATCGGCATCCTTCGCGGCTTGAAAGAGCGCTACGAAATCCACCACGGGATCCGCATCCAAGATTCCGCAATCGTCGCGGCAGCGACCCTGAGCAACCGCTACATCACGGATCGATTCCTACCCGACAAGGCGATCGACCTGGTCGATGAGGCGGCTTCGCGACTCAAAATGGAAATTGATTCGCTCCCTGCGCCGATCGACACCCTCGAACGCAAGGTGATGCAGCTCGAAATCGAGCGGCAGGCCCTCAAGAAGGAGAAAGACGACGCGAGCAAGAAGCGTCTCGGCGAGCTCGAAAAAGAACTGTCGGAGCTTCAAGAGCAGCGCGACACCATGCGGGCGCAGTGGCTCCGCGAAAAGGAGCTCATCACCGAGATCCGCGAGAAGAAGGAACTCGTCGAATCGCTTCGCCTCGACCTCGAGCGCGCGGAGCGAACCGCCGACTTCGATACGGCCGCGCGGCTCCAGTACGGCGAGATTCCCGCCGCTGAATCGGCGGTCACCCAAGCCCAGCAGCGGCTTGCCGAGGTGCAAGACGGAACGTCGTTCCTGAAGGAAGAGGTCACGGACGAAGACATCGCTCACGTGGTCTCGAAGTGGACCGGCATTCCCGTGAGCAAGATGCTCGAGGGCGAAAAAGACAAGCTCCTTCACATGGAGGACCGCCTTCGGGAGCGAGTCATCGGCCAGGAAGAAGCGATCGTGGCCGTGTCGAACGCGGTTCGACGGTCGCGCGCCGGCCTGAGCGAGCCGAACCGGCCCATCGGGTCGTTCCTGTTCCTCGGTCCGACGGGCGTCGGCAAGACTGAGCTGGCTCGTGCGCTGGCCGAGTTCATGTTCGACGACGACAAAGCGATGATCCGCCTCGACATGAGCGAGTACATGGAGAAGCACGCCGTGGCTCGGCTCATCGGCGCACCTCCTGGGTACGTCGGCTACGAGGAGGGCGGCCAGCTGACAGAACCCGTTCGACGCCGTCCGTACTCCGTAGTCCTGTTCGACGAGGTCGAAAAGGCGCACCCGGACGTGTGGAACGCGCTCCTGCAGGTGCTCGACGATGGTCGCCTGACCGACGGCCAAGGGCGTACGGTCGATTTCAAGAACGTCGTGATCATCCTCACGTCGAACGTCGGCTCGCACCACATCATGGCTCTCGACGATGAGCAGCAGATGCGCGCCGCGGTCACCGAGGATCTCCGAAACGCATTCCGTCCCGAGTTCCTCAACCGTCTCGACGAGACGATCATCTTCCATCGCCTCGATCGTTCGGAGCTTCGACGAATCGTCGACGTACAGCTTCACAACTTCGAGAGACGTCTCGCCGATCGAGACCTGCGACTGGAAGTCTCCGACGACGCCAAAGACTTTCTCGCCCACGTGGGATACGACCCGACCTACGGTGCGCGCCCCCTCAAGCGAGCGATCCAGCGTCACCTCGAAAACGGATTGGCCGAGGACATCCTGGCGGGCCGTTTCGGCGCCGGGGACACCGTCGCGGTGGACGTGTCGCAGGGCAAGCTCACCTTCGCGAAAGCAGGGGTCGCGGCCAAAGGGGAAACTCAGCCGTCGGTCGATTAAATCCTGCAATCCTGGGGATTTGGTTCAGTTGAGGCGCGACGAATTGGGCCTCCTTGCACCCCCCGGTACACTGTGTAAGCCTCCCGCGCTCGGACGAAGGAGAAAAGGCGTTCATGATTGAGACCGTACAAGTCAAACCGATCGAAGTTCACGTGGGTGAACGTGGACTCGAGCGTGCGGTCAAGCATCTGAAGCGCAAGATGGCGACCGAGGGCATCCTTCGGGAGCTCAAGCGCCGCCGCCACTACATGAAGCCTTCGATCAAGAAGCGGAAGAAGGCCGCCGAGGCTGCGCGTCGACGACGCAAGCGCGTGCGGCAGATGAACGAGCGCCCGTCTTTCTGAGGCGCCGACGCTTCTTGCGAGAGGCCGCGCGGTCCTAGAGGCCGGGCGGCTTCTCTGTTTCGGGCTCGAGCCGGAGCCCAGGGCTCCACGCGGACCGGAGACCGGTACGCGTTTCGAGAAAGCGTGCGAGCCGATGGAAGTCACTTCCGTGGTGAATGTAGCGAACCTCGGTTTGGAGCGTCATCGGATTGATGAGTTTTTCGAACTCGACGTACTGGAGGTCGAGTTGCCCGCTGACGCTGACCATGTGGCCGTCGAGGTCTTCTTCGACGAGCGCGCGAAACGAACCGATACCGAGTTGGCTCGCGAGCATGACGTCAAACGCGTGGGGTTCAGCGCAGCGCGACTCGTACCCGAGCTGAATGTGGCGAACTTTCTTGCGCCGGCCCGTCCGCTCTTCGTAGCGAGTTTGGACCCGGTCGGAAACCATTTTCGCGAGGTCGAACGCACTCAGGCGGATGTGGCCGTGCTCGTCACGGGGCATTCCCACTAGGGAATTTTCGGGCAAAAGCTCTGCGAGCCCCTCGGCGAGAACCACGGTTCCGTAGAACTGAGACCGCTCCTCGCGCGCGAGGATCAGGTCGACGATACGGTCGACGAGTGCGGTCACCGAAAGCCGGCGTTCGACGCGATTTTCTCCGGAATGCGGATCGGCCACCGTTTCCTCGATCGCGAGGTCGCCCTGCACGTCTTCGGTAGACAGCACCATGTTCGCCTCGCCGGCGATCGCCACGCCGTAGGACAGCCAGCCCGCCTTGCGGCCCATGGTTTCGACGACGAAGTAGCTGCTGGTCGCGATGCAGTCTGCTCGAAGATTGAGAAGCTCTTTGGCCATCACGTCGACTGCCGTAAAGAAACCGAACGTGAAGTCGATCCCGCGGTAGTCGTTGTCGATGGTCTTCGGGAGGTGGACGACCCGCACTCGCTGCGCCTCATTCACGTGGTGACGCTGGTACGCGTACAGAAAGTTCGCGGTCTTGAGCGTGTCGTCGCCCCCGATGGAGATCAGCGCGTCGACGCCTAGGTCGGCAAGTGCGTGATGAATTCGCCCGAGACGCTCGGTTTTTTCGGGGTCGAGAAGATCGGCCGGCGCTTCGATTCCGGCGCCCGGATTGACCCGAGCCGTCCCAATGATGATGCCGCGCGTGTTGCGAAGCCCGCGGATGTCGCTCGGCGTCAGACGACGATAGTGCTCCCCTTCGATCATCGGTTGGGTGCCCGCGTCGTATTCTTGGAGATTGGTGTATCCGTGGAAGATGCCGAGCACGTCGACGCCGGCCTCGAGAAACGACGTGGCCGCCGCGGCAATCACCGCGTTGGCACCAGGCGCGGGGCCCCCGGAAAAAACGATGGCAACTCTTCGGACCTCGCTCATGACGACGCACTGTAGCCTGAAGAGGGCGTCGCTCTCACGGGAATTCCCAGGTTGCAGGCACGTCGGTCGGTGTGCGGAGTTCCTGCAGTCGGGGGCGGCGGCGGTGCCTCGTTGCGAGGATCTCGGTCTAGCGCTCTACTCGGGCGGCATGCCACTCGACCCAGACAGCGTCGGCTACCAAACCGCCCCGATCGAGTTTCGATACACCTGGCGCGACGCCGTCGTGTATGCGCTCGGCGTCGGTGCGAGGGCCGACACCGATCTCGATTTCCTATACGAGGGTCGCGGGCCCAGGGTGCTGCCTACCTTCGCAACGATTCCGACCTTCGCCGCGTTCGACGACCTGGTCGATCGCATCGGCTGCGACCGGGTCGGGATGGTGCACCACAGCCAGCGCCTCGAATTGATGAAACCGCTAGAGCCCCGTGGAGAGCTTCGCGTCGTTGGGACGGTGGCAGGTCTCTACGACCTGCGGCGCATGGCCACGTCGGTGTTCAACATCGAGGCGTTCGATACCGCTGGGGAGCTCGTCGTGCGAGGAGTCGTCACGCTCGTCCTTCGAAACGACGGCGGCTTCGGGGGAGAGCGACCGCCGCGGACCGAACGAGTGAATCCTCCAGATCGTCCGCCTGACTTCATCGTCCACGAGCGCGTGCCGGAGAACCAGGCGCTGCTGTACCGTTTGAACGGCGACTACAACCCGCTTCACGCCGATCCGGCCTTCGCTCGGGAAGCAGGGTTCGACCATCCGATTCTTCACGGCCTCTGCACCTTTGGATACGCCGGTCGCGCGGTGGTCCGAGAGGTCGGCGACGGCGATCCCGAGCGCCTCGGATCGCTCCAGGGCCAGTTCAGCGCGCCGGTGTTTCCAGGTGACACCCTGGTCACCGAGGGCTGGAGAACCGACAACCGCGTGCTCCTTCGGGTGACGACCGAGGAGCGTCCGAAGGCGGCGTGCCTGAGCCAGGCCTACGCGGAACTGCGCGCCTGAACCCCGCGGTGTGCGGGTTCTGCAACCCGGGCGCCCCACGATGTCGCGGACCGCGGGTGCCACGAACTTTCTTCTTGCCGCACGGCCTGAAAACACACAGGTTTTGCAGGTGCACCGGGTAGCTCGCGGTCTTTGGACGTTGCCTCTCGCACTCTGCTGCCTCGGCGGGTGCGCCAGCGACGCGCCGGCAGCCACCGAACCGCCACCCCCGCCGGTTCACGCGGCCGATCTGACCTTCACGCAGGTCGTTCCGAAATCGACGTCGACGGCAGAAATCCTAGCCAGCCGACAGTCGGACATGCGCGCCGAAACGACGGGGCGCGTCGTCGCGGTTTACGCGGATGCCGGCGACCGGGTGACCGAGGGCGATTTGCTCGTGAGGCTCGACGTGGGGCGGACGACGTCGGCGGTGAAAGCCGCTCAGGCGGCGGTCGCGCAGAGCGACGCTCGATCTCAGCAGGCCGAGCGTGAGCTCCAACGAACGGAGCGCCTCGTCGCGTCAGGGGGGCTTCCAGAGCAGCGGCTGGACGATGCGCGCGACGAGGTGCGCATGTCGCGTGCCGCGCGCGACGCGGCCCTCGCGGAGGCCAAGCTCGCGCGACGGGGACTCACCGAGGCTGTCGTGCGCGCCCCGTTCGGCGGCACGGTCGTGGAACGTCCCATCGAGGTTGGCGAATGGGCGTCCCCAGGCAGCGAGCTCCTGACACTTGCAGACACGAGCCTGCTCAAGGCCCGAGTGCTTCTCGACCCGCGCGAGGCGTTGGATGTAGCCGTCGGATCGGCGGTGACCGCGACCGTCTTCGCACGGCCCGGTGAGGAGTTCACGGGACGCGTGGTCCGTGTGGGCGAGGTCATCAATCCACAAACCCGCCGGCTCCCGGTGGAGATCGAGCTCGACGATCCCGACAGGCGCCTCAGGCCCGGGCTGGTTGCCCGCTTCACCGTTGAAACGGGAGAGCCTCGTCGCGCACTGCGGGTTCCACCCGAAGCGGTGTTCGAGCGGTTCGGGCGCCAGCACGTGTACATCATCGACGACGGGATCGCCTACCGCCGAGAAGTCGCGCTCGGGCCCATGAGCCCTGACGCGGTGGAGATCACGTCCGGAGTCCGCGAGGGCGAAACGGTCGTGACGAAGGGCATCTCCCGTGTCGTCGACGCTTCGAAGGTTCTGGTCGTACCGGAGCCGGACGGAGAGACGCCGGCACGCGGAGAAGCGCCCGAGCCCAAGACCGACGAGGCGCCATGAGCATCCCGGGTTTCGCGGTTCGCCAGCCCGTGCTGGTGAATCTCGTGGCGATCTCGATGGTCGTCTACGGAACCCTGGTGCTTCGAGGAATGAACCGGGAATCGCTGCCGTCCATGCCCACCGGGTGGGGCGGTGTGACCACCGTCTACGCCGGGGCCTCGCCCGAAGAGATCGAGCAGCTCATCACGATGCCGATCGAGGACGCGGTGGCCAACGTGGACGAGGTCGACGAGATCTGGGGCACGTCGAAAGAGGGGGTGTCCTACGTGAGCTTCAAGCTCAAGGCCGACGTCGAAGACGTGGCCGGCACCATCATCGAGATCTCGAACGAAGTGAATCGCGTCGACGACCTCCCGCTCGACGCAGACCGCCCGCTCGTCCGCGAGTTCAAGGTGAACTTCCCAACGCTGGCCGTCGCGGTACGCGGCGCGGTGCCCGAGGCGGTGCTGAGAGAAGTGGGTCGAGACCTCGCGGAGAAGCTCGATCGGGTGCCTGGGGTCTCCGGCATTCGGAGGAACGGGATCCGGGACATGGAGTTTCAGGTCGACGTCGACCCGGACCGACTCACGGCGCACCGTCTGTCGATCACGTCGGTCAGTGACGCGCTCCGTGTACGGGCGGCGAACGTCCCGGCGGGCACGATGAAGGGCGAAGGCGACGAACGTCTCGTTCGCGGGATGACGCGCGTCGGAGAGGCGGAAGAGCTCGCAGACGTGGTGATTCGGCCGAACGCCGACGGCGGTTCGGTCCGCGTGGGCGACGTGGCGGAGGTCCGAGAGTCGTTCGCTCCGGCAGAGTTCAGCGCGCGGGTCAACGGCGAGCCCGCCATCGTGCTCACGGTGAAGAAGGAGGACCAAGCCGACAGCATCCGCATCAGCGAGGCGGTGCACAGCCTGATCGAGGATTACCAGAAGAGCATCCCGGCCGGCGTTTCGATCGACACGTTCGGCGATTCGGCACACCAGGTCGAGCAATCGCTCGACGCCCTTTATGCGAACGCGGCGGCGGGCCTGCTGCTCGTGCTGCTTCTTCTGTGGGTGGCCGTCGGCGCGCGAAACGCAACGATGGCAGCGCTTGGGCTTCCCGTTGCTCTCGCGGGCGCGATCGCGGCGATGGACGCGATGGGCATCACCATCAACATGATGTCGCTTCTGGCACTCATTCTTTGCCTGGGCGTGGTCGTCGATGATGCGATCATCATCATCGAGAACATCTATCGCCACCTCGAGGAGGGTATGCCTCGACGCCAGGCTGCCGTGGTAGGCACCCAAGAGGTGTTCTGGCCCGTCGTCTCGTCCACGCTGACGAGCTGGGCGGCGTTTCTCCCGCTCCTGCTGATGGAGGGGATTCTCGGAAAGTTCTTTGCGATCATCCCCAAGGTGGTGGTGGCCTCGCTCGCCGCCTCTCTCATCGAGGCGATGTTCATCTTGCCGAGTCACATGGCGGATTTCGGGAAACTCGAGCGGAGACGCGAAGCAGGCAAACCTCCGCAGACGCGGCTTCAGCGCATCGCGACACGCGGCGTCACAGCCTACAACGCAGCCCTCAACTGGTCGCTCGAGCATCGAGGGGCCGTGGTCATCGGTGCGTACGTCGTGTTTGGGGTTCTGGTGGGCACCGCGTACGCCACCAAGGACGTCATCCTTTTCAACGAGGGTGACGTGGACAAGTTCGACGTTCGGGTACGCCTACCGTCCGACGCCTCGAAGGAGGAGACCGAGGCGGTCTTGGCAGACCTCGAGCAGAGGATTCTCGACCTCGAAAACGCAGATGTAGAAGCCACGCTCGCCGTGCGCGGGTGGACGCGCACCGAGATGGGAGGCGACTCTGGGGATCATCTCGGCATGGTGTCGGTGTTCGTCGTGCCAGCCACGGAGCGGAGCAGCCTGCGTGGCGGCCGCGACCTGGTGGATCAGGTGAGCGGTCTTTACGACGACGTGGTCGGTCCGACGAGGCTCGAGGTAGTCGAAGTGCGCCCCGGGCCGCCGCGAGGCGCGCCCATTGCCGTTCGCATACGAGGAAACGACCAGGAGCGGCTGGTCGAACTCGCCGAGCGAGTCCTCGGGGAGGTTCGGCGGCTTCCCGGCACGCGGAACGCCGTCCATGACTATCAGATCGGCAAGCAGGAGCTGCAGATTCGCGTCGACGAAGAGCGGGCGGCGCTGCACGGGCTCACTCCCGAATCGGTTTCGAGTTGGCTCCGAAACGCGTTTGGCGCGGCGCCCGTCGCGACGCTCCGCGATGGAGACGAGGAGATCGACCTGATGGTGCAGCTCGACGAAGAGGTCCAGCGTGACCCGTCGCGCATCGCTTCGCTTCGGCTCATGACGCCCGACGGCAGCGATGTCGCCATTCAGGAGATCGCGACCGTCACGCCCGGCCGAGGCGCAGGGACGATCGAGCGGTTCCAACGTCGGAGGATGGTCTCCGTGCTGTCCAACATCGATGAAGAGGTCACCAACTCCGGCGAGGTCAACAAACGGCTGCAGCGCAAACTCAAGCGACTCGAAGCGGCAAACCCCGACATCGAGTTCGGCTACGGCGGCCAGTTCGAGGAGACCCAGGAATCGGTCAACTCCCTTCTCAAAGCCTTCGTCGTGGCGATTCTCTTGATCTACACGATTTTGGCGACGCAGTTTCAGAGCTTCTCCCAGCCGCTCGTCGTCATGGCAGCGATCCCTCTTTCGCTGATCGGTGTCGCGGCCGGCCTGCTGCTCTCGGCCAAGCCTGTCGGCCTGATCGCTCTCGTGGGGGTGGTCGGGCTCACGGGAATCGTCGTTAACGATTCGCTCGTGCTCGTCGATTTCATCAACAAACGTCGGGCTCGCGGCATGGACGTCGACGCCGCCGTGCGCGAGGCGGGGCGTCTACGGCTCCGGCCGATCATCCTGACGAGCATCACCACGATTGCCGGGCTCTTCCCCCTCTCGCTTGCGACCGAGAGCCTCGCGCACCTCGCCCCCATGGCCCGTGTCATCGTCTGGGGTCTGACTTTCTCGACCGTGCTGACCCTGGTGGTCGTTCCCTGTCTGTATCGATTGGACGTCGACCTCGCCGACCGGGCGTCGCGCTGGTTTGCGCCTTTCAAGCGCTGGGCGACGGACCCAGGCGCTGCGGCCGTCGACGAACCGGTGGAGCCGACCGCCGAGTGAACGACTGCTGACTCGCCGAGGGGAAGCTGCTAGGGAGCTGCCATGGCGAAGCAATTCGAAGACCAGGTCGTTTGGATCACCGGCGGCGGGAGCGGGATTGGGCGATCGCTGGCGCTCGCTTTCGCAGACGCAGGAGCCAAGGTCGCGGTGTCCGGTCGACGCCTCGAGCGTCTCGAGCTCGTCGCCACCGAGATCCAAGCCAAGGGAGGCACGGCTCGCGCGGTGGCCTGCGACGTGACCGACGAGGACTCGGTGCGGGCGGCGGTGGATCAGGTCGTCGCGGCGTTCGGACGGATGGACGTCGCCGTCGCCAACGCCGGGTTTTCGGTGTCGGGCAAAGTCGAGAAGCTGAGCGCAGAGGACTGGCGCCGACAGCTCGACGTGAACGTGGTGGGCGCCGCGATGACTGCCCGCTACGCGATACCGACGCTCCGGGACACGAAAGGTCGACTGGTGCTCGTGGCAAGCGTCGCGAGCATGATCACCACCCCAGGCATGGGCGCGTACTCGGCATCGAAGTATGCGCTCCGTGCGATCGGTCAAACGCTGGCGATCGAGCTTCACGGGAGCGGCGTGACGTGCACGACCATTCACCCTGGGTTCATCGAGAGCGAGATCGCACAGGTAGACAACCGGGGCGTGTTCGACGCCAACCGCGAAGACACGCGCCCAAAGCGGCTCATGTGGAAGACCGAACGCGCCGCGAAAGTCATGCTCGACGCCATCGCTGCACGAAAGCGGGAGTACACCTTCACCGGACACGGTAAAGTAGGAGCGTTCGTAGGGCGCCACATGCCTGGGCTGGTGCACTTCGGCCTGACGCGAGGTCGCTGATCAGCGGTCGACCACGAAGCGGGTTTGCACGATCATGTAGGTCTCTTTGTTGACGCTCCCGAGCGTTTGTCGAAGCGAGAACTCGATGCCGAACCGCCCTTGGAGATACCCCGCGCCTGCGGTGATCTGGTTGAAGCTTCGCCCGTTGTCCCGCCGGTAGCCGATTCGTAGGGGGACGCGTTCACTCGCGATGAACTCGGCACCGAAGCCGATGAGAAGCTCGTTCTTCTCGAACGTGGACAGGTCCACGAGAACGTCGGCGCCCGCGGTGAAAGACTCCACCGGAACGATGGCGATGCTTCCCCCTGCCATCTGGGGTGCGAGGGACGAGTTGGTCTTGACCAGGTTGTAGCCGAGCCCGGCGATCTTGAGAATCGGGAGCGGGGTCACGGTGAGCGACGCGTCGAGGGTGACGCCGTTGAAGGTGGGGCCCGTGCGCTGGCCTTCGAAGGTCTTCGAGCGAAGGCGCGCCCATCGAACCCCGAGCCCTAGGCCGAGCTGTGGAATCGCCTGAATCCCGACACCCGTCCGCCAGTCCCATCCGTCGTACTGCCGATCGGTTCCGCTGAAGACGCCGCGCATGCTCGTACCGAGCGCGATGCGCTTGCTGGTTGCCGAATCGGTGACCGAGCTGCCGATCGTCCAGTATGTGTCGCCGTCGCCTGGGATCAGCTGGGAGAACGCCTCGATGTGATACCCGCGCGTCGCTCCCATGTTGGAGGTGTTGAGGGCCAGCGCGGCGGTCCCCGTTGCTGCCGCCCGGACACCGGTTCCGAGGCCGAGCGTGTAGGCGGTCTCGAGGGTGTCCTCCGGCACGAGCGACGGGTCGGTGGCCTGCGAGAACCCTGGGGGCGCTTCGGTCTGGGCGTGCGCCTCGGTCGGGTGCGCGCATACCAACGCCGCGCCCAGGGCCGCGATCGCCCAAAAACCTCGTATTTCCCCCATGGTTCGTGCCCGGGGCGAAGCTAGCAGCGTTGGATCGGGCATCCAAATTGTCGACTCGGTCGCGCTCACCCCTCGGCCAACGTCCGTGGGTCACCGGGTTGTTCCCGACAATTGCCGTCCGGTTCGAGCGCGCTAGGTGGCAGAGATGCTCGACGCGTTCCTCGACAAATCGATACTCGGGTACACCTCCCTCGGGTACCGATGGCGGCCGCACCCCCCAATCGCCGCCGACCTCACCACGAAGCGGGCGGTGGTCACGGGCGCGACTTCGGGTCTCGGGAAAGCCGCGGCGCTCGGACTGGCGAAGCTGGGCGCCGAGGTCTGTCTCGTCGGGCGCAATCCCGACAAAGCGGATCGCGTTCGGGTCGAGATCGCTTCGGCCACCGAAAATCCTAACATCACCGTCGAGATCGCCGACCTCAGCCTAATGCGGGAGGTCCGCGACCTCGCGAGTCGACTGGAGGGGCCGATCCACCTGTTGGTCAACAACGCGGGCGTGCTCCTTCCGTCACGAACCGAGACCGACGAGGGAATCGAAACCACGCTCGCAACCAACCTGCTGGGACACTTCGTGCTGACGAACGCCCTGATCCCGACGCTCACCGAGAGCGCACCCGCGCGCATCGTCAATGTGTCGTCCGGCGGGATGTACACGCAGGGCATCCGCATTCGCAATCTTCAGATGTCGCATGGTCGATACGATGGCACCGTCGCATACGCGCGAACGAAACGCGGCCAGGTGATCCTCACGGAGCGCTGGGCAGACACGCTCCGCGACCAAGGCGTGATCGTTCACGCGATGCACCCCGGATGGGCCGACACCCCTGGGGTCGAGACTTCGCTGCCGCGCTTTCATCGCGTCACCAAGCCGCTGCTGCGATCGTCAGAGCAGGGCGCGGACACGATCGTCTGGCTGTGCGCCGCGCCAGAAGCAGCCGAAAAGACTGGCCTTTTTTGGCACGATCGCCGACCCCGACCGACGGATCGATCCCGGCGAACCGTCACTTCGGAGCGAGACAAGCAGGCGCTTTGGGACGCCCTCGAGGCGCTTGCGGACGAGACAAGTTCCGTGACGTCGCCTCCAAGCAAGTCCTAGTCTCTCCGAACGGATGGTGAAACCGCGCAAAGAAGGCGCGACCCGGAGGAGGGTCCTGTCGATCTCGCTCTACGCGACCCTGGCCGTCGTCCTGGTCGCGAGCGCGCCCCTGTGGTTGGCCGCCGCGTTCCTGGTCGGTTTGGCGCGCCGAAGGTCGTTCATCGTGCTGCGACTGCTGCTCTTCGGGACGTTCTACTTCAGCTTCGAGATCTTCACGCTGCTTCGGATCGCGATGGTCTGTATCCGGTTTCGGCGATCGCCCGACCGACTTCAAACACGCATCGTGGCGCTTCAAGGTTGGTGGGCGGGCACGATCATGGGCGTGGCCCGCGGCTTGCTTCAGTTGGACTTCTCGATCGAGGGTCTCGAGCAGGCGACGCCGGGTCCGGCCATCTTGTTGATCCGTCACGCGAGTATTCTCGACACACTGCTTCCAAGCGTGTTCATACAGCGACCTACCGGGTGGCGCGTACGCTACGTGGTGAAGCAAGAGCTTCTCGCCGATCCGTGTCTCGACGTCGCAGGGCACATCCTGCCGAACTACTTCGTCGACCGAACTGGCGATACGCAGCGAGAGCTTGCTGGGATCCGCGCGCTCGCCGCGGATCTCGGAACCGACGGGGTTCTCATCTTCCCGGAAGGCACCCGTTTTTCTGAACAAAAACAGGCACGTGTGCTGCAGCGAATCGCGCGCGAGACCCCTGCACTTCTTCCGCGCGCCGAGGCGCTCGAAGGTGTTCTTCCACCGAAGCTCGGCGGGGTGACGACGCTGCTCGACGAGCTTCCGGAGGTCGACTGTGTGTTCCTCGCGCATCGCGGGCTCGAACGCTTCGCCAAGATCCACGATCTGCTGAGTGGGGAGGTCGTGGGTGAAACCGTGCACGTGCGAATCTGGCGAGTGCGCGCCGACGAGATCCCGCGAGACGACGACGCGCGCGTTCGCTGGTTATTCGACCAGTGGGATCATGTCAGTGCGTTCGTCACGAACCGCGCGCGCTGAGTGAGAACTCGGTGGATAAGTTGTGGAGTCGATGCGACGACGCTTGCGTTTGCGTGCGATCGCAACGCGAAAAAAAACCAACAGCTTGTGGAAGAAACGCGACGAAGTTTCGCGCAACTGTCGCGCGAACGATAACCTCCGATAATTCAGAGTGATTGCAACACGTTGTCAACAACGAGGAAACGGCGCGTGACGGTCGACTCTTGACTGTCAAAAAAACTGCATTTGAATCTTGCGCGATCCCAAGCGGTTAGAACTTTGTCGATCGATCTTCGTAGACGCCCGGAAAACAGGCTGCTAGTTTCGGCGCCCTTCACTGGGAGAGAGCACCAGCCGAAGTCGCCGGGTCGGCGGATGGTGAACGAAAACTCGACTCGAGACGGTTGTGGACGTCTTGGGGACGACGACGCGGAAGTGCGCGTTTTTCGGGGGTACGGAGACGATGGAACAACTGTGGGAACGGGCACTGGGCAGCCTCCAAACACACCTGTCGCCCGAGAACTTCGAGACTTGGCTGCGACCTGTTCAGTTTGGAGGCGTCGAGACAGACTCCATCGTTCTTCGTATCCCCAACCAGTTCTTCGCGGACTGGATCTCGGCCCACTACCTCGACCTGATCTTCGAAACGCTCGAAAGCGAAGCCGGTAGCGCGTCCGTTCCGAAACGCGTCCGTTGGGAGCTCGACGAAACGCTTCGCGAGAAGGCGCAGGCCGCGCGCGAGATCCACGCCCCGGCAAAGCCGCGTGCGACACCGCGGGCCCCTTCGGTCTCGGCTGACCTCAACCCCAAGTATCGGTTCAAGAACTTCGTCGTCGGCCCCGCCAACCAGCTGGCGCACGCGGCAAGCGTTGCCGTCGGATCGGACCCCGGCTCGCGCTACAACCCGCTGTTCATCTACGGCGGCGTGGGTCTCGGCAAAACCCACCTGGTGAACGCGATCGGGCATACGATCCTTCAGCGGAACCCGCGGGCTCGCATCCTCTATGTATCCGCAGAGCGCTTCACCAACGAGTTCATCTGGTCGCTTCAGAACCACGAGATCAGCACGTTTCGTGAACGATACCGCTCTCAGTGCGACGTTCTCCTAATGGATGACATCCAGTTCTTGGCGGGGCGCGAACAGACGCAGGAGGAGTTCTTCCACACCTTCAACGCCCTCTATCATTCCGACAAACAGATCGTCGTCACCTCGGACGTGTACCCGCAGCAGATCTCCGAGATGGAGGAACGCCTGATCAGCCGGTTCCAGTCCGGGATGGTCGCAGACGTCCAGGTTCCCGAGCTCGACACCCGCATTGCGATTCTCCAGAAGAAGGCCGAAAGCGAAGGCATCGAACTGCAGGGCGAGGTAGCGCTCTTTCTCGCGCAGACCGTACGAAGCAACGTGCGGGAGCTCGAGGGGACCCTCCTTCGCATCGCCGTCAAGGCCGAGCTCCTCGGCCAGCCCATCGGCCTCGAGCTTGCCAAAGAGACGATGCGCGCCGTGATTCCAAACCAGGACACCGCGACCACGGTCGAGGACATCCAGCGAATCGCGTGCGGCTACTTCGGCGTCCGGCTCGCCGACCTCAAGTCGCGTCGCCGGCATCGCGCCATCAGCTTCCCGCGCATGGTGGCGATGTACGTGTGCCGACAGCGGCTCGGCACCAGCTACCCGGAGCTCGGCGAACGCTTCGGCGGCAAAGATCACACCACGGTGATCAGCGCGGTGCGAAAGATCGGCGGCCTCGTCGAGGCGCAGGACGAACAGGTCCTGTCGGCCGTAGGCGCGATCGAGCGCAAGCTCGGGATTTGAAGCACCCGTTCCACCTGGGCCGAGGCCCGACGCGCAGGGTCGGACGTCTGTCGGCCGAACTGCGCGTGCGGAGGATGTCCATGACCGCCTACGCGCAGGCCGGAGGGCACGCCGCCGGACTGCGCACACGCGCGATGCGAGGGGTGTCCGGGACCCTTCAGAGGTCCGTGATGGAACCCCGCCTGTTGCCCAACCAGCCGGGCGCAACCAGCCGGGCTTCCGAGGCGAATTTGGTGTATACCCGCCCCTGTGCCCGCGCTGCGATCTACCTGGGGAACACCGCTGGGGATGGCTGGGGGGTTTGTTCCTCCCCATGGAGACCACGATCCTTCAACGGGGCGCGCCTCGCGAAAAGGTCAATCCTTCTCGTGGCTTCGCCAGATCAATGCACAATTCACAGCTGTTAAGAAGACGAAGAGATCTTAAATTAAGAAGAAACTACGCGTGGATAACTTGAGAACCCTTCCCATGGGAGCAATGGAGTAACGCAACATGGAGCTCACGATCGAGAAGCAGGAGTTCCTTCGTGGTCTCGCGCGCACACACGGAGTCGCGGATCGCAAGAGTTCGATGCACATTCTGTCGAACGTACTTCTTTCGACGGAGGGCGAGGATCAGCTTCGCCTCTCGGCAACGGACCTCTACCTCGGTGTGACGGCCGTGGTTCCTGCCAAAGTGAAGCAGGGTGGAACCATCGCCGTGGCCGCTCGAACGCTCTTCGACATCGTCAAGAATCTTCCCGACGGCGACGTCAGCTGGTCGCTCAGCGACAGCCACGCCGTCGAACTTCGCTGCGGGAAGGTCCGCTACCGCATTCCCGCGATGCCCGGGGAGGACTTTCCGCCGCTGCCGAACGCAGGCGAGTCCGAGTTCGCCGAACTCGACGCCGCCGGCCTTGCCGAGCTGATCGGTCTCACGCAGTACTCGATGTCGCACGACGACACGCGTCCTCACCTCGCCGGCACGCTGTTCGAAGGCGACGGCAAGGTGATCCGGATGGTCACCACCGACGGTCACCGGCTCTCGAAGGCTGAACGAAAGATCACGGGCAAGGGTCCGATGATGAACTTCAGCATGCTCGTTCCCCACAAGGGAATCTCCGAGCTCAAGCGCCTCCTCGACGACGTCAAAGCCGGCAAGGGGAAGAGCGACGGCAGCTCGATTGGCATCGCGACGGCAGGCGGCAACGCGTTTTTTCAGCGTGATGACCTGTCGCTGAGCGTCAAGCTCGCAGACGAGCACTTTCCTCCGTACAACAAAGTCATCCCCACCCGGCAAAGCCGCACCGTGATCGCGTCGCGCGGCCCCCTCGTCGAAGCCCTTCGTCGCATCAGCCTAGTCGCGAACGACAAGAGCGGCGGCGTCCAGCTGATGATCGAGCCCGGGACGCTTCGACTGCAGAGCCAAAACCCGGACGTCGGCGAGGGCAGTGAAGAGGTCGACGTCGACTACGCGGGCGACGAGCTTCGAATCGGGTTCAACGCGCGTTATCTGCTCGATGCGCTCGGCGCGCTGCCGCACGACGAGGTGGCGATCGAGCTCAGCGGAGAGCGCGATCCCGGCGTTCTCAAGCCAGTGGGCTCCGATTCCGAGTTCATCGGGGTCATCATGCCCATGCGCATCTAGGCGTCGGTGCGGAGGTGTCGGTGGAACCGAGCGCGGTCGATACGCCGACACGCGTCGCGACCCTGAGCCTGCGGGGCTTTCGAAACCTGAAGCCGCTCGACTTTCAGCCCGGGCCCCACTTCAACGTGATCCACGGCGACAACGGAGCCGGCAAGTCGAATCTCCTCGAGGCCATCGACTATCTTGGAACGCTCAAGAGTTTTCGAGGCGCCAAGACCGACGATTTGATCGCCCTCGGAAGCGAAACCGCGTCGCTCTCGGCGTCCGTGACCGGGGCCGCGGCGCCCAACCAGCTCAAGATCGACATCGGACGCACGCAGCGGAGGCGCCTCTCACTCGATGGAAAGCGGCCCCGATCGAACAGCGTCTGGCATCGGACCGTGCAGATGGTGCTGTTTCATCCTGGAGACCTCGCGCTGGCATCTGGCGGGCCCGAGCGACGTCGTGCGTTTCTCGATCGCATGCTCCAACAGATGGACCCCGTCTACGGGTCGACCCTCGCAAGCTACGAGAAGGCCCTTCGTAGTCGCAATCGGCTGCTGAAGGACGAACGGGTCGACCGGCGTTCGGTTCGCGCCTACGACGCCATCCTCAGCAAGGCAGGAGCCATCGTATCGCAAGCACGAGCTCGACTGATCGAGGACCTCGCGCCCCGAGTGGTCCGCGCGTTCAGTGAAGTGTTCGCAGGCGATACCCCGCTCGGTGTGACCTATCGGCCGAGAGTCGAACCCACGGAAGAGGCCATTGCCGAAGCGCTCGAGCGGGCCTTCGACAAAGACTGCGCGCGGGGTTTCACAGCCGACGGCCCGCACGGCGACGACCTCGAGCTTCAGCTGCACGACGTCCGAGCCCGACACCACGGCTCACAGGGTCAGCACCGTACCATCGTGCTCGCCCTCAAAACCGCCGAGCTCGATCTCCTGAGCGAGCGGACGGGCCGCGTCCCGATCCTGCTCCTCGACGACGTCTCGAGTGAGCTCGACCGCACCCGGAACCGACGTTTTTTCGAGGTGTTGAGCCACGCGGGCGGCCAGGTGTTCCTGACCACCACCCACCCCGAGTTCATCCTGCTCGAGAACGACCGCGTCGACTTTCAGGTCGAGGGGGGGGTCGTTGGGGCGGGTTAGGAAGCTTGGGTCAACGCTTGGGAGTCCACTCGGTCGGGACGACCGAGCGGGGTGTCAGTTCACGATTTTGGCGCTCTTGATGTAGTCGAGCTTGGGGAAGTTCTCTTTCAAGTAGGAGTTGCCCTGGGCCTGCATGGCGCCTTGGGAGGGGCCGCGGCCGCGTGGCGCGCCTTCGCCGTAGCCGGAGTAGAGCGCGTCGACGGCGGTCATGTCTTTGACCTCGCCGAACGGGGAGAAGCCCATGGCGTCGAGGTTGGAGTTGTTGGTGAAGTTGATGAAGAACTGCGTCGTGCGGGAGTCGGGCCCCGACATGGCGAACGACACCATGCCGCGCGTGTTGCTTCCCTTGACCGGGTCATCCGGGATGCGCTTCTGGCGCCACACGGCGTTCTCGGCTGGGTCGCCACTGATCCCGACCTGCGCCATGAACCCGTCGATCACGCGAAAGAAGGCGACGTCGTTGTAGTAGCCGTCGTTGACCAGCTCGTAGAAGCGGTCGACGCCGTGGGGCGACCATTCACGATGTACGTCGATTACGATCGGTCCTTTGGTCGTGTCGAGCTCGACTGTGAACTGGTCGGGCGCTTGGGTGGGCTTGTCAGGCAGGGTCGCCTCCTCACTGTCCGCGGCGCTCGTTTCGGCCGGGGCGGTCTTCGTGGGTTCGTTCTTCGAGCAGCCCACCCCCCCAACGAGAAGGAGGAGCGTGCCGGTGACTACGTAGAGCACTGCGCTTCGCATGGCCGTACCTTGGATAAGCGGGCCTGGCCGCGCAAGCGTCATTTGAGAGGCCACGTTCGGTGCGGCTCAGCTCTCGAAGAGCCCTCGGAGCTTGCTCAGGAACGTGGCCTGCTCGGCGTGTCCGTCTTCCCCAATTTCACTGGCCAGCTCGGTGATGAGCCTACGCTGCCGGCGATTGATCTCCCGGGGCACCTCCACGACCACGGTGACGAGCTCGTCGCCCTTCCCATAGCCCCCATACACCGGAATTCCCTTGCCGCGGAGCCGAAACACCTTCCCAGACTGGGTGCCGGGGGGCACCTTCATGACGACCTTTCCGTCGAGCGTCGGCACGTCGATGCTGGCACCGAGGACTGCTTGCGGAAACGAAATCGGGACGGACACCAAGATGTCGGCGCCCTCTCGCTCGAAGAGCGAGTGCTTCTCGACCTGAATCTGAATGTGGAGATCGCCGCTGCCACCCTCGCCGTGTTCGCCCGCTCCGCGAACCGTGCGAACCGCACCGTCCTGCACGCCGGCCGGGATCTTCACGTTCATCGACTCCGCGCGCAGGAGTGTACCAACACCTTTGCACTCGACGCAGGGAGAGGGGATTTTGTATCCGGTCCCGCGACACGCGTGACAAGGACGGGGCGCTGCAAAGAGGCCGCGTTGGTAGCGAACCTGGCCTCGGCCTTGGCAGACGTTGCACTTGTAGATGGGCGTGCCGGGCTGTGCTCCGTTCCCGCTGCATGTTTCACAGGGTGCAGGCCGGTTGACTTCGATCTCGCGTTCTACACCGAGTGCCGCTTCGGCGAACGAGATCTCGAGGTCGTAGGTGAGGTCGCGGCCGCTTCGACGCTTTCGTCGCCCCCCGGCGAACACCTCGCCGAACAGTCCTTCGAGGATGTCGCTGACCGCGCCGAAGTCGCCCGGCTCGAACCCTGGGTTGGTGGTGTCGAAGGCGCTGTGGCCGTGGCGATCGTAGCGGTCGCGCTTGTCCGCGTCGCTCAACACGGCGTACGCTTCGGTCGCCTCTTTGAAGGAGTCCTCGGCTTCGGCGTCGTCCGGATTCCGATCGGGATGGTATCGCATGGCGAGCTTGCGATAGGCCTGCTTGATCTCGTCGCCGGACGCGGTTCGCGTGACTTCCAGAACCACGTAGTAGTCGCGTTTACTCACGGATTTCCGAGTGTAGGCGCGCGGAGACACGGCGCAAATGGCGTGGAAATCGAGGGGGTTTTGTGGGAGGGAAAAGGTCCGTGGCGGACCGAAGAATCGAGCTCTTGGATGACGACGTAGGAGAACGCCTCGACGTGGTTTTGGTGCGCCGGGTCCCGGAGCTGAGTCGGGCTCGTACGCGGGAGCTGTTTGGGGAGGGTCGCGTTCGGGTCGGTGGAAGCGTCGTGAAAAAGAGCCATCGCGTGGCCAGAGGCGACGAGGTCACACTCGAAGGGAGCCTTCCATCGGTGGACTTCGACGCGCTAGCCGATTTCGCCATGGAACTCTCCGTCGTGTACGAGAACCCGGATTTCGTCGTCGTCGACAAGCCGGTCGGGATGCCGAGTCACCCCCTCCGCGAGGACGAGCGTGGAACGGTCGCCAACGTGCTCGTGGCGCGATATCCAGATATGTGCGGCGTTGGCTATCGGCGACGGGAACCGGGCGTCGTGCACCGGCTCGACACCAACACGTCAGGCCTGTTGCTTGCCGCAAGAAACAGGAACGCGTTTGATCGGTTAGTCGAGAAGCTGCGCACAGGCGGCATCGAGAAACACTATCGGGCAACGTGTCTTGGTTCGGTCGAGGCACCCGACCTGATCGAATCCCCGATCGCGACCGATCCGAAGAACGCGCGGAGAGTCGTTGCCGTGAACGATGCAAGGGAGGTCAAACGCCTCGATGCGCGCGATGCAAGGACCGAAGTGCTCGAGAGCGTGCGTGTGCCCGAGGGGTCGCGCGTCGAAGTGCGTGCGAACCATGCGCGTCGCCACCAGGTCCGCGTACACCTCGCGTCGATTGGGCATCCTCTGCTCGGCGACGTGCTTTACGGTGCGCCCCAGCATCCGGACGGTCACCATCACCTTCGCGCAACCCGGATCCGGCTCGACTGGGATGGTCACGAGATCGACGTAAAAGCTTGATTTGGTTTAGGAAAGGCTGATCCTGAATCGCTCGACAAGCCAAGCCGCGCCGACCCTATCGGAGCGCGGGGAAACGTCCGGCGGCGACACGCCGAGAGACGTTAGCGGCGCGGTCGCTGCGACTGCCGGTCGCGCTTCTTGCCTCGCTTCGGGCCCGGTGCGATCGACGCGCGCAGCTGCTCGATTCGATCGCGAAGCTCTGCCGCCTTCTCGAACTCGAGTTCTTCCGCAGCGAGAAGCATCTCGCTTCGGAGCTCTTCGATCTTGGCAGGGACGTCATCCGGGCTGCTGGGCTCTTCGTCGGCACGAAGGATCGGTATGACGACGTAGTCTCCAGAACCAGTCGACGGATCCATTTCGAGCACCGCCTTCTTCACGGTGCTTGGCGTGATGCCGTGTTCGTCGTTGTACTCGCCTTGGCGTTCCCGTCGCCGCGCGGTTTCGTCAATGGCGCGCTGCATGGCGTCGGTGACGCGGTCGGCGTACATGATCACCTCACCGCTCGCGTTTCGAGCTGCGCGGCCGATCGTCTGAATGAGCGATCGCGGTGAACGAAGAAAGCCTTCCTTGTCGGCGTCGAGGATCCCGACGAGCGACACCTCAGGGAGGTCGAGACCCTCTCGCAGGAGATTGATGCCGACTAGGACGTCGAACTCACCCCGTCGTAAATCGCGAAGAATTTCAACACGTTCGAGGGTGTCTACATCGGAGTGAAGGTACCGCACGGAGACTCCCAGCTCGCTGTAGTACTCCGTGAGGTCTTCGGCCATGCGCTTCGTCAGCGTCGTGATGAGGATGCGTTCATCGCGCGCGACGCGGGTTCGGATTTCGGTGAGCAGGTCGTCGACTTGGTGTTTGGTCGGGCGGACGTGGATCCGTGGGTCGAGCAAGCCGGTTGGCCGAATCACCTGCTCGACCACGACGCCGGACGCCTGCTCGATTTCCCAGTCGCCCGGTGTTGCGCTGACGTGAATCACGTGGCCCACGCGTTCTTCCCATTCACGAAAGCGAAGCGGGCGGTTGTCGAGCGCACTCGGCAACCGAAACCCATGCTCGACCAGCGTCTCTTTTCGCGATCGATCTCCACGGAACATCGCGCCGAGCTGTGGCACGGTGATGTGGGACTCGTCGAGGATCACGAGGAAGTCGTCGGGGAAGTAGTCGAGCAGCGTCGGCGGTGGGTCGCCCTCTTTTCGACCGGAGAGATGGCGGCTGTAGTTCTCGATACCGTGACAGAAACCCATCTGTTCGAGCATCTCGAGGTCGTAGAGCGTGCGCTGCTCGAGGCGCTGTTTTTCCAGTAATTTCCCGTCTGATTCGAGCTTTGGGAGCCATTCGAGGAGCTCCTCGCGGATCGATTTGATCGCCCGTCGTCGGTGCTCGTCCGGAGTGACGTAGTGGCTCCCCGGGTAAACGCCGTACTGGTCCAGCTCGTCGATCACTTTACCGCGCGTCGGATCGATCTCGACGATGCGTTCGATCTCGTCGCCCCAGTACTCGATGCGCACCGCGAGGTTCTCTGAATGAGCGGGGAAGATCTCCACGACGTCGCCGCGTACTCGAAACGTGCCCCGGTGGAAGTCGATGTCGTTGCGCTGATACTGGATGTCGACCAGTCGTCGGAGGAGCCGGTCGCGTCGATACTCTTGACCCACCTCGAGGTTGATCAGCATCTCTTGGTACCACTCCGACGAACCGATGCCGTAGATGCACGACACGCTTGCCACGATGATCACGTCGCGCCGGGCGAGGAGCGACCGCGTGGCGCTGTGCCGCATGCGGTCGACCTTGTCGTTGATGATCGCGTCCTTCTCGATGTACGTGTCGGACGAAGGGATGTACGCCTCGGGCTGGTAGTAGTCGTAGTAGCTGACGAAGTACTCGACGGCGTTCTTCGGAAAGAGCTCGCGCATCTCGCTGTAGAGCTGAGCGGCCAGGGTCTTGTTGGGCGCGATGATCAGCGTTGGCCGATTGGTATTCGCGATGACGTTGGCGACGGAGAAGGTCTTGCCACTCCCCGTAATTCCAAGCAAAACCTGGTGGTCGTCACCGCGGGCGAGCCCCTCCATCAGCTCTTGGATGGCCGCCGGCTGGTCGCCCTTCGGCGATAGCTCACTCACGATTTCGAGGTCGCGCGCCATCCCCGGAACCTAACACCGGGCGTCGGTTTTGGAAGTCGGCGTCGGAATGTTTCTGGCGTGTATCTTCGGGACGAGCGCTGGAATATCGCCTTCGAAAGCCCGGTTTGGCGGTGCATGAAATCGAAGAATGAACGCGCCCTCATCTCCAGGCGCGGGTTTCTCGAGCGAGCCGGCAAGGCGGGTGTGGGTGCCGTCGGCTTCGGATCGATGGCAGGTCTTGCAGAATGGGCAGGGCCTCCAACCGCGCGCGCCGATCTCGGAAACGGGCGGACCGTTCTCATCCTCGGCGCCGGCATTAGCGGGTTGGCGACGGCGTACCTTCTCTCCCGTTCCGGCTTTCGGTGCGAGATCCTCGAGGCAAGCGGTCGTGCCGGAGGCCGCAGTCTCACCGTCCGCGACGGCGACACGATCGTCGAGCACGGACCAAACGGCGAGACCTGGACGCAGCAGTGCGAGTTCGATCGTGGCCTCTACGCGAACATGGGTCCGGCGCGCATTCCGTATCACCACCGCCGCGTGCTCGGGTACTGTCGATCCCTCGGCGTCGAGCTCGAACCTTACCTGATGAGCACGACGGCCAACCTCTACCAAGACCAGGTCAGCGGCGGGTTCGGCGGCGTGCCGATTCAGTTCGGTCGGATTCAAAACGACACCCGTGGGCACTTGGCCTCGCTTTTGGCAGAGGCCGTGAACCGCGGAGACATAGGTGGTGGGGCAGCCGATGCGCTCAAGAGCCTCATCTCTTCGTTCGGAGACCTCGGCGAAGACGGAATGTTCGGCGGAACCACGCGCTCTGGATGCGAATCCGACGCGCTCGGAGTGCCGACGCCCAACGTGTTCGAGGCCTGCGGAACGCCTGACGCCCTATCGCTCCGCGAGCTCGTCGGCTCGGAGTTCTGGAACGAGGGGTTCTACAACGTACTCACGTACACTTGGCAAAACACGCTGTTTCAGCCCGTTGGCGGCATGGACATGATCGTGAAGGGCTTCCTTCGCGAGGTGGGCGACATGGTCGTTTACAACTCACGCGTGACCTCGGTCGACAGCGCCCCGGATGGGGTCGAGGTGATCGTCGAGCGCGGTGGCCGAGAGGTGCGCCGGAAGGCCGACTTCTGTGTCTCGTCGATTCCCGCACATCTGCTCCGCAGCATCGACAACAACTTCAGCGCCGAGTTCGACGCCGCACTGTCGTGCCTCGAACCCCGGACGAGCTTCAAGGTTGCCTGGCAGGCGAACGATCGGTTTTGGGAATCGGACGACAACCAGATCTACGGCGGCATCAGCCGGATGCGGAACACGATCCGCGAAATGTGGTACCCCTCCTCCGGCCATCACGAGGCGAAGGGAGTATTGATCGGGGGCTACGACAACACGCCGTCTTCGGCCGAGTTCTCGGCGCTTCGTCCCGAAGAGCGACTGCGAATCGCGCACGCCGAGGGGGCTCGGCTGCACCCGGAGTTCCGGCGACGCGGCGTCGTTCCGACAGGCAAGGGCCTGACTCTCGCGTGGGGCAACTTCCCGCACATCCACACTCACGCGATGCGCTTCGACGGTCCGGACGAGGCTCGCTTTCGACTCCTCGAACCGGACGGGCGCTTCTTCATCATGGGCTGCCAGGTGTCCCACTTGCCGGCCTGGCAGGAGGGCGCGCTTACGTCGGCAGAGCATGTCACCGAGCAGATCTTCGACCTAGCTGGCTGACTCTGGCCATTTGCCCTTGAAAATGCGGCTTCGGGCCGTACAGAGGGGCGATGGACGTTGCCCGGTTTCTGGATGTAACTACGGCCACCGCGGCCAGCGCGGCTCGGCCCAACTTCGGGAACTTCCACTACCCGCGCTCGAAGGACCCGGCGATGCCGCTCGAGCTCTACGAGTTCGAGGTGTGCCCCTACTGCCGGATCGCGCGCGAAGCGCTGTCGGCGCTCAGCTTGGATCCCATCGTGTACCCGTGCCCCAAGGGTGGGAGCCGTTTTCGCGACAAGGTCAAAGCTGAGGGCGGCCGCTATCAGTTCCCCTACCTGGTCGATCCGAACACCGGGGTCTCGATGTACGAGTCCGCCGACATCGCGGCGTACGTATTTCGAGAGTACGGAGCCGGGGTGACGCCGTGGTTTCTTCGTCAGCGCAGTTTCGCCGTTGGCACGTCGATGCTTGCGTCGGGCTTTCGGCCGCAGAAGGGTCGGCGCGCGGTCCCGTCTCGATTGCCGGAAAAGCTTCTCGAGCTCTACTCGTACGAGGGTTCTCCGTTTTGCCGAATCGCTCGCGAGGCGCTCTGCGAACTGGAGCTGCCGCACCAGCTTCGCAACGTTCCGCGCCGAAGCCCTGCGCGCGACCGCTTCGTCGCCCTCTCCGGAAAGATGCAGGTGCCGTTCCTGCGGGACCCGAACACCGGCGTCGACATGTTCGAGTCGAACGACATTCGCGACTATCTTTACGCGACTTACGCGCTCTAGCGTGCGCCCGCGCGGTCGGGCTGCTCAGCCGTTTTTCGCTGCGAATTTCTTGGTAAACTCGACGAAGCGCTCGACTTCGCTAGGCGCCATCGCGTTGTACATCGAGGTCCGAATTCCACCAACCGAGCGGTGGCCCTTGATGCCGACCATCCCTGCATCGGCGGCCTCGGCGATGAGCTGCTTCTCGAGGTCCTCGGTGGGCAGTCGGAACACCGGGTTCATGATCGAGCGCGACTCGACCTCGACCGGACAGTTGAAGAAGTCGGGGTTCTCGTCGATCATGCCGTAGAGCATTTCGGCTTTGGCCTGATTTCGCGTCTGCATGGCCGGAGCGCCGCCCTGCTCTTTCACCCACCGGAGGACGTTGCGCACCATGTAGACGGGGAACGTCGGGATGGTGTTCTGCAGGGAGTCACCGGCGAGAATCGTCTTGTATCGAAAGATGTTCGGGATGGTGTCGGGGCTTCGCTCGCAGAGGTCTTTGCGAATGATGAGCACCGTGATCCCCGCGGGGCCGAGGTTCTTTTGCGCACCGGCGTAGATGAGACCGAACTTCGATACGTCGAGCGGCCGACAGAGGATGTCGCTCGACATGTCGGCGAGGAGCGGCACGCCACCCGTGTCCGGGTAGTCGTGGAACTGCGTCCCCATGATGGTGTTGTTGCTCGTCATGTGGACGAACGCCGCATTCGGGTCGAGGTCGAGCTCGCTCTGTTTGGGAACTCGGATGTACTTTCCGTCGACCTCGCCAGTGCCCGCGGGGCGGGCCTCGCCCGTGATCTTGGCTTCGGCGAGCGCCTTCTTGCTCCACGTCCCGGTCATGATGTAGTCGGCCGACTGGCCCGAACCGCGGAGGTTCATGGGAGCGAGCGCGAACTGGCCGGTGGCGCCGCCCTGCATGAAAAGCACGGCGTGCGTGTCCGGGACGTTGAGAAGCTCGACGAAGAGGGCCTTGGCCTCCTCATGGACCTTCGCGTACGCCGCGCCACGGTGGCTGTGCTCAAGGATGGACATCCCGGTTCCCTCGTGATCGAGGAACTCGTTCTGGGCGTACTCGAGGACCGGCAGAGGAAGCGTGGCGGGTCCGGCGCTAAAGTTGATGACGCGTGTCATAGGCGGCGGAGCGTAGTCCTGGTTTCGACTCACGCAAGACCACGCAATCGCGGCTTGTGAAACGCTACAAACAGCGGATATGTAGCGCCTGGAGGTAGAGCATGAATGAAGGCGCACAGGTGGTGAAGCGAGCATCGAGGAGTGGCATCGCGTTCGGGATCCTCGTGGTCTTGATGGGGATCCTCGCGATCGCGCTCCCGCTCGCGGGCGGGCTCGCGGTGACTGCTGTCGTCGCGGCCGTCCTCGTGATCTCTGGGATCTGCCAGACGGTGTTCGCATTCAGCGCACCCACGTTTGGGCGCGGGCTTCTCGCGTTCCTGTTTGGGGCGATCACGGCGGTTGCCGGGATTGTCGTGTTTCAGCATCCGACCTTTGGTCTCACGACGCTCACCATCGCTGTCATCGCCTACTTCATCGTCGACGGCATCTATCACTTGATCGCGTTCTTCCAGCTAAGCGGACAGCCCGGTCGTGGATGGTTCTTGTTTGGTGGCCTCGTATCGCTTGCACTGGCGGCAATGCTCTGGGCCGACTTCCCTTCGTCGGCGGAATGGGCGATCGGCCTGCTCGTTGGCATCCGCCTTTTGATGACGGGCTGGATGATGATCGTCCTCAACGGCGCGGCGAGTGCCGCGGCGAGGGATGCCGCATCCGGCGCAACGTAGCGTTCGGTTTGCGCCCGGGTTGGGCGCGGCTATACGAACGCTCGACCACGGGGTTGTAGCTCAGTTGGGAGAGCGCCGCGTTCGCAATGCGGAGGTCAGGGGTTCGATTCCCCTCAGCTCCACCACCCGCCAAGTCACCTAGAAAAACTCCAAAAAAGCCTGGAGTTCGGGCCAGTTGGCGGTCACCCGCTCTGACCTCTACCTTGTTGTCTATGAGGATGGGGAAGCGACGCGCGATCTTGCCGGTCGTGCTCACGGTCTGCGCGATGTCCACCGGTAGCGCGACCGAGGTCGCAGCGCAGGCCGGACGGAACGACGCCGCGGCGCGAGACTACTTCGAACGCGGTCGCGCCGCGTTCGAGCAGGCTGACTACGAGCGGGCACTCGTGTTCTTCCGACACGCGTACCGTTTGAGCGAGCGCCCCGAGCTGCAGTACAACATCGGCGTCGCCGCCGATCGCCTGCAGCGAGAGGAGGAAGCCCTCGAGGCGTTCGAGAGCTACCTCGCCAACACGCCCGAGCCGACCCGCGCCGCGGAAGTGCAAGAACGCATCGAGGCGCTTCAGAGTTCGATTCGAGAACGCGATGCGACCGAGCGGGCGCTCGTGGAAGCGACGGTCGAAAGTCGCGCGGGACCCACGGGAACGAGCTTCGACGACGGTGGACGCTTACCGCGTTCAACGATCGCCGGCGCGAGCGTGCTGGGTGTCGTCGGTATTGCGGGAGTGAGCGCGATGGCGGTCGGGCTTGCGCGCAACGGATCCTGCGCCATCACCGTCGACGCCGAGTGCACGACGGAGCGCTCGACGACCGCATGGACCTACGTCTACGGCGGTCTCGGCATCGCCGCGCTCGCTGGCAGTGCAACCTGGTTCGCCATCAGCGCAAAGCGCAACAAGCGACGGGCGACCGAAACTACTTGGCGCCTCACACCGACTGGCCTGAGCGTATCAGGAAAGTTCTAGCAGGTATCGAGAGCGATACTTTCCGCGCAGCGGTTGTTCGTTGCAGTCCTACCCTTCGCGAAGGGATCGCGATTGGAGGCGCAAGTGTCGACGGAAGTTAGCCGTTCGTCGCGTAGAGCGGTCGCGTCGCTGGGCTTTCGGTCGATGCGCGAGCTCTCGTTGGCGACGAGGCCGGGGGTCAAGTCGGCGCGACGAGATCGGTCAGCTCGTCTGCGTAGCCGTTGACCGGTGCAGCGATCACCGACAGCTGAGGAAGCAGCGCGGCCAAGACCTCTTGGTTCGAAGTTTGGCTGAGGTCCGAGCCGTCGTCCGTGCGTTGATTGAGAACGACCGCAATCACCTCGATGCCGCGACGCTCGAGCGCCTCGACCGCGGTCAACGTAAACGACTGAACGCCGAGCGCGTTCTCTGCAACCACGATCGCGGGGAGCCCCAACGCGATGGCGAAGTCGGCAAAGGTTCTCTCCCGATCGATGGGCACGAGCACGCCACCCGCGCCTTCGGCGATGACGATGTCCGCGCCGCTTCCAAGTTCTCGGACACGCGCTGCGAGCGAAGAGAGCGGCGGCACTTCGGGGCCGCCGCGACGGACGATGGCGTAGGGTCCAAGCGGCTCGCGCGCTCGGTAAAGCCCGTCCGCTCGGGCGAGCGACAGATTCCCACAGGCTTCGCCGAGTGCGAGGGCGTCGGCCGGATCGGGATCGCAACCCGTCTCGACCGGCTTGATCGCGGCCACGCGGTGACCGCGCGACACGAGCGCGCGGGCCAGGCCGCACGCAATCCAGGTCTTGCCCACCTCGGTCCCCGTCGCCGTCACGAACACACCACGCATCGAAGTCTCCGCTCTAGCCAGTTGGAGCCAACGCGGCAAACGCAGCCAGCGCACGGTCGAGGTGGTCGTCCGAGTGACTCGCCATGGGCGTGAGCCGAAGCCGCGAGGTGCCGGGCGCCACGGTCGGTGGGCGTATCCCCTGCACGAACACACCTCGGTCGAAGAGCGAAGCCGAGAGACGCATCGCGCGCGCCTTGTCGCCGATGAGAATCGGAATGATCTGGCTGGTGCCCGGGGGCACTTCGAACCCGAGTTGATTCAGCTCTTCGCGGAGCCTGGCCGAGTGCGCGAGCAGCGCGGCTCGTTCCTCGGAAGCCGCGCGCACCAAATCGATCGCGCGTCCCGCCGCCCGGACCACGGGAGGCGGCGGCGCCGTCGAGAAGACGTAGCTCCGGGCCTGATTGCGGATCACCGAAACGATCTCGTGCGAACCGGCGACGAACGCACCTGCGCCCCCGAACGACTTGCCCAGGGTTCCAACGAGTGCGTCGGGTACCACACCCATCGCCGCGCACACACCCGAGCCCTCCGGACCGAACACCCCGAGCGAGTGGGCCTCGTCTATCATGAGCCCCGCACCATGCTGGTGCGCGAGCTCTGCCAGCGCCTCAATCGGTGCGAAGACGCCGTCCATGGAGAAGAGCGAGTCGGTGACAATCAGAGCCCGGCCGGCCTCGGTCGCGTGCTGACGAAGGAGCTGCTCGAGGTGGTCGAGGTCTCGGTGCCGATAGACGTGGACCTGGGCTCGCGACAGACGGCAGCCGTCGATCAGGCTGGCGTGATTGAGGGCGTCGCTGAACACCTGGTCCCCTGCACCGACGAGCGCCTGAACGGACCCCACATTCGCCGCATACCCGTTGGCGAAGAGCGCGGCGGTCGGGGCGCGCACGAATGCCGCGAGCGCCTCCTCCGTCTCGTGGTGAGCGTCCATGCTGCCCGTGATGAGTCGCGAGGCGGCCGCACCAAATCCGTCCTCGCCGCGGGCGGCCCGTGCGAGCTCCGGGTGGTCGGCCAGCCCGAGGTAGTTGTTGGAGCAGAAGCAGAGCACCCTCCGTCCGTCGACCTCGATCTCAGGCCCCTGCGGCCCGCTGACCCGCCGCGGCCGCCGCAGGAGCCCGAGGCCCTCGAGCTCCGCCAGGGCTTCCCCAATCTGTTCCCGAAACCGCACCGCCCGGATCTAAGCCCAGCGATGTTGCACGTGCAACACGCGGACCCGCACACACGCCGCGACGAAGCACCCCGAAGAACGCATCTTCGGAGCCGCATTCGAGCTGCCAGCCGTCTCCCAGCCGGGGTCGCTCCGAGTTGGGGGCCGTCTCCGAGTTGGGAGCCGTCTCCGAGTTGGGAGTCGTCTCCCAGCGGGGAGTCGTCTCCCGAGTCGGGAGCCTTGGGTGCGCCATCCCAACCTGGCTTGGCCTGCGTCCGTGGATCCCCACCTGTGTCCGAGCTGAGACCCAGCCCCAGGGCCTTCGCGCCTGGAGCGCCAAGACCGGCTGTCGGCCGCGATACTCGCGCGAACCTCCGTCCTGCGGGCTCTCCTCCAACCTCCGGCTATGAGAAGAGCCTGATTGAGACCTCGGTTGTGTTGCACGTGCAACACGAGGGCCTGGTCGACATCTTTCCGCCGGCGGCACCGGGACCGCTCGCCGTCCTGTGTCGACTGTTGCACGTGGAACACGCCGTCCGGGTCGTGCCCGGCTCTGGAGGGTCGTGCTGTCCTGCGGAGCCTAGAAAGGGCGCTTTTCCTGTGTTTTGCAACGCCCGTGCGGGGGACGCACGGGAATTGGGCCGCGCGGGCGCACCCCTCCGACGCGGCCAGAAGTCGCCCCGTGAGGGCCCGAGTTCGACGTGCGGCGAGGCGGTTCTCGGCGCGTGGTGTACGGGTTTCGGCATCCGATCCAAGGGCGGGCAGGAACGCCCTACGGCCGTATCGGCCGCTCCTTTGCGCGGTTGCCCCGTGGTGCATCCGTCGTGCGCGTTCCAGCGTGTTCGCGTCCTCGGCGAGGGGCGGGTCGAGAAGCGCCACGCGCCGACCGCCGCCCGGCGCGCCCCCTCCTTTCACCCGCGCGAGCCTGCGGGCACCTCTCCGACAGCGCTCACAGGGACAAATCTCCGCGAGGGTCGCCATCGAACGCGCCTTGGACCACCTCGAGGGCCTCCTCGACATCGGGGTCGTGGCCGGCCGGTAGCTTGACCTCGAGGTGCGCGATGAGGTCCCCCCTCGGCTTTCCCTTCACCTCGATGCCCTTGCCTCGGATACGCAGCTTGGCGCCGTTCTGCGAGCCGCTCGGGATTGCCAAGGTCACCGGGCCCTCCGGCGTGGGGACGCTGACCTTCGCTCCGGCGTAGACCTCGAGCGGCGTGACCGGGACGCGCACGTGAAGCTGCTTACCTCGAATCGAGAAGAATGGATGCTTCCGCACCTTCACCTTGAGAACCAGGTCGCCGGCGGGGCCGCCGTTTCGGCCCCTGCCGCCCTGTCCGCGAAGTCGGATCTTTCCCTCGTTCTTCACCCCCGGTGGGATGCGTACCTTAATCGTGCGCTCGCCGTCTTCGGAGGATCGAAGCGCGAGTTCCTTGGTGCAACCAAGCGCCGCATCTCGAAAGTCGATTGTGACCTCCGACTCCAAGTTCGCGCCGGGCTCGGATACGTGGGTGTAAGCGCGCGCGCCGCCACCGCCGAAGAGGTCTTCCAAGTTCACCCGAAACGACGGACCCCCAGCCGCGCCACCTCCGCGAACCGCGCCGCCGAAGATGTCCCCGACGTCGAACCCGCCTCCTTGGAACCCGCCCGACCCGCCTGGTCCGCCGAACCCGCCCGCCCCGCCGAACCCGCCGAAGCCTTGCGCTGCGGCCTTGTAGGCCTCGGCGTCGAATCCGTCTCGAAGGCCGACTTCACCGAACTCGTCGTAGAGCTTCTTCTTGTTCTCGTCGGACAGCACGGCGTACGCAGCCGACACTTCTTTGAACCGCTCTTCGGCAGCGCTGTCGTCCGGGTTGTGATCGGGATGCAGCTCCTTGGCGAGCTGTCGATACGCTTTCTTGATCGCCTCAGGAGTTGCGTCCCGCGACACCCCCAGTGTCTCGTAGAAGTCGCGGTCAGCCATTTTCAAACAACCTAACCACGGTGCTCCACCTTTCAATTCGTTTGGAACCTGATTGAGAAAGAAAAGACACTTTTTTCATACTCAGATGACACTTTAGTCTCAAAATAAGCGAAGAACAGCCAGCCTTCCTGTCCGCCGTCAACCTGAGGCCGGTGTTCTTGCTGCAGTGAGAGCCCCATGATACTCGCTCGCCATGGGTTTGGTCGACGTGAGCCGACTCCCGCAGCATGTCGCCATCATCATGGACGGCAACGGGAGGTGGGCGCAGATGCGGGGACAGCCGCGCACCGCCGGGCATGAGCGCGGTGCCGACTCCGTCCGCACCATCCTTCGCGCTGCGCGTCGTCTCGGCATTCCTTCGCTCACGCTCTACGCCTTCAGTGAACAAAACTGGGACCGACCTCAAGAGGAAGTCGACGCACTCGTCGACCTTCTCTGTGAGCACTTGGTTTCGGAGCGCGAAGAGCTCCTCGACAACGACATTCGACTTTCCGCCATCGGTCGTCTTCACAAGTTGCCGCCGCGCGCGCGCGAACGTTTGCATCGGTTGATGAGCGACACCGCGGCATGCACCGGCATGACGCTGACGCTCGCGCTTTCGTACGGAGGTCGCGAAGAGCTGGCGGACGCGGCGCGCGCCATCGCTCACGCTGCCGCCACCGGAGACCTCGACGTCGAGACGGTGGATGAGAGCGTACTCGAACGCCACCTTCCCTCGATGCACACCGGCCCGGTCGACCTCTTGATTCGCACGAGCGGCGAGCAGCGAATCAGTAACTTTCTTTTGTGGGGAACCGCCTATGCCGAACTCCATTTCACCGACGAGCTGTGGCCGGAATTCTCAGCAAAATCGCTATATTACGCGGTGGAGTGCTTTCAGCGCAGAGACCGCCGGTTTGGCTTGGTGACCGACGCGGACGAGTCCGCCGACACGTCGGATCGATCGTCTGAGTTGGAGCGCGCCGTATGAGTGAGTCCGCCGAAGGAGAGCTGCCCGGTCGCAGGCGTCTCACCGGGACCGCACTCCGCGTCGCGACCGTCGTTCCGCTGATCCCGCTCATCCTCTTCATGATGTTCTACGACCCTTCGTCCCCCAGCATGTCGTGGTGGCGATGGGTGTGGCACGCGTTCATCCTCGGTGCGATCGCAGTTGGCGGTTACGAGATGATGGGCATGAAGGTGCCCAACTCGCGTGGCCTTCGGCTTTGGGGATCCGTGTCGTCGGTTGCGTTCGCATGCGCGGTCATCTTCGGCGATTCGATCGCACACGTGTACGTGGTCGTCCTGCTGTTGATCTTCGCGACGATGGTGATCGGGATGTTGCAAGATGATCCGCTGCACAACGCGAGCGTGCACATCGGTTGGCTGCTCGCCACGCCCGTGTACGTTGGCGGCGCGCTGGCCACGGTCGACCTACTGCGCGACTTCCCACCCACGGGAGCCTGGGTGCTGCTTGCCTTCGCCATCGCCTGGGGCAGCGACACTTCGGCGTACTTCGTCGGCCGCAAGTTCGGCAAAACCAAGCTGGCACCGCGGATTTCCCCCAAAAAAACGGTGGAAGGCGCGGCTGGCGGGCTGGCCGGCTCGGTGTTTTTCGCGGTCGCCATCAGCCTGTTCATCCCGAAGCTGCCTGCGGTCGACGCGGTGGCGCTCGCGATTGTGGCGGGCGTCGCGGGCCAGGCGGGCGACCTGTTCGAGTCGGTTCTCAAGCGCAGCAGCGGCGTGAAGGACAGCGGCGGGATTCTCCCCGGTCACGGCGGTCTCCTCGATCGCGTCGACGCGCTGGTGTTCACTGGGCCGGCGACCTGGATCTACGGAACGTTCATCGCCGGCATCGGCCAGTAGCGGTCAGCGACCCGCCGCGCCTTGATCTGGCCGAGGTCGACGATCGCACTAGACCGCACTCCTGTGGCCACCGAGAGATCGCCGGTGTAGCATCGGCCGCCATGTCGTCGGCCGCAGAAGAGTTTGGGTTTTTTCAGGTTGTCCAAGGCTACCTAGAGCAGGCTGCGGAGGTCGTCCGTCTTCCGGACCACGTGCGGGAGATTCTCTCGCAGCCAAAGAACGAGCTGATCGTCCACTTCCCCGTGAAGATGGATAACGGTCACGATCGCTTGTTCAAGGGATACCGAATTCAGCACAACAACGTGATGGGTCCGTACAAAGGTGGAATGCGGTACCACCAAGACGTCACGCTCGACGAACTCAAGGCGCTGTCGATGCAGATGACGTGGAAGTGCGCGCTGCTCGGCGTTCCTTTCGGCGGTGCCAAGGGCGGCATCAAGTTCAACCCTCGTGAACACACCCAGGACGAGCTCCGCCGCGTTACACGGCGCTTCACGCATGCGCTCGGCACGAACATCGGGCCGTCGCATGACATCCCCGCGCCCGACGTGGGTACCAATGCCCGGACGATGGTCTGGGTCATGGACACCTACATGAACACCGGGCCCACCTACGAAAAGAACGACCAGCGCGCCGTGGTGACCGGAAAGACAATCAATTCAGGGGGATCCGAGGGCCGGGAGAAGGCCACGGGTCAGGGCGTGGTCCACTGCATCAAAGAGTGGGCGCGCGATAATCGGTACGAGCTCGAAGGGGCGACCGCCATCATTCAGGGCTTCGGCAACGTCGGCTCCAACGTGGCGCTCCTGCTTTCGCGGCTCGGTGTGTCGACGGTCGCGGTCGGTGACCACACGGGCTACCTCCGAAACGAAGAAGGGTTCAACGCGCACAAGCTCCAGGAGTATGTGCGAGACCACGGCTCCATCGCGGGGTATCCGCGCGGCGATCAAATCTCGCGCGCGGAGTTCTTCGAGACGGCCGCCGACCTGTTCATCCCTGCCGCCCTCGAGAACCAAGTTGGAGAAGCCGAAGCGAACGCGCTCAAGGTGCGATTGATTGCCGAAGGCGCGAACGGCCCGATCAACCCGGTCGGTGAAGCGGTGCTGCGCGAGCGTGGTATCCCGGTCATCCCAGACGTGCTTGCGAACTCCGGCGGCGTGACGGTGAGCTACTACGAATGGGTTCAGAATCGGAACAGCGAACACTGGGATCTCGAGGAGGTGCAGCGGCGCCTGCTTCACATGATTCGACGCGCCTACCAGCGCACCACGTTCTACGCTTCCGAAAAGAAGGTTGACCCGCGGATCGCCGCGTACGCGCTCGCGCTCGAGAGTTTGGCTACCTCGTACGCAGAGCGCGGCATTTTCCCCTGATTCTATAATAGAATTCATACATTTACGGGCGTGCCACGGTCCGCGTCGCCTTGACAGAAAGCCACGCGACAATCACGTGATGCAGTCATGGTTGCCGAGGCTGTGTTCGAAGGAGAAATCCCCGAGGAGGGCATTCACGACCTGCTTGGCGGGCTCGAGGAGATCGGCACCACGGGCGTACTCGCCTTCCGCAGCGCTACCGCATCCGGAACCGTTCGCCTCGTCCAAGGCCAAGTTGCGGATCCCGAAGCCGACACCGAAAGCGACGGGACGCTCGAAACCCTGCTCTCGCTTCGAGACGGCGAGTTCGCTGTGTATCCGAAGCTTCCGCATCTGCCGGTCACGCGCGGCACCGACACCACGCGTCGCGGATCGCTCGGCGTTCATCCGCCCCCAGACCTGATGCGCTACTGCGAGAACGCGGGCCTCACGGGACGTTTGCTGCTCGAGCATCGCGGTCGTCTCGCCATCGGCTACTATGAGAAAGGCCAGCTCGATGACGTCAGCATCGACGGCGGAACGGCCGCCGACTTCGTCGAGGCGCTCGAATGGACCGAGGGCACCTTTCGCGTCGACGCGGTACCGCCGCCCCGAGAAACCCTGCCGCCCGCGCTCAAGGACAAGACGCCCGCACACCTCAGCAGCCCGACCGACCTGCCTACCGTCGAAGCGTACGAAAAGCTCATCGAAGACGGCTACGTCGCGCGTGAGGACGACACGCCGGTGTCGGGCCTCAGGCCCCAGATGGAGAAGGACGACGACGCGACGATCCGGATTATTCGGCGCCCCGAGGCCGAGACCCTCGACGAGCCTGAGGAGCTCTGGTCGTCCCTCGAGTATTCTCCCTCCTTGCCGAGAGAATCTGCTACAACAGCTCCCGTGAAGTCGAAAGACGACGGACGCCCCATGGGGTTTTGGCGCACGCTCGGCTGGGTCGGCGGCGTGTTCCTGGTCGTGCTCGGCTGCCTCTGGCTTCTCGCGGATCTTCCGCCGCTGGAGTAGTCTCGCCTTCGTGGGCGCGCGCTTGCGACCAGGACGAGGGTTTCAAAGCCTGATCGCTCGAGTGCTTCGCGTCTCGATGCTCGCGTTGGTTGCGTCGACGGCGCTGTCGTTGGGGCCGCTTCGCAACCTCGGGCCCCCGAGCGCGCGCGCACAGGACGACTCGCCCAACTGGCCGGAGGGCACTCCGTACGAACCGGGCGCGCCCGATGAGATCGAAACCCCCCCGAGAGGCGAACGGCTCGAGCCCTACCGTCCGGGCGAGGTGGTCCCGGGGCCGCCGGCTGAGGGTGGGGAGGACGAGGGGCTCTACGATCCGTACGGCGGCGCGAGCGACGACCGCGCGACCAGCCAGATTTCGTCGCAGGTGCGCTACATCCTCGAGCGGATCGAGGTGATCGGGAACACCCGCACGAAAGCCCGCATCATCCGCAAGTTCGTTCCGCTCAAGCCGGGCCAGTTCCTCGACCCCGAATCTCCCGAGCTTCTCGCCACCGAGTGGCGGCTCATGGGCACGGGTTGGTTCAACTGGGTCGACATCCGACTCGAGCGCGGCGAACGGCCGGGGTACGCCGTGCTGATCGTTCACGTCGAAGAACGAAACACGATCATCATCGAGCAGCTCGTCGCGGGGCTCTCCGAGGGCGTGCTCAACACCACGCGCGACCGGAAGCTATCGCCTTGGCTCGGTTTCAAGCTCACTGAAACCAACCTTGCCGGACTCGGGATTCGCTTCTCCGGTACGGCGCTCGTGAGTGAGTTCAATCAGGGCGGGCGTCTCGATCTCCGTTACCCAAAATGGATCAAGGACAAGTACGGCATTCGGTTCGGGACGTTCTTCCTGAACGGGCGCGAGTTCTACGGCGATGCCCCGCTCGTGAGCGTCCCCTGCGGAGAGGCCACTTGCCCGGGAACGTCCATCGTCGATAGCGCCGTGGTTCGCTACCGGCGCGGCGGCTTCATGGTGGGGGTCGACAAAGACATCACCTCGACGCTTCGCTACAACCTCGACTGGATCGGCGACATCGTCAGCGTGTTGAACCGCCCAGAAGCCGCGAGCGAAACCCGCGGCAACGAGATCGTTCCCATCGATTTCGCCATCGAGGGGGGCCGAAGCTTCGTCTCTTCGCTGCGCTTTGCGCTGATTCTCGATCGTCGCGACGACCCCGGAATTACCAAGGAAGGCGTGCTCCTTCGGGGCTCCGTCACGGCCGGCACGCGCTTCCTCGGGAGCGACTACGACTACCTCCAGCTCGAGGTTTGGATCCGCCGCTGGTGGCGCCTTCCATGGAACCACACCATTCGCTTCGGTGCCTTCGGCGGGGCCGCCTTCGGGAACACACCCTTCTTCTACCTCTTCCACGTTTCGGATCTCACCGACCTCGTACCGTCTCGCTTTCTCGAGATGCAGCTCGACAGACGCCGCGCGCCCAATCTGCTCGGCACGTCGATCGAAACCAGCTATCTCGGCGAGCTCGCTTGGCGGATCGACATCGGATACGACATCCCGATCTACGAGCGCACGAAGCAGCGTGGCCTGCGCGAGATCAACTTCTACACGCTCATCGGCCTCTACTCGCTCGCAGACATCCGTGACCAGCGTCTCGGGATCGACGGATTCAGCGGCGCAGCGCGCTACCCGTTGGACCTCACCTTCGACGTCGGACTTCGCTTCGATACTCGCGCTGGCGTCTTCCAAGTCGGGTTCTCCACCTTGCTGGGATTCATACGCCTGTGAGGATCCTCGTCCCGATCCTGGTGTGGCTGCTCACCGCGAGCGCTGGCGCGCAGGGCAAAGTCGACCAGCGCGACATCCGAGTCTCCTGGGCCCGGGGGACGCCCAGCGTGAGCTTCTCGGCCAAGCACCTCGCCGACGAAAAGGTGCGAAAAGAGCTGCAAAGTGCCCTCCGCAAGCGAATTGTCGTGACCGTCACCGCGCGCTCGAGCCAGTCGAACCGGACCATCGTCCAGAGACAGTTCGGGTGCGACGTCACGCGCGACCTCTGGGAAGACGGCTACCTCGTTCGCATTGCGAACCGAACCGAGCGGTTTCCTTCGCTCGAGCGCGCGATCAACCGGTGTCTCGTGGTTCGCGGCCTGTTCGTCGGAGACGATCCATCGCGATACGAACCATTTCGGGGCAACGAGGTGTTCTTCACCGTGATGGCGGAGTTCAACCCGATCTCGGAGAAGCAGTGCCGCGAGCTGATTCGACCCACGGGAAGCGACGATGCGGTCGGCCCAATCACGGTCAGCATCGTGCGAAGACGGATCTGCGAGGCGGAGCGGCGCATCGAGTTTCGCGGTACTGACGTCGAGGTGCCAAAGTGAGTCGCTTCGAGCGGAGGATCTTGTTCGCGATCGGGCTCACGGTGTTGGTCACGCTCGGCGGTGCGATCTTCTTCGCACAAGGTGCGCTTCGGGAAGTGTATCGCGTCGGCGTGAACGAACAGTTCGGTCAAGAGCTGGAGCGAGGCGTCGAGGCGAGACGAGACCAGCTCATGGCCCTGCGCGAAAGCTCGGAGCAGGTCGCCGACGCGGTCGCCTGGGCGGTCGAGTCCGAGCTTCGTCAGCGTCAAACGCTGGTCGAAGCCGACGAGCTCTTAGCCTTACTTATCGAGCGATATCCATCAGTTAGAGCCATCGAACTCGTGACGAGCACCGAGACGGTCGCGCAGGCGAGCCGTGTCGACGCCACCGATCCCGAGC
>JBCDFZ010000044.1:0-44838 GCA_039177115.1 Myxococcota bacterium
ACCGTGCGCGATTTCAAGCAGATCGCGGGGCGAGCTGGACGACGCGGCTACGACACGATGGGGAGCGTCGTCGCGCAAGCCCCCGAACACGTCATCGAAAACATCAAACTACGCGCCAAGGCGGGCGGCGACCCGAAGAAGATTCGCAAGCTCAAGATGCGGCAACCGCCCGAGCGAGGCTATGCCCACTGGGACGAAGACACCTTCAAGCGGCTGCAGGAGTCTGCGCCAGAGCCTCTTCAGCCGCGCTTCCACGTGAGCAACGCGATGATTCTCAACCTATTCGAACGTGAGGACGATGGATGTCGCGCGCTTCGCCAGTTGATTCGAACGAGTCACGAAGGGCCTACCGCAAAACGACGGCACGGCCGTCACGCGATCTCGATGATCCGCTCACTGCGCGACGCGGGCGTCATCGAGCTTCTGCCCGAAGGCCCTCGAGTCAACGAAGACTTCCAGTCGGATTTCTCACTCAACCAGGCGCTTTCGCTCTACGTCGTCGAAGCGGTCGACGTCCTGGATGCAGACGACCCGGCTTACGCGCTCGACGTTCTCACGCTGGTCGAGGCCACGCTCGAGGACCCGATGGCGGTGCTTTATCGCCAGACCGATGCGCTCAAGTCCCGAGCACTCGCTGAGATGAAGGCGGAGGGTATGGAGTACGACGAGCGAATGGAAGAACTCGACAAGATCGAGTACCCGAAGCCGAACGAAGAGTTCCTGTACGCCACCTACGAGATCTTCGCGACACGTCACCCTTGGGTTGGCAACGACATCCTGCGCCCCAAGTCGATCGCGCGAGACATGTACGAGCTCGGCATGACGTTCGTGGAGTACGTGAAAGAGTATGGCCTGCAGCGTTCCGAGGGCGTCCTTCTTCGGTACCTCACGGACAGCTACAAGGCACTCGTTCAGAGCGTTCCTGAGTCGGCCAAAACCGACGCGCTCTACGACTTGACCGACTGGCTCGGGCTCTCCGTGCGGTACGTCGACGCGAGCCTGCTCGACGAATGGGAGCAGCTTCAGCAGCCTACCGATGCGATCGCGGAGGACGACGCGCGAATCCAACCCGACGAACCGCCCGACGTCACGCAGGATGTGCGCGGCTTCACGACCATGGTTCGAAACACCCTGTGGAAGATAGTTCGCGCGCTCTCGTTCCGGCAGGAGTCCCGCGCGGTCGACGCACTTGCGGACGCCGGCGACGAGAGCTGGACCGCAGAGCGGCTTCAACAGGCCATGGCGGACTACTGGGCAGAGTACGACGCGATCGACATCGGACCCGACGCACGAAGCCAGGCTCAACTCCTCATCGATCGTCAGCCGGATCACTGGCGCTTCAGTCAGATCCTCGTCGACCCGCGGGGAGACCGCGGCTGGCGCCTGACTGCGCGCGTCGACCTCGGACGAAGCCGTACCGCGGGCGCGCCGCAGCTGACGCTCGAATCCGTGGGTGATTAGGAAAACGCGCCTTCCCTTTTGTTCTCCTGAGGCCTGGGGTAGAAAGACGTCAAACCGGGAGGCGTGGATGCACGAAGCAATGGGGTCGAAGATCGGCACCGCGACGGCGCAGGGGTCCGTCGTGGCCGGGCGCGAGAACACACAGCGGCGTGAGTTCGGCGGGACGATAGGCGCGGCCTTCATCATGACCGTTTCCCACGCTCTGATGCTCTACCTGTGGCTCGCGTGGCGATTCAACGATGGCGCCCTGCTGTATCCGGCAAGCCTCGCTGACTTGGGTCCGTTCTTCGCGAGCATGTGGGACCATATCGTGACGCACGCGGCGCCCAGCTGGCGCGTGTTCGGCATCTACTGGCTGTTTCTCGTCGTCGAAGGGCTTCTCGCCGCCTACGTCCCCGGTATCGAAATCAAGGGGCTTCCGATTCCCTCACGCGGCGGCAAACGGCTGGTCTACCGCTGCAACGCGATCTCGGCATGGTGGATCACACTGATCGGCATGGCGGTGCTCCACTTCACCGGCATCTTCCCGCTGCAAACGCTCTACGACGAGTTCGGCTCGTTCATGATCGTCTCGATGATCTCCGCGAACCTGGTGGCTTTCGCCATCTACTTTGGCGCGAAGGCCACGGGGAACGCGGAACGAATGACGGGGAGCTTTTTTTACGACTTTTTCATGGGTGCGTGGCTCAATCCTCGCATCGGTCCGCTCGACCTCAAGATGTGGGCGGAGGTTCGCGTGTCGTGGCTCATGCTGTTCCTGCTGACGGCAAGTGCGGCCGCCCACCAGTACGACACGTACGGGGTGGTGACCTGGCCCATGATCTTCATGCTGCTCGCGCACTGGCTCTACACCAACGCATGCATGAAGGGAGAGGAGTGTATCCCGACCACGTGGGACATCTTCTATGAGAAGTGGGGCTGGATGCTGATCTTCTGGAATCTCGCAGGAGTTCCTTTCGTCTACTGCTTCAACTCGATGTACATCGCGTCGCGCGCGCCGTTTGAGCATTCAGCCCCGTACACGCTGTTCGTGTTCGCACTGCTCATCGGCGCCTACTACGTGTGGGATACCTCGCAAAGCCAGCGAAACCGGTTCCGCATGCAGCTCAACGGAAGCTACGTGAAGCGGTTGGCGTTCCCGCAGCTCCCTTGGGGGACACTCGAGAACCCCCGGTATCTCGATACCGAAGCGGGCAGCAAGCTATTGGTCGACGGATGGTGGAAGTACGCGCGCAAGATCCACTACACGGCCGACATTGCGATGGCTCTTTCGTGGGGTCTCATCTGCGGCTTCGACAACTTCCTGCCCTACCTCTACGTCGTCTTCTTCACCGTCATGATCTTCCACCGGGCCGGCCGCGACATCGACCGCTGCAAAAAGAAGTACGGCAAGGATTGGGATCGCTATACGGAAGAAGTCCCTTACCTCTTCATCCCTGGCGTCTACTGAGCCGCAGGCGCGGGCAAAGCCGACACCTCACCGACGACCGCCCCTGGCTGAGATCGAATCGCGGCGCTACTCGAGGGCTTCTTCGTACGTGAAACTCACCTCCGGGATCTCGACTTCGACCGACTGGGAGAGCCCGATCGGCTCGTCGTCGAGGCCGAACGCATCGCGGAAGAACGCGGTGATGAAGTGATTCACGGGGATCCACCCGTCCGCCGGGGACACCGCCTCGTCCTGACAGCCGTCCGTACCGAGACGAATGAGGCCCTCGGAAAGTTCGATGCCGCCGTCCATCGCAAGCTGAATCACCCCGCCGCCGTTGGCCCCGATAGCGCAGATCTCGCTCGGTCCGAGGTGTCCCATGTCTTCGAGGACGACTAGGCGCGTCGGCGTGCTCGCCTCGCCAAAGGCCGTCTGGACACGGTCGAGCTCGACGATCCCGTCGATGTCTCCCGTAAGCCAAAGCGAGGGCTTGTCGGGCAGCGAGGTCGTGTCGGGATCGAAGATCCCGGCCGATAGAGGGGCGTAAGCGATCACGCGCGGGTCGCTCGCGAAACGGATCGTGGTCCCGCCGCCAGCAGAATGCCCCGTCATGCCCAGCTCGGAGGTCGACACGCGGCCCTCGAGGAGCCCGCCCGCCGCGGCGTTCTCGGTATCGAGGAGGTCGACGACCATCCCCGTGAGCACGTCGTCCTCGATCGGAATCTCCGGTTCAGGACCAAACGATGCGACACCGAGCCCGCGCTCGAGATAGTCGACGGACGCCACGACGAAACCCCAGGTTGCGAGGTGCGAAGTCAGGAACGTCGACTGCAGCCGATAGCTCGCGGCGCCGTGCGCGAACAGCAGCAGAGGAAAGGGCCCCTCCTCGCTCGCCGGGACGTCGCGGTACGCGCCGGTCTCGAACGGCGGGCTGATACTTGGATCGAGGACCATGTCGAAGATCGGCGAGATGAAGTCGCGAATGAAATAGGCGTCGCGCTCGAGCCCTTCGACGTCGGCGGGGCTCGCCGGGTACCAGACCTCAACCGATCGATCGCCCAGCGAAAGCGTGGTGACGCCGGCCGCCCAGGGCCCTGCTTCGCGGAACGATTCGACCTCGACCGAGGGCGTTTCGTTGTTCTCGTTACTGCCGTTCGAGCTGTCGTCCGAGCACGCGAGCCCGAGGACGAGCAGCCCAACCAAAACGCTGCGACTGAAGTACTGCATAGTTAAGGAGGACATGGGATAGCACGCCCGTCGCCCTGCGGAAACCCGGAACACTCGGGTGGTTAGGTGTATTCCAGGCTGCGCTCTGACGTTTTGGGCCTGGATTCAGGCGGCCCCATCTTCGGCGGCTTCGAGGAGGTCGACCGGTTCGCCCTCGGCGAGGTCCAGGACGACGCTGGCTGCGTCGGCGGGAAGCTCTTCCACCGTACGGAGCTTCCGCTCCATCGCGCGGGTGCGGACTCCCGTCTCCTCGATGGTGCGTCCCGCCGTCTCGAGCTGACGCTTCACCTTGGCGAGTACGTCGCCGAACTTTCCAAACTCGGTTTTCACGGCGCCGAGCACCGTCCAGACCTCGCTCGAGCGCTGCTCGATCGCGAGGGTGCGAAAACCGATGCGCAGGCTGTTGAGCACGGCCGCAAGCGTGGTGGGCCCGGCGACGACGATCCGATGATCGCGCTGAAGCTGCTCCACCAAGCCCGGGTGCCGGAGCACTTCGGCGTAGAGCCCCTCTGTCGGCAGGAACAGAATGGCGAAGTCGGTGGTGCGCGGAGGGTTCAGGTACTTTCGGCCGACGTCTTTCGCGGAGTCCTGAATCGACCGAACGAGCGCGGCGTGGGCGCGCTGCACCGCGACCGGGTCGCCGGCGTCGCTCGCTTCGACCAAACGCAGGTAGTCTTCCTGGGGGAACTTGGCGTCGATCGGCAGCCACACGCACTCGTCCGGCTCCGAACGGAGCCCCGGAAGTCGGACGGCGAACTCGACCACCTCGCGCGAGTCGACGCGAGGACGGACGTTGCGATCGAACTGGTCGGCGGTGAGGATCTGCTCGAGCAGCGCACCAAGCTGCACCTCGCCCCAGGTGCCGCGGGTCTTGACGTTGGTCAGAACCTTCTTGAGATCTCCGACGCCACTGGCCAGGCTTCGCATCTCGCCGAGACCCTTTTGCACGGCTTCCAGGCGATCGCCCACCAGTCTGAAGGACTCGCCGAGGCGCTTCTCGAGGGTGGACTGAAGTTTCTCGTCGACGACGTGTCGCATTTGGTCGAGCTTCTTTTCGTTGGTTTGACGAAGCTCTTGGAGCCGGCCGTCGACCGTCTTTCTGAGGTCGGTCAGCCCGACCTGATTGGCCTCGGTGAGCCCGTTGAGCTGAACCGCGAACGCTTCGAACCGATGGGTCTGTGCCTGACCGATCTCCGCCAACGTCTTGACGAGGGTCTCGGTGGCTCCTTTTTGTGTGCGGGCGACCTCCTCGCGGAGATCGCGAGCGGCCTGAGCCGCCTCGGTTCTCGCCTCGCGAAGCTCGTTCCGGAACCGCTCGGCCGCCTCGCGCTGACCGTCTGCAAGCCTTCGGTCGAGGGCAGAGGCCTCGGATCGGCTTCGATTTAACCCAATGATTCCGACCGCCAAGTTCCCAATCAGCAGCAGGACGATCACCCCCAGCAATGCCAACGTCATGCGTCGGGCCCCCCTTCGCGCAGCCCGGCACCATGGTAGCACCGATCCTGACACTTTGCGCAGTGCTGGATGCGGGGGGACCGAAGTCGCCCCACCCTTGTGGACGATGCTAGCGTAGCCAGGTCATGCCGAGGGGGGAGAGCGCCGAGGAAGAACTGAAGTCGCGCCTGCCTGCGTCAATCGCGGTGCGGTTCGACGAGATGTTCCCGAGCCTCGGAGCGCGGAGCGTGACTCGACGCGACCGCAAGCGCGCGGACATGCTCGCCAAGGCGGAGCCCGTGCTGAAGCGCGCGCTCGGGCCGATGGAAGTGGTGCGTTTCGTGACCGACGGAGCCCGCCAGCTCGCCTGGGGCCTCATCACCGCGGGGTCGATGAACCCTTTCACCAACCGGACGACCTTCGTCCTGACCGATCGCCGTATCCTGTTGATTCACACGAACCGCAAACGGCAGCCCAAGATGTTCGCAAGCCAGCTCCCGCTCGATCGCGTGGCCGCGGCGTCGGGGCGCCACAGCTACGTCTTCATACGCTCCGGACGCGAGCAGCTCATGTTCCACGGGACGAAGCGAGGAGAGGCCAAGTACCTGCGCCGGCTACTCGAGGCCACGCCCGTCGAGGACGGTGGCTGGCAGAACCTCTGTCCACGATGTTTTCTGCCGATGGACGATGCCCCCGACTCCTGCCCGCGGTGCGGCGAGCGGTTCAAGAGTCCCCGAAAGGCGGCGCTCCGCTCGCTTCTGTTTCCTGGCCTCGGCGATTTCTACCTCGGCTACCGCGGGTACGCGTTGCTGCAAATGGTCGGCGCGGGATTGCTCTGGGCGCTGTTCGTGACCGTGTTGGTGCCCGCGGTTCGGGCTCGCGGTTTTTCAGGCGTGCTCGTTGCACTCCCCGCGATGGCGTTCGTGCTCTTGGTTCACGGGGGGGATGCCATTCTCACGCGTGCGAAGGCTAGGAGCGGGCTGCACTCGTCGGACGGCGCGCTTCCCACAGGCCCGGCCCCGCACGACGTGCCCTAGCTCTCGAGGACGCGCCGTCTGCCGCGCTTGGCGAATCCGCGCTCACGGGTTGTCGGCGACCCTTGGTCGTTATAATGAGAACCGCATGCATCGCGCGTGGACATGGATTGCGGTCGTGGCTCTGGTTTGCATCTTCGGGTGCACCTCGAACCCCGAAGCCACGGCCCGGATGGAAGCCGACGAAGACCTCGAAGAGAGTATCGGAGACGAGGCCGAGCTGATCGGAGACAACCCGGACGACATGGATGGTTGGGACACGCCGGGCGGCGAAGTCGAAGCCGAAATGGAAGCGGAACCCTATCCCGAATGAGTTTCTGGACGAAAAACGACAGCGTGCCGCTCCAGGCGCGAGAGCGTCTCGCACAAATCGTGGAGAAGTACCTAGCCGACGAGGACGAGGCGACACGGCGTATCGTCACCGCCGTGGCAGGCCTGCTGGCCAAGGTGGCGTACGCGGACGGCGACTACTCGGAGCAAGAAGAAGTCACCATCCGCGCAGAGCTCCAACGCGTGCACGGGCTGAGCGAGGAAGGCGTGAACGCAATCTGCGACCTGCTTGCCGACCAGATCAGCCAGGTCGCGCTGCTCGGTGACCACGACTGGACTCGCGACCTCCGCGAGCTCGCGAGCCGGGAGCTTCGGATGGAAATCCTCGAGGTGCTGGTCGAGATGGGTGTTGCCGACGAAGTGCTCAAACAGGAAGAGCAGGTGCAGCTTCGACGCCTCGCGAAGGCGCTCAACCTCACGCAAGACGTCTACAACGCCATTCAGGCGAAGCACCGCGACAAGCTCAAGAGCCTCAGCTGAAGGCTACTTCATCTGCTCGAGCATCTGCTTCATCAATCCGTGGAGCAGATTCACCGCTTTGAGGGGTCGCACCATGACCTTGAAGTCGACGATCTCACCGGCTTCGTTCCAGCGGATCATGTCGATGCCGTTGATGTGGATACCCTGAATCTCTGCGGTGAACTCCAGAATCGCGTCCGACTCCCCGATGACTTCGCGAACGTAGGTGAACGTTTCGTTGGCGAGCACCATGGCGGCGGCGGACAGGTACATCTTGGTGAGCGCTCTGCCACGCTGAGGCGTGTGCACCACCGGCGAGTGAAACACGCAGTCTTCTGCGACCAACGTGTCGAGCAAGCCGATGTTCTTGTCGTGGACCACGCGGTGCCAGGTGTCGATGGTGGGTTCGGTCATCACCGCGTTCTAGCCCGGTTTGAAAGGCTGCGCTTCCCCGCACCCGCGCAAGGGGCCCTGCCTCGAAGCAGCGACGACAGCCCCGTTCTAGTCGTTCGCGGCCCGGTCGAGGAGGTCAGCCAGCCGAAGCGCGTCCATCGGCGGGAACTGGCCGTCGGCTTCGATCAGCTCGACGCACCAGGCGGCCGCATCCCGGATGTTGGGAAATGCCCGGTTCTCGGTGGGCGCCGGAGACATCCAGCGGAGCGCGGTAAACGCCCCGCGGACGAGTGAGTTTTGAACGATGATCGCGGTTCCGAGATTCTTCTCGACGATGATGTGGTGTTTCTTCGACTCGAACTCCTTCATTCGGCCGCGAAGCGCTGCGTCCGGGATCCTGTCAAACGTGGTCGGGTCCACGATCAGCGCGTGCCGGTCGAACGACGCGTGAAGGGATCGATACCCCGCCTCGAGGTAGTCGAGATCCGCGACCGTCATGACTTTCGGCATCGTCAGCAAGACGAGCGGCCACATGCTCACGTCGAGCGTCAGCTCGACGTCTGCTGGCTGAGGAAGAATGTCCGGCGCCTGTCCCATTTGCCTCCGAACCGAGTCCCGGTCGCCTCTCGAAAGGCGACCGTGTTCCCTTCACTGTAAAAGGCGGATGGCGCGCGCCCAAACCCTGTGACCGGGCTCACCAAAGGCGCGAGCCGCTTCCACGGCAAGGCGTCTGCGGTGACGCTTCGATTCACGCCTGTGAGTTTTCGGCCACATGGCCGGAATTGAGAGTTTCAAAAAACTCAATGATTTTGTTGGATTCGGCGCGGCATGTGGCGTGCATTGGTCCTGTCCATGGACTCTTCACGATTTCTCTCGGCGACGGCCTTGGCCCTCGCAATCGCCCTTCCGGTCGGCCAGGCAAGCGCGGACGGATTCGATCTGTCTCCCGCGTCGGTCGCCAGAACGTCGACCCTGGCGGTGCAATTCCGCCAACCCGAGGCCGAGCCCCAACGGCTCCCGCGCTATCAACGACTCCAAATCGCCGGCTGGACCCTGACCGGGATAGGAAGCGTCATTTTCGTTGCAGGCCTCGCCATGTCTCTCGGGGCGGACTGCGGAAACGCACCGACCTGCCACGAAGACGACGAGCTCGCCAAAAGCATCATGGGCGGAACCCTGATGGGGACCGGCGCGATCATCGCCGGCCTCGTGGGCATGCCGCTCTTGGTCACCGCGCGCGTGAAGAAAAAGCGCACGAAGCGCGAGCTCTCCTTCGCCCCCACTCTCGGCGGCGCCACCCTCCGAGGAACGTTCTAGGCGACCTCACTCGAGCGTCGAGTTGACCACCTGCGGATCGCCGTCCGCCAGAACGAAGATCCCAGGATAGCCGTCGGTCTCGAAGCCCCCGCTCGGATTCCCGCTGAGCGTCGAGTCCTCGATGACGAGGCTTCCGGACCGGTCGTTGCTCACGAAGAAGATCGCGCCGCCGCCCTCGTTGGCGGTGTTGCCGATGATCTCGGTCCCGCAAACGGTCAGCGTAAAGGTGTTGCCGTCGTTGTAGATCGCACCGCCACTGCCTCCGCCGGGTGTTCCGGGCTGCGCTGGGTTGGCGCCGTTGCCGATGGCGCGGTTCTCGGAGAACAGGCTGTTGATGACCGTGTAGGACACCCCGATGCTGCTGAGCGCGCCGCCGTTCGAGCACACGTTGCCGAGGCCTTCGCCGCCGAACGTGCTGTTGACCACGTAAACCGGGCGGTCTTCGAACTGGTCGAACACGCGCACCGCGCCCCCGCCGACGTCCGGCCCGACGTCGGCGCACACGTTGTTGAAGAAGCGCGAGTTCACGATCTTGAAGCGGCCGCCGCGCACGAAGATCGCCCCGCCGCCACGGTCCTCCGACTTCGCGTTGCCGTCGATGAAGGTGAGGTTCTGCACGGTGAGCCGCGGGTGATCCTGGTTGTCGCAGTGGGGCGTGGTCCAGACCTGGGCTTCATCGCAGGTGTCTTGGTACAGGACCCGAACCGCACCGCCTCCGCTGAGCGTCACGAGCCCTCCGCCGTCGATGACGATGTCGGGGTTCTGGTCGTTGAAGACGCGGGCCGTCTCGGTCAGCGTGATCGTCACAGGGTCTGGCCCGCAGTCGAACGTGATCACGCCGCCGCGCGATACCGCATCGACGAACGCGTTGGCCGTGCAGCTTTCCGGCGTGCCCTCGCCGATCACCGAGTCTGGAACGCTGACGTCTTCGGCCATCGCTTCTTCGGGCACGGCGCAGGTGCCGTCGCCGTTTCCGACCGGTGGGCCGTCGTTCGGGTCGGTACGCGGATCGCTCGGGGCCGATGGGTCGTTGGGCGCCGGGTCGTTGGGCGCCGGGTCGCCCCGCGGGGTCACCCCGATGGTTCCTGTATCGCCGCACGCCGTCCCGACGAGCGCGATCAGCACGCACCCGAACCCCTTGAACGCTCGCCCCATCGTCTTACCCCCGAAGTGTTAAGAGTAGCGAGGCCTCCGACGAACCCCAAACCGACTCTCGAAGGGGCGGAAATCCCCGGTCAGGAGGCGGCCAGCCGGTACACCTTGATGTTTCTATCAGTCTGGCCTGGGTAGACCTTCATCTGCGGCACGGTGGCTTCGATGCGCGACCAGAGCGCAGCCTTCTCATCTTCGGAAAGTCGCAGCGCCTTCACCGCATGGACCTCGGGACCGACCTGCACCTCGGCATCTGGGTTGGCATCGAGGTTGTAGGACCAGCCTGGGTGCTTCTCGCGACCGAAGTTGCTCGCGACGACGAGGAAGTCGTTCCCGTCGGCAGTGAACGCGAGCTGGACCGTTCGCTTCTGCCCAGACTTGCGCCCGACCGTCGTGAGGACGAGTTGCGGAATGACCTGTGGGCCGATGCTCGTGATTCTTCCGCCGCTGAGCTTGTAGAGAAGCGGGTCGAGGTTCGCCGAAATCCGAATAGCGAGCCATTTGCCAACGGGAGTCGTCGAAAACCAGTTCATGAAGTTCTTGTACATGGGCCCTCTCGTCGGGAGTTTATCACCAGACGAGGCCCACTCAGCAAGTCGCGCCCGCGGCTGGCGGGTCGTCGGTGAATCTGCCAAGACCCGCCGTCACGCCAGGGCGTGGGGGTCCACCGTTGCAAGAAAAGCTCAGAAACGTCGCGATCATCGCACACGTCGATCACGGGAAGACGACTCTGGTGGACGCGATGCTGCATCAGACGGGGGTATTCCGCTCGAACGAAGCGGTGCGCGAGCGTGTACTCGATTCGAACGACCTCGAACGGGAGCGCGGCATCACGATCCTTGCCAAACACGCATCGGTTCGGTGGAAAGACTACAAGATCAACCTGATCGACACGCCCGGACATGCCGACTTCGGGGGTGAGGTCGAGCGTACTCTCCGCATGGCGGACGGAGCGCTACTCCTAGTGGACGCCGCCGAGGGGGCCCTCCCGCAGACGCGATTCGTTCTGTCGAAGTGCATCGAGCTCGGGCTCCCAGTCGTCACGGTGATCAACAAGATCGACCGAAGCGACGCGCGCCCCGACGAGGCGCTCGACGAGGTCTTCGACCTCTTCTGCGACCTCGGCGCGACCGACGAGCAGGCCGATTTCGCGACGGTGTACGCCATTGGAAAGGACGGCATCGCGAAGCACGCGCTCGACGACGACGCCACCGACCTCACCGCGCTCTTCGAAACGCTCGTCGACCGGCTGCCGCCGCCCGATGGAGACCCCACCCTTCCGCTTCAGATTCTCATCCACAACACGGTTCACGACGACTACGTCGGACGAATCGCGATCGGTCGGATCCGCGGCGGCACGGTCAAACCCCTCGAGAACGTAGCGGTGATCGGGCACGAATCGACCGCCGAGCGAAAGATCGGGGCCCTCTGGGGATTCGAGAACCTCGAGCGTGTGCGAATCGAGGGAGCCTCGGCGGGCGACATCGTCGCGATTTCGGGCATCGACGAGGTCCACATCGGGGACACCATCGCGCACCCCTCGCACACCGAGCCGCTCGCGCGAATTTCGGTCGAGGAGCCCACCATCAAAGTTCGGTTCCTGGTCAACACGTCGCCTTTCGCGGGTCGCGTCGGCGACTACGTCACTTCGCGCCAGGTAAGGGAGCGGCTCTTCAAGGAGGCGCAGCGAAACATCGCGATGCGGGTGGAAGATACCGAGGAAGCCGACTCGTTCGTCGTGTATGGGCGCGGGGAGCTCATGCTGGCGATCCTTGCTGAGACCATGCGGCGCGAGGGGTACGAGTTTGCGCTCGGAATGCCGGAGGTCGTCGTTCGAACGATCGACGGGCAGCGGTGTGAGCCCGTCGAAACCGTCGTCGTCGACGTGCCTCAGACACATGTCGGCACGGTGACCCAGCTGCTCGGAGATCGCCGAGGTGTGATGGGCAAGATGAGCCCGATCGGTGCGAATCGCGCTCGCGTCGAGTATCGCGTTCCCTCGCGAGGACTCATCGGCTTTCGGTCGATCTTCATGACCGAGACTCGTGGTGAAGGGCTGCTCAATACGATGTTCGAAGGGTGGGACCCCTACGCGGGCCCCCTACTCCGGCGAAAGAACGGAGCCATCGTCGCCGACCGAGCGGGTACCACCACGCCCTACGCGCTCTTCAGCCTTCAGCCGCGTGGCAAGCTCTTCGAGGGTACGGGAACTAAAGTGTACGAGGGCATGATCATCGGCGAGCACAATCGCCCGAACGACCTCGACGTGAACTGTACGCGTGAGAAGAAGCTCACCAACATCCGGGCCGCGGGTCGAGACGAGAACGTAGTGCTTACGCCTCACCGCGAGCTCACCATCGAAAGCGCGCTCGACTGGATCGACCAAGACGAACTCGTCGAGGTGACCCCGGAGGCCGTTCGCGTGCGAAAAGCGATACTCGCGTGCAATCGGCGGCCGAGACGCGACGGCCCCAAGAAGGGCTGAGCGGTTCCCCCGACGGCCGAGATCTTGCATTTCCATTGCGAGAACCGTTCGCTCAGGTTCATCATGATCCGGTCGTGCGCCGCGATCGAAAGAAAGGCCCCGAGCCCGCCCGCGAGCCGGAGGCGAAACGTTCGTCGCCCGACCGAGAGGCGCTGCGCGACGCCTTCGCCGGTGTGGAGCCGCTCCGAGGCAAGAAGAAGCGGGTGATGCCCGAGCCGAGCGCGCCTCCGTCAGGACCGACCCGCGCGCCGCGAAAACGCGCGCGCTCTGCGGGCCGACTGTCCGTCGCCCGAGACCCGGACGGCTTCGTCGTGGCGCAGCGCCCGAACACGCACCCGAGCATCCTCGAGACGCTCGAGAGCCCTCACCTCGACATCCAAGACGAGTGCGATCTCCATGGCCTCACCGTCAAAGAGGCAGAACGGGCCGTGCTGGGTTTCATTCGACGGTCGAGCGCACGCGGGCACCGCTGGCTTCTGGTCATCGTGGGCAAGGGGCTCCACAGCCCTCGAGGCGAAGCCACCCTCCGAGATCACGTCATTCACACCTTGAGCACCGGTGCGGCGTCGGAGTACGTGCTCGCCTTCCGGAGTGCGTCGCGTCGCCGTGGGGGCTCCGGGGCTCTCGCCGTTCGTCTGCTCGACCCACGCTAGCGGGCGCGCGAATCAGCCCTTGCTGATCTTGCCCTCTTTGTGGGGCTCGTGGCTGTTGCACTTCGCGCAGAACTTCTTGATCTGAAACTTCTCAGGCATGGTGCGCTTGTTCTTGCCCGTGACGTAGTTGTCTTTGCCACAGGTTTCGCAGGTCAGTTTGATGGCAGGGCGTTTCTTGCGCGGCATGATATTCCTCGTCCGGAAACCCGGAAGGCCGCGGAGTGTAGCGGGGGAACCCGCGCGGTCAAATCGGGCTCGAGCCCCGCTGGCGGGAGGAGCCCGATCCGATATAACCACCCAAGATGCTTGCCCTCTCCGTTCGCGCGCTGGTTGGTTTCTTGGCTCTTTTTGGGGCGCTGTCCTGGTCGGACGCGGCGCTCGCTTTTGAAGGCGAGCTGACTGCGAGGCTCTCCGGCCAGCCCGGACAGTCGCTCACCGTCCATGCATGGTACGGGACGTCGGGCGACGTTCGGATCGATACTTCCGGCCGGAGTCCGGACGGGCAGAGCCTTAGCGGCTCCACCATCCTTCCTGCCAAGGGCGGCAAGTACTTCTCGATTTCTCACAATCAGAAGGTCATCGTCGAAGTGCCTTACGACGCCCTCCGAGATTCGAGTCAGGACGTCGCAAACGACAAAGCCGACCCGAACCTGGAGATCAAGAAGCTCGGCAAAGAGACGGTCAGCGGAATCGAAACCCAGCACGTACGGATCCTCGATAAGGACAACAACGCGACCATCGACCTCTGGATGACCCCGAAGTACCCCCCCGATCTCTGGACGCAGGCGTTTCGCGGTCGAAACCTCGGACTCGAGATGTCCGACGAAGAGCGTACGAAAGCCATGCGGAAGTACGGGGTCAAGCCTGGGTTCGCGATGAAGATGAAGGTCCGGCAGCCAGGTCGTCCGCCGGTGGAGTTCTTGGTCGAGGACATCAAGCGCACGCAGGTGGCGCAGTCTCGTTTCACGCTCCCGACCGGCTATCGACGCGTTCAGGCGGGCAACCCGACCGGCGCACCGCCACGCCCCTCACCAACTCCTTGACCCTCGCGCAACCGCGCTATAAAGCCGCGGAGGGCGGCAGGGAACTGGGGCGCCGCGAAGGAGGTTGTTCGATGACCAAGCGACTGATCATGCGTGGGCTGCTCGTTGCGTCCGCAGTCTTGGCACTGACCGCGTGTAAAGAGGGCGACGCGAAAACGGCAAAGGACGCGGGTAGCGACGACCCCGTACTGCTTCTCGATCCAGGTCAGGAGCCGCGCACCACGCTGCGCTACGACATCGCGCCAGGGACCAGCGCCACCTCCAACATGGATTTCGGTCTCGCATCGCTCGCGACCACGAGAGCCGGCCAAGAGCTTTCGGTGGTGCCGGGCGTCCGACTGCACATCGCATCGGGCCCCGCCATCGAGTCGAAGAACGGCACTCGCTTCGACGTCCGCATCACGAAGGCCGAAGCGCTGATTCCCAAAGGCATCGACCCGGCCATCGCGCGCGACCTCAATCAGGGCGCCGCCGTGCTCAACAACGTGGGTGGCTGGGTCGAGATCGACGACCGCGGCATCATTCAGGACAGCGAACTCAACGAAGCGGCCAAGCGAGCCGACGTCCCGGTTCGTCTGCTGGTCATGATCATCAACGCGCGCACGTCGCTTTCTCGCGTGATTCTCCCGGCAGCACCGGTCGGCGTCGGTGCCCGTTGGGAGGCCCAGAAAGAGCTCGTGCTCTATGGCTTCAAGATCAGCCAGGTCGACACGTACACGCTGACCGAGATGGTCGGCAACGAGATGAAGCTCAACATCGCGGTTCAGCAAACTGCACTTCCACAGAGCGTCACGTTCGCCGAAGAGGGCATCGAGCTCGCCGTCGACTCATACTCGATGAACGCGAACGGCCAAATCATCACGAACCTCAACGCGCTCGAAGCCAACGCGGCAGCCGGCGGCGAGTCGGTCGGCATGCTCCAGGTCAAGACGGTGGACGGAACGGAGCCTGTCGAAGTCGATCGAGCGTTTCAGGTTCGTATGACGGTGACGTATGATCCCGGTACCGCCTCCGGAACCCCCTAGCGGCGGCGCTGGGTCGGGGACGCCGGCCGAACACCATGAGCGAAGACGAAGGAAGCCCCTCGGAGCCTCCACCCACCATGAGCCTGCTCGAGCGTGGGCTCCGGATCTTCGGGGACGTGCGCGCTGGCGAAGGGCCCACCGCGGTCCTCATGGCGCTCAACGTCTTCGTGGTCCTGGTCGCCTACTACGTCATCAAGACGGTTCGTGAGCCGCTGATCCTCACCACCGGGGGCGCGGAGCTGAAGGCGTATGCCTCTGCCGTTCAGGCGCTGGTGCTCATGGTCGCGGTTCCCGTGTACAGCTACTTCGAATCCAAAACCGAAACCGCCCGGCTCGTGTTCGGGATGACGATCTTCTTCATCGTCTGCATCGAAGCGTTCTTCATCGCGTATGGCGCCGCCGTGCCGATGCTCGGGTTCGCGTTTTTCGTGTGGGTCGGCATCTTTAGTGTGGCGATCATCGCCCAGTTCTGGTCGTTCGGAAACGACATCTATGCGCTCGAAGCGGGGGAGCGACTGTTTCCGCTCATCGCCGTCGGGGCCACGGTAGGCGCTCCAGTGGGCGCGTGGATCGCCGGCGAGCTCTTCGAACGCGGCCTGTCTCCAGGCGCGCTGATGCAGGTCGCGGCGGGGCTGTTGCTCGTTCACATCGCCCTCTACCGCATCATTCTTGCCCGACCCGATGGAGCCCCGAAGCCGCACTGCGACGAACCGAAAGAGGACCGGTCGATCCTTGGCGGCTTTGCGCTGGTGTTTCGGAGTCGCTACCTGATGCTGATCGCACTCCTGTTGGTTCTGCTCAACCTGGTGAACAGCACCGGCGAGTACTTGCTCAGCAGCTTTGCCGAGGAGAGCGCTGAGGCCGCGCTCGGCCTAGCCGCCACCGAAACCCCCGGCCTCGACGCCGACGCCTTCGTATCCCAGTTTCTCGGACTGTTCTACGGACGTTTCTTCTTCTGGGTGAACGTCCTCGGCGTGCTTCTGCAGGCACTGGTGGTCTCACGAATCGTCAAATACGTCGGGGTGGCCGGGCTGCTGTTCGCCCTGCCGATCGTCGCGCTCGCCAACTACGGCTGGCTCGCCGCGGGCCTTGGCTTCGGCGCGTTCCGGGTCCTCAAGACCGCGGAAAACGCCACCGACTACTCGATCATGAACACCGCGAAAGCCACGCTTTGGCTTCCCACGAGCCACGACGAAAAGTTCCAAGCCAAGCAGGCGATCGACACGTTCTTCGTCCGAATCGGTGACGTACTGGCGGCCGGCCTGGTGTTCGTGGGTGCCGGCCAGCTCGCCTTCGCACCCATCGACTTTGCGCGCGTGAACCTCGTCGTGATCGCGGCTTGGTTCGTCGTCGCGGGATTCGTCCTTCGACACTACGGAGCGCGCGCTCGACGCGTTGAAGAAGTTGCCTGACGATTCCAATCGTTCGGCCAGTAGGCTGCGTTGGACTTCACTCGCCGCCGCGCTGGCGGCCGTCGTGTTCGTTGTGCTGGCGAGCCAAGTCGAGCCCGGCCCGATCGGGGTCGACGCACCCATTCTGAGATCCGTCGAGTCGGCGCGACACGAATCCATCACCGGGTGGATGGTCGGAATCACGGACCTCGGAGGCAGCATCGGAACGACCGTCGTCGTCTTCGTCGTAGTCGGCGTACTCATGGTCGCGCGGCGCTATCGAGAGCTGGCGTTTTTTCTAGTTGCCAACGTGGGGGCTCTATTTCTCATCCGGGCGCTCAAGGCCGCGTTCGCGCGGCCCCGCCCATCGGCGGACGTCGTGGTGTCGATCACGAGCCCGCAGAGCCCCTCGTTCCCGAGCGGTCACGCATTGAGTGCGATGGTGCTGTACGCCTCGATCTTTCTCGTAGCCCTCGCCTTCGATGACCCTCGTCTCAAACGCATTGCAACCGCGATCGCCCTCATCTTGGTCCCGCTCATGGGCATCACACGGGTGTATCTGGGCGTTCATTTCCCAAGCGACGTGCTGGCCGGTTGGGCCCTCGGCTTCGCGTGGGTCTGGGTCGCCTACCTCGGATATCGGGCCACGCTAACGCCCCGAGGCGTACGACCGTAGAGAGTAGACCAGTGACCTTGCTCGCCTGGACGGAGCGAGGTCTACTGTGGGTGCTGGGCTACGATGACCTCCTTCTCCGTTCGCCAAGAAGACCGTAGAGACCTGACTTTCGGGTTTCTCGGCCTCCTTATGATGATGGCGGCACACGCCGTGCTGGAGACCGCGAGGGACGCGCTGTTTTTGGCCGGGCTCCCCGCAACCGACCTCCCCTGGGCCTACCTCGCCATCGCCGTCCTCGCCGCAGTGGCTCTCCGGGCGCAGCAGAAGGTGCTGGCGGTCGTCGGGAAGCGACATCGCCTTCTTTCGCTTTCGCTCTGCTGCGGCGCCCTCGTGACGGTCGCGTTCTGGTTCTCGATCCGCACTTTCGGGCCGTGGTCGCTGCTGGCCTTCTATGTTTGGACCGGGCTTCTGGCAACGGTGCTCGTGGTTCAGTTTTGGCTGCTGCTCGACGAGTCGGTGACCGTCACGCGCGCCAAACGCATCTTCCCGCTCATTGCCGCCGGCGGCGTGGTTGGCGCGATCCTCGGCTCCATGACGGCAGAGGCGTTCGTTCGCTGGGGGTCTCCGGAAGGCCTCCTGCTGGTGGGCGCGGGAATCCTGCTGGCAGGCGCCTCGCTGCCCACCCTGTGGAAGCGTGGCCTCATCGAGCCGCGCGAAGCCGACCCGCTCAACGCGGAAGAGTCGTTCTCCATGGGCTCGCTCCTCGGCGATCGCTACCTCGCGAAACTCTTCGTTCTCGTGCTGGTCGCGACGGTTTCCGTCACGGCGGTCGACTTCATCTTTAAGAGCGAGGTGGCGGCAAACATCGCACCGGCGGGCCTCGGCAGCTTCTTTGCGCGCTTCTATCTAGCCCTGAACTCGGTCGCACTCCTGGTGCAGCTGATCGGCGCACGGTGGATGTTGCAAAACCTCGGCGTCCACCGAAGCGCGGCCGCGCTGCCCCTCCTGCTGCTCGGCGGGACTCTCGGCTTCCTCGTCGCCCCGGTACTCGGCGGGGCGGTGGCCCTCAAAGCGATCGACGGGACCATGCGGCATTCGCTCTACCGCACGGCGATCGAGGTACTGTACCTGCCGCTCGGAAGTGCACGCCGGCAGCGCGCCAAAACGCTCATCGATGGCTTTGGTCACCGAGGGGGACAGGCCCTCGCGTCGGTCACGATTCTCGCGGCGGTAGCGCTGGGACTGTCCACCTGGCAGATCGCCGCCTTCGTCGTTCTCCCAGTTGCCGCCTGGCTTCTCGCGATTCTGGGAACCCAGCGGCAGTACGAAGAGATCTTCCGCTCGCGATTGCGCCAAGGTGTGCTCGAAACCCGGTTCGATCTCCAAGAGCTCGACCTGCGTTCACTCGAGGTTCTGCTCAACGCGTTGAACAGCCCCCACGACAGAGAGGTGCTCGCCGCCATCGACCTCTTCGACGCGCACGGCCGATCGACGCTCCTGCCAGTGCTGATCCTGTATCACCCGTCGCTCGAGGTGCGCGAGCGCGCCCTCACGGCCTTCGCCGAGGCCGAGGATCGACGCTTCATTCCGATCGCCCAGCGGATGCTCGAGGACGGCGACTGTGACGTTCGCGCGGCGGCCCTTCGAGCGCTCACCGTCGTGGAGCCGGATCGCACGCTTCTCAACGAAAAGATGGAAAACGAAGCGCCGATCGTCGAAGCCACGGCGCTCATCGGCCTCATGTCGCTTGGGGGCGACGGCTTGCTCGGCTTCCAACGCGAGCTTTCGGCACGGATTCGCGACGGCACCGATGAAACCCGGGTCGCGCTCGCCCGCGCCATGCAGCATCGGCCGAGCCCGATCTTTCACGGCCCTCTCATCGAGCTTTCGCGCTTCGACTCCGGTCCGGTCCGTCTGGCCGTCGCCGAGGCGATGGCGGTGAACCCCGACGCGCGGTACCTGCCTCACCTCGTGCCGTGGCTCGGCAAGGGGAGTCTTCGACCGGCAGCGCGCAGAGCGATCCTCGCGCTCGGCGACCCGGCGCTCGATTACCTAGATTCCGCCATGCGGAACACCCGTTGGCCCCGACGGGTCCGTCGCCACATTCCGCGAACCATCAGCCGCTTTGGTAGCCCGGAAGCCGCCAAGCTCCTGCTCGACCACCTCGAAACCGAAGCCGACGGCGCCGTCCGGTTCAAGATCCTCCGAGGACTTGGGCGTATGCGCGCAAGTCAGCCATCGCTCCGGCTCGACAAGAGGCGACTGGAGAACCAGCTCCGCGAAACGCTTCGCCGCGTCACCCAGCTCGCGCGCTGGCGCGGGATCGTGGAGTCCGAGCTTCACGAACAAAGCCCCACGAGAGACCTGCTGTGGCTTTCGCTCCGTGACAAGGAGCGTTCTGCTCTCGAGCGCGCGTTCCGCTTGATGGGGATGCTCAACCCGAAGGAAGACTTCGCGCTCGTTTGGCGTGGACTCGATAGCGAAAACCCACGGGTTCGCGCGGCTGGCCGAGAGGTTTTGCTCGCAACGCTGACCAGCGGGATCCGCGAGGCCGTGATCGCGCTGACCGACGACGGGACGGCGGGCGAGCGGGCGACGCGTGCCGCGAACGCTCTGCAGATCGCGATCCCGGCGACGCGGCTCGAAGAGACGCTGCAGGTCATGCTGCATGACGAAAGCACCGCGATCCGATGCATCGTTGCACACCAAGTGGCCGACTTGAAGATGCGCAACCTCATCCCCGATCTCGAAGCCGCCGCACCCGAAGAGACTGGAGCCGTCCGCGAAGCCATCGAGCACGCGCTCGAACTGCTGCGCCGCCCGCATCTCACGATCGCAGGAGGCACGCATGCCTGAACCAGCGCCCGAATCGCTTGGAATGGACGCGTTCGAGCGCTTCCTGTTCTTGCGGACGATTCCGGTGCTGAGCGCGCTTCCCGCGGACGTCGTTCGCGTGGTCGCGGCGCACACGAGGCAGGCCATCTACCCCGACGGGTCGTTCGTGTACCGCCAGGGTCAACCCGCAACCCACGTTCACTACATCGTCGACGGGTCGATCGAGATTCGCCGAAACGGTCAGCCCGTCCGCACCCTCGTCAAAACCGAAGTCGCGGGGGGCATCAGCGCCATGGCAGGCGACGACCAAGGGTACGACGGCGTTGCCGTCGGCGACACCGTCACGCTCCGGATCGCGAGTGACGACACCCAAGAGATTCTCGAGGACCACTTCGTGCTGCTTCGGGGAATCCTCGAAGGCACTGGACGGGAGGTGCTACGCGCCCTGCGCCAGCTCGGCCCCAACGCGGGTTTCGAAACGTCCGCAAGCGAGGTTCCTTACTACGAACGCGCGCTCGACTTGGTAGAGAAAATGGCGTTTCTGCGGCAGAGCGTCGTCTTGCAGCAGTCTCACATCGACGCCGTTTCCGACCTCGCTCAAGAAGTGGAAGAAAAACGCTTCGAGGCGGGAACGGAACTCTGGCTTCCCGGTGCGGCAAGCCCGTACTTCCTGCTGCTCGTGAGTGGCTCGGTCGAATGCGACGCTGAGGACCCCGTTCAGCACTTCGTTCTCGGCCCTGGCGACTCGGTGGGCGCGAACGAGGCCACAGCCGGGGAGCCGCGCTGGTTTCGCGCGCGCGCTCGTGAAGACGTAGTGGCCCTAAAGATCGACGTCGAAACGTTTTACGACATCCTCGAAGACCACTTCGACATGGCGCTCGCCCTCCTTCGCTCGGTGATGGCCGGCATCATGCGCCTCTACGATTTGAAGGCAGACGCTGCCGCTCAGTCTTCGCCGAGCCTGACGAGTGCGAGCGACCGCGGGTAGTGCTGGTCTTTCCCGTTCGGGGTCTTGAGCTTGTACGGACGCTGAAGCCCAACCACGAGGTAGCCGCCGGTACCGACCTGGTAGAGATGAACGCGCGCGGGCCGCGAGTGGTCGTCCTCGGGGCCGTCGAGCCCGAGGATGTCGACGATCAGATATGCCGGGTTGTCGAATGAAGCCGATGCCACGTCAGGCAGACGCACGCAGATTCGGCTCTCGGGCGCGGCTTCGAGCGGGCCCACCTCGACCCGCTTGAGTTTGGCCCGTTTGGTGAGCCGCCAGGCGTCCGCCGCGTATTGCCGATCCTGCCAGCCGACGACGCCCGTCATGAGAGCGAGATCCTCGAGGCAGAGCATCGAGCCCTGGTCGGTTTGGCGAAACTCAGGATGCGTGAGCGGGGAGAGCTTGTGGAACCATCGCTTGAGGATCTTTTCGCGTCGAGCGAACACGATCCGCGTCAGCTCCTCACGGACGACCGGATTGCGAATGGCGGCTCGGTCGAGAGCCGCCGCGAGGATCTGGGGCGTGAACCTGGCAATGATGCGCGCCATCCACGCCTTGTCTCGTTCGGTCGAGCGAACGAACGCCGGATTCTGATAGCTGGTGCGGTACTTGTCGGGCTCGAACGTCTCGACGTTGTAGTAGGCGAGCACCTCGCCCGTGGGACCGAGCTCGTTGTCGCGCCACGGGCGCTTGATGGCCCCGAACGTGAAGAAGTCTTGGAAGATGTGCGAAACGTCGAAGAAGTAGGTGTGGCCGTAGCGTTCGGTCACGCCGGGAACCACCGACAGGTTGCCGAACGCGTCGCCGAAGTCGATCAGGTTGTGCCGGATGTAGCCAGCCGGCCCGTCCACCTCGATCCACGTCGCAAGAGAGTTCTGTTCGCGATGATCGGTGTGATCGATCCACGAAGCCATCACGTAGGCGCCGCGTAGCTCCCGTCGGTCCTCGTGCGGCACCACGTCGTTCGGGTCGTCCTTGCGTACCCAGTCGTATTTCCAGGGGCCGAGGGGCTGTCCCTCGACGAACAGGCTGGCGGCACCGCGATACGTGCCGTCGGGCTGCGTCCCAATCGCCTCGAACATCGGGTCGATGCGCTCCCACGTGAGCGGCACCTTGTCGCCCCCGATGACTTTCGCTTTCGCGTCGGGTGCGATCTTCAGGATCTCTTTGTCGAAGAAGACGATCTGGTTGCAGGGTGCGTGATAGCCCGCGGCCCAGTAGAAAATCGAGCCAACGACGTCGGCCGACGTCGGCCGCTCGGGCTGCTTCTCTTCGTCGAACTTGAGAACGTAGGTGCGTCCTTCCTGGTCCTTCATCACGAAACCGGGCTTGGCACCGTCTGGTTTCGCGCTGATGATCGTCCAGGGCCCGGTCGGGTCCAGCGGACGTTCGTCGCACCCCGCGCGCGCGACTCGTTCGGCGGGCATACTCTCGCGGCTCAGCCGATTGGTGTACCAGCTCGAATCGGGCACCTCGTCCATCGAGTTGACGTTCACCGCTTCCCCGCCAGGGTCGAACGCGAAGACTCGTGAGGCGGGTCGAAAGACCATGTTGTCCGCCGCATCCCATTTCGATGGGGAGTAGTAGGCTTCAGGTTTTGGAAGAAACGGCGTGAAGTCACCGTCGTCCCGCCACATCGGCCCCTCCAAGCTATAGGGACGAATCTTGCGCGCGCAGCCAAACACGCTGGTGGCCGCGAGTAGAGTCGCAAGCGCGAGGATGGCAGGCCTAGAAGTCACGACTGGCCCCCAACACGAATCGAACAGTCGTTACCCTGGCACCCTGAGCGAAGGTCTCCGTACCGCCGCCAACCATCAGCTCGAACCCGGTGGTTTCGGCCCCATGGGCCTGAATCCCCGCGCCGAACGACATGCGCAGATCGTCTGCCGCAAAGTTCGACAGATGCCCGTCGAACACGTTGCCCACCGCGAAGTGGATCTTCCCATCGAGCTGGATCCAAATGGGCCAGGTGAACTGAAAGTTCAATACCCCGGCACTCTCGCCGGAAAGAAACCGACCCACGAAACCCGGCATGGGGCCGCCGCCGCTCACCGTCGGCAGCTCGGTGAAAGGCACCGCCCCGCGGAACGCATCGGAGAACAGTACGATGGCGCCGAGGCTAAACGTGTGGTTGTTGCCACTCACGTCGAGGAATCCGCGAACCGCCGCGCCGTACACGATCCAGCTGTTGCTCGTGTCGCCGCGAACCGGGTCGACGCCGAGATCGAATCCGCCGTCGATGCGGACGCCGGAACCGGGCTGAGGACGGGGCTTCCTCGAGTCAAACGTGATTCGCGAGGCCAGAAACCAGGCTGAATACCCCTCTGGGAAGGCGGGGGGGAGCTCGCTGATTCCACCCTCAGCGAGGCGCTCGGGGATCGTCGTACCGCTGACGTCGTTCCCGAAGGAGCGGAACCTGTAGCCGGTGTCGAAGTTCATACCGCCGCGCCGCCAAGGCTTGACGTTGTAGTTCAGCATGGCGTCGTACGCGGTCACGCTGTAGCGAGAGCGGTTGTCGGAGCTTGCTTCGCTTCCGAGACCGAAAAACAACCCGTCCGCGAAGCGAGCGGCCCCACCGCTGATGCCGCCGCGCCAGTTCTTACCGCTTGGCGTCCACTGGATCCCCGCCGATCCGGAAACGAAGTCGATCCCGCCGAAGTTTCCGTTGAAGGTGACCGCGGTGTCGTTCGTGGGAACGCGACCGAAACGTGCGGCGACACCGATCGTGGGGCGAAATCCGAGGTCGAACGAGAAGACCGGAAACATGGTGTACTGGTCGTCGGGCCCGAAAGTGAACGCATCGCGCACGCGCGCCGGCACCTCGGCTTCCTCGGCTTTGGTGATCGCAGCGCCAATCCCGTCGCGAATCACGAATTCGCTTACCAAATATACCGGGAAGAAGATCGTTCTCGGAAACCAGAGGAACACCTGACCGGCCGTCTTTGGGTTGCCTTCTCGTCCATCGTAGTTAGGTAGGTCCCTCTTCGGCGGCACGTCGTCGGGGACCACGTAGTACATGTACCCTTGTCGGGTTTCCCACTCGGCCTGGGCTCTGGCCGCTTCTTCCTCGGCGGCATCGGGACGGTCATCGGCGCGACCGCGGCTTGGAACCCACGGCGCCGCGCACGCAGCGACGAGAATCAAGACGGAATGAAACTTACGCACCTTCATCGACGGGCACTCGAGGCCGAGGCGAACTTGTCGGCGAATCTACCGCGTAAACCCAACCGTCACCTATCACGAATTGGTTGCCTATCGATCTTGTTTTCGGTGGTGTCCTCGTCCATCGCGAGCGCAGACACCGGCTCCGACGAAGTGGCGTCCGAAACGCCACGGTTTCCAGACGAAGCTTCGTCATCCATCGAGGAGGTGGTCGAACTCGACCCAGACCCTCATCGACTCGAGTGGCACTGGAAGCGTGCCCACCCGGCGGAGATCAGCGCGAGCGCGCTGATGGCGGTGAGTGCGATCGCGTTGTCTCGCGCGCGCACGCCGGAGGCGCGCTGGTCGAGGGTCAACGGATTCGACGAATGGTTCCGCGATACGATTGGGCTGAGCGGCCAAGCGCAGAGGCGGATCGACATCGCAAGCGATGTGTTCGCCTTGTCTCTCGTGGCCTACCCGGCGCTCATCGACGCCGCCGGCGTCGCCCTCATCCTCGACAAGAACAAAGTGGTCTTCGCGCAGCTGGCCGCGATTCAATCCCAGGCGTTCGCGACGACCGCGGTGCTGACCAACGGGATCAAGGTCGCCGTACGGCGTGAACGTCCGTTCGGCGAAGAAATCGGGTGCCCCGACAGCCCCGAGTGCACGGGCGGCGTGAACCGGTCGTTCATCAGCGGCCACACCGCGTTCGCGTTCACCGGCGCGGGCCTCACCTGCGTCACGCATCGCAACCTGCCTCTGTACGGCCGCGTCGGCGACAAGTTGGCCTGCGGAACGACGCTGACGATGGCGTCGCTAACCGGAATTTTCCGGATCATGGCGGACAAGCACTGGATGACGGACGTGATGGCCGGCGCCGGCATCGGTTTGTTCTCTGGATGGCTCATGCCGTGGCTCCTTCATTTTCGTCACGACACGCTTGGACGAACGGACGGCCGAGCCAAGGCCCTGCGACATCTCGCTCCGTACGGGTCGCGCGGTGGGGTCGGAATCGGAGCGACGGGACAGTTCTGACCGAGCGGGATACGAGGCCGAACACGACGTCGCCGCGGCCTCTACGGCGGGGAACGGATGCCCCGCCATGCGATCGAGGCCATGATGCGGGCGACTTTCTCCGCAGGCACGGAACGGGTCTGTACCCACCATTGGCCGACGTAGGTCCAGGTGCCGATCGCTGCGTGGGCGAGAACGGGAGCCACATCGTCCACCTCGAGTCCGGCGTCGCGGAGCTCGGTCGCCATGAGCGTGACGACAGCCTTGTGGAAGTCACGGCGGAGCTCACCGACACGATCGTCACTGAACCAGTTGATCGGCGTCTGACTTGCAAACGCACTGAACCCGTCTGGTCGCTCCTCGAGATAAGCGAGAAATGCAGCGGCGGCGTTCTCCAGAGTCTCTCGCGGGGAGCCTGAACGAAGCTCGGGGACCATGCGCTTCATGATCTCGCGCATCTCCTCCTCGACGATCGTGTCGTAGAGTTCCTGCTTGCTCTTGAAGTGCTGATAGAGGACCGGTTTCGTCACCCCCGCCTCCGCCGCGATGTCATCGAGGGAAGGCACTTCGGGCCCTGGCCGGCCGAAGGCTCGCCGCGCCACCTCGAGTAGCTGCCTCCGACGGTGATCGGCCTTCATGCGTCGCTTCGGTCGGCTCGACATTGACTTTTCCCACCTCAAGAAGCATCCTTAAGTTACTCTTCAGTAACATAACTGCAACCGAGCCGCAAGCGCGACCTACGACAAGGAGCCGAACCGATGCAAGACCGACGACCCCTAGGGAAGCGCTTCGCACTTGCCCTGATTGCCTGCCTCACTGCGTGCAGTGACCAACCCGACCTGGGCCCGGAGGACGTATGCGCGGACCCGGCCGACTGCCGCCTATTCGAAGCGGGGCAGATTGCAGGAGTGAACGTCGGTCTGGCGTCGCCGCTGCTGACCGAATCGGAGATCGAGGTCACGCTCGCCGAATCAAACATCCTGAACAACCATATGTTCTCGTGGGCGGCTTTCGAACCCAACCGAGACGACTACCGCTTCGAAGAGCTGGAGCGACGTGGGGCGATCGCCGAAGAGAACGGGATTCCTCAGAACGCGTTCCACTTTGCTTGGGAAAATCAGTTCCTCGATGACTTTCCCGCCTGGGTTGGAGACATCACGGATCCCGAGGAGCTACGCGAGGAGCTGCGACAACGAGCCGCAGTCATATTCGAACGATACCCAAACCTTGCGAAGATCAACGTCATCAACGAGCCGCTCTCGACGTTCATCATGGGTGAGGAGGCCCTAGAGCCCACGGGAGGACTCGAGCCGAACCATTTTTACCAGGTGCTCGGTCCGGACTATATCGAAGAGCTCTTTTGGATCGTCGACGCCGCAGCGCCGGATGGCGTAGAGCTCGTCCTGAACGACAACTTCACCGAGTACTTCCCCCTCAAGGCGCAAGCCCTCGTTGCACTCGTCCGCCAGCTTGTCGATTCGGGTGCCCCGATCGATTCCGTAGGGTTTCAGACCCATCTAATGTTGACGGAGCTGTTCGACATCGAGCCGGATTTTGAGCTCCATCAGGAAACGATGCAGCAGGTCGCCGACCTCGGAGTCAACGTATGGATCTCCGAACTGGACAACCCAGTGGACCCGACTCGCGAGGACTGGCTCGAGTTCCAGGCGGCCAACTACCGTCGTGCGGTGGAGGCCTGCCTCGCCGTATCGCGGTGCACCGACATTCAGATCTGGGGCGTACAGGATGGCGACTATTTCTTCGACGTCGGCTACGAGCCAACGAGCGCCCTACTCTTCACGGAGAACTTCGAGCGCAAGCCCGCGTACTTTGCCGTGCGAGATGCGCTTCTTCGTGGGCGCCCGTAGCGACGCAGTCGACAACGCCCCCGCTCGAGGCCAGACCTATTGAGCGTCGCTGGCGCGCTCGAGAATCCGCACGACCTGGTGAGTCGCATCGACTTCGACGAGGTCGCCGTCGCGAATGGTCGAGGTCGCGCGCCCGGTACCGATGATCGTCGGGATCTTCAGCTCGCGGCAGATGATCCCGGCGTGGCACGCGATGCCCCCGTCATCGGTGACGATGGCGCCCGCGTGCCGAAGGAGCGGCATGAGCCCCGGGTTCGATTGGATGGACACGAGCACGTCGCCATCGTCGACCGTGTAGCCGGCGGGGTCGGACGACAGGATCACCCGGGCACGGCCGCGGTGAACGCCCGGCCAGGCGGCTTGTCCGGACACCCGATCCGGGTCGTCGGGCGGGACGACTTGGCGCTGACCCGCGAGGCGCATCAGGAGGTATTCCGTCTCCGCGACGAAGCGCACCGTCTCTCCACTCTCGGTAACCTGGTAGATGAGTCGGTCCCCGGCTTCGAGACGCTCGAGCCGACGCTCGAACGTCGGCAGGTCGAGCCCGCCTTCGGTCATCTCGCTCCAGGTGGTGAGCTCGGGTGCGCGTTCCGGTTTGGAAAACCCGAGCGCGCGGGCCTTCTCCACCACGAGCGGGTCGACCATGCGATGTGCGATCGGCGTGTAGAGCGATCGCGCACGGAGCCCCTCGGCCAGCTCGACGACCTCCGGGTCTTCGACCTGCAGCGCTTCGACCGCAAAAAGGGCCCACACCGGGAGGCCGGTGGTGTTTCGGCCTACCTCCATGAAGTAGTCGCAGGCCTCCTCGAGATCGGCGAAGGGCTCACCGCCCTCGACCCGCGCGAAGCCGTCTTCGTAGACCTCATGTGCGTGCCGAAGAAACTGGAGCATGCGATCACGCTCTTCGATCTCGATGCGCTTCATTCCAGCGATCGCCGCTTCGAACTGCGGCACGCTGCCGTAGAGGTTGAGCATGCCAGCGGCGTCTTGTACCGCGAGGTAGCGATCGACGTGCACGCCGAAGTCGCGACCCATGTGATCGACGTCCATCCAATGTCCAACGAGGGACGCTTCGAATAGCGTCAAGGGGCGTCGGACCATCGGCGCCCACGGCTCGGCGTCGTCGATGATTGTCTCTTGGTACTCGGCCGCCAGCGTGGTGATAGGCCTCGCCTGCAGCAGGTGGAACACACCGTCGGACAAAGCCCATTCGGTGTCGACGGGATGACCGTAGTGCGCTTCGATCTGCTCGAGCAGCGCCGCGTATTCCAGCACTCGATCGTCGTCGAGCTTCGGCTCTCCTCCTCGTGCACCGAGGTCTCGCCAGACGGGTTCCTGAGCATCCGCTTCGAGGAAGAGCCCCTTCTGCTGCTGACCGCGCTCGTTCTGCACGATCCGGCGCGCCTTCAGCTCCACCACGTACTGGTCTGGGGCGATCGCGCCCGACACGATGGCTTCGCCCTGTCCGAAGCACGCCTCGATGAGGCCAAGCTCAGGCTCTTGGGTCACCGGATGCACCGAGAAGCCGATTCCAGAAACCTCGCTCGGCACCATCTGCTGTACGACCACGGCCACGCCGAATTCGCCAGCGCCGTACCCATGAGCGGCCCCGTACGCGAGCGCGGGCCCCCGAAAGATCGACATCCAGCAGGCGCGTACCTTCGCGACGAGGTTCTCGCGATCCACGTTCAGATACGTGTCGAGCTGGCCGGCCCACGCAGCGGCCGTACCGTCCTCGCAGGTCGCGCTCGAACGCACGGACACGCGGCTCGCACCGAGCTCGTCGAACGCCGCGAGCAGCGCGGACTCAACCTCGGCAGGAAGAGGTGCATCGGACAGCAAGTCGGTGATGTCGCGCGCGGTATCGGAGACGTGGCGCTCACCCGCGTCGAGCGATTCGACCCACGCGGCGACGTCACCCTTCGGGTCGGCCTCCGACATGAACGTGTCGAACGCTTGCCTGAGAAGCACGAACGCGGGCGGAACACGAACCCCTGCGTGAACCAGCTCCCCGAGGGAGGCACCCTTCCCTCCGGCGAGCGCCGCCTGAGTGCCGTCGAGCTGTTCGAGACGGAGTGTGAAGGTCACGCTCATGGCCGTGGACGTACTATAGGCCGGCTCTCGGCCGTTCGGAAAGACGGACCGGCGCGTCAGAGTCGAACGAGCGTTAGGTGAGGCACCTCCATCGCCATGGCGTCGCTCCAGTCGAGGCCGCGCCGCAGAACCTGAAGGCACCGAACGACGCCAGCGTGCGCAATGAGTACCGTATCCTCGGCACCAAGCTTCGCGTGCCACCTGCGCACGCGCGCTTCGAACGCCTCGAGCAACTCCCCCCCGGGCGGCGCCTCGGTCTGCCAGGAAGCCATCCAGTGCCGTACCCGCTCCGCGTCCTCGCGCTCGAGGTCTGCCCAGCTCCTACCCTCCCAGTCGCCCATCGACATCTCTCGGAGCGAAGAGGTGACCTCGAGGCGAACCTCCAGCTCACGAGCGAGCAGCGACGCGGGCTCACGGCAGCGCGGGAGGTCCGATGTCCAAAGGCACGAGACGGAGTCGTTTCCGAGCGCCTCACGCATCCTCCGGGCTGCGTCCTCATGGGACAGCAGAAGCGGCGCCTGCCACTGCCCGTGGCAGATCCCGCTGGCGAGAGTGGGAGCGTGTCGGATCGCGAGGAGGTTTCGTGGAGTCACGGGAGCCCCAGATAGGCAAGCATGACGAGGAGCGCGACCTCGTTGCACTGCTCGCTGGCACCGAGGAAGTCGCCTGTGATCCCGCCGGCGCGCTTGATGAAAATGCGTGAAACGAGAAGCGCAGCGACGAGCAGCGTTAGAGCGCTCCACGCAGCGGTCGCCCAAGAGAGCTCTCGCGCGGCCTCGAGAATGGCGAGCAGAGCGAGCGCGGTCGTGGTCGCCAGCGCGGCCTGCGGACCCGACCCACGTACGACGGGCCTGCTCTTCGATGTGTCGGACGAGGTTACGTACGGAATCGTGGCCATCAGCCAAACGGGCGTCGTTCGCGCCAAGGTGTGAGTCAACACCAGCGCAACGGGCGCTACGTCGTCGAGAGATGTGAGCGCAGCGACCCGGAGGCCGACGGTCAACACGAGCGCCAGCGCACCGTACGTCCCTACCCGACTGTCTTTCAGAATCACGAACAGTTTCTCGCGGCTGTACGCACCGCCGAGGGCATCCGCGCTGTCGGCCAAGCCGTCTTCGTGGAACGCCCCAGTCAAGAACGCGGTGACGGCAACGGCTCCGAACGCGGCGACCCACACCCCCGCCGGTCGAAGCGCGGCGAAGCCGAGTGCGCCCAGGAGACCGAGCACCGTACCCACGAACGGAAACCAGGCCGCCGACCATCGCCACGCGCCGTCGCTGTAGGGAAATCCACCGACTGGGATGATCGTCAGGAAGGTGAACGCCGCGCGAACGCCGCGAAACACATCGCGCACGTCACGGCTCCTTGTCCGGGACCCCCGCCTCGTCGAAGGTCGCCATTTCCGCGTGAAGCCTGCAGGCATGCTCGACGAGGGAGAACGCTGCGAGGGCACCACTCGCCTCCCCGAGCGCCATCGACAGTTCGAGCAAGGGCTGCGCGTCGAGCGCCTCGAGCACCGCGCGATGCCCGGTCTCACGTGAGTGGTGTGCGAAGATCAGTCGAGGTGATACTTCAGGCACGGAGCGAACCAGTGCGAAGAGCGCGGTCGACACGATGAAGCCGTCGACCACAATCGCCATGCCTCGCTCACATGCACGCCCGGCGGCGCCGTAGAGCGCCGCAATCTCTCGACCGCCTAGGGCGCGTAGAACCGTACGGGGGGCTCGGTCGTGGAGTCGCGCGACGGCGTCGGCCACGACGGTTCGCTTGTTGGCGAGCGCCGGGTCGTCGATCCCGGTTCCCCGGCCCACCATCTCGGTTGGATCGCGGTCGAGGAGCGCGCAGGCCATTGCAGACGCGAGCGTGGTATTGCCGATGCCCATCTCTCCGAGCAGGAGGACGGTCGTCTCTGACGGCAGGCGGTCGACCGCGTTTCTTCCAGCTGCGACCGCGCGCGAAAGCGACTCCTCGGTGAGTGCGTCCTCCACACGGATGTCGCCCTCGGGATCGCCCGACACCGGGTCGACGAACATCTGCGCGGACGCGCCCTGGACCTCTCCGTAGGGATGGGCCACGCCTACGTCGACGACGTGGAGCGGTACGTCGATCGATCGCGCCATCACGCTCGCGGCCGCACCTCCTGCCACGAAGTTCCGAACCATGGCCGCCGTGACTTCGGTGGGATAGGCGCTCACCCCGTGACGGCACACCGGGTGATCCGCCGCGAATAGGATAACGCCGGCTGGCCGAGCTCGCGGCAGCTCGGTCCCCTGAATGGCGGCGAGCTGAACCGGAATGGCTTCGAGTCGTCCGAGGCTGCCGCGGGGCTTGGTTAGCTTGTCCTGTCGAGCGGCTGCCCGATCGGCCGCGGCGTGATCGAGCGGAGGAATCGCCCAGCTGGAGTCTCGCACCGACTCCACGTCAGAACTCGATCCCGCAGCGCGCCTTGATGCCAGCTTCATAGGCATGCTTCACGAGACGCATCTTGGACACGGTATCCGCCACTTCGATGAGCTCGTCTTTGGCGCCCCGCCCCGTCACGCAGATGCTGAGCTCCGTCGGCTTGTTCTTGAGCGCCTCGACCACCTCTTCGACGGGCAGGTAGTCCATGCCGAGCGCGATGTTGAGCTCGTCGAGCACGACCAGGTCGTATTTGGGGTCGTCCCCACGGCTTTGCTCGATCATGTCTACCGCAACGTCCCAGCCGCGGCGAACACTCGCGATGTCCTTTTCGCGGCCCTGCGTGTTCCAAATGAAACCGTCGCCAGAGATGACGTGGTCGATCTCCGGGAATCCCTCGATCGATTTCTTCTCGCCGGTCTTCCATGTGCCCTTGATGAACTGCACGATGCCGACGCGCTGGCCTTGCCCTGCCGAGCGAATCGCCAGGCCAAACGCGGCGGTGGACTTTCCTTTGCCGTCTCCTGTGTGCACCAGCACGATGCCACGGCTGATCTCCTTGCTGCGTACTTCGGCATCCTGCGCAGCCTTGATCGCTCTCATCTTCTCGCGATGGGCTTCGTTGTCTTCGCTCTTCGTCACGTGAGCTCCTCTTGCTGACCCAAGTCGACAGCAGTCACGGGTCCGGGTTTGAGATGAAGCATGCACCCCATCGCACCGAAGTATACTTCGTCCGCCATGACTGCGAGTCGCTGGTGGGTTCGGCCGGCGACGTCCCGAAACAGCCGCCCGAGCGGATGCTCGGGAACGATCCCGAGCCCCACTTCGTTGGTGACGAGGATCACGTGAGGATCCGATTCTCGAAGTGCCTCAACCAACTGGTCGACCGCCACTTCGATCTGCGTCTCGCTCTGCCCTTCGACGAGCAGGTTGGAGAGCCACAGCGTGAGGCAATCGACCACGACGACGTCGTGGGAATCGTGAGCTTGCAACGCATGGACGAGGTTTCGTGGCTCTTCACGTACGTCGAAGCGAACGTCCCGTTCCGCTTTGTGTCGCGCGATACGCGCCCGCATCTCGTCGTCGAATGCGAGGGCAGTCGCGATGAAGAGCGGCTTGGAGCCGAGATGGGTCGCTTTGTGCAGGGCGAAGCGGCTCTTGCCCGACCGTGCGCCCCCGCCTATGACCATGATGCGACCCATCTCGAACCCTGTTTGACTACTCGAGAAGGTAGACGCCCCGGGGTGGGAAGCCAATACCTACGGCGTCTTTGCGAGCTCAGTTCGCCGTGTGGAGGACGCCGATCGCTTCGAGGTCGAAGCCGCCGGAGCCGGTCGTGGGGGTGGGATCGTAGATGGGGTTGCCGAAGCTGTCCGTCACGGAGCCGTCCCCGATGATGTCCACGATGCGAACGTGGGTGATGGCGCTCAGGTCGAGAGCGCCCGCTTGCGCCAAGGGATGGAAGCGCAGCCACTCGAGGTCGTAGGGCGTGCTCTCGCCCGCCTGATACTTGGAGGCGAGCCCCTGCATCAGTGTCGGTTCGTGGCTGCCAAAGGGCCCAAGCGGTGTCGTGCCCAAATACGACGTGGCGAAGCGCGCGAAGTCGACACCATTGCTCGAGACCTCGACGAAGCCGAGCTCGAGGAACGTCGCGGAGAAGCTGTTCTCGAACACCGTGAAATCGAAGCCTTCCCCGTTGGCGATAGCCGGGGTGAACGTCAGTGTGATGGATCCCCCGTTGCCCAACGAGACGATGTCGGTACTGATCCCTGTGGCTGGACCGAGCGCAAGCTCAGGGGTGCGCCACATCTCGTCCACGTCAGCGCCGTAGTCGACCGGTTCGACGACGCCGGTTGCCCACGCGACGATGTCTGTGCTGGCTTGGTTGATCGCATCGCTACCGGGCTGACCTGCCGCTGGCGCGTATTGGTCGACCACCTCGTAGACCTGCTCGAATTGACACGAGGCTCCTTGGAAGCGAGCGAACACCTTGATGGAATAGGGCGTGCCGTCGGGTGGAAACGTGTACTCGTTGGTGAGCGCCCAGGCATCAGGCTCGTTCGCTTCGAGGTCGCTCGAGGTCCCGACCTCGGTCGTCCCCTCGAAGCTCAACGTGGCACCTCCGTTGATCGCGCCCGAAACGGGCGCGCTTGGTGCTTCGCAGGGACCGTCGGCGGCGGCCGCGAGGAGGTACACCGCGCGCGGTGGGAAGCCGGCACCAGGTGCAATCGGGATGGACCCGATTTCGGTCGCGCCCTCCGTTTCGACTGCGAACTCGACGACGACGTCGGCGCCCGCATCGGGTACATAGAGCCGTTCGTCATTCGGATCGTACGCAGAGTCCCCTATCTGGAACGCGCCTCCCGACTGATAGATGAGCTCTTGGGCCCCAGAACCAAGATTCAGAAGGTAGAGCGAGTCAGGTTCGCTGAAGGTCACGTTGTCTGTCTCGACGGCAAAGACGCGCGACTCGCTGATTGGGACCAGGTTCTGGACGGCCACCGCCGAGCTCGGGTCGTCGGCCGCGAGCCAGGTCGTCTCCACCGTCACGACACCAGCAGCGACGTCGAGCAGGAGAACGCCCGCGCTTTCCCGACTACCGAAGGGGAAGCCCACGCAAGAGACGACGACCTTGCTCTCTGCACCCGGGACGGGCGAGAGGCTCCCGCAGTTCTCGAGACCGTTTCCGAGGAGCACACCGTCGACGGAGCCATCTCCGAGATCGACCACAGCCACCATGCCCGGACCCGCGGCGGAGACTGAGTCCGCGCTGAGGCGGTCGAGAGCGACGACGAGGGTCGAGCCAATCAGCACGCCGCGGGTCGGCATGGCGATTATCTCGGTCCCATCGACCGCCGTGTTCAGCACGGAGAGATCGATACGATTGCCCGTGAGCGTCATGGTCGTCGGGTCGACCTCGAGCAGGTCGTTACCCGCGTCCTCCGGCGGTGCAGTGGGGTCGTCGTTTTGCTCGCGCCGCGTCACCCAAGCGCTGGTTTCGTTGACGAAGATGAAGTCCTGAGGATTCGTCTCGAAGACCGAGGGGTCGACGCCTTGTGTGAGCACCTGCCCATTGAGATCGCCGCTTGGGACGAAGAAACGAGACACGATGTTGCCGTTGCCGTCGGTGGGGGGGCCAGACCGATCGATCCACGCGACGGTTCCATCGTCGGCCTGCAGGGTCGGGAGGACCACGTCGCCTGTCAACGTCGAGATCTGCCCTGCAAACGTCGTGGTCGAGTCAATCCAGTTGTCGTCGAGGATCTCAAAGTCGTCATCGAGGACCGCGATCGATGTCTGGAAGAAGTTCGAGCTCACAACCGCGAATCGCGGCACCGTCGGCAAGGTTGCAAGCGCAGGACTGCCGGGGTCACCTCCGACACCTCCAGCGCCGCCGACACCGCCAACGCCTCCGACGCCGCCGACACCGCCAACGCCACCGACGCCGCCAACGCCACCGACACCGCCAACGCCACCGACACCGCCAACGCCACCGACACCGCCGGCACCCCCAACGCCTCCGACACCTCCGGTTCCGCCGTGGCCGACGCAAGTGACGACCACCGTCCAACCGCTGACGCAGTACTCGAAGGTGTCATCCGACACCTCTGCCGTGACGGACCCCTGCCCCTCAGTTTCGCAGGTGAATACGTTTTCGCTTCCGACCGAGCTGTCCAGCGAGCCACCCTCGGCCGTCCAGCGGATCTCGATGGCGTCCCGCTCGTCGTCTTCGCCCGCGGCCGAAAGGTCGATCGAGCTACCGACCGAGGTTTGGAGCGGGGCCACGACCATCTTCGTGAGCTCTGCGCAGACGTTGAGCTTGCCGTTGGCGCGGACTCCGCCGAACCGTGGTGGACCTTTGCACTTCAGCACGACCATGATCTCGGTCGCTTCGCCCACGGTCACCGAGAAGTCGGTAGCGCCTGTGCAGCGCGTCTCGCCGTCCGTCGCCGCTGCGGTCATCGTGATTCGATATCCGTCGCCAGCCTCGAGGCCGAACACCTCGACCGACGCCGTTGCTCCGGGTGCGCTGGTGTTGATGAGGCCGTCCATCGGCTCCATGCCACCTCGCGTGATGACGTACTCGACTTGGTCGATACTCTCGCCATTGACGAGCTCGAGCTCGAGCGAAAGTGAGCCTGTTTCTCCGCGCTCACCCACGTTGCTTGGACCGCCAGAGCATCCAGCGCCCGCGATTAGCGCCAACAGCGCCACAACTCCGATTTCGTTCCTCATCGTTCACCTCCGGGTGAGCTCGCACCCGTGCCAAGTGGAAAACACGACGAACGTGTCGTGCTGCACCCTGGCCAGGTCTTCCGACTTCCTCTCCCGAATCACCTTCCCAGCGACAAGCGCCAGTGGGTCTCACGATGCGGGGGTTACAACGAGGTTACGGCGGCGGCTCCGTGCCGGATTTTCACCGGCTTCCCAAAGTGGCGCGGGGCTCGCGACACCTCCCGCGAGGGGAACCAAGGGCCGTGGGAAAGTCGCACATGCGTGCGCGGCTGACAACAAGTTTCGTTGAGGGCGCGAACGAACAGCTTCGCGGTTCTTAGTCGAGCCGGTACACGGCACGCGGGGGGAAGCCGATGCCGGGTGCAATGGAAATCGAGCCGACCTCCGTTCCCCCGTCTTCTCGAATTGTGAGTTCGATTACAGCGTTGGCGCCGGCGTCGGGGACGTACAGCCGCTCGGTGTCAGGGTCGTGAGCGGAGAACCCGATTTCGAACGCCGACGGAGACTCGTGAAGCAGGTGTTGCTCACCGGTTTCGATGTTCATCAGGTAGAGCGCGTCCGCGATGCCGGCTGCGAAATCCCCGAAGTCGACCGCAGCTACGCGTTCCTCGTCGAGCGCGACGAGCGCCTGCACCGCGATCGCCGAATCTGGGTCATCCGTGGCGCGCCACGTCCTTTCGACCCTCGCGCCCTCGTCATCGATGACAATGCGGACGACGCCAGCGCTTGCTCGCGTTTGCGCCTCCTCGCCGAAGGGTCTCGCAAAGCCACCACACGCGACCATCACTTTGGTCGGCGCGCCCGGCACCGGGGTCGCGTTGCCACAGCTTGCAAGGCCCTCGCCGAGCGGCAGGCCTTCGACCGAGCCGTCTTCGAGATCGACGATGGCGGCCATACCCGGGCCGACCGCATCGAATGCGCCGCTAAAGCCGTCGAGTCCGACGACGAGGATCGACCCTACGCGCACCCCGCGGCTCGGTCGCGCATACACCGGGACCTCGACTGGACCGGAGCCAGTCGCCACGATGCCCGTCGTGTTGAGCGTAGACAGGTCGATACGGCGCCCGGTGAGCTCCATGGTCGTCGGATCGATTTCGATCAGGTCCGTTCCTCCGTTTTCGGGCGCGGCATTGGGATCGAGGTTCGGCTCGTATCGCGTCGCCCACGCGCTCGTTTCGTCGACGAAGATGAGGTCGTGGGGATTCGAGGAGTAGTCCGCGACCTCGCCATGCGTTCGAACCTGTCCGCTGAGGTTGCCGCTAGGCACGTAGAAGCGCGAGACGACGTCAGTGAAGTAGCGATCGATGACGGTGAAACTCCCATCGCCCGCCTGGCGGTTCGGAAGCACGACGTCTCCCGAGAGGGTCGCGACGAGCTCCGCGAACGTCGTCCCGGAGTTGATCCAGCTCTCGTCGATGATGCCGAAGTCCTCGTCCAACACCGCAATCGTGGTCTCCGAGTAGTCGGAGCTCACAACCGCATATCGCGGCGCGGCGCGAAGCGGTGCAAGCGCCGGCGTGCCGGGGTCGCCTCCCATCGCCCCGGTGCCTCCGGTGCCGTTCGTTGCGCCGATGCCACCGGTGCCAGTCGTTCCGCCGGCTCCGCCGTTCCCCGCGCCGCCCGAATCACCGCATCCCTCAATCGCGAGGGCTAGGCAGCAAGAAATAAGGATGCTCGTTGCTTTCATGATCTCCTCACCACTCGTGGCGAACGCTCACGCGTCCGCTGAAGCGGCGTCCCGGCAACGGATAGCCCAGCAGGTCCTCACCGCGAACATCGAAGAGGTCGTCCGCGCGGAACCCGAGCCCGAGGTGGCTTTGGAACAGCAACGCGCCGAGCCCCACCGACACCGTCGTCCACCCCGGGATGACTGCAAGTCCCCCCGGATTCGGAAAGAAATTTCCGATGTAGTAAACCTCGACGAAGGCGAGCAGGTCCGAGACGACGTCTGAAAGCTCACCGCTGTGGGCCTCGGGTCGAGCGAACGCGACCAGCTCGGGCTGCCCCGGAAGCTGGGTGCCGGTCGTGTTGTCGCGCGCCTGCGTCCAGGTGAGCTCGCCGAAGAGCAGGAAGTGCTCCGTGAGGCCAGCCCGAACCTCCGCTTCGATACCGCGGGCGCGTCCGGAGTCGATATTCTCGAAGATGATCGTGAACTGAGAGGTGCGCCGAAAGCGGATTTGGTCGGTGAGGTTGCTCAGGAAGAAGCCCACGGAGGCGTAGCCGTGCAGGATCCCCGTGCGGCCACGCGCCGTGATGGCCGCGTCGTAGCTGAGCGAGCGCTCCGGAACGAGGCTCGGGTTCGACTGCACGACGCCCTGATTGCCAAAGAGCTCGAGCACCGTTGGAAGACGAAAGCCGCTGCTGACCGAGCCGCGGAACGAGAGCCAGCTGAGCGGGGCGATCGCTGCGCCGACGCGATACGTCGGCAAGAACTGCTTCGATTCGTTGGCGAGCTCGGCCCCGGAGTTGTCGATCTCGCGGAGCATCGAGCGGGTCCACGTGAGCAAGACGCTCGGCCGGAGCTCGAACAGGACGTTGCCGAGCTTGCCGTGGAAGTTCGTTTCGACCGTGCCCGAGAAGGTCAGCCGATCCGAATCCGGATCCTGCTCCGGCGCAAGCTCATCGAACGGAGCCCGCAGGTAGTAGCGTGCGGATGCAATCGTGGTGAGCTCGAGCCAAGGCTGGACGTCGACCGCCGCGGCCACGCGGCCGAACACGCTGTGGTTTCGGTCGTCGGTGAGCTTGGGCGCGTTGGTGCCGACGCGACCGAACGGATCGGAAAACCGGTTCTGCCAGTAGTCGTAGCTCGCGAGCACTTGAAGGCGGTAGGGAAACTCCCCGTCGTCTTGCTGAAGCCACGACATCGAGCCGATCAGGCGCGTGGTTCGCTCGTCCGCGCTGAGCACCGGAGAGGACGCGGGCCCGGGCTCCCCGCGATCGCGTCCCAAGCCGAGAAACGTGACGTCGAGCGTGCTCTTGTCGCTGGTGTCGGCGTTCAAGCTCGCGTAGCCGAGGCCTTCGACGAAATCGGCGTTCTCGCGCCGGAGCTCGCCGTCGTCGGTCGGATCGAGAGGCGTATTGCCGACGTCCTGGTAGGGGAAGTCGTTGCGCGCGCCGGCCGCGCCCGCCGTGCCAAAGAACCGCACCTTGTCGCCCGCGTACGCGCCATACGCGTTGGTTCGCCAGGATGCGAAGCTCCCCGCCGAGACCCGCGCCCCGACTTCGTTGGTCTCGTACTGCCGCGGGATCAGTCGAAGCACTCCGCCGATGGCGCCCTGGTTGAGCCATGCCGGAGTGCCGCCTCGCCACACTTGGAGCTCGTCGAGCGCCTCGGGGGGAATCAGGCTCAGGTCGAAGGCGCCCGTGTCGGGATTGCTGATCGGGACGTCGCCGAGCAGCACCGTCGACTGGTCGCAGGGCGCCCCACGGAGGCGCAGGCAAAAGGGGCTCCCTGCGGGGCCCTGCTGCACGATCCGCGTTCCGGCGGACTGCCGGAGCAGCTCGCTGAGGGACTGCTGGACCATGCGGTCGGTGATGCTGATCTCCGTTCCGGAGGCCGTCGGATCGAGGGAGTTGGACGCCGGTATCTCGCGCTCGACCTCGGCGGTCACGCCGTACTGTGCCGTTGCTGGCGACGCAGCGGCCGCACACGCGACACTCAGCCACGCCCATCGACCGCCAGTTCCGTAGCGACTCGCCCTGTGAGTTCTCCAAGCAGCTTGTTCCAACACGGGTTCCAAGAAGGGAACGGGTAGACGTGCTGGAAATTCCGAAAACGGACTCCGGCGCGGCTCTCACCATCCCCGAGGTGATAGGCACGATTGGGCGCTGAACAGGTTTCCGGGCTCGTGACCCTAGGCCCCGTCACCTTCCCAGGCATCGCCCAGTGGCATCACGACAGAACGTTCGGTCACATACCGTGGCGGGTCCGCGCCGGCGTCTCACCGACTTCCCTAGTCCAACTGCGCGACCATGACCGATCGCGACAACAGCGTCAACGCCCGGCGCGCGGCACCGTCGATCCGGTCGCGAGGTCATGGTAAGGACGCGCGGTGAGTCGGCTCCTCTACCCGGTGCTCTTTGCGCTCTTGCTCGCTGCGAGCGCCTTGGCCGTACTCGTCGGCGTGGGGGACCTTGGGGACGCCAACCTGCGGCAGACGTTCCTGGCGCTGCGGGGGTATCGGCTTGCTTCGGCTTTCCTCGCGGGGGCAGCACTGGCCGTCGGCGGAGTCGTCGTGCAGGGGCTCTTTCGAAACCCGCTCGCGAGCCCGTCGGTTCTCGGCACAACCGCCGGCGCGAGCCTCGGCGGACAGCTGGCGCTGTTCGGTTTCGCGCTCACCGGAGGCGTGTCGAGCGTCATCGTGCCGGAGATGATCGTCCCGCTCGGATGCTTCGCCGGAGCACTCGTGTCACTTGCGGTCCTTCTCGTGTTCCTTCGAGTGACACAGGACCTGCTTGCACTGCTGCTGACCGGGTTCGTGCTGTCGGCGCTGTTCCTCAGCCTGAGTGCGTTCGTGATCAGCATGGCCCAAGAGACCTGGGAGCTCGGCCGAGCGGTGGTCGCGTTTTCACTCGGGTCGGTGAGCGGTGCCGGTCCGAGGCAGCTTCTGTTTGCGCTGCCGCTCCTGTTCACCGGGCTACTCGCGTGTTGGTTCTGGGGTCGCTCCCTCGATCTCTTGTTGAGCGGTGAAGAGGAAGCGCAAGCCATGGGCGCCGATGTCCCGACCATTCGATGGTGGGCAGCGACATGGGTGAGCGTGCTCGTGGCAAGCGCCGTTTCCGTTGGGGGCAACGTTGGGTTCGTGGGGTTGGTGGTGCCACACATGCTGCGGCCGTTTGCGGGAACCAAACACCAACGCCTCATCCCTGCGGCCGCGCTCGCCGGAGGCGTCTTCCTGGTCGCCTGCGACATCATCGCTCGAGTGATCCCGTCGAAGAGCGAGATCCCGCTTGGTGTCGTGACCGGGCTGATCGGCGCGCCGCTCTTCTTGATGCTGCTGATCCGGCTCCGGAAGGAACATGCGTATGCGTGACGGGAACGGTGGCGCGGCGGTGCGGGCCGACGACGTCACGGTCGCACTCGACGGGAGAACCGTCCTGCATAAAGCTTCGCTTCACGCGGATCCGGGCGAGGTCGTCGCCCTGCTGGGTCCAAACGGCGCGGGAAAGAGCACGTTCCTCAAGGCAATCGCCGGGCTTCTTCCCTATGGCGGAAGCGTTTTCGTTGGGGAGAATGAGGTCTCCTCCCTTGCACCGCGGCAACGGGCCAAGCGCGTGGCATACGTTCCTCAGCGGAGCCTTCTTCGTTCGACACTGTCGGTCGAAGAGGTCGTTGCACTCGGCCGCTACGTTCACGCCGGCAGCTTCGGGGGAATGTCGAACGAGTGCGCTGAGGCCATCGAGCATGCCCTCGTGACCGCACACGCAGACGGCTTGCGCGAACGAATCTTCACCCAGCTCTCTGTGGGGGAGCAGCAGCGGGTGCTGCTGGCGCGAGCGCTCGCATCGGACGCACCCGTACTGCTCCTCGACGAGCCCACGGCCGCGCTCGACGTCGGGGAGGGCTTGGCGGCACTACGGTTGATCCGAAAACTCGCCGACGGCGGCCACACCGTCATCGTGGTCGTGCACGACCTCGCGGACGCGCGAAGTACGACAGACCGCGCGCTGCTGATTCAGGAAGGGCGCGTAGTGGAGCGGGGCCCGACGTCGGAGGTGGTGAGCGCGGATCCGGTGCGACGGGTGTACGGCGTCGAACTGATCGAGAACGCACGCATCGGTTTCGAGAGCTCCGACGAAGGCGGGCAAGGCCACCGATGAGAGGCGTCTCCGCTCTCAACGCCGTGGGGCTCGCCGCGGCCGTCGTCGCGAGCACTTGGCTGACCTGGGCTTTCTCGGTGCGCGACCCCGCGACGCGCGAAGCGAACGAGAAGGGGACGGACCGTGCCGACATCGTGATCGACGCGGATGGTGATGCGGTCCCAGTGCGCCCGTACTCGCGCGTGGCGAGCGCGAGCACGATCGCCGACCAAGTACTCGTACGCGCCGTTGAACCGAGCCGGGTGCTCGCAGTCAGCCGCCACTCGATAGACGGGCCGATGGACCCATGGCGTTTCGAGGGGAAGGCTGGGATCGGACGAGCAGAAGACCTCGAGATGGTGATCCAGCTGCGCCCGGACATCGTCTTTCTGAACGGCTTCACCGACCTACGGACGGTGCAGCGCATGAAGGAAGCCGGGCTTCGCGTGTTCAACCTCGGCGAAATGCGCGGCCTCGAGACGCTGATCCCCAACATCAAGCAGGTCACTGCGGTGATGGGCGTTCCGGAACGAGGAGAGGTCCTGGCCGCGGAGTTCCAGCAACGAATGGCGGCAGTCGCAGCCCACGTTCCGGAAGGTGAGCGTGCGCGTGGACTCTACGCCGGTATTCACGGCGACCGCTTGTATGGCGGCACCGCCGGCACGAGCTTTCACGACGTGCTCGACGCCGCGGGTCTCATCGACGTCGCGGCGGAGGCCGGCCTTCGCGACTGGCCAGCGTACACCAACGAACAGATCCTGACGCTCGACCCACCGTGGATCATCACCAACGACATCAGCGTCGAGGCGTTCTGTCGCCATCCCGGTTTCCACAAGCTGTCCGCCTGTGAGAACGATCGCGTCCGAGGCATCCCCACCGATCTCCTCACCGACCCCGGCCTCGGCATGCTTCGCGCAGCCGAAGCCGTCCACGCCGCCATCTACCACTAACCCCCGAAAAAAGGGGACTGTCCCCTTTTCCCACGGATTCATTGACGCCGGTCTCGATTAACCCCTCGAAAAAGGGGACTGTCCCCTTTATTCGTCGGGGTGGATGGCGGCGACGTGGGGGAGGTTGCGGTACTTCTGGGCGTGATCGAGGCCGTAGCCGACGACGAAGACGTCTTCGATGGTGAACCCGAGGTAGTCGATTGTGACGGGCATCTTGGTGCGCGACGGCTTGTGGAGAAAGGCGGCAAGACGAACCGACTCAGGGCCGCGTGTCGTTAGGTTGTCGTGCAGGTAGCGCACGGTGAGGCCCGTGTCGACGATGTCTTCCACCAAGAGCACATGCTTGCCCTCGATTGACCGACTGAGGTCGGTGGTGATCTCGACGACTCCGCTGCTGTCCATGCCATCGCCGTAGCTTCGCACTCCGAGAAAATCCACCGTGAGCTCGAGATCGATATGGCGAACCAAGTCGGCCGCGAACACGTAGCTGCCCTTGAGTACCGGCACGATCACCAGTTCCTTGCCGAGATAGTCCCGCGTGATGGCGTGGCCGAGCGCGGTGACTCGCTCCGCGATCGCATCCGCGTCGATGAGTGGCTTCATGGCCATGGCCGCATCCGCTAGTTGGCGGAGAATACGATCGGGAACTTGGCAGGACCACCCGCGGACGACGCCGGGAACTTCCACCGACGGATCGAGGCTTCCATGCACTCCTTGAGGCCGCCCGGCCCGTTCCCAGCCACTTCCACGCTAGACACCCGTCCCGAAGCGGCGACGTTGATCGACACGTTCATTCGTACCGCCGTCGGCGACTGCTGGCCTCGAATCGCCCGCTCGTAGCAACGCTGAAGGCGTGGCTTGTTCGACGTGACGGTCGAGCTGACCGCTTTGCTATCGAGCGCATCGCGCTGGCTCGACGTACTGCCCTGCTCCTTGACGTCGATCTTCGCGACGCCCGCGCTCTTGCCGGACCCGAACTGGGCCAGGAGTTTTTGCTCGCTCGCGCTCAGGCCATTGCTGTCGTCACCAAGCTTTTTGATGCCGGTGGACGACGCTGCGGGCGCGGGCTTCGCGGGACGCTTCGGCTTGGCGCGCCGACGTGAGCGCGCGACCGCCTTCTTCTTCGCCACTGGGGCCTTCGCCGTTTTCGTTTCTTCGGGCGCCGCGTCGACGGGCTCCGGGTCCGGAGCCTCTTCGGTGGCGTCCACGGCGTTTTCTTGGAGTTCTTCGTCCGCGACCGGTGCTCCGGCCGCCTGTTCGGGATCACCCTCGCCGGACGCGATCGACTCGCCACCCTCGGGCGCAGTGGCGTCTTCGACGACGGTTTCCTCGACGGGCTCAGCCACCGCGGCCGGCGGCGCGACGTTGACGCGAGCGGGCGCCGACACCGACTCCTCGGCGAGGAAGCGCTCGATCAGCGTGTCGCCGAAGCGGTCGACGACCATGAACGCGGCGACGGCAGAAAACACGACCACCCCCAACAGCAAGACCCAGACCCAAACCCAAACCGCGGATGTTCCACGCGGCTCCTGCGTAATGGGTTGTGGCGCGACGACGGGAATGGACACGGGTTGTTCGGTGGGGCTCGAGACCTCGGCGAACGAGGCAGAGGTGGATTCAACCACGGGTGCCGGCACCGGTTCAACCGGATAGTGTGTGACGTCCGGCTCGAGGTCGGAAAGCATCGCGGGAATCGACGGCAGCGAGATGTCGGGCTGCAGCGAGTCCGCGAGCGGCTCGAAGTCGTTGGGAGCTGCCGAAAAGCCGCTCGGCGCTGGCACCGGTGCCGACGCCGTGACTGAGAACGCGCCCGATCCTGACGCGCCCATGGCACCTGCGGACAAGCCAGATGCCGAGTTCATCGGCGCCGACCCGCCGAGCATGTGCACTGGCGGTTTGGGCGGCCCCGGCGGAACGGACGGCGGATGCCGATCGTCCGGCGTTTCTTTGATGGCCGTTTGCGCCTCGACGAACGGCGGCATCGACGAGAACTTGCTTCGCGTCGGCGGCCCAGAGCTTCGACGTTGATACAGGAGCGACATGAGCTCCGGCACGGTGGCC
>JBCDFZ010000045.1:0-44311 GCA_039177115.1 Myxococcota bacterium
GCTGTCGATGTCGGGGTTGGTGGTGGGGTCGTAGTCGATCCCGTCGTCACACACGATGGTGTATTCCACCGTCGTGATGTTGAACGGGGTGGTGCCCGGGCCGCTCTGGCTCGAACCGCTTGGGATCAACACGTTCAGTTCGGTGTTGCCGGCCGAACCGGACGGCTGACAGCCGAACATCCACGACGTCGCAGCGGTAAACAGGATGAGCTGCGTAACAGCTCGAGAAAACGAGGGTGCAGGTGCGGGCCTACCGCACCGGCGCCCCCAACGGGAATAGGGCGCAAAAACGGGCAAATCGTGCATCGGGCTCTCCGAGGAGGCCCGACCCTATCGTCGGTCGAGGACGCGTACGCGCCAAAATGGGAGTGCACGCAGGCAGCTCGCTGAAGGACCTACCGCGTCCGTACCCTAGGATACAAAACACACATCAGCTCTATTCAGTGACCTCGCCGGCACGTTTGTCAGACGATTCAAGTCCGGCGGACTCAACTCCCGTCGGCCTCGATTCCCATCGACTTCAACTCTCGCTGACTTCAACTCCGGCGATGCGACTCTGGTCGGCGCTACGATCAACGTGTGACGTGACGATGAGCGTGTGGCGCGAAAGAGACCCCAGACCTCGCGCTCAACGAACCACACGCGGCGACGTCGCGTAGGCGCGTCGGGAAGGCGTTCGCTTCCGACTCCGCGCGTCGTGCGAAGCTACGCGTAGTTCAATCGATGTCGCGTTGCGTGTGCAAGGCGAAGGCGTTTGCTCGAACGAGTGTTGACGCGCACTAGCAGTGCACGCGCGTTGCTGTAGCGATGCGACCACTGCACGGCATGCGAAACGCAATCGCATTCTTGTAGTGACCACGTTACTCATTCTCGGATCTGCAACGTTTGTTCTTACACACGAACGCACATCGAGTTGGTCGCGCGTAGTGTCGCGACGCGTCTCTTGTGAATGCGATCACAAACGCGGGCGCGCTCTCGTTCTTCGAAGAAATGAAAACCCTCGAACACCGCCCAACGCATCTTGACATTCTGTGCTTTACGACATGTAAAGTACGCGCCCGCTCAATGAACCGAGGTGTGTGATGGTGAAGAACGCTGTTTCGCGATCGATCTCGATCGTCTTCGTCGTAGGTGCGCTGGTTGCCATCTCCGGAATCTCTCAGTGCAGTTCGACGTGCATCGAGACCGACGCCGAAGGCAACACGACAACCTTTGCCTGCAAGATCTGCAACCAGCTGGATACCAATCCGTGCACCGCGAACAGTTGGCGCGTTCTTCCGGAGATCGAATGCGTCGTTGAAGACCAGCCCTTCATAGCCGACGGGACGACGTGCATGGACGGAGCCTCGACCGGCGTCTGCCAAGCAGGCGTGTGCGTCGTGAGTTCCGTTTGCGGCGACGGCATCGTGGAAGGTGGGGAAGGTTGCGACGAAGGCGCCAACAACGTAACGGGTGAAGGAAACTGCCTTCCAGACTGCTCTGGCTTCCAAGTATGCGGCGACGGCGCGGGGAACGGCGACGAGGTCTGCGACGACGGCGTCAATGATGGCGGGCCGATGGAATGCCTGAGCTGCACGAGCTTCCAGATCTGCGGCGACGGATCGGTCACAGGCACCGAGGCATGTGAGACGAACGAAACCGTGAACTGCCAAACCCTCGGAGGAGGCTTCATCGGAGGAACCGCCGACTGCAATGGCACCTGCGAGGCGTTCGACACGTCGGCCTGCACTACGGAGTTGAACTGTGGAAATGGCAACGTCGACCCGGGGGAAGCGTGTGACGACGGAATCAACGACGGCGGGGAAGGCGAGTGTCTGGCATGTCAGAGCGTCCAGACCTGCGGAGACGGCGCCGCCGAGGGCACCGAGGTCTGCGATTCAGGCGCCAGCAATGGGTCTGGCGAAGGTGCGTGCCTTGGAGATTGCAGCGGGGTGCAGTCGTGTGGTGACGGAGTTCCCAACGGCACCGAGGCCTGCGACGACGGAAACGACAATGGCGGGGGCGACGGCTTCTGCCTCAGCGACTGCAGCGGAACGCAAACCTGCGGAGACGGAACCCAGAATGGAACGGAAGTCTGCGACGACGGAATCAACGACGGCGGCGCCGACGAGTGCTTGCCCGGTTGTGGATCGATCCAAACGTGCGGAGACGGGACACAGAACGGAACGGAGTTCTGCGAACAAGGCGACGCAGTAGCGTGCACGTCGCTCGGAGGTGGCTTCCTCGGAGGAACGGCAAGCTGCGATGCGACATGCGCGGCCTGGGACATCTCTACCTGCACCACCTCGTCGGACTGCGGCAACGGTCAGATCGACCCGGGTGAGGCATGCGACGATGGCACCAACGATGGCGGCGAGGGGGAATGCCTCGCCTGCGGTGGTATCCAAGTGTGTGGCGACGGAAACGCAGAGGGCACTGAAGCCTGCGACGAGGGAGCCAGCAACGGAAGCGGGCCTGGCGTGTGCGTCGACGATTGCTCCGGAGTGCAGCTGTGCGGCGACGGTGTGCAGAACGGCACGGAAGCTTGCGACGACGGAGCCAACGTTGGGGGCGACAACGGTTGCCTCCCTGGTTGTGTCGGGCTGCAGGTGTGCGGCGACGGTTCCGTCAACGGAACCGAGACGTGCGACGACGGCGTCAACGACGGGGGTGAAGGCGAATGTTGGGCCTGCGTGAGCCTCCAGACCTGCGGCGACAACGTCGCGGAAGGAACCGAAAGTTGTGACGACGGCGTGCAGAACGGGACGGGCAACAACCTTTGCCTCAGTGATTGTTCGGACACGCAGGTCTGCGGCGATGGCACCCAAAACGGAACGGAGTTCTGCGAGCAAGGCGACTCGATCACGTGCACCAGCCTCGGGGCTGGCTTCCTCGGCGGAACCGCGTCTTGCGACTCCGCATGTGCCGCTTGGGACGTTTCGACGTGTACGACTTCTGGCGACTGCGGCAACGGAACGACCGACCCCGGCGAGGTTTGCGACGATGGCGTCAATGACGGCGGAGAAGGTGAGTGTCTCGCTTGCCAGGGCACGCAGAGCTGTGGCGACGGGACCCCCGAGGGAACCGAATCGTGTGACGACGGGCCCGCAAACGGGAGCGGTGACAACTTCTGCCTTGGTGACTGCAGCGGCGTTCAGAGCTGTGGCGACGCGCAAGCAAACGGTACGGAGGTGTGCGACGACGGCACCAACGACGGCGGCGACGAACAGTGCCTACCTGGCTGCCAAGCGATCCAGAGCTGCGGCGACGGCACCGCCAACGGGACCGAAGTCTGCGATGACGGCGTAAACGATGGCGGAAACAACGGATGCCTTCCGAGCTGCCAGGCGGTCCAGGTCTGTGGGGACGGTACGCAAAACGGAACCGAGTTCTGTGAGCAGGGCGATACCGTCACCTGCACGGATCTCGGAGGAGGCTTCCTAGGCGGCACGGCCTCCTGCGACGCAGCGTGCGCTGCGTGGGATACGGCGCCCTGCACCACCGCCGCCGACTGCGGCGACGGCGTAGTCGACCCAGGCGAACTGTGCGACGACGGCGTCAACGACGGTGGCAATGGGCAGTGTCTGGCGTGCCAGGGCTTCCAAGCGTGCGGTGACTCCGTAACCGAGGGGACCGAAGCGTGCGACGACGGCGCGAGCAACGGAGGTGGCGAGGGTTTCTGCACCAACGACTGCTCGGCGGCTCAAGCTTGCGGTGACTCGGTCACCAACGGGACCGAACTGTGCGACGACGGCATCAACGACGGCGGAGAGAACGGCTGTCTCCCTGGGTGCCAATCGATTCAAGTGTGTGGAGACAACGTCGCGAACGGTACCGAACTCTGTGACGACGGCGTCAACGATGGCGGAAACAACGAGTGCCTCGATTGCACCAGCATCCAGGTCTGCGGCGATAGCGTGCAGAGTGGAACCGAAGTGTGCGACGACGGAGACAACGACGGTGGGAGCGGCGAGTGCCTCTCGTGCCTGGGGATCCAGACGTGCGGAGACGCGACACAGGAAGGTACGGAGATCTGCGAGGTCGGCGACCAAACCGCCTGCACCGGACTGGATCCCGCATTCACGGGTGGCACCGCAACCTGCAATGCCGTGTCCTGCGAGAGCTGGGACACGTCGCAGTGTGTGAACCCCGGTAACTGCGGAAACGGTCAACTCGATCCGGGAGAGACGTGCGACGACGGCGCGAACAACGGCGGCGGCAACAACTTCTGTCTCGCCGACTGCTCGGCGACCCAGGTTTGTGGCGACGACCTGCAGAACGGCACCGAAGCTTGTGACGACGGCTCCGACAACGGCACGGGAGATGGGTTCTGCCTCGGCGACTGCTCCGGGACCCAGTCTTGTGGCGACGGAACGGTCGACGGCACCGAGCTGTGCGAACTTGGCGACACGGTCGACTGCACCACCCTCCCCGGCGGCTTCGACGGCGGGACCGCTTCCTGCGACGCGTGCCTCAGCTACGACGACTCGACGTGCACCAGCGCGCCGTCGACTTGCACCGTCGAGTACGACCTCATCGCCAACTTCCAGATCACGGACACGACCGGTGGTCTCGGAGACGCCACGTTCAGCGGACTCGATGGCCGGATCACCATCGAGTTCACTGCGGACGGCAGCGGCAACATCATCGACGGCGACGCGAACCTGTTGCACTACTGGGTCCACAACGACTTCACGACGAGCTCTCTGTTCGTCACGGTCATCACGAACGTCCACGGCTTCGCGCCGAACTGCAACGGAGACGTCAACCCGACGTGGCGGCAGCCCGGTGATGCTGGGTTCCCAGATGCCAGTGGCTGCGGCTACTCAGTTGGAAGCGCGCCACCGGTGGCCACGGGCAGCCTGAGCGGCGGAACCGTGACGTGGGATGGGTGCTCTGAACCAAACTACTGGAGTTCGACGCCCAACGACTACGATCCGACGGACGTTGCGACCGGCCCGGGATGCATGAACGGCTTCCGCTCCGTCGGAAACGTGAACTGCTCTGGGTTCTTCTGCAGCGCGGGCAACCTCGCCTCGGGCGACAACCCCCAAAACTTCAGTTGGAACCAGCCCCTGGTGAACGGCCCCACGTCGGGACCGCCTGGCGCGCTGTCTCTATCGGCGGATCCGTCGCGGAGCACGGTGTCTTCACCGCTCGGAAACGCTACCGGATTCCAGTCCTACAACGTCCCGAACGATCCCCAGAGTAACAGTCGAACGTGGGTGAGCTGGACGGGAACGCGAAACGGGTCGAGCCCGAACACCACCTGCAACTAGCAACCGCGACCCACGCTGCGGCGGAGGCTGCCTCCTCTCAGTCGGAAGACTGTGGGCGGCGCCGCCGTCGAGTGCCGATCGCGAGCGCGACGCCCCAGAGCACGGTCATCAATCCGTGGGACTGACTCGTTGGTACCGCGCTACAGCCCGCCCCTTCTTTGTCGTCCGACGGGCCCTGACACTCGATGTCGTCGTCGTCGATCAATCCATCTCCGTCGTTGTCGTAGCCATCACTGCAAGCGGGGTTCTCGATGTCTCCATCTGCGTCCTCGCAGCCGGGATCGGCGGTATCGATCGCACCGTCGCCGTCGTTGTCGATTCCGTCACTGCAAGCCCCGGGCAGGCTGCCCGGGTTGGCGGGGTCCGTGAAAGCCAGGGTCTCGTCGTGATTCCAGACGCCGTCCATGTCTCGATCGTGACCTAGCCGCTCTCCCGAACCGGGGGGCACGCAAGTGAACGTCGTCTCACTCAAGTTGAGCTGACCCGCCGCCCGCATGTCTGCGGACGACACGGGTACCGCACCGGCTTGGTCGAGCACATAGGTGTCGGTGCCAGGGTCGTACAACGCCGTTCGGACGATCCCAGAACGACGGCCGACCGCCACCAAATCACACTCCGACGTGAGCCCGCCGAGCACGGCGGACTGAAAGGTCGTGCCCGCCCTCTCCTCGAGAAGATCGATGCGATCAGCCACGTCCACAATGTTCGTAGCGTTGAGGGTGACCTGCTGACCGACAATCGGCGCGAGGTCGGAGTCGAACGCCAGCATGGCTTCCTCAACGTCACGGCGCTGAGGATCGCCGCCGTTGAACCCTGCGCTCGGGTCATCGAAGATGACGGACGGATGCTGAAAGACGATCGAGGTGAAGAAGCGAAACAGAGTATCGGTTGCCCCGTCGTGCAAGAACCCAGTCCCGCGCACCTGATCGCCCATGTGACTCGGGTCACCGGGGAGGTGGAAGTCGACGTTGGGCATCCCGAACATCCCAACCTTCTGGTAGAGGTTGCGGAAGTGCGGAATCTTGAAGACCTGCTGCTCCGCCTCGAAGCTGGCGAGCTTCCCCGTGCCGAAGAAACCCTGCGTGGGATCGAATGAGTGGCAGCCTTCACAGGTGAAACCAAACCCACCGAGCGTCGTGCCGTCTGACAGCTGGCCTGCGGTTCCGTCGAAGAAATCCATACCGCGCTGCTGCGCTGGGGTGAGGGACAGGTCCAGGGCGCGGACGGGATTCGGCGGAAGGACCACCTGCAGGGTGAACGTCGTGAATTGATTCATGACGCCGTTGGTTGGCGTGGAACCTCCAACGAGCCCGGGAAAAGCCACGATGAAGTTGTTGAAGGAGAGCACTTCGTCGAACTCGTCCACCCCGAAAACGCCATTGGAGCGGTCACCGCGCCAATGCATCGCTCCGCTGTTCGAGAGGCCGCGAAGCGTCTGCGTAGTCATGGGGCCCTTCATAGGATGGAAGTCGTCGATCTCGCCGGTTCCATTGAGCCGAGAAGTGTCGACTGGAAACTGCTGAAAGACGTTGAAGTCGGAGAAGTTGATCGGGATCGGGTTGCTCGTCACCTCATCGTCGGGATTTCCGAGATCCCATGCCAAGCTGTCGAAGTCCCCGAACACGTGGCAACTCGCACAAGAGGCCTCGCCGTTGCTCGAGGTTGCGAACGCGTCGTAGAGAACGGGGCGCCCCGCAATCAGCGATGCTGGTTCTGGATTGTGGAGTGGGAGGTGGTTGATCTCCGTGCTTGTCTGGAGGTCGATCACGGAGATCGAGTTGTCGAATCGGGTGAGGACGAACAGCTGCTGGTTGGTCTCATCTAACGCCAAGCCTCCAGGGCCACCGCCAGACACGGCGATGTAGTTGCTGCTTTCCGTCGTCGGGTCGAACGTGTCGTCGTCGAGGTCAGCGGTGGAGATGACGCCGACTTTGCTAGAGCCGTAGGCCGCGACGTAGAGGGTCGTCCCGTCCGACGATACGACCATGTCGACTGGCGTTGCCAAGCTGTGGTCTTTCACGCCGGCAGGAGCGGGAGTGACCGAGTAGTCGATGTGGGAGTTGAGGTGAACCGGGGAAACGTCGACACCATCGATCACCGTGATCTGCGACTGGTGGAGATTCCCCTGGACGGTGCTGCCCCCAAAGTTGCCGGGGCCTTCGAAGCGCGTGAGGTTCTGGGCATCGGTGTTCGAAACGTAGAGGTTCCCATTGTCTGGGTTGACCACCATGTTGAAGTTGATGGTCCCGACATGAGCGAAGCTCGTGGACTCCAAGAGGGACTCGGCGTTGATGGCGAACACGTCGAGGTCCGGAAGGAAGAAACGGATTCCGTTGCTCCAATTTCGGCCGAGCTCATCTCGCCACTCACCGGAGTCATTGTCGAACTGCACGACGAGACTTACCTCCGGCGCATCTACACCGGCAAAGTTGGTCGAGGGGCCCGGGTTGCCTCCGGGCAGATTGCCACCGGGGAGCCCATCCGGAGAAGTGACGCCGTCCCCGTTGCACTGCCCGCCGCCGAAGCCATTGCAGACGGCGCCCTCGTGAACCACGGCCGTCTGGTTCCCCGAGTGAAAGACGGCGGCGTAGACCGTCCCTCCGTCTGGGCTCACCGCGAGCGCGCGGGGCGTGTCGCCAAAGAGTTCGATGACCGCAAGCGGGGTCCCGCCGACACCCGGACCGGGGTTCTGCACGTCGAAGACCCACACGTCGGCCCGCGGCACGCCCGGGGTCGTGAGGGCGGGATCGCCGGCACCAGGAACACCTGCGATCGACGGATGGATTCGGTGTTGGCCACGGTGGGCGGTGGTAATGAATGCACGCTCGCCCAGAGGTCCAGGACCATCGGGATCGGTGATGACGATGTCTCTCGGTTCGTCCCCGACGAGAAGCGTCCGAAGCACGGAGCCAGTGGGGATGTCCACGATGCTCACGCTGTCGGACAGATGGTTGACGACCCAGGCACGAGTGCCGTTGTTGCGCAGCGCGACGGCGCAGGGCTCCAGGCCGACGGGTACTGAGTTTCGTCTCCGGATGCCGTTTGGACGAACGTTGAAGGTCTCGAGTCGGTTGTCCGGAGTGTTCGTCACCACGAGGATCGTGCCCTGCAGCGCGAGGGGCCGAACGGGACCGGTTTCGAACGCGACGAACGAGGGCTGAGCGAGTGCGGCGGAGGCGCCGAGAGCCAGCCAGACTCCCAGGCCCCGTAGACAGGTTGACGGGCTCATGGGCGGATGGTGCCCAGAAGCGGGGACGCTTCGCAAGGCATCGTTCGTGACGGACGCAAGGCTCGGGTTTTTGTTCGAAAACGGTAGACTCAACCAGCAGCGGCGCACGTCTAGGACGAGCGACGCACGGATCGCGCCGTCCATACACCAAGTCGCGGACCCCTGAACCGAGCCTACCGAACCGTCGCGCGTCGCGACCGCGAATCGACGGTGGAGATAGGGACGCTGGCGTGGATCACGCGAGGCATGACACGGAGATCCGTGCTCTCCCTGCTGAACGCAGGAAGAGGAACGTGGGTCAGTCCGCACGCGCGATGACGCTCGTCGAATCGGACGCCGCGGCACGATGACGAGCGTGGAACGAACTGAGCCGAACCCGTAGTGACGCGCGAGCCAGTGGCGGTGCGACGACTTTCGCCGACGGGTGAGCATCGGGTTGGAGCCGAGAGGTCTCCGGGTGCAAGAGATCGGAGCGGGAGATGAGTCGCTGCCTCGCGTCCTGCGGACCCGGATGGCGCGACCAGCCCGCCGAAAACGGCCCTCGTGACCGAACCCACGCATCGATTCGTGGTCCTCGACTAGCTGGCTTTGCCTCATGCGGTTTCGACGAAGCGATTCGTATGCGGGTAAACCACGCGAAAGAACCGCACTCTTCGCACCCCTTGTTTCTGGCACGATCGCTTGTCGAGTTTCGGCGTAATGCGTTTGTGATTTGTGAGGTCGATCCGGTCTAGCCGCGGGCTTGCGGAGCGGTGTATCTTCGCGCCGCCTAGTCTGAGAGAGGCAGTCGTCGAAACGCCCGCGACGAGTTGGTGGAGATGTGATGCAAACACGGATGAAGTCTCGAATGCGCGGCCCGCGCACCGTTGGGTTTGCGCTTTTGCTGTTCTTGGCGCTCGCTGCAATGACGCCATCGTGCAACCTGGCCGTCGTCAAGATCGACACGCCATCCCACGGCGAGTACACGACCGATACTTCCGTCACGGTGGAGGGTTCCTTCAGCGGCGTCATCCCGGATGCCTCCACCGAGATCCGGGTGAACGGTGGCGTCACTCAGTTCGACACCGACGCGAGGACGTTCAGCGCGGTCGTGCCGGTCGACCGCGACAAAGTGTTCAACCGAATCGCAGTCGAGCTGATTCAGGGCGACCCCCCCGAGGTCGTGAGGACGTCGACCGTCACCGTCATCGCAGTCGACGGCACCACGACCGGCCCGCTCTCGGAAGGCGCGCTGAACCCCGAGGGCGTGGTGATGCGCCTGAACAATACGGGTCTCGACCAGATCGGTCCGGTCATCGAGTCACTCTCGAGTGAAGCGCTCAACGTCGGAGATCTGATCACATCGCAGAACCCGGTGTTGGACGACGAGTGCGTCATCGAAGCGGGCTCGAGCTGTCTCTTCAAGGCCACGGTGAACGCGGTGGAAGTCGGCTTCGGGAGCTTCGGGCTCGACGCCGCCGCCACGGGGCCGTCTTCGGTGGACGCGACGATCCCCATCGAAGACTTCTTCGTCGAGATCGACATGCGCGTTCGCGACGTTGCGAACATCCTCGACTTCACGTGTGGCCTCGAGCTCATGGCCGACTCCGCGGCGATCAGCGCCACGTTCGACCTCCAGCCAGATGGGGACGATGCGCGTCTGGTCGACGTGAACCAGGCGGGTGCGCTTTCGATCGGGCTCGACCAGTTCTCCTACCAGTTCATCTCCGGCATCTGCGACAACCCGATCCTCGGCGACATCATCGACGGAATCGTAGGCAGCAATCTCGAGGGGCTCGTAACCGACGGGTTCGCAACCAGCCTGGGCGACCCGGACGGCGGAGGGCCGCTCGACTCGCCAATCGCGGAGGCCATACAGATGGCGCTCGCCGATATCGCTATCGCAGGGCCGGTCGGTGACGCGATCGGCGCCATGCTCGACGCTCCGTTCTCGGCGATTTCGGAAGACGCCAACGGAGTGAGTCTCATCGCCGACGCGGCCATCACGCAGCCGAACCCGCTTCCTCTCGCGCCGGACCTCGGGGCGTCCTTCTCGGTACTCGGCGAAACGCCGCCCGCCTTTGGAGAGGTTTCCCCGAGCGGCCTCCCCTACGGACTCGCATTCGCGATCTCCACCACCTCGCTCAACCAGATGATCCAGGCCCTCATCGAGGGCGGTCTCTTGCAGCTCGACCTCACCGAGATCCAGGCCCCTGGCCTCGGACCGATTTCGCTCAACGTGGGGGTTCTGTCCGCGCTGATCCCCAACTTCGGTGACGCGGGCGATCCGGGTGACCCCGTCGAGATCCGAATTCGACCGCGCCTGTCTCCTGTGTTCACCCCGAACCCAGGCCCCAGTGGAGAACAGTTCGAGCTCAAGATCGGTGCGCTACGCGTCGAGTTCTTCGTACAGAACGGCGTTGGGAGCGCGGGGACGTTCGTCCTCATTCTCGACGTGAACCTGGCGACCGGTGTCGACCTGGCGTTTACGGAGAACGGCCTTGAGTTCAATCTCGGCAACCCCGACCCCGAAAGCCTCGACGCGCAGGTGGTGAAAGACTCGCTCGGCATCGACCCGGACGCGCTCGATGCATCGCTCCAAGGAATCCTGCCATTCCTGACTGGCCCGCTGAGCGAGGCGATCGAGGCCTTCCCAATCCCCGGCTTGCTTGGCCTCGACCTCGACCCCGTGGAGCTCGCTCGCGTCGACTCCTGGGTCACGCTTTTCGCGAACCTCAACGAGGTTCCCACCACTCGAATCCAGAACTTGGTCATCACGGACCTCAGCGAGCCCGACTTTCGCGAGGACTCACTGTTCGACGTGCGCGAATGGCGGCATCGCGTGTCGGCAACCTCGAGCGCGACCACGGTCAACGCCTCGCTGAAGGGCTTCATCGGCGCCGACGCCTGCTGCACCACCGGCGACAAGACGGCAGTGGCCGAGGCCGAATACGAGGTGCAGTTCGACGTAGTATCAGTGCCGAACGAGGAGTGGCAGATCGATTTGTCGCATTCGATCCTCGGGGCCTACGACCTGAAGGACGACAGCGTGCTACTCGAAGACGCGGGCGGCTTTACCGAGTTCCGGCGTGACGGCGTGATCTCTGCGAGCTACGTCACCAGCACGGGCGAGGCGGGCTCCTTCGACTTCGTGGTCGACCCCATCATCGTGGAGCACCCCATCGGCAACAGCCGAAACGACACCTACCAGGAGTTCTTTGGGGCCAACCAAGCGGTGATCTCCGGCAGCGGCGACACCACGGTCACCCTCAACTTCGCATTCAAGCCTCGCGCTCGATCCGATTCCAATCTCTTCTTCCCTGCGGCGGGCGGCGACAAGGTGGGCATCCGTTTCGGAAAGTCGTCGACCATCGACAATCACTTTCCCATTGGGGGCTACCCTGGCACCGGCAATCGCGACATCGCGGAGGACGGGCACAAAGTCTCGGTCGTCCTGACCACGACGCCGATCGCCGGTGAGGGTGTGTGTGGCGACGCCACCGTCGACCTCGGCGAAGCTTGTGACGACGGGGCGAACGACGGCGGCGAAGGCCAGTGTCTTCCAGGATGTCTTTCGATTCAGACCTGCGGCGACGGCCGCACCGAGGGCACGGAGCTCTGTGACGACGGCGTCAACGACGGCACCGGCCCACTCGGGTGCAGCGCCGGCTGCAATCCCCCGCCCGCCGTATGTGGCAACGGGATGCTCGAGGCCGGCGAGGTGTGCGAGCTAGGGGATACCATCGACTGTTCAACGCTCGGAGGCTTCGCAACCGGGACGGCGTCGTGTGACTCGAACTGCGCGGCCTGGGACACGACGGCATGCACGATCGAGCCCTCGACATGCACGGTCGCGTACGACCTGGCGGGGGTCTTCCAAGTTAGCGATACCCTGTTCGGGCTGGGAGACGCTACGGAGAGCGGCCAAGTCGGCTCACTCGTCATCGAGTACAGCGACGACGGCGCAAACAACATCCAAAGCGGACCGGTCGGAATGCTTCACTACTGGCTGCTTCAAGACTTCGTCGTCGCGAGCAGCATCACCGTTACCACGAAGGTTCACGCCTTCGCCCCGACGTGCAACGGCGAGGCCAACCCCGCGTGGCGACTCGAAACGGATCCCGGGTTCCCCGCCTCGTGCGACCCCACGGGGAACACCGTGGCCGTTGCGACGGGGACGCTCGACCTGGCTGCGGGCGCCATCACCTGGGATGCGTGTAACGCCGCAACCGACTACTGGGCACCTGGCACCGAGGACTACTCGCCGTCCGACGCAAGTTCGGGCCCAGGGTGCATTACCGACCTCAAGTCCATCGGTAACGTGAACTGCGACGGCGTCGCGGGCTTCTGTGACCTCGGGAACCTCGGCGTCGGCGACAACCCTCAGGCCGCCACGTGGAGTCAACCGCTCATCAACGGAACCGAAGCCTCCGGAAGCGGCACGATCGCCGTGTCCGGCGGCGCACAGGCGTCCGGGCTCTCGACACCCACCGGTGCAGCAGGCGGCTTCCAGTCGTTCAACGTGCCAAACGAGACGCCGAGCCGTACCTGGTTCAGCTGGACCGCTACACGCGACGACGGCAGCCCATTCACGACGTGCAATTGACGGACGCGGCGATTCTACACGCGGTGCGTTGTGCTGAGGAAGGGCCCTGTCGTTGCGTGGCTGTCACGCCGCGCGCTGCTCGGCCAGCGGCGCGCCTGCGCGGGTTGGGATCCTCGCGACCACGCACCCTGGGTCCGCCTGTACGTACTCGGTCAGCCCGCCGCTGACGCTGTCGAGAAGTCGTTTCATGGGCGTGTTGGTTGCAAGCAGCTCGCACTCAAAGGTGCGGATACCCTGCCCTTGCGCCACGGAGAGGAGTCGCCGGAACAAAAGGCGTCCGAGGCCGATTCCCTGATGCCCGTCGACGACCATGATGGCGGGCTCTGCCGCGTCGCCTGCCGCGCCAAATCGAAAGTAGCGAGCCGTGCCGACGATCTCGGACGCCCCGTCCGGTCCCTCGAGGACAGCGCAAACGGCCACGTGGTCGATGCCGTCGGGGTCGGTGAGCTGTGCGACTTCACGATCGGTGAAGCCGGACCGGTGACACATGAAACGCCGGTAGCTCGACTCCGGCGTGAGCCGGTCGAGCGCTACGCGCATCGCGTCCTTGTCGGCCGGTCCTAGCTCACGGATCACCAATCGAGGCTCGCCCGCCGCTGCCTCAGTGCGGCCCTCGAACTCGATTCCCTGTGCGCGACCCTCTTGAATTGCCTTATCCACGCAGGGGGAACTCGAAGTCGGAACGATCCATTGCGCCCCGGCGTGTTCGGGTCGGATTTTGGCGTGTCAGGGCGGCACCGAGTTGCTCTCGTCGGCGGGTTGGACCCTGCTACCATCGACTCACCATGTACAAACCCAAGTCTCCCGAAGACATGATCCCGGACCACAAGGACTACATGGAGACCAAGGGAGGCGTTCGCGGCCGAAAGGGGACGATGGCGGCAGCGCTCGCCAATGCCGACATCATCGAAGCCGAAGACGCCACGGAAGAAGAGAAACGAGCTGCGCTCGAGATGCTCAGAACACTCGCACCGCAGCTCAAGGCACTCGGCGTGACGACACACCTTCGCTGGAAGAACGAAGCGATCCAGAAGGTGTTCGACGAGGCGTAGGCCCCATGGCCCTCCGACTCACGCGGCAAGACAGGCAGCGCGAGCCGGAGAGCATGGTGTCTCGTAAACACCGAGGAACCGAATCTATTCTGTCGCGGTCTACGCACGCGATCCGCGAGCGGACGTCCTGGACGTCGACGCGCGTCACAAGCGCGCACCCGCCGTGGTGGTGAGGTACAGCCCGACTGCGATGGGGATCGCGCCGAGGACCTGAAACCACTCGAGCGTTTCACCCAGAAAAATGACGGCAAGCACGGCGGAGAACACCGGGACCAAGTGAATGTAGAGCCCGGCGCGGGTGGGCCCGATGCGGTCCACTGCGAGGTTGAACAGCCACAGCGCGACCGCGGTCGGAAACACCCCGAGGTAGACAACGGCAAGCATGGACCGGGCGTCGAGCGGAACCGGCCGCGCGACGAAATGCTCCCACAGATAGAACGGCATGAGGCCGAGGACCGCAACGAAGAGGACCGCCGTCAGAAACGGAAGCGGGTCGACTTCGGTTGGGCGCAGCTTCACCACCACCGAGTAGATCGACCAACACAGCGCAGACGCGAGGATCAGAAAGTCTCCTACCCGGCCGACGATCGTGTCGAGGGAACCGAATCGGCCCTGGGTGACGAGGTAGGCGACCCCGACGGAGGACACCCCGATGCCGAGAAGCTCACGACCACGCAGTCGGTCGCCCAGGATGATCCAAGCCAACGCGGGAATGATCGCCGGGCTCAGCGCCATCAGAATCCCGGCATTGATCGCCGTGGTGGTGTGCAGGCCTCGGTAGAACACGTAGTTGAACAGCGCCGTCCCGACGAGCCCGCATGCGAGCACGACACCCCACCGCTCCCGCAGCGAAGGCCATGCGGCGCGCAGCTGTCTCGCGGTGAACGGAATCAGCACGACGAGCGCCACCCCGTTTCGCCAGAACGAGAGACCCACCGGTGGAACGTCTTGGTAGAGGGCGCGTCCCACCACCGTGTTGCTCCCCCAGACCAACGTACAAAGAACGAGCATGGCGACCGCCACCGCAGTCCCGCTTTGGCGGCCTACCGAATCGATGGCCGTAGCTTAGCGGGTTCGCGCAGGCCGAGGAAGTTGGTGACTTGCCCAGGAACGGCCCTCGTTTCGTCGCGACCCAGGCTGCCGACTTCTCGCGCGAGACACTGATTCGCTTCAAAGCGCAAGGAGTGTCGTCGAGATCCAGGCGATGAGCAGGATGGCAGCCAACGCAGCGGCGCCGGCATGAACGCGTTCCCTCCTCGACACCGCCAACCCAGCCATGATCATGATTCCGACCGCACGAATCGCGTTTTGTGGATCGAGGAGACCCGTCCCGAGGTTGACCTTTGCGTTGATCGTGAAGGCGACCAACGCGCCTCCTCCAAGTCCAAAGATCCAGGGCGCGTTGACGTAGTAGTAGTCCTTGATGTCGGAAGGCTCCGAGGAGATTCTGGGCGTCAACACGTAGACGGTCAGCGCGAGCAAGAGGTAGGGGACGATTAGAGTGACATTCTCGAAGAACGTCCAATCTTCTCGATCTCGAAATCGCCAGAGTCCCCACCACGCCTGGATCATCAGAAGCAAAAGGAGAATCCCCCAAGCCGTGTGGAGCCAATAGTGCCGAACCTTGCTCCGGAAGCGGATCTGCTCCCCCCAGGTCGACAGAATGTCCGAAACGCCCAACGCCAACACGATCGAGATGAAGACCGAGAGGAACTCAAACTGTGTCATGCTGTGTGGTCATCCCGACGATGAGTCGCACTTCGTCGGCAAACGTAGCATTCGCCCGAACTCGCTCAATCGCTGCGCGCGTCCTCGCGAGTGACACCGATTTCGAGATGCTGGAGGAGAGTCGCGTCGATCGGGGCAGCTAGCCCACATCGATGCAGCCAAATTGACTCGAAAAAGGCGCGACCCCACTGTCCGGGTATGAAGGTGATCATACCAGGCGGTACGGGCCAGGTGGGTCAGGTGCTCGCTCGCGCCTTCGAAGCGTCGGGAGACGACGTGGTGATCTTCGGGCGTGGGGCTCCACCTCCCGTTGGGACTTTCGTTCGGTGGGACGGCCATTCCCTCGGGCCCTGGGCATCGGAGGTCGACGGCGCAGACGTGGTGATCAACCTCGCGGGTCGAAGCGTGAACTGCCGCTACACCGAGTCGAACCTCCGGGAGATGTTCGACTCCCGGATCGACTCCACCCGAGTCGTCGGCAAGGCGATTGCCGAGGCTGCCGTCGCTCCCGCCTGTTGGCTTCAGATGAGTACGGCGACCATCTACGCCCATCGGTTCGACGCACCAAACGACGAGCACACCGGAATCATCGGAGGGAACGAACCCGACGCTCCCGCGTACTGGCGAAAGAGCATCGACATCGCCCAGGCTTGGGAAGCCGCGCAGAGCGAGTCGGTTACGCCGCGGACGCGTAAAGTCGCGCTCCGGACCGCGATGGTGATGAGTCCCGATCGCGGAGGTGTATTCGACACGCTGCTGCGACTCGTCCGATTCGGGCTCGGCGGGCCCGTCGCTGGGGGGCGCCAATTCGTTTCGTGGATCCACGACGAGGATTTCGTGCGCGCCACACGATTCCTCATCGACCGTTCCGATCTGGAAGGCCCGGTCAACCTCGCCGCGCCGAACCCGCTCGTCTACCGAGACTTCATGAAGGCCCTTCGGAAAGCGTGGGGCATCCCCTTCGGGCTCCCTGCAACCAAGTGGATGCTCGAGATTGGCGCGTTCTTCCTCCGCACTGATACGGAGCTCGTGTTGAAAAGCCGTCGCGTGATCCCGGCTAGGCTCGTCGAAGCGGGGTTTTCGTTCGGGCGAGAGGTCTGGGGTCCCGCCGCAACCGACCTCGTGGCGCGGCGTCGTGCGGCATGAGTCAGTTTGCGGTCGTGGGCCGACGCAAAAGCGCGCGAAAGTCCATCGGGGGTTCGCGGCCTTCGAAATCGACGTGAACGACGTTGGTTCCGTGCCGACGGCACCACACCTGGAGGCCCTTCTCTGAAAGGCCAACGTCGAGCTGACCGTAGTCGGAGAGGGAAACTGCGCCGGCTTGGCCCGATTCAACCTCGTCAGCGCAGCGGCCGCATACGAGGGGCCGATCGATACGGTAGCGAAGATGCTCGATGGAGTCGGAGTCGCTCATGCAGCGAAGGCTAGGGTCGGTGCGCGAGGTCGTCACGGCTTGACCAGCGAGATCAGCAGCAACGCCGCGGCCGACACCAGCTGAAATCGGCGGAAGCCGTGAGGGTATCGGCGCCGAACCTGCGCCCAGGACAGCGCCGCCGCACAGCTGACGACGAAGACGACGGCTGCCACGAGCAGCGCGCCCACAACCCCGAGGCCGGGCGCCCATCGCTCCGATAGCCCGACGTCTTCAGGCCACCAGTAGAGGAGTACGAGATGAACGACGTAAATGACCAGGGTTTCCCGGCTCAGCCTCTGGACGAGGTCGGGCGATTCGCTTCTTGGCGCGTTCGTGCGCTCTCGGAAGAATGACTCGTACGCACAAAGCACGGCGAACGCCATCATCACCAGGCCGAGCCGCGTGAGGAAAACCGTGGGACTCGACTGCCAGTCGTCCGGAGCGACGGGGACGGCCGCGCCGGCGCGTTCGTACCCCTGCGCCAAGAGCCAACACCCGAGGCCAGTCAGGGCGAAGCCCGCCGCGCGACCTCTCCGCAGGGCCCCGTCCACCGTGGTCGACAGATACGCGGCCACCGCACCAAGGAAGATGAAGCCAGTCCAGGGGAAGAGTGGAAAAAACGAACCCGTCTGCGAGTTGACGTAGGCCGCAAACCCGAGAGGCAGCCAGCCCTCGGCATCGGTGTCGGCCGCAAGCGGCGCGGCAAACACGAACGCGGTCGCGAGCACGAACGCCCCCCACGTGAACCGTCTCGGAACCTTCGTGAGCCAAACCAGCAACTGAAGTATGGACAGCGACACGGCGATGTTCTCGAGCGCATCGACGCGAAGGAACGCCCGCGCGTTCTCTCCTGTGGCGTCGCTTAGGACGCGACGGAGGCTCAGCTTCGGAAGGTTCAGCCCATAGCCGATGAAGAGAAGCCAGCCGTAGCGTTCGAACCGGCGCCGCACAGCAGGCCCCCACTCGATGTGTTCGCGCCAATGCCGAATCGTTGCCACGCCAAAGGCAAGCCCTGACGAGAAGAAGAAGATCGGTGCGGTGAGACCGTGAAGGGAACGATGGTGGACGTACCAGGGTTCCGCCCGGACCGCCGGGTCGAGCAGCTCGGTGAAAACGTGCCCCTGGACCATCAGCACCACCGCGATCAGGCGAAAGAGGTCGAGCGCTCTCCACCGGGCGAGTGCCTTCGAGTCACTGATTTCGCTCGCCTTCGCCATGCGTGAGTCGGCACTATCACGAAGTCCACGCCCGCGCGTGTCCTCGGCGAACGCGTCCAGGTATGCTCGCGCCATGCGGGACGCGCTCGAATCGTTCGCCCGGATCGCCGTTGAGTCTGGCCGGCTTGGCCGCTCTAGACTCCTCACTCGCGACTCGAGTCTACCCGCCACGCTCGACGCCATCGAGGGAGACTGGCTGGCAAACGCCCTTTCGAGCTTTCTTCCAAGAGCCCGCCTATCGGGTGTCGAAGTCTTGGATGAGACGTCGGGGACAACGGCACGACGCCGCCTCAGACTCCGATACGCGGACGACGCAAAAGCGGACGGTGCGCCGAAGAGCGTCTTCGTGAAGATCCAGCCTCCCGGGTTTACAGAACGGCTGTTCGGAAACCTCTTCCGTCTCGGAGCGACCGAGGTTGGCTTCTATCGCGACGTCCGTCCGTCGCTTCCCGTTCAGGCGCCGACGTGTTTCGCGGCCCGTGACGGTCGGGGCGGCGACTTCGCGCTGGTGCTCGAAGACCTCTCGGCCTCGGACGCGGAGTTCTCGACAATCGAAACGCCAATTTCAGTCGCGAAAGCCACGGCCGTCGTTCGACTGCTGGCGAAGCTCCATGCCCACTATTGGGGCTCGGAGATCGCGGAGCAGCACCGGTGGCTCCGCACACCTGAGCGGATGCGGAATGAGGCCATCGAACGATACGTGTGCGTTCGCGCCCATCGGCCGACGATCGAAAGGTTCGAGGAGCTCCTTCCGCCGTCGGTCCGAAGCGGAGCCGCCGGCATCCACCGGCGACGGCGTGCCCTCGAGCGCTTCTGGGCCGACGGACCGCGAACACTCATCCACGGTGACCCGCACGCGGGGAACCTCTACTTCCAGCGCGGCGTGCCTGGGCTGTTCGACTGGCAGGTCGCGCAGCACCACCAGGGTATTCGGGACGTGGCCTACTTCCTGGTGCTGTCGTTGGACACCGACCTGCGACGAGCCCATGAGCGTGGGCTGTTCGAGGCCTACGTCGATGCCCTCCATGAGGGAAGTGTTCCCTCCGCCGACCTCGACCCGAATCGGCTTTGGACACTCTACCGAAGCTTCAGTCTCTACGCGTACCTGGGGGCCTCGGTCACGGCAACCATGTCCGACCTGCAGCCGAAGCCCATCGCGAGACTCGGCCTTCGACGAGCGGCAGCCGCGGTCGACGACCTCGATGCGCTGCCCCTTCTTGCCCAGATCGCCGCCGGCTAGTCACAGCCGACGAATCCGCAGTCGTCCCACGTAACACAGCGAGTGACGACGAGTGACGTCGCGCGTCCGGACGCGTTAGCCGCGCTCGACTGACGCGCCCGTTTACACGACGACACGACGACACCTTGCTGGGTCCTAGCGAACGTGGAACACGTCGTCCTGCAGCTCTCGGCCGATACCGGTGTTCCGTCGAATGATGTCCGACAGCCGCGTCCTCTCCACTTCTTCGCGAACGTTTCGCGGAAGCCGGCCGACCCAGTAGCGGTCCCCGTCGCGGAGTCGTTCAAACTGCTGCTTCAGCACGGCGAAGATCAGTTCGCCAACATGACCCCCGTTGACCGGGTCTTCGGCGAGTCCACCTACCCACACGTCGATGTCGCTCGGGCTTTCGTACACATCGGCAAGCCGTGCCTGCACGATGGGGTCTGAACTGACGTCCGCAAAGGACGCTTTGGGCTCGAGCCCCATCGCTTCCCGCACGTCGTTGTATCCTGGCAGCCCGTGGTCGCGGCCGCGCTGGATGTTGAGTGACGGCAGGTCGAAGCCGCCCGAGCCCGGTGGACCAAACAGGAAGTTGCGCACGTCGTCGACGACCTGCACGTCGATCTGCTGGCACTCCTGCGCGGCCAGCCCGCGGAGCAGCGGATCAATCCCTCCCTCTTCGACGAGACGACTCGGCGCGAAGAACGCGTCGCGGAGAGGCAGGTGTCCGGCAGATATCTCGTTGCCGCGTCGGTCGACACGCAAGAGCGTGGTGCTCAGCATGCTGTGCCCTAGGCGGTACACGGCGGTGGAGAACAGGTTGCTGATTCGAGGGTCGACGTCCGGGTCGTAGCCGCGGTAGGGGTCGAGGGCGTCCGGCCCTAGCAACGCCGGCAAGAACTCCTCGTAGGTGATCACCTGCATCTGGGCGCCGACGATCTGACGCGCCCGCTCGTAGACTTCATCGCCGGAGAGCTTTCGGTCTCGATCTGCGATCTCCTCGGCAAGGCGGTTGTGTTCTCGAACGAAGAGCGTGTGAATCGCAGCGAGCCCAACCTGCTCGTTTGCGCGCACGTCGCCTGCTAGGAACAGGTTCCCTCCGTCGCCACCTGCGTTAGGCAAACCCGCCTCATTGAAGGGAAGCAGATTGCCTTCGCTAACCAACAGCCTGCCGGTGCCGTCGTGCGCTCGCAGGGCGTCGGCACGCTCTTCGTCGGAGCCGTAGACGTTCGAGGCATCCACCCAGTGGGTCAGCTCGTTGATCTGCTGGCGCGGCTCACCCTCCTCGACCGAGAGGTCGTAGAGGGAACGATTGAGGTCGATCACCGCGGTGCCGGTCGATTCGGGGTCGAAGAACGGATCTCCCGTCGGCACGGCGATCGGCGCGGGCTCTGCGGGTTCGGCCGCGTCGGTGAGGTCGATATCGTGATCGAGAAACTGACCCCACTGCCACAGGAAATCGCTCGCGCCGTACGGATTCGGAACGGACTCGAACTGGGCCACTACCGCATTGCTAACGATGCGAGCGGACGGTCGGCCGCTCCCAGCCATGGCCGAAACGCCGTCGGCGTAGTCGCTTGGAGCCCACCGCACGAGCTGGGTATGGGCCGCGCCAAGGCTATCGTTGCGCTCGTTGTTCTCGGAGCCGTCGATCGTACGGAAATCGGGACCGCGCTTAGCCCGGTCACGTCGACGGTTCTGGCGGTCACGATCCTCACGAATACCGCGGACGATCGACACGTCGTCGCGTCGCCCTTCCTCGCCAAGAGCTGACTCCGACGACCCTTGGCCGCTGCCGTCGCAGGCCGATACTACGGTGAATCCAGCCGCCGAGACGACGGCTAGCACCTTGCTGCTAACTCGCATGTGAACTCCTTCTTTCAAACACCTAAGCAAGGACTCGGTCGCGACCTACCCCTCCCGCGGGCAACACGGGACACGAACGAGCACTCACGCTTACAACGTGCTCATGCTGCGGATTACTTCCCGCGCACTCGAAATCGTTCTGACTCTGGAAAGCCTGGAGTCGTTTTCTGCAAACTGTCAAAGAGTGTAGCGATGTACGCGCGAAACTACGGACCGCGGTGAGCCGCGCAACACGCTGGTGTGGTCGTTTACTCTTCGAGGCCGAAGTAAGCGATGTACTCTTCAAACGGTTCGCGGTCGCGCACTGGGTCGATGCCGAAGTCTTCAGGTGTGTAAGTGTGTGAACCGTGCTTGTCCCTCGGGTTGTCGCGCATGAAAGCGTTCATCTTCGATGCGACTTTCTCATCGAGATCCAGGCCAAAGTGCGCATACATCCGAGCCACGACATCGATCGGATCGGACACGGTTTCTTTCATCTTCACGTCGAAAAACTGGTCGCTTCGATTCGCGAACTGCTTTCGCTGCGCGAGCCCTGCGTTGACGAGCTTCGCCCACCATTCGAGCTGCTGGCGGCCGATCTCGTGAAGGTCCAGATGATCGGTCGCGGCGCTCCGGAGCATGGCAACGAGGCTCGCCACCGAAGCGCACACCTTGATGGGGTCGCGGTGTGTGTGAACGATGCGCGCGTCGGGGTAGACGTCGAGAAGTGTATCGATCTGGTTGAGGTGGGCGGGCGACTTGAGAACCCAGCGGCCGCCTCGAACACCACCAGACTGAATGTGTTGCAAGAAGCGACGGTGATACTCGTAGGTGGGTGTCATGTCGGCATCGTTGAGCCAGGCCTTGTAAGACGGCACGTTGAACTGAACCTGCAGCTGTTCGGACATGAAGCACTGCGTAAAGATCGCGACGCACTCCTCAGGCGATTTGGCGCTCATCGGGTGCATCGCTTCGAATCCCGGTACGAGCTGAAAGAGCTGGTCTAGCGCCTTCTGCGCCTTGTCGATGCGAGCGTTGTGATCCCAGGTCTCGGCTGTAGCGGGCGGGCTCGGGTGCTGGATCTCCCATGCGAGCGGGGAGCGATTGGCGGGGTCTTGCTCGAGCACCGAATGCAGAATGGTCGTCCCGGTGCGCGGGAGGCCGACGATGAACAGCGGCTCCGTGATCGCCTCGTCGGCCACGGCAGGGTGTCGCTTTCGCCAGTCGACCACACTCAGACGGTTGGCCAGGTTCATGACGGCGTAGCCTCGAACCATCAACCGCCCAAGCAAAGTCAGGCGAGCCTCCCGTTCAGCGCTCTCCAGAAACCGTCTGAGCCCCTCGACGAAGTCGTCGCCACCAAAGTCGGCAACACCTGCATCCTTGATGGCTCGCTCCATGATGCCGTCCGGTTCGAGAGAGACCGGCGTCACTCCGACGGCGCTCATCGCGCGCCCAACCAGATTGATCACCTTGACGGGAAGCGGTCGATGCGGCTCTCCCACTCGAATCTCGTCGGCGGACGTCATGCCTTGCCCATCACCCCGTCCATCACTTCATCCCCGTACATCATTCGATTGAGCTCCTCGAAGTCGTCGCCCTGGGCGATGCTCATGCCGCCGCAGACACCGAGGATCTGCCCGGTGACCCACCGCCCCGACTCAGCCGACAGGTACACGACGGCATCGCCGACCTCTTCAGGCTCCCCTCCGCGCCCAAGCGGAGTGCTCGACACCAGCTCGGCGAGGAAGCCCTCGCTGAAGTTGTCCGCCAGCGCCTCGGTTTTGATGTACCCGGGCGCGATGCAGTTCACGCGAATCTCAAACGGCGCCAGCTCCACCGCGGCACATCGCGTCAGCATTTCGAGTCCCGCCTTGCTCGTGCTGTAGGGCGCCATCCATTTCTCCACCTTGGATCCACCCACCGAGGAGATCGTCACGATGCTGCCCCCACCGTGGTCCTTCATGGAGAGGGCCGCGTGCTTGATGCAGCTCGCTGTCCCCACGATGTTGAGCTCACAGCAAAACTGCCACGCGTCGATCGGCGCCTCGAGGATCGGGCCGGGGTATCCGCTTCCCGCGTTGGCTACGAGGATGTCGAGCCCGCCGCCGCCGCTTGCCTCTTCGACTGCCGCGATGACCTCGTCCTCGACGACGATATCGCACACGCGGGCTCCAACCTTCCCCTCGGGCACCAGCGCCCTCAGACGGCCCACCGCATCCTCGAGCACGTCGTCGCGCCTTCCGACGATCAGGACCTCGGCGCCATGCTCGGCCAGCCGCCGCGCGCAGCCGAAACCGACTCCCGTTCCGCCCCCGGTTACCAGCGCGCGTTTACCATTTAGCCGCATTTCGCCATCTCTCCCTACTCCGGCCAACGCCGGTCTTTCGATACGCCAGCCCGAAGGTGCGCCTCGGCGTGTGTCTTTCTCGGCTGGAGCGTATAGGTTTCGGGTCATGCCCATCAAGCACATGCAACGCCTGACCGACGCCGCCAAAGCATGGGCGGATGCCCATCGCGAGCTGATGATCATCGGGGTTGCCCTCCCACTCAGTACGGCGGCTACCGCATACGACAACATCAAGAAACGTTTGACGAAGCCGATTCGGGCGTCCGACCACGACGAGCGGGTCCAACGCGTGACGAACGACGTGAAGCGTTACGCGGCGGCCCGCACGCGAGGCGAAGCCTGGGCCCAGAAGCCGCTTCGAACGGACCGAAAGGGCGCGGCGTCACTCAACACGCGGATGGCCGACAAGTCCGAGGCGCAGACCGTCCGTATGCACGACCTCTCGGCAATCCTCGAGGTCGACGAAGCGCGTGGGGTGATTCGCATCGAGCCTTTCGTCACGGTGGGGGAAGTGACTGACCACCTGGACGCGCTCGGGCTCCAGCTCGAGGCCACCATCGAGATGCGGGACGCGACGCTTGGGGGGCTCGTGATGGCCCTCGGAATGACCACGCACTCCCATGTTTGCGGACTAGTCCACGACACGGTGACCGCCTACGAAATCGTCACCGCGGAAGGAGAGCTCGTCCGCGCGACGGCCGACAACGAGCACGCCGATCTGTTTCGTGCCCTGCCCTGGAGCCACGGGACGCTCGGGCTCCTCGTCGCACTGGAGATGCGGATCATTCCCGCGTCCTCACACGTGCGGCTCGTGTATCGACCCTTCTACTCGCTCGATGCGTACGCGGCCGAGTACCAGCGGCTCGCCACCACCGACACTCCTCCACACTTCATCGAAACACTCATCTTCGGCAAAGACCGCGCCGTCGTTCTCGAGGGTCATCTCGCCAGCGAAGCCGAAGTCCGTTCGGGATCGCTGCCTGTGAACGCCATCAACCGGTCGTACAAGCCGCTCTTCTACAAACACGTGGAAAGCATGCTCGAACGTGGAGAGGGGTCTCGGTACGAAGAACTGGTGCCGATGGTCCACTACCTGATGCGCCATGATCGAAGCATGTGTATGTGTCTTGCGCAGATCCTTCCAGCCGCGAACGAGCCGTGGTTCCGCTACACCATGGGCTGGATGCTCCCGCCCAACACCACGTTCCTGAAGGGCACCCGCCCAGAGGCGGAGCGAGAGAACACCATCCGCAAGCAGGTCTGGCAGGAGTATGCGTTCCCCGCCGAGCACTTTGCCGACATGGTGTCTCACGTCGATGAGGCGTTCGAGATCTACCCGCTTCTCGCGTACCCCTGCAAAGTGTTCGACCACGGAGGGCTAGTCCGACTGCCGGCGAACCGGGGCAAACCATATTCGGGGAAGACCGAAACCGGCAGCTTCCTCGACATTGGGGTCTACGGGTTTCCTCAGCGCGTGAGAGACGGGGACGAGCGCTTCCCTGCGGTCACTCGCGTTCGTGAGCTAGAGCAAAAGGCGCGCGCGCTCGGCGGCTTCCTTCACACGTATTGTGACGTGTTCAGCACGGAGGAAGAGTTTCTTGAAATGTTCGACCACACGCTGTGGAAGGCGATGCGGACGCGCTACCGCGCCGAGGGCGTGTTTCCGACGATCTACGAAAAGGTGAAGCCGGAGATGGACCCGCTTCAATTTCTGGACGAGGAACGATCTTGGGATCACGCCGAGGTCGACCGTCCCGACTCAGTCGCCGGGGTCCCGCGCGCGCAGCTCCCCTGACCGCACACCCGACGATGCTCGCCCTTCGCGACAGCCTGATGTTACAAGTGCGCCATGCTCAGACTGTTCGTCGTCCCTTTCGTCGCCACGCTTTGCGCGTCATCCGCAATCGCTCAATCCAGTGAAGAGGCCTACCAGGGCTTCCTCGATGCGCTTCAAACATCAGGCGAACTGATCCTCAGCGAAACCACCGCGGACGGCACTGACCGGGCGGAGGGGTTTCGACACCTGGTGCGGCTCGTGGAAATGCAAAACGCACGCGCGACCGACGACCATGACGTCGCGAACCCACACATCACACGCTGTCCGAGCCTTGCGTGTCGCCTAGGGTTCGACAACCCCGACTTCACGTACATCAACGTGACGCCGATCAGCCCGGAGTATACCTATCGAGTCTTCGGCCAGCGGGGCACGGTGCCCTACCTCAGCATGCAGGTCTTCGACAACCCCCTCGGGGGCACCGAGTTCATGACCTCGGAAGACCTCGTCGTTGAGGATGACGGCAGCTACGAGATCCTCTTGAGCGCGACCGAGCCCGAGGGTGCGAGTAACTGGATGCAGCTGAAGCCCACGGCGTTCTTCTTCATCATGCGAAACGGATTCTACGACTGGAACAACGAGGTCGAGGCGGGAGTCCAGGTCGAGGTCATCGCGGGTCCGACGAGCGGTCCGGTCGCGCCGCTCTCCGTCGACGAGTTCGTGAGCGACATGGCCTCGCTTTCACAGCGGCTTCAGGCTCTTCCTGCGACGATCCTCAGCGCACGAGACGGCTGGCCCGTGAACGACGTCAACGACCCAGACCCTGGCGCATTCGGAATCCCAGGTGCCGGTATCCCGACCGCCGTGAGCAGCGCCGGCCGCTACGAGTTAGACCCGGACGAGGCCATGATCATCGAAACGCCGATGCCCGACGTGGTCCACGGCGGCATTCAGCTCGGAAACCTCTGGGTGGAGTCGCTCGACTACCAAACGCGCCAAACCTCGCTCAACTGGTTTCAGTCCACACCGGACTCGGACGGTGTGATCCGATACGTGCTCGCTCACGAAGACCCGGGAGTCCCCAACTGGCTCGACGTGTCAGGACACCCCCGCGGCGGGATCTTCATGCGCTGGCAGAGTCCAAGCGACGACGACTATCCGGAGAAGCCGACCGTCACCGTGGTTCCCTTCGAGTCCATCCCGGAGAACCTCCCGAACGACCATCCAACCGTCAGCGAGGAAGAGCGCGCTGAAACTCTCAGGCAGCGCTACCTTGCCGTAAACAAGCGCCGCAACCCGACGGGCCAATACGACGCGGTGCAGGCCGAATTGACCGATCTGCAGGCTGCTTTCGACGCCCTGCAGGAAGAAGCCGACGAGCTCAGGCAAAGCGCTGGAAGCGGCGGGGGCTGTGCCGTGGGCGGAACCGCGCGGGAGGTCGGCGCGTTCTCGATGCTGGGCTTGGCCATGCTCGTCTTCCACGGTTCGAGGCGACGCCGCCGCGCGATTTGAAGCCCACCTCGCCCCATCCGCACGGTACTCTTGGGGCACCATGCGCAAGTGGCGGTGCATCATCTGCAACCACGTCTACGACGAGGCGGAGGGCGATCCCGATAGCGGAATCGCGCCCGGCACAAAGATGGAGGACATCCCGGAAGACTGGTGCTGCCCCGACTGCGGCGCCGAAAAAGCCGATTTTGTGGTCATCGAGGACTGATCGCAGCCCCCAAGGCGCTGGATCAAACGTTCCTCGGCCGGTAGCCTCATCGGCGACGGACGGGAGGCTGTCATGGCTGGACATCCGATGGACGACATCCCAGTGCGGCGGCTTCGTTTCAAGCTCGACGACGACGGCACCATCGAAGACCACGACCCGGTTTGGAGCCGGAGCTGCCCCGAGTTCGCGATGTTCATCAACTCGCTCGGGATCCACGTGCCGTATTTCGAGCGCTTCTTGGTGGAGGTCATGCGGAAGTACCGCGGCGAGATCGACGACCCGGAGCTCGCCGAAGACGTCCACGCAATCATGGGACAGGAGGCGTTTCACGCCTTCAACTTCGTCGGGTGGAACAAAGCCATGGCGCGACGCTATCCCAAGATCACCAAGCTCGACGAAGCCGCGAAAAACTACTTCGAGAAGGCTTTTGAAAAACGAGGAAAGAAGTTCCGCATCGGCTTCACCGCGGGCTATGAAACCTTCACCGTCCTCGCCGGAATCATCATCCTCGATCGGTACGAGGAACTGATGGCCGACGCCGATCCGAAGATTCGCGCGCTTTGGGTTTGGCACCAGGTCGAAGAGGTCGAACATGGCGCCGTCGCCTTCGACTTCTACAAGTACTTCTATAAGCACGACGAGTGGTACCGGCGATGGATGGTCGTTCGCGCGTTCAGCCATATCCTCTCGCAAACCTTCAAGGGGTACGCGCACATGGTGCGGATCGAGGGCCTCTATCGGCGGCCCCTTGGTGCTCTTCGTGCCTGGCGCTTTTTTCTGTCTTTCGGCCTCGACCTTGCGGTCACCGCGTTTCCCGTGCTCTCCCGCAAGTACCACCCGCGCAATCATCCGATCTGCAACGAGGAGCAAAACCGCGTCGCGGTTGCTTGGCGACAACACGTCGCTGACGGCGCCGACCCGCTTCGTCTGACGGACGGCGACGTAGAACGGATGCTGGAGGGGGCGTAGCGCTCATTCATGGAAGGAAAGTTGTGATGAATGCTGAACTCTCGGCACAGGGAGCCCAACAGCTCGAGCGACGCGCCATCGGCCACGGAATGCTCGTGCTCGGGGTGGGCCTCTTCGCCGGCGTCATGCTGACGTTCTCTCTGCTCGGCGCCGTTGCGCTATGGCCCTTCCCCACCTGGGAGATGGGGATTCCAGGTTCGACGCGAGGGTGGGTGTCTGCGCACGTCGGCGGTGTAACCAACGGCATCATGATCGCCGTCCTCGCGCTGCTCATCACGAAGCTCGGCCTCGAAGGCAAACGAGCATTCTGGGTGGGCTGGGGCCTCATTATCGTCGGTTGGGGCAATACGGTCTTCTACTGGGCCGCAAACTTCTCCCAAAACCGCGGACTCTCGCCGGCGGAAACACCGCTCGGCGAAGGGGGAGTATGGGCCGCACTCGCGTACGTGGGCGGTGTCGTCGGCATGGTGTTCGCGTTTCTGGTCGTGTGGATTCTGGCCAAGGCGGCCTTCGAAGCGGCGCGGCGCTAAGTCGACTCAGCCCTCGACGAACCGCTCCCATGCGGGCTCGTCCTCGCGAAGCAGGTGCTTCTCGCTTTCGAGAGTCACGAACCGAGCCTTGGGAATACCCTCAGCGAGAACTCGACCGCGCTCGTAGGCAACCGCAGCCTCTCCGCGAGTGTGCATCGCGAGGGTCGGGACGCGGATGGACCCGAAGAGTCGTCGAAGGCCGATGTCAGCCGTAGCGACTCGAAGCCGAAGCGCGTTGTCGGGCAAAGCGGTCATCCGACGGCCCGCAAAGGAGCCGCTACTCGGCGGGCATGGTCTCGCCCCGAGACTTCCCATCGTCGGCGTTCACGAACTGGCCGTCTCCGAAGCTCGGTAGATCGATGAGCTTGCCCTGGGCGTGCTCGAGCAACAGGTCGTCGATCCTCTTTGGCGTGGGCGGACGAACCGGCGCCACTTGGGCGCAGGAGTCGTCGATCGGGATCTCGAGGATCTGCAGGTCTTCGAGCCGGACGAGGGATTCACCATCGTAGTACTCTTCGCGGTAGCGAAGCGTGACTTTGGTGACGGGTTCCTGGCGTCGATAGCCGGGCAGCGACCCCCAATAGAAGCACTGACCCCCCGGAGCCTTCAGCCAGCGAAGCGCGTTCGGAAGCACCTGCTTCCTGGCTCCTCGGTTCAACTCGTAGAACAGACGGCGGATGTAGGCGACGTGGTTCTCCGCGAGCTCGTCCGAACGAGGCTCGATCCCGAACTCCGCGCGCAGCTCGTCGAGCTTCTCGGGACTCGGCCCCGCTGCGCGTAGTGCATCGCGAAGCTCGTGCTTCCACACCTCGCCGAGGTGATACGTCATGACGGGGACGGGCGTGAGATAGCAGGCGTTCACCTTGCCGAAGAGGCGCTCGTGGGGGCACCAGAAGTTGGCGTAGAGTCCGTACACCCGACCGCTCTCGCCGTGTGCGTGCCAATGAACGCGCTGGGTGAAGGGCGTGTCCCACCAACCGAGCGGCATCGGACGCCAGAGCTTGTGGCGAAGCGGAAACGCCACCATGAACACGATCGCAACGAGCGTTTGAAGAGGTCCGAAAGCCTGCGCCGTCACGTCGGGCGGCAACAGAATGACTGCCGCTGCGATGGCAAGGTTGGTGAGAATCCAGTCCCAGAACAGCAGACCGGAAAGCGCGAAGACACCGAGGTGAAAACACGACCAGACGACGCACAGGGCGACTGCCACGTCCGGGTGCAGCAACGCCAGCGGGGAAAGCGCCTCCACGGCGAACACGCTGGCCTGCATGGGTCGCTCGAATCGTCGAACCGTGTGGACCACGCGGCGCCAAGTGGCCCAGGGTAGAAACCTCATCCAACCCCACGAGTAGGCACTTGCTGCGATGTGATGCAGGCGGTTTTCGCGCGGCCAAGAATTCCATCGAGGCCCGAGCCAGGCCTTGGCGAGTGCGGTGATCAGGTAGTGACTGACCTGGATGGTCACCACGAACCAAAAAAGAATCGCGGCGTCTGCCATCACCGACGGCACGCCGACGAACGCGATGGACAGAGCCGCGAACGCCACCGTCGCCAGCAGCACGCGCATGGGAAGCGTCGCGTGATGCTCCCAAAGCGAGAACGGCGTGGTGAGAAGTAGTGCCGCGGCGAGAACGAACGCGGGGCTCCACCATGCCCCGACGGCGCAGGCGACGAGGACAGCCCGCGCGACCGTGTGTTTCTCGCCCAGCACGACGTCGACGTCTTTGGTGGCTGCCTTCCAAGAAAGAAACGCCACGACCGCGGTAGCCAGAATGCGAACCGACTCGCCGCCTGGCAGGGGCCTCCACGACCAGAACGGTGCCACGAGAGCCAGCGCAGTCGTCACGACGACGAGGCATTCGCGTTCGGTTCGAAAACCCAACCGCTTCAGGGTTCGAACGAGGCCATCGTCACGAATGAGTCGATCGACAGCCCAATAGCCAACCGTCATCAGGACGAGATCGATCGCACTAGAACCATCGACGGACATGAACGTGCCCTCACCCAGGCTCCACCACGCTACGAAGCTTGGGGGTCTGTTCGGAAAAGTAATCGTGACAGTCCGGCGAACTGCGCCGGGCGAGGACGTACGCTCACGCCCCCGAGGCCAGCCGGGTGGGCGGCTCGCCGTCGACCACGCGCGTCAAGACCTCCGCGCAGCTCCCCGAGAGCCTGACCGTCGCGAGGTCGTCCGCCCGCGTGGCGCCTCGGTTGAGGATGGTTACCGGCTTCCCCAGCTTGTGCGCGTGCCTGACGAAGCGAAGGCCCGAGAAGACCATGAGCGACGACCCAACGACGAGAACGGCATCCGATTCCTCGACGAGCCGGTAGCACCGTTCCACGGTGGGCTTGGGGACGGACTCGCCGAAGAACACCACGTCGGGCTTGAGAATTCCTCCGCAGGCTCCGCACGTGGGAACCTCGAAGTCCAGTGTGTCGCGCGAGAGCTTCGCATCCCCGTCAGGCGCGATCGCCGTGACCGCAGCGGCCCAGTTCGGGTTCGCATCGGACAAAAGCGTTTGAAACGTGTCTCGGGGGATCCTCGCATCACAGTCGATGCATCGCACCGCGCCGAGCGAGCCGTGAAGATCGATCACCTGCCTGCTGCCAGCTCGCTGGTGGAGCGAGTCGACGTTCTGCGTGACGAGGCTCGAGAAGTGGCCTCGGTGCTCGAGTGTGGCGATGGCGTGGTGCGCGCGGTTCGGTCTTGCGGCGGCGATGCGCTTCCAACCGCTGAAGCTCTGCGCCCAGTAGCGGCGACGATTGGCCAAGCTGCCGACGAACTGCGCGTAGACCATGGGCCGCCGATGCTTCCAGTTGCCATCGTCGTCGCGGTAGTCCGGAATGCCAGAATCGGTGCTGCATCCCGCGCCGGTGAGAACGAAGACGCGGCGATTCCCAGCGAGGAACTCCCCCAGTCGATTGGCTTCCTCCGCTGGCTCCATGGCTTCCGCGATCCCCTCCGCCAAGCGTGTCACGGGAGCGTCAGCGCCTCCAGTGCCAGTTCGATGCCAAAAACAACCTAGATCCGCGCGGTCGGAAAAACTGCTGGCGCAAAAAATAAAGTGAATTTACTTTATCTGCGTAGCAATGACACGACACACAGCCCACACCGCCCGCGGTGAAGCAACCCGCCAGCGGCTTTTGGCAGCCGCCAGGGAGCAGATTCTTTCGGGCGAAGGCGAGATGGAGCTCGCCGCCGTCGCGGCTCGTGCAGGCGTCTCTCCCGGCCTCCCCTACCGGTACTTCGCATCGAAGAGCGCACTGCTGGTCGCTGTGGTCGAGAACTTCTTCGATGCTCTCGACGACGCCGTCTACCGGCCAGTGTTCGAAGAAGTGTCGAGCGACTGGTGGGAACGTGAGAAAGCACGCATCGAGAAGATGGTCGACTTCTTCTACGACCAGCCGCTTGGTCGCTACGTCGTGTCGCAGCTAGGCGGAGACGCGTCCACCGTGGCGGCCCAGAAGGCGCGGCTCACCCGACAAGCCCGCGGTGCAAGCGCGAACGTAAGAACCGGCCAGAAGCTCGGTCGGGTGCCGCCGCACGTAGACGCGGATCTCTGCGGGCCTCTCCTGATGGGGGGCGTCTACGAGGCACTGCGCACGGCACACTCCGGGAGCCGACCCGTTTCGAAGCGGCGTCTCGTCCGCTCTCTTCAAACGTTCATGCGGAACGTGCTCGAAATCGAGGAATGACCATGGATCACGACTTACAGGTTGCCCTGCTCTCTCAGTGCTTGGAGCTCACCCAGCGCGGCGAGCCCTACTCGACCGAACCGGAAACGTTCGTCCCGGTCGCGAAGTACGTGGATGCGGATCGGTTCAAGCGCGAAACGGCGCTCATGCGGTCCCGAATGAACGTCGTCGGCCACGCGAGCCAAGTGTCGGGCCGCGGAGACTTCATCACGCGAGAGTTGCTCGGGACACCGATCATCGTCGTCAGGGGGCACGACGATCGCGTCCGCGCGTTCGTGAACGTGTGCCGACACCGAGGGGCAACGCTAGAGCTGCGAGACCATGGGCGATGCAAACGCTTCGTATGCCCCTATCATGCATGGACCTACGACACCGAGGGCGCACTCAAGTCGGTGAGAAACAAGGAAGGCTTTCCTACGCTGGACCTCGACGACACCAAGCTCGTCGAGCTCCAGTGTGCCGAGGCTGCGGGCTTGCTTTGGGTCTGTCCCGACAAGCCGGCTGGGCCCTGGGAGCCCGATGAGGCGACACAGCGGCTTCTTTCGGAACTCGAGAGCCTCGGAAGTGCCGACTCGGTTGTGTTCGCGAAGGACAAGAAAGTCTGGCACGCAAACTGGAAGCTAATCGTGGACGGCGGACTGGAGTCGTACCACTTCAAGGTGGCGCACCGCGACACCATCGCGCAGTTCTTCCCCGACAACGTCTCGACGTTCGAGTTCTTGGGCGACCACGTGCGCACGGTGCTCCCACGACAGTCGATCGTCGCGCTGGCTGACCAGCCGAAGGAAGAGTGGGACATCCGAGCTCACACGCACGTCGTGTACAGCGTCGCACCCAACACCTCGCTCCTGTTCCAAGAACGGCACTACGAGCTCATCATGATGTCCCCGATCGCCATCGACCAAACGCTCATCGAGGTCCTCACCGTCGTTCCGGACCCGGGCCCACGCGGCCACAGCGAGAACGCGCAGAACTTCTGGGCGCTCAATCACGCGTTCACCACCAAAACCCTCGATGAGGATTTCGCGCTCGGGGAGCAGATTCAGCGCGGGATGGCCACCGGCGCGAACGAGTTCTTTCGATTTGCGACCTTCGAGGGAGCGCTTTCGGAGTGGCATCGTCGCTCGGAGGAGAAGCTCGCGAAAACAGCGACTGACGCCGGCTGTGGCTCAGGACTTGTTGGGATTGATTAGGAACTTGGTCCCAGTCGCTTGGCGCCCATAGACCCCAATCGCCTCCAAGGTCAGCGCTTCATTGAGCGACACTTCACGGGTGTAGGAGCTGGCAAACGTGGTCTTGATCTCCCGCGCCACCCTCGTCTGAAGCTCGATCATTCTCTGCAGCCCGATTCGCTGCAGGAACGGCGTGAGGAGCCAGCCCCCGACGCCCCACGTGAGGCCGAAGTTCCGTACGATTTCCGTCGGCCCGCGGTCGAGGAACCCGTAGATGTACACCTGCTTGTGAACCGAGGTGCCGTAGGGTGTGTACGGCGCGTTTGGGTCGGTCGCTGCCGCCGCCTCCATCGCACTCAGAATCTGGCTGGCGAGTCGCCCACCGCCCACGGCATCGAACGCGAGAGTCGCGCCTGCGGCGGAGATCGCTTCGACGAGGTCCTTCGTGAAGCTCGGCTCGCTCGAGTTGCATACGTACGTGGCACCGATCTCCCGGAGCAGCTCCGCCTGTTCCGACTTGCGCACGATGTTCACGAGCGGAATGCCGTCGGCGAGACAAACTTTCTGTAGCATCTGCCCGAGGTTCGAAGCGGCCGCCGTGTGAACCAAAGCCTCGTGGCCTTCGAGCCGCATCGTTTCGACCATCCCGAGTGCCGTGAGTGGGTTGACGAAACACGATGCCCCTTCGGCTGGCGTGGTGCCCTCTTCGAGCGGCAGGGCGCGGTTCGCAGGCACCGCTCGGTACTGCGAGTACATCCCACCGCCGATCATACCCACCGTTTTCCCGATGAGCGCCTGCGCGGCAGGCGAAGACCCGGCGGCGATCACGACACCGGCGCCTTCGTTTCCGACAGGGAGCGAGGTGCCGATGCGACCCTTCATCGCGCCCATCAACTTGTCTGGAATCGAGGCGGTAATGATCGGCTGCTCCTCCGTCCCGGATGCCGTGACGGTGGTCATGTCGGCCACCCCGAACAGCACCCCGAGGTCCGAGGGGTTGATCGGCGAGGCTTCGATCCGGACGAGCACTTCGTCGTCTTTGGGCTCCGGAATCGGGACGCTCTCGAGGGAAAGCTGAAGGGTGCCATTCTCGAAAACGGTCGACCGGAGCTGGAAGCCGGTGCCTTCTTCGGGTGCAGTCATGATCGGGCTCCTCGGTTCGTGCAGGCGTTGAGACTGCGAGCCTAAGGCGCCACAGACGAGACGTCGATAGGGCTCGTTCTCAGGGGGCTGGCTCCGGCACGACACATCGGCGGCTGTTGCACGTCGAAACGTACGCAGGGCAGTCGACGTCGCGCGTACAGTAGTATTCAAAGTCGACGAGGAGCCCGGCGTCGCCGGGGAGCTGCTGCGAGGTGCCCGAGCAAAGCGCCCGTCCTGGCTCGGGAGTCACACCGCCCAAAAGGTCGCCCGTGGGCCCGAAGCTGAGTCGGCAGGCCGCGAGGAAGCCGGTGGCATCTTCCGATGCGACTCGAATGACGAAGGAGTAGCGATACATGGATTGTAGGGAGTACGACTGGAACGGCGGTTCGCCGGGATACTCGATGCCGCTCCAGAGGTCGATCCTACGTCTGGTGCCAAACACGAACGCGTCGGCGAGGATGTTGATCGAGAACGTTCCGGACTCCTCCACGTATCCATCCTCCGTGAACGTGACGGGAGCGACGGCAACGAGCGCCATCCGGCGAATCGGCGGCTCGGGATCGCAGAGGCCTGGTTCTGTCGAAGCGGCATCCCCGCGCACGCCATCGAAGCCCGGAGGAAGGCAGACCTCAGACGGCCCGCAGTCTTCGCGCGTAAGGCACTCGCCCGGAAGCAGCGACACTCCGCCAGCGCCACCCTCGCCGAGCGTCGCCGCCGCGCCCCCGGTTCCCCCGGTCGCGATCGAGGCGCAGTCCGAGGGGCACACGGCCAAATCGTTGGGACCGCAAAGCCCGTCGCATGGAGTCGCTGGAGGGGCCGCGAAGGGCGCGTCGCCACAGGCGAACAGGGTCAGCGTACAGGCCCAAACGAAGCCCAGAATCAGCCCGCCCTGGAGCACTTTCACGGGCCCTTTCGGCCGGCTGGAAGGCTGGTTTCCCTCGGAATTCTTGCTGGATCTCATGATCAACCTCGGCTTTCTCCGCATCGGTTGATATCAAAATAAATAAAAATCAAATTTGCCTGCAATCAAATATGTAAAGAATTACCCAGTTTTGTGAGGTAGTTATCAAGACGCTATACTTTCGTCATGGCGAAGAAGGACGCGAAGATCACGACCAGCGAAGGGTTGTTCGTGCGGCTCAACCCGGAACTGGTGACGAAGCTGCGCGTGCACGCGGCCACCACGCGGCAGACCCTCTCGGCCGTGGTCGGCGACGCGCTCGAGGACTACTTCAAGGCCCAAGACAAGCGCTGAGCCCGAGGGGCGCAGCCGGAAGGGGAGACTCAGCCGCGATTGAAGATGGGCTTCCGCTTCTGAAGGAAGGCCATCATGCCCTCCTGCTGGTCGGGCGTCCCCCAGGTGGCGTGGAACGCGCCCCGCTCGACCGCCAGCGCATCTTCGAGAGTCATCGACTCCGCGGCAGCGACCGAGTTCATCACGCCGGCGACCGCAAGCGCCGGTTGTTCGGCGAGTGCCTCAGCGAGGGCCATCCCGCGAGCCGCAAGCTCGTGGAGCGGCCAAACTTCATGCACGAGGCCGATGCGAAGGGCCTCCTGCCCATCGATCTTTCGAGCGCGAAGGATGATGTCGAGCGCGTTCGCGCGGCCGACCAGGCGAGTCAGTCGAACCGTGCCGCCCCATGCCGGGATGGAGCCGAGGTCGAGTTCCGGCAGTCCCATTCGCGCGCCCTCGCTCGCGGCTAGTCGGAAGTGACACGCGAGAGGGAGTTCGAGACCGCCCCCGAGACAGTATCCATACATCAGGGCGATCACGGGCTTCGGCATGGCGTCGATCGCGGCGAGGACCCGCAGTCGCTGATCGAAGAGTGCGTCGACGCTTCCTTTCTTGGCGACGCCTTCGGGGAGCTGCTTCAGATTCATCCCTACGGAGAAGTGCTCATCTCCCGAACCCCGGATCAGGATCGCACGAACGCCGCGATCCTCGCGCAGCTCCCGGAGCGCAGACTCCAGCTGGTCCATGAACTCGAGTGTCATTCGGTTGCGCGGAGGGTCGTTGTTGATCAGGGTCGCCACCGCGCCCTTCCGTTCGACTAGCAGTGCAGACATGGGATCTCCTCGACTGGGTGAGCTTGACCCACGCCCGGGCAACGTACCGCTCGAATTAGGAGAAGGGGCCCGTCCCCTCTTACTATCCGCCCATGGTGCGGTGGTTGGCTCGGTGGGGGGTGTTGGCCGTGCTTTGCGCGAGCACCAGTGCCGGGGCGCAAAACAGCGAGGACGTGGTGGCGGGGGCGGATGTCGCCCTCACCGGCGGTGCGGTCGTGGCAAACGTTCACACGGGCGGGGCGATGTGGTTCAACCCCGCAGGCGTCGCGCGACTCGATGCGACGTCGGTGGACCTCACCGGGGCGGTGGTCCGATACAGCCTCATCCGAGCGCCCGGCGCTCTCGCGCTGGCGAGTGGAGAAGGGAGCGCGGGAAAGTTCTCCGCGATTCAGGCGATTCCGAGAGCGCTCACCTTCGTGGCATCCCCGCGTGCCAACCTTCGCTGGGGGGTTGGGTTTTTCTTCACGCGAGTGACGAACCGATTCGTTCAAGACTCGGTCGTATCGGACGAGGGACAGTCGCCGACCGTCGAGGCTTTCGGAAGCGCGGACCAGACCCGCTCGGTCTATCACGTGAGCTCCGCCGTCGGCTGGAAGAAGAACGACAAGCTCCTTTTCGGTGGTGGACTCGACATCGTCATCGCGACGCAGCGAACTAGCCAGAGCATCGCCGCAGGCTACGACGGCGGCGCGTCGGGCGCGTCCTCGGTCGCACTAGGCGAAAACCTGTCCGGAGGCGGTATTCAGATGAAGGTCGGCGTGCAGTTCGCGCCGATGGAAGCGGTCCGCCTCGGGGTGATGGTGGCCACACCGAGCTATCTTGCGTTCGTGAATCAGGACACGACGTCGACACAGACCGTCGCGCCGCCGGACTCGCCACCTTCCTTCACTGGTTCCCAGACAGACGAACTCTCGGGGGCGTGGGCGGGCGTCGAACCCGGCCTCACGAGGGTGGGGCTCGCATGGTTGCGCGAGCGCGGATGGATCGAGACCGACCTCATCGTTCATTTCCCCCTAGAGACGCCGGTGTTCGGGATCGACTGGAAGACGGTCGCCAACGTCCGCGTAGGCGGGATCGCGCGGGTGAGCCGGCGTCTGAAGATCGGGGGAGGCTTCTCCACCGACTTCAGCGCGCAGCGCGCACTCGACGAGTTCGCGGAGAACGCAGTCGACTTCTACCGGTTCACCGTGGGTTTTGATTTCGCAAACCGCGAGAAGCCACCGGAGCGTGGCGAGAGCGGCTTCTACCTGGCGTTCGCGGTCGCAGCCACCTACTCGTACGGCGTAGGCCAAATCGTGGGGGCGCTTCTGCCGAGCACGTTCGGGACCCCCGCGTTCGAGGAGACCCCCGTCCGCGCGACGGTGAACGAGGTCGCGGTGAACGTCGCGATCAAGCTCGGCTTCTAGAGGGGACGACCGCGAGCGTGAGCCGTCTCACTCAATCTCCATTTTTAACCCATAAAACCTATTATTGAGCAAGAAAATAACTCGTAAGGGTTAGTAAGTTAATCCCTTACTGCTAGTCTGTTCCCACCTAAGGCGGAACTATGGGAACGACGATACGACTGGTGGCTTGTCTCACGCTCGTCTGGACGCTCGCGGCCTGCGACGGCGTCATCGGCGGCTCCGTGCAGAACGACGGCGGGCGCAACGACGGCTCGGGGAACGGCGAGGACGGCTTCCCCGTCGACTCTACCCGACCCGAGCTTTCGAGCTGCGAGACGTTCGAGCCGGCCGAGCCTTTCGTGTACGCGGCCAAGGCCAAAACCCTCCTTACGGGACTCGGCCTGACCGCCGAGGAGCTCGACGCGGTGCAGGCCGACCCGTCGGTCCTCCGGACCCAGATCGGAACCTGGATCGACACGCCCGAGGCGGACCAGAAGCTCCAGCGCTTCTTCCAAACCGGGTTCCAGCAGGACGGCTACGAGGAGCAAGCGCTCGTCGACCTCTGGGGATACAGCAACTTTCAGTCCGGCCGCCTCTCGGACGGAACGTCGGTGGACGACACGCTGATCCGAAGCTTCGAGGAGAGCTTCGCGCGCACGGTGGTCGACATCGTCCGCCAGGATCGCCCTTTCAATGAAGCGATCACTACGAGCACCGTGTACATGACGACGGCGCAAATGGTGGCGCTGGCGCTGAGCGACGACCGCGAGATCGATGACGAGGGCCGCAGGCGCTACAACCGCACCGACGACCAGATACAGCAGATCGCGTACACGACCGACAACATCCCTCTGTCTGATTCGCTGAATCCGAACTCCCCCGATTTCATGCGTTTCACGATTCCCGAAGAGGGCCTTCCCGCAGGCTGCGGAGGGGAAGCGATCCAGACGGACAACGACCTCGTCCGCGCGGCCTTTTCCGTACTCCTCGGCTTTTACAGCGACAACGACGGATGCATGCAGGACGACTACCGGACGGCGCCGCTCCTCGGCGAAGAGGCCTTCTTCGACTGGCGACCGGTCACGATTCGTCCGCCCGCGACCGGAGAGAGCCCGACGATGTTCTGGGACGTTCAGTCGATGCAGGGTTCGAACGAACTGGTGCTCCGTGTTCCACGCGTTGGCTTCATGACGACCCCCGGCTTCTTTGCGACGTGGCCGACGAACGATGCGAACGAGGCGCGCGTCACTACGAACCAGACGCTCATCGTAGCGCTCGGGAAGAGCTTCGATAGCGAAACCACGACGATCCCGGCGTTCGACGATGCGCTCGACGACTCTCACGCAGACCCCACGACGGTGTGTTGGAGCTGCCACGTCAACCTCGACCCGATGCGGCAGTACTTCCGAAACTCCTTCACCCACTACTATCACGCGCAAGACGACGACTCGGTTCAGGCGCTGCGCCCCTCGTTTGCTTTCCAGGGCGTGTCGGTGGAAGGCAACCCCGGTGACGGGATCGACGCGTTGGCCGACACGCTCTCGACCCATCCGCGCTTGGCTCCGGCCTGGGTCCAGAAGGCCTGCTACTTCGCGACGAGTTCGGCCTGCCCGGAGGACTCGGACGAGTTCCAGACCGTGGTCGCCGCATTTGAAGGCAGCGGCATGAGCTTCCGCACGATGCTCGTCGAGCTACTGGCTTCGCCGCTGGTTTCGGCTGCGAGCTGCGTCGAAAAGGCGGGTGGAGACATCCCGTCGGTGGCGCGCGCCCGCCACTTCTGCACCACCGTGTCGAACCGCCTAGGTCTCACGGACGCCTGCGGCACCGACACCTACTTCAACTCCGAGCGGCGAGGCGACCGAGGCGTCGCCCGGCAGCTCATCGAGGTCATGCCTGACGATGGCTACAGCCGTGGCGGGGAGATCCCGGTGGTGATCTCGGATCCAAACCTCTTCATCCGCGCAGCCGGCGACGCGATCTGCCAGCGTTTCTCGCAGATGGCCGTCGGAAACGACAGCCTCTTCTCGCCGGGCGACCCCGAATCCGCGATTCGGTCGTTCGTCGTGGACCTCATGGGTCTTCCAGAAGGTGACCCGCGCCATGATGGCGCGCTCGACATCCTGCAGCGGCACTACGCCGACGCCGATGTCGAGAACAACGAAGTCAACTCACTTCGATCGACGTTCATGGTGGCGTGCACCGCGCCGACCGTTCTCGGGATCGGCCTCTGAGGAGTCGCATGATGAAGCTACACCGACGCAAGATGCTCTACACCGCGCTCTTTGGGGCTGGCGGACTCGGTCTCAAGTCGCTGGCGACCGGTATTCCGATGTCGATCCTGGCAAATCCACTTCGGGCGAGCGCACAGGACGCCGGCTTCACCCGCGTTCTCATCCTGTCGTCGTCTTCCGCGGGGGACCCGCTCAACGCGAATGTGCCCGGCACATACGAAGACCCGGCCATCCAGCACTCAAACGATCCGCGCATGGCGCCGACTTCGATGACCGTGGGCGGACGGCAATACACGGCAGCCAAACCGTGGGCAGACCTTCCGTCGTCGATTCTCGACAAAACGGTGTTCTTCCACCACGGGACCTACACCAACTCGCATCCGAATCACCCGAAGGTCATGCGGCTCATGGGGAACGTCGAGCGCAACGAGATGATGGTCAGCGTGTTCTCGGAATCGCTCTGGGAAACCATGGAGACGGTTCAACGTGAGCCGATCAGCGTTGGCGCGCGGAGCGGAGACGAAATCCTCGCTTTCCAAGGACGCTCGTTGGCGAACGTGTCGCCGACCGCGCTGCGAACGGCGCTCGCTCAGGAAGACAGCGCACTCGGTGACCTCCGACCCTTGCGCGACCAGTCGGTCGATGAGCTGTACGCGCTCTACCAGCAGTACGGAACGGAGAACCAGCGTCGACTCCTCGATCGATTCGTCGTGACGCGCGACGAGGCACGCTCGCTCTCTCTCGATCTGGTCGAGCGACTCGCCAACATCGGCGGAAACGGTGAGGCCGATCAAATGACCGCCGCGTCGGTGCTCGCAGCGATGAACGTCTCACCTGTCATCACCGTGCGGATCGAGTTCGGCGGAGACAACCACGACGATCAGGAGTTCGTGAGAGAAACGAACGAGACCGTCGAAGGCGTCGGGCATCTCCAGAACCTCGTGGAAACCGTGGACGGGATGCGGTCTGAGGGGGTACTCCGAAACGACGTCATCGTGGGCACGCTCAACGTATTTGGGCGCGACCTCGCGCGGAAGGGTCGCCAGGGTCGAGACCACAATGGGCGTCACCACGTCTCCGTTCTCATTGGCGACGGGCTTCGCGGTGGGGTCATCGGTGGCCTCGAGCCCACGGGCAACGACTACCAGGCGCAGGCGATCGACTCGGGCTCGGGGAATGCGTCCGCGTCAGGTGACATCCCCCACGAGGAGACCTTTCAGTCGATGGCGAAGACGCTTGGCGCTGCGCTCGGTGTGTCCCGGACACAGCTCGATGAAACGATCACCGGTGGCAAGGTGATCGAAAACGCCCTCGCCTGATCAGATCGGGTCGCAGACGAACACGGGGATGTCCCGGTCCGTTCGAGCCTGGTACTCGTCATAGGGCCCGTACGCCTCGACGATCACGGGCCACAGGGTCGCCTTCTCGTCCGGGCTCACCTCGCGGGCGCGATACCGCCCGGTAGCACCGAGGGCCGTGATGGTGACCTCGGGATTCGCCTTGAGATTGTAGTACCAAACCGGGTTCTTCGAGATGCCCCCGAGCGACGCGACGAGAATCTTCTTGTCACCGTAGGGCACGTGCATCAGCGGAATCTCTCGCTTCTTGCCGGTTTTGCGTCCCGTCATGGTCACCAGACAAATGGGGCCCTGGCCGGGAACCTTGTTCATGAGGCGCCCTTTGCTCAGCTTGTAGACAGCCACGTTGATCCGAGTGAAGAGCTTCGCGCCCGCACGCACGTAGCGTTCGTACTTGACTGGAATCTTGGCGACGTCTTGTCGCTCGGTCGTGACGTAATCGAACTTGGCCATCATGCTCGACCGGCCCCTCAGGCTCGGGGTCGAGCAACCTAGCACTGCCCCACGCCGGTTCGCAACGGGGTCACGGCACACAACTTCCTTCGTTTCGTGTTACGAATGCAGGACGCTGAAACTTCGACGGAGGACCCCTCACCTTGGACTTCATTCACCAGATTCGCGGCTACGTCATTCCCGCTTTGGTCGCCGGGACGCTCGGAAGCTTTGCACTCGGCTACTTCATCGCGCCGGGGTTCTACTCCATCCTCATTCTCTTCGGGCCCCTTCTCCTTCTCGGCCTCTACGACGTCGTTCAAACGCAGCACAGCATCGCGCGCAACTATCCGGTGCTCGGGCGCCTCCGCTTCATGCTCGAAGGGGCGGGCCCGGAGATGCGTCAGTACTTCGTCGAGAGCAACACCAGCGGCCGCCCGTTCAGCCGGGACCAGCGCTCGCTGATGTACAAACGTGCGAAGGGCATCGAGGGGCTCAAGCCCTTCGGCACCGAGCTCGACGTCTACGAGGAAGGCTACGGTTTCATCGCGCAGTCGATTCTGCCCGCGAAGGCCGCCGAGGACCCCGAACGCACCCTTCGCGTCGACGTTGGGGGTGAACACTGCAGACATCCCTACTCGGCGTCGCTCGTGAACATCTCGGCCATGAGTTTCGGCGCGTTGAGCGCACCCGCCGTGCTGGCGCTCAACGCCGGTGCCAAGCTCGGGGGCTTCGCCCACAACACGGGTGAGGGAGGTTTCAGCCGCTACCACCAGGAACCCGGGGGCGACGTGATCTGGCAGGTTGGCACCGGGTACTTCGGCTGTCGCACGGACGACGGCCACTTCGACGAGGGCATGTTCGCCGAGACCGCGGTCAACCCGCAGATCAAGATGATCGAGCTCAAGATCTCCCAGGGCGCCAAGCCGGGCCACGGCGGAATCCTACCCGGAGCCAAAGTCACCCAAGAGATCGCGGACGCGCGAAAGGTCCCCGTCGGGCAGGAGTGCTTCTCCCCGCCGGGCCACAGCGCGTTTTCGACCCCAATCGAACTTTGCCATTTCCTCGCGAAGCTCCGGGAAGGGTCCGGCGGAAAGCCGGTCGGGTTCAAGCTCTGCATCGGCAAACCGGGCGAGTTCATGGCGATCTGCAAGGCCATGATCGAAACCGAGATCACGCCGGACTTCATCACCGTCGATGGCAGCGAAGGGGGGACGGGAGCCGCGCCCATCGAGTTTTCCGATCGCCTCGGCGCGCCGCTCCGCGAGGCGCTGCTCGTCGTCCAGAACACTCTCGTCGGTGCGAACCTCCGCGACAAGCTGCGAGTGGCTGCGTCGGGGAAACTCATCTCGAGCTATGATCTCGCCACGGCGATGGCTTTTGGCGCGAACTGGTGCAACGTGGCGCGCGGGTTCATGTTCTCTGTAGGCTGCATCCAAGCGCAGAGCTGTCACACGAACCAGTGCCCTGTGGGCGTCACCACCCAAGACCCACGCCTCTATCGAGCCCTCGTCGTGAAAGAGAAGGCCCCGCGCGTCCGCAACTTCCACAAGAACACGTTGAAGGGCCTCGCCGAAATGACCGCGGCGTGCGGGCTCGAGCACCCGAACGAGTTCGAGCCGAGCCTCCTCTTCGAGCGTGTCGGACCGCACGAAGTGCAGCGGCTCGACCAGCTCTATGATTTCGTCGCGCCCGGAGCACTAGTCGATGGCAGCGGGCCTCCGCGAGCGCAGCTCGCCTGGAACCACGCGAGCGCACATACCTTTCGAGACGCCTGAATCACGATGAACTCATCCACTTCCTCTTCAGGGCGCGATCGGGGGTTCGAACCCAAGAACCCCGACTACGAAGCGAGGGTACGGCAGAGCTTCGACAAGCAGGCATTCATGCACACGGTGGGCGCAGAACTCGCCCGAATCGAACCCGGCGAAGTCCAC
>JBCDFZ010000046.1:0-43916 GCA_039177115.1 Myxococcota bacterium
CCCAACAGCCGCATCATGATTCACCAACCGCTCGGGGGAATCCGTGGGCAAGCAACCGATATTGAGATTCACGCGCGTGAAATCCTCAAGCTTCGTGAACAAATGAACACGATCCTGGCCAACCATACAGGTCAGAGCACCGACCGTATTAAGGAAGACACCGAGCGAGACCGGTACCTCTCCGCCGAAGAGGCGAAGGAGTATGGTTTGATCGATGACGTGATCGCAGCGCAGCCGGACGAATAAACTGGAAAACGCAGTGTACGCGCGCCGCGAGGTCCTTGCCGGAAACCAGGCAGGACGCTAGACTCACCGAAGCAGGTATATGGTGGATCGCAGGCGAGACGACGGACACGGCAACCTTCAATGTTCCTTCTGTGGCAAGTCCCAGAAGGAAGTCAAAAAGCTCATCGCCGGACCGACGGTCTATATCTGCGATGAGTGCATCGGCCTCTGCAACGACATCATCGCAGAGGAGGTCGAGCGCGAGGAATCGCTCACGACCACCACACCGCTTCCGAAGCCCGCCGAGATCAAAGAGATCCTCGACGAGTACGTGATCGGGCAGGAGCGCGCGAAGAAGATCCTCTCCGTTGCGGTGCACAACCACTACAAGCGCATCGACTCGAAGCTCGCGACCGACGACGTCGAACTACAGAAGTCGAACATCCTGCTGCTCGGTCCCACGGGGTCCGGCAAAACGCTTCTCGCGCAGACGCTCGCGCGGATCCTGAACGTGCCGTTCGCCATCGCCGATGCCACCACGCTCACCGAGGCGGGCTACGTCGGTGAAGACGTCGAGAACATCATCGTCCAGCTGCTGCAGAACGCTGATCACGACGTCGAGCGCGCACAGCGCGGCATCGTCTACATCGACGAGATCGACAAGGTCGCACGCAAGGGCGACAACCCTTCCATCACACGCGACGTGAGTGGTGAGGGTGTCCAGCAGGCGCTTCTGAAAATCATCGAGGGTACTGTGGCCAACGTTCCTCCGAAGGGCGGCCGTAAGCATCCTCAGCAGGACTTCCTGCAAATCGACACGGGCAACATCCTCTTCATCTGCGGCGGCGCATTCGTCGGTCTCGATGAAGTCATCGAGCGTCGCATTGGAGAACGCACGCTCGGCTTCGGCGCCGACATCCCGTCACGTCGGGACAAAAAGATTGGGGCGCTTCTCGAGCGAATCGAGCCTGAGGACCTGCTCCGCGCCGGCCTCATCCCCGAGTTTATCGGCCGTCTGCCCGTCATCGCTACGCTTCACGAGCTCAACGAAGACGCGCTGGTCGATATCCTGACCAAGCCGAAAAACGCCTTGGTCAAGCAGTACCAGAAGCTTTTCGAGATGGATGGTGTGAAGCTGAAGTTTGCCCAGGGCGCCCTGCATGCGGTGGCGCGCGAGGCCCTGAAGCGGAATGCGGGTGCGCGCGGTCTCCGCGCCATCATGGAAAAATCGATGCTCGACATCATGTATGACGTGCCCTCGCAGGCCGACATCCGTGAGGTCGTCGTCAATGAAGAGGTGATTGCCTCCGGCGAGAAGCCGCTCATCGTCTACGAAAAGGAAGAGGCGGAGCTCGCCTAGTGCGGCTTCGGCCGCGTACCCTTTTGCCCGTCGGGCACCGAGTAGACTGAATGTTCTTCCACCGTAACGACAACGACGACAAGAGCCCCGGCGCGAACCAAGCCGACGGCGAAACTTTCCCGCTTCTTCCCCTGCGCGACATCATCGTGTTCCCGCACATGGTGGTTCCGCTGTTCGTCGGCCGCGAAAAGTCGATCAACGCGCTCGAGGAAGCGATGAGTCAGGACAAAGAAATCCTACTCGCCGCGCAGAAGAAGGCCAAGACCAACGACCCGACACCCGAAGACATCTTCGAAGTCGGAACGATCGGCACCATCATTCAGTTGCTGAGGTTGCCCGACGGCACCGTGAAGGTGTTGGTCGAAGGCAAGCGGCGCGCACGCATCACGCGGTTCCTTCCGAGCGACGAGCACTTCCTCTGCGCCACCGAGCCCGTGGAGGAAATCTACGCGGCCAACGTCGAAGTCGAGGCGCTAATTCGTTCGGTGCAGTCGGCCTTCGACGTGTACGCCAAGCTCAACAAGCGCATCGCACCCGAGATGCTGATGACGGTGCAGACCATCGACGATCCCTCGAAGCTTGCGGACACGGTCGTCGTTCATCTGACGAGTATCAAGCTCGCCGACCGTCAGGAAATCCTCGAGACGTGCGACCCGGCCAAGCGGCTCGAGCGCCTCTTCCAGCTGATGAACGCGGAAATCGAGATCCTCCAGGTGGAGAAGAAGATCCGTTCGCGCGTGAAGAAGCAAATGGAGAAGACGCAGAAGGAGTACTACCTGAATGAGCAGATGCAGGCCATTCAGAAGGAACTCGGCGAGCGCGACGAGTTCAAGAGCGAGATCCAGGAGCTCGAGTCCCAGCTCAAGCAGAAGAAGCTCACCAAAGAGGCGCACCTCAAGACCCGAAAAGAGCTCAAGAAGCTCAAGATGATGCAGCCGATGAGTGCGGAGGCTACGGTCATCCGCAACTACATCGACTGGGTGCTGGCGCTCCCCTGGGGCGACAAAACCGAAGAGAACTACGACATCGAGGCGGCCGAGCAGATCCTCGACGAAGACCACTACGGGCTCAAAAAGCCGAAGGAGCGCATCGTCGAATACCTCGCGGTGCAGGCGCTCGTGCAGAAGCTCAAGGGGCCGGTGCTGTGTCTCGTAGGCCCCCCCGGCGTCGGCAAGACGTCGCTCGCACGGAGTATCGCGCGGTGCACCGGGCGCGAGTTCGTGCGGCTGTCGCTAGGCGGCGTGCGCGACGAGGCCGAGATCCGCGGGCATCGGCGAACGTACATCGGCGCCCTCCCCGGTCGACTGATCCAGTCGCTGCGCAAAACGGGCACCAACAACCCGGTGTTCCTGCTGGACGAGATCGACAAGATGTCGTCTGACTTCCGCGGCGACCCCGCATCGGCGCTGCTCGAGGTGCTCGACCCGGAGCAGAACCACAGCTTCAACGATCACTACCTCGACCTCGACTACGACCTCTCGGACGTGATGTTCATCACCACGGCCAATACGCTTAGCGGTATTCCGCTTCCGCTTCGCGACCGCATGGAGATCCTCGAGATCAGTGGCTACACCGAGTTCGAGAAGCTCAACATCGCGATGCGCTACCTGGTGCCCCGTCAGCGCGAGAACGCCGGGCTCACCGAGATCGACGTGGAGATCACCGAGAACGCCATTCGGCAGATCGTGCACTACTACACGATGGAAAGCGGCGTCCGTAACCTCGAGCGCGAAATCGGAAGCGTGTGCCGCAAGATCGCGCGCCAAGTGCTGAAAGACGGCGAAGAAGCCAAAACGAAAACCTATCGCGTCGAAGCGAAAGACATCGCCGACTACCTCGGTGTGCCGAAGTACCGGCCCGACAAAACCAACGAGAAAGACCACGTCGGCCTCACCAACGGCCTCGCGGTCAACGCGTTCGGCGGATCGATCCTCGAATGCGAAGTCGCCGTCGTGCCGGGTAAGGGCAAGCTTCACATCACCGGCCTCCTCGAAAAGGGCATGCAGGAGTCGGCGCAGGCCGCCATGAGCTACATCCGGTCGCGCCAAAAGGTGCTTGGCCTCGAGGAAGACTTCCATTCCCGCTACGACGTGCACGTTCACTTTCCGAACTTCGTTCCGAAGGACGGGCCGAGCGCCGGCATCACCATGGCCACGAGCATCGCGAGCGCACTCCTGAAGATCCCGGTGCGCAAGACGGTCGCCATGACGGGCGAGATCACCCTCCGCGGCCGAATCATGCCGATCGGTGGCTTGAAGGAGAAACTCCTCGCCGCCCACCGAGCGGAGATTCAAACGGTCTTGATTCCGAAGGAAAACCAGAAGGACCTCAAGGAAATACCGCGCCGCGTGCTGAACGCTCTCCGCATCGTGATGGTGGAGCACATGGACCAGGTCCTCCGCGAGGCACTCGTCCTGAGCGACCCAGACGCCCTCTTCGGCGACCACGCCGTTCGCCCCACCGAATACCGCGAGGGGCGCCTAGTCACCCCCGACGACCCTGAAGAAGGCGACGTCCCCGAACCCACCGTGGACGCCCCCGGCGCCCGCCAGTAACTCGGGGACACGCTCCGGGCGCCCAACCCCTCGTTTTCCCTCGGGTTCTCCAGCGAAGATCGCAGGTACTGACCGCAATGCGCCGATGCGGCACTGCGCATGCGACCGAGGGCTTGTTGCGATCTTTGCGTCAGAACCTGAATGGTTTCGGTGGGTCATGGGAGGGGAGCGTGTCCCGTGCTAAAGGGGCGGGGCTTGGGAGATTGGCGCAGTGGCTAGCGCAGCGTCTTTACACGGCGACGGTCCTCGGTTCGAATCCGAGATCTCCCACCAGTTCACAGCGAAACCTGCGGCGCTCCGAACGTCCCACGGACCGTGGGGCCGACGGGCGCCGTCGCTGAAAAAGCCGCTCTTTCCAGCTTCTCAGGAACACCCATCGCGAGACGAGACCTGAACGGGTGACGTCAGAAAGGGCGGCCGGGTCGCGAAAAACCGCCCGCAGGCCTTTCCCGAGGGTTTTCCGCTTGCTAACTCATAGTCAGGCACTGACCAACGGTCACTTTTGGCCCTAAGGAGGGGGTTGTGGCGATTGCGGAACGACGAGAGAGAGAACGAGAGGCCAGGCGGGAAGCGATCCTGGATGCAGCGGAGGAGCTCACCGCGGACGTGGGCTACGAGGCGCTCCGAATGGATGCCGTGGCCGACGCCGCGGAGCTCAGCAAGGGTACCCTCTACCTCTACTTCCAGAACAAGCAGGCGCTTTGCGCCGGGGTCGCCGCACGTCTCATCGGCCACTACCTGCCTATGCTCGATGCCATGGTCGCGGAGGCGTCCTCCGGCTTGGATGCCGCCCGGAAAGTCCTCCAGAGCTACTGCGACTTCACCCGCGAGAACCCGCAGCACTTTCGCTTCGCGCTCACGTGGTTGAGCGCTGGCGAGAAACTCGACGACTCCACCGAGGTGTTCCGCGCGTACCAACAGCGTGTCGGCGACGTTCTGCAGTACGCCGTCGCCGCAATCCAACGTGGGCAGGCAGACGGCAGTGTCCGAACAGACATCGATCCGTTGCCGCAGGCGGTTCAGCTCTGGTCCAGCATTCTTGGCGTCATCCTCATCGACCTCAACAAGGAGAGTGTTTCGCAACGAATCCCTGTCCCAGTAGACCTCACCCAGGTGGTGGACCTACATATCGATGCTATGGCACGTGCCCTCGGGGGAAAGGAGCAACCTTGATGCTCTTCAGAGTGCTTGCTGTATCGACCGCCCTAACCGTCGTGGGGTGCAACTACCAAAAGACCACGGACATCCCGCCACCGGTCCCCGTCCCCGAGAGCTATAGCGGCGGCAGCGAGACGCCGATCCAGGTCCCCGCCGAGCCGAAGAGCGACGTCGAGCAGATCCGCGACGCGCGATGGTGGCGCGACATGGGAGATTCGACGCTGAGCCAGCTGATCGAGGAAGCGCTGAGGAGGAATCAGAGCGTGCGCGCAGGCTGGGCCAGAGTGAGCCAGTCGAAGTTCATCGCAAATCAAGTGCGGGCGGCGCGAATGCCGCAGGTCGTCGCCACCGGCAACGCAACAGCCCTGAAGAGCATCCAAGCGTTCGGCAACGTGACGGCTCAGTCTGCCAACGGATCGCTTCCAGTCTCCTACGAGGTCGATCTGTTTGCGAGACGCGCGCGGGACCATCAAGGCGCGAAGCTCGACGCAGTGGCGGCTCGGTTCGACCAGGATTCTCTGGCGATCTCGATTTCGGCAGAGGTTGCGGAAGCCTGGTTTGACGCCATCAACGCGCGGATCGAGGTCGCTGTTGTCGGGGAGCAGCTGGAGACAGACCTGCGCTTCCTGGAGCTCGTCGAGCTTCGCTACAGAGAGGGATTGAACTCTGCGGTCGATGTGCACCAACAACGGCAGCGCGTCGCAAGCCAACGCGCTCTGTTGGCCGTTTCCGAGGCCCAGATCGACCTCACGGACCAGCGACTCTCCGTACTGCTCGGCGAGGCCCCCGGCCGCAGCTTCCCGCTCGACGATCGTACCCTGCCGATCATCGGCCCGACGCCGGACGTCAGAGCCCCCGCGACTCTCCTCGAAGCTCGACCGGATCTCCGTGCCGCCCGGACGCGAGTCGAGGCGCAGGATCGCCGCGTCGCCGCCGCGATTGGCGCTCGAATGCCTCAACTCGTGGTCGATTTCACCCCGTCCTACGATTGGCTGCGCTCGAGGATCTCCGGCGACGAGATTCCTGACCAGGGTTTTCAGAGCGTCTCGGGCTTCAACTGGAGCGGCTCGGCGAACATCAACGCGCCGATCTTCGACGGCCTGCTTGGCCGCTCCCAGATCAATCAGCAGCGCGCAATCGTCCAAGAGCTTGTCGAGCAGTACGCGGAGACGATCATCACCGCCATCTCCGAAGTCGAAGGCGCCCTCGTCCTCGAGCGCCAAGAGCGCCTTCGCATCCAGTACCTCGAAGACGAGTTCCGGCTCGCCACCATCACGCTCGAGGCCACGCGCGATCGATACCGAGCCGGCTTGAGCGACTTCCTGCCCGTACTCACCGCGCTGCAGACGCGCCAGGTGGCCGAGCTTCAGCTCGTGGCGTCCCGTCGGCAGCTCGTGTCGTACCGCGTGCAGCTGTACCGCGCGCTCGGGGGCGCTTGGCCCGAAGAATTTGGAGAACCAACGGATGGTTAGACGAAGGTCAGGGCTCAAGTGGGCGCTTTCCATCGGCGTGATGCTCGTCGCGGCGGCAGGCGCCGCGGTGTTCATCGCCACTAAAGAGGAGCCGCCGCGTGCCGAAAAGCCGCTCGAAGGGGTGCTCGTACAGGTCATCGTCGTCGAAGCCGGCGACCACGAGGTCGACCTCCAGGCCAAGGGCACGGTGGTCCCGGCCCAGGAAGTCGTCCTTCAGCCCGAACTCGGAGGCCGCGTCGTCTGGCAGAGCCCCGAGCTCGTTGCGGGCGGCGAGTTCCGGACAGGCCAACCGATCCTCAAGATCGATCCTCGAGACTACGAGCTGGCCGTCGAATCGTTCCGATCGGAGGTGAACCGGGCAAAGCTCGACTTCCGCCTCGAGGCGCGACGGGGCGACGTCGCCAAGCGCGAGTGGAACTCGTTCGGCGACATCGACGCCACAGAGGACCAGCGCGCCCTCGCCCAGCGCGAGCCCCAGCTCGAGTCGGCCAAGCTGGCGCTCCGGGCGGCGCAGAGCGCGCTCAAAAAAGCAGAGCTCGACCTCGCGCGCACCACGCTTCGCGCCCCGTTCAACGCCATGGTCGTGAGCGAGAACGTCGACCCCGGACAGCTCATCAGCTCGCAGACGAGTGTCGCTCGTCTAGTCGGGACCGACGAGTTCCACGTCCAGGTGTCCGTGCCAGTCGCCTCGCTTCGAACGATGCGGGTCCAGACGGAGGACAGCCCCGGCTCCCAGGTCGAAGTAACCCAGCGGGTCGGCCAAGACACGATCGAACGCACGGGCGAGGTCATTCGACAGCTGCCCGACCTCGACCCGGGGGGCGCGATGGCGCGCATTCTGGTCAGCATCGACCAGCCGCTCGGCGACGGAAAGGGCCTACCCCTCCTTCTCGGAAGCTTCGTCGACGTGGCGGTCGCGGCCACTCCGGTGCTGAACGCCGTCCAGGTTCCACGCGCCGCCATCCGCAATGGGCGCGACGTGTACGTCATGAACCAAGACGACCAGCTCGAGGTGCGAAAGGTCGATATCGCATGGACCAACCGCGATTCGGTGCTCGTGACGGCCGGCGTCGAGCCCAACGACCGGGTGATCGTCAGCCGAATCCCGACGGCGATCCCCAACATGCTGCTCCGAGCCGCCGAAGACGCCTCGGCGGCTCCTTCTGCGCCCGAACCTCGAAGTGAGGTCGAGCTCGGCGTCAACGATCCCAACAACCCTTCGGCCGTCGCCATTCCATGACCGAGCCCAATCACTTCGATCCTGACAAAGAGCGCGGACCCATCGCGTGGATGGCCAAGAACGCCGTCGCGTCGAACGTCTTGATGCTGGTTCTGATCGTCGGGGGCCTCGTCACGCTGGCCTCGGGGATCAAGCAGGAGGTGTTTCCCGAGGTCGAGCTGGACGTCGTCTCGATCCAGGTGGACTATCCCGGCGCAAGTCCCGCGGAAGTGGAACAAGCGGTCATCCTCGCAGTCGAGGAGGAAGTCCGCGGCATCGACGGGGTAAAGAAGGTCACGTCGACCTCCCGCGAGGGTATCGGCATGACGTTCGTCGAGCTCTTGCTGGGCACAGACCAGGACCGCGCGCTAAACGACACCAAGAGCGCGATCGACCGCATCACGTCGTTCCCGCAGGACGTCGAACGGCCCGTGGTGAGCCTGATCTCGAATCGACAGCAGGTCATCTCACTGGTGCTCTACGGCGACGTCGACGAGGCTACGATTCGAGCGGTCGCCGAGGCGAGCCGGAAAGAGATCCTTCGCGACGACCGAGTCACCTACGTGGAGCTCTCGGGCATTCGACCCCTCGAGATCAGCATCGAGGTTCCCCAGGCAGAGCTCCGCAAGTATGGCCTGACCCTCGACGAGGTGGCGCAGCGGATCCGCGGGGCCTCGGTAGAGCTGCCGGGCGGCGCGGTCAAAACCGACGCGGGCGAGATTCTGCTTCGAACGACCGAACGCCGTGACCGGGGCGAAGAGTTCGGTGAGATCATCTTACTGAGCCAGCCCGACGGCTCCCAGGTGAGGGTCCGCGACATCGCGACCGTGGTCGACGGCTTCGAGGAGAACGACCGCGAAGCCACGTACAACGGCCAGCGCGCGGCGATGATCAACATCTATCGCGTGGGCAGCGAGACTCCGCTGACGGTGGCGGCCGCCGGCAAGGAGTACGTGCAGAAACTCCAAGAGACGCTCCCGGACGGCCTCCACGCGGCGCCCTGGTTCGACACCGCCGAGATGTACGAGCAGCGCATCTCGCTCCTCATGAACAACGCGCGCCTCGGACTCCTGCTCGTGCTCCTGACGCTCGGCCTGTTCCTCGAAGGGCGGCTTGCGTTTTGGGTCACGCTCGGCATCCCGATCTCGTTCGCGGGCTCGCTGCTGTTTCTGCCTGTGAGCGACGTCTCGATCAACATGATCTCGCTCTTTGCGTTCATCATCACACTCGGAATGGTGGTTGACGACGCGATCGTGGTGGGCGAGTCGATCCACAAACACCGAACCGACGGCGAGGGACCACTCGAAGCTGCCATCAAGGGCGCACGGGAAGTGTCGCAGCCCGTGGTCTTCGCCATTCTCACGAGCTGCGTCGCGTTCTCGCCCATGCTCATGGTGCCGGGCGTGATGGGGAAGTTCTTCCGCGTGGTGCCAATCGTGGTCATTGCGGTGCTCATCATCTCGCTCGTCGAGTCGCTGTGGATTTTGCCGGCGCACCTTTCGCACCCGATGCCGTGGTGGCTCCGGGTGGTTCTCTCGCCGTACCTTTGGTTCATGGACCTGGTGGCCCGCGCGGAGATGCCCGCGCGGCTTCAGCGATTCATCCAGAACGCGTACGTGCCGCTCCTCCGACGCGCGCTCGAATGGCGGTACTTCACCGTCACGCTCGGCGTTGCGACCCTCCTCTTCACCATGGGGTACACGGCGGGCCGCATCCCGTTCACGTTCTTGCCCAAGGTAGAGGGCGACATGATCACGGCCCACCTCAAGATGCCGGTGGGTACCCCCGCAGCCTCGACCGAGGCCATCGCCGACGCCATCGCAGGGCACGCCCGGAGCCTGATCGAGGCCGCAAACGAACGGAACGAAGTCGATACGGTTTCCCGCGGTATTTACGAAGAAGTCGGCGCCGCCAGCCAGCTCGAGCCCGGCCCTGAGGGGATGCTCGGTAAGGAAGGGAGTCACCTCGCGACCGTAATGGTCTACCTGAACGACGCCGCGGAACGCGACTTCACCACCCAGAAGTACGTCTCAGACTGGCGTGATGCGATTGGCGAGATCCCAGGGGCCGAATCGCTCACGTTCACCTACGAGGTTGGCGTCGAACCGGGTAGCCCCGTCGATATCCAGCTAATCCACGACGACGTTCCCACGCTCGAAGCCGCGGCCGAACGGCTCGCGCAAGAGATCGGCTCCTATTCCGGCCTCCGCGACATCGACAGCGGCGTCACCAAAGGCAAGGAACAGCTCGACTTTCGGCTCACCGACGAAGCCGTCGCACAGGGCCTCACCGAGTTCGAGCTCGCCCGCCAGGTGCGCGGCGCCTTCTTTGGTTCGGAGGCGGTTCGTCAGCAGCGAGGCCGCGACGAGATTCGCGCGTACGTGCGCCTCCCGCTCGACGAGCGCCGATCGCTCTACAACGTCGAACAGCTCATCATCCGCACGCCGAGCGGCGGCGAGATGCCCCTGTCCATGGCCGCGGACCTCGAACGCGGCCGCGCGTACACCGTCATCAACCGAACCGACGGGCGTCGCACCATCAGCGTGACTGCCGACATCTCTGGCGAAGACGCCAACGCGAACGAAATCGTGGGGCAGATCCTCGATCGCGAGGTACCGCAGCTGATGGCTGACTTCCCAGGTCTCGCGTTCAGTCTCGGCGGCGAACAAGAGCAGCAGGCCGACACGATGCGAGCCCTCGGCCTCGGGTTCATGCTGGCCCTAATCGTCATGTTCTCGATGCTGGCGGTCGTGTTCCGAAGCTACTCGCAGCCGCTCCTCATCATGTCGGCCATTCCGTTTGGCTTCGTCGGCGCGGTGTGGGGGCACGTCCTCATGGGCTTCAACCTGAGCGTCATGAGCATGATGGGTTTGGTGGCCCTCTCCGGGGTCGTCGTGAACGACTCCCTCATCCTCATCGTGGCTATCAACCGGTACCGCGAAGACGGCATGTCGCTGTGGGACGCCGTAGTGGCGGGTGGCGCGCGTCGCTTCCGGCCGATCCTGCTCACGTCGCTGACCACATTCTTCGGGCTGCTCCCGATGATCTTCGAGCGGTCCGTTCAGGCACGCTTTCTGGTTCCGATGGCCGTATCGCTCGGCTTCGGCGTGCTTGCCGCCACCTTCATCATGCTCCTCATCGTGCCGAGCTCCTACATCATCCTCGAGGACGCACGGCGGCGCGGAGGCAACCTCTTCGCACGGCTCCGCGGGCGGCCGACCATCCCACCTCCGCCGCACGCCGGCCCCACGAACGCCGACCTCGAAGGCCTGGTCGCCGAAGAGTAAGCGACGTGACGGCAGCGCTACGCGGAACCTAGGAGGCTTCCGCGAAAGTCCAGGCGCCTGTCGCCGCACGGTTGCGATTGAGCTGCACGGGCTTTCGCATGAGGCCGAGGGCCCCCGCAGTGGCGTGCATGCCCGCCCACCGTGCGAGTCCGCGATACGCAGCCAAGGGCCGTGACCCTCCCTGCTTCGCGTGATCCCGTGCGACCTCAAACACCTCGAGGTAGCGCTGTACGCAGGCCTCCGGGTCGGAGCGATGCCTCGCTTTCGAGATCGCGCGTAGTGCCAGGTGCTCTCGCAACGAAGGCTTGCTGAGGATCAGCTCGACGCAGTTCGCGAACTGGCGATCGGCATCGTCTGGCCGAGGATCCACCAAGAAGCCGTCTTCGCCATCGCTGACCTGGCCTGCGACCCCCATGCCGTCGTTCATGGCGACCACGGGCACGCCACACCAGAGCGCCTCGCTCACCACCTGTCCATAAGTTTCCGAAAGCGAGGCGTACACGAACACGTCGGCATGGCGGTACCAGGCGGGCATCTGCGACAAGCTCTGCTCGCCCACGAAAAACACGCTCGACGCGACGCCGAGCTCCTTCGCAAGCCCGCGAAGCGACTCATGGTCGGGGCCGTCGCCAACCAAGGTGAGCGTGGCGTCAGGCATGATCGGATGGAGGTGCTGGCCGAAGATGCGGATCAGCCGGTCGACCTCCTTTTCGCGAGCGTGCCGGCAGACGACAAGGAGCCGCTTCCCGGGTTGGGCGCTCTCAGGAAACGGGTCGGGCTGTCCCGTCTGGTCGAAGATACGCCGTTCGATCGCGCGCGGAATGACGAAGATCGGAACCTTCACGCCGCGGTCTTGCCAGTAGTGTTTGAGACCGGGGCTCAGGCATACGAGCGCGTCGCCGAGGTTGTACGCCGCCGCAATGCTCTCCTCGACCCAAGGGATGAGGCGATTCTCGAAGAGCCTGTTGACGCCCGACACGTGGTGGAGCGCGTCGGGAAGCAGCACGTTGTACACGCTTGGCATGTGGAGCGTATTCACCGAGACGAGGGGCACTCCCTCGCGCTGACGCAGGTACCCGCCGGCGTAGAGAAGTCCGCTCGGGCTCTGAACGAGCAGCATGTCAAACTGGGCCTGCGAGAGCGTTTCGAGCGACGAGCGTGTGGGCATCGCGAGGTAGCACCCGGGGTGGTTGCGCATCGGAATGCTCGGCAGCGAAATGTGATTCGGCGGAAGCTCACTTGGAGCGGCGTTCGGATCGTCGGGGCCGACGACGGTCACCTCGTGCCCGCGCGCGCTCATCTCTCGATAAAGGAACTGCGACGCATAGGACGACCCGTTCGCATAGGGGATGCGCACGTAGTCGTTCAAGATCGCCAAACGGTGCAACCACTGTCTTTGCCGCGTGTACATCAGAGCCCTCCTCGTCGAACCGCCCGAGGCGGCATCCACTGTATCTGAGCTTCACACCCTGTGAGAAAAAGCGTCGTCGTCATTCGACAACCGTCTCCATGCCGGGCCGCGCACGCCTCGAAATCGTTGGTTTCGGGGGAAAACAGCGGGGTCGCCGACTGGTCGCGTTGGGTCGGATATTGCATACGTCTTGGGAATGCGAAAACCGGGCCAACCTTGCGGGGCAACGTGAGGCGCCAACTCCTCGTTCTCAGCATCCTTTTCGCCGTGGCCTTCCTGGCCGCTTGGTTCGCCCGCGACCTGCGTGTCGACACGAGCGTCGAAGCCCTCCTGCCCGCGAACTCCGTCTCGGTGCGTTCAATCGAAGCGGCGCGCGCCGAACTGCCGGTCGATGAACCGCTCACCGTGCTAATCGAATCACACGACCCCGCGCGGAACCGCGCGTTGGCAGTGCAGGTCGCTGACGAGCTTGCCGGATGGCCTGAAACCAAGTGGGTCATGACACAGTACGGGTTCGATTCGATAGCCGAGCGCGCCCTCTACTACGTCGACCTCGAGACGCTCGACGACTGGAACGAAGCCGCCGAGGAGGCACTCGACTGGGAGGTCTGCGAGGCGTCCCCGGTGTGCGTCACGATCGCCGACCCACCGGTCCTTCCAACGAGCGACGACGTGCGCGAAGCCGTGGACCGTGCCCCCGCAGGCGAGGTGCTTCGGGCGCTCACGGGCAAGTCGGCGAATGTGGACGGGCGAGGCGGAGCGACGACCGACCGCCTCTGCAACGACGACGGCTCCGTATGCGCAGTCCAAGCCCTACTGACCGGCAGCGCAGGCAACCTGGGCTTTGCGCGCAGAATCAGCGATCGGGCCAACGCGTTCCTCGAGAGCCTCGAGGCCACGCAGCCTGCGGGGACCAAGATCCGTCTCGTCGGGCGCTACCGCGTAGCTCCAATGGAGCACGGCATCATCATGCAGGACCTTCGACGCGTGTCCGTGTTCGCTGCGCTGGGGTCGCTGCTCGTCGTGCTGTTCTTCTTCCGTGATTTACGTGCGGTCGTGCAGCTGGCCGCTCCGATGCTCTCCGGTTTGGTGGTCGCGGTCGGCCTGATCGTCGTTTTCGGCTCAGAGCTCAATCTCATCAGTGCGTCGGCACTTGCCATCCTCGCCGGCATGGCGATCGACTTCGGCATCCATTTGCTCATGCACGCCCGCGCATCGAAAACCTCGGGCCGGGCGGAGAGTCACGCCGCGGCCAAACAGAGCGTGCGACAGCTCTGGGTGTCGCTCGTAGTTGCGGGCGTGACCACGGCGCTCGGTTTTGCCGCGCTATCCCTCACGCGCTTTCAGGGGTTTTCTCAGATGGGCTGGATGGCGTCGCTCGGCATCCTCGTCACGCTCGCCTGGACCCTCCTCGCGTTTCCTACCGTGGTCTATTGGATTCCATCGCGCCGGGAGCTCCGGCCGACGGAAAGCGGTTCGCCCGAGGGGTCTCGCGGAGTCGCAATCGCAGGCCTCCTGTTGGCCGCGGCCGCCATCCCTGCGGCGCTGCATTTAGACTTCGAAGGAAACCTCGCCGAGCTGCAGCCGAAAGTGGTCCATCACGGCATCGACTCCGAAGTCCTGAGGGCACGGCGTCACGTCCCTGTCCTTTTCTTCGGCAACAGTAGCCGCGAAGTGTCCGAAGCGTTGAACGGCGCCGCGATGACGACTCGAAGCCAGAGCGTGCTCGGAGTCGCGCCCGTAGTCGTCTCGGCCCAAACCCTCTTCCCGGAAAACGCCGACCAGAAAACCCTCGCCCTCGACCGGCTTCGACGGACGCTCTCGAGAGCGCGAACCAAGGCCGAGGAACGCGAAGACGCAGACGCCCTTGCCGAAATCGAAGCGCTCGAGCCCTGGCTTTCCATCGAAGGACCTCCGGAACCGAAGTCGCTGCCTCCCTGGCTTGCCTCGATCCTGGTGGCGCCGGACGGGACGGTTGGGGAACGCGGCATTGCGTATGTCCCGCTTCGCGGTTCGAACGCGGAAGCCATGGAGGACCTCGCCGAGTGGCTCGGCGACCTGCGGGAAGCGCACCCGGGCGTCACCTTTGCCTCCGCCGAAGCACTACTCGGTGAAGTCACGCCGGCGTTGATTCGCGACGCGCCGCGCATCCTCGCGCTGGTGTTCCTCGGGCTGCTCATCGCGACAGGCTTGGCGAGCCGATCGTTCGTCGTCACGCGCGACGTGTTCCTGACCACGGCGATGAGCACCGTGCTCTTCGGCGGGATCCTGCACCTCCTCGGCGCCTCGCTTCACCTCTACAACCTACTGGCGCTCCCCGTGGTCGTCGGCCTTGCGGTGGACGGCGCGGTGCACATGCGATGGGCGCTGCTTTCCGGCGACCCTGAACGCGTTGGGTCGACCTCCCGAGCGGTGGCCGCGTCGACTCTCACGTCGATGGTGGCGTTCCTCGCGCTTGCCACCGCTTCGCACCCTGGGCTTCGCTCTCTCGGCTGGGTGGGCGCCGTCGGTCTTGGAACCTCGCTCGTGGTCAATCTGGTGTGGCTGCCGGCGTGGGTGCGATCGGTTCCCCGTCCAGCACCCGAACCGCAAGCGAGCTGAAGAGCTGCGTGGAGGCAAGGCGACGCACCGCGTCCGCGTCGGTCATCGAAGCGACCACTTTCTTGGTGCGCACGGATGCGTACCAGTGGATGCAGCAGGTCATGTCGTCGATGGCGTCGAGGCCGTTGGCGCCGCGCGGATAGTGCCGGAACCAGTGGGCGCTGATCTCGGGCGGCAGCGGATAAAACACGGGCGGCGAAAACAGATGAAAGTCGCCGCCCCGGTAGGCCTCGCACACCGATTGGGAGAGGTGAGTGCCGAGAGCGTAGCGCACCTGCCACCGTTCGCGTGGAAGGGTCGCCATCGCATCGAGCAAGGCGCGCCAAACGGGGTGGCCCGACTCGCCCCCGAGGAGAGCGTTGTTCACCGCCAAGTGATAGTGCGGCTCGATGCGCCGGAACGCGCGATATCCATGCGGAGCCCGGCGATAGAGGTCGCGAAGCGCGGTCATCAAGTAGGCCTTGGCCTTCACCCGCGGATCGCGCGACCTCACCACGTGGCCTGGGAACACGATTCGCTCGCGGCCGATGAACCCCGCGGCCTTCGCCCGCACGCCGTCGAACGAACGAATCGTAAGGGTATCCATGTCGAGGTAAACTCCCCCGTCGCGAAACACGATGGCCGCCCGCGCGACGTTGGCACGTGCCACGGGTGACTTCAGCGAGCGAACCAGGTCGACCAGCGAAGGCCCGGAGACTTCCTCCGAGAGCGACTGGTCGTCGAGCGGAACGAAATCGAAGTTCGGAAGCGCCTCGAGCGCTTTGACGTGCGGGAACTCTTCTAGCGGGTCGGCATGGTGAAGCTTCACCGCCTCGAACCCGCCGTGCGTGGCGGCCGACTGGATCGCCAGCGCATGAAGATAGGGAAGCTTCGCGCCATACCAGACGAAATGCGCCACTCCGGGAACCATCGCGTCACCCTGCCACGAAATCGATGAGGAGCACCCTCGCGCGCACCGACGGACTACCTAGGAGCGCCCGATGAGCTTCTTGACGATGCTTCGCGCCGACGGCACGAGGTCGCGTCGGACCTTCTCGAGCGGCATCAGCACCGAGCCACGGAACCATTCGTTCGGTCGGGGCTTGAACACGGTGTCGTGCTGCACCCCCGCCCAGTCTTCGGCAGCCGTGTAGTAGTAGGCCGCGTACGAGATTCGCCGATGGTCCTCTGGGCAGGTGACGGGCTCGACGCCGTGAAAGCTGATGTCGCTGGTCTCGAAGATAACGCAGCGGTTGAGGACGGGCTTGAAGGAGTGGTGGCAGACCTTCACGTCTCGGTCCCAGAGCTCGACGGCGCCGCCCCAGCTGTCCGGCCAGCCTTCGTTTAAGTACACGAGGATGTTGAGGCGCCGATGCAGCTTCCGCTCTTCGATGTAGTTGAAGTCGACGTGGACATCGAGCCGCCCGCGCGGGCCGGTGAGGTGCATTCCGCCACCCTCGAGCAGTTCGTCGTCTAGCAGGCCGTCGATGCCCGTGATGTACTCGAGGTCCTGCATGAACTCCTTCGAGCGGAGTAGGTTGTCGAGTGCGCGAACCGGCGCAGGAAAAGCGTCTCGATCGGTGACCTGCACCTTCGACTTCTCGTTGACCGCAGCGAACTCACGGCCGGTTCCGCGCGCGGACTCGTAGGTGGGGTATGCGGCCGCGACTTCGAGAGCGAAATCGGGCTCGAGGAAGTCATCGATGGCGATGAACCGAAACGGCTTGGCGCTCTGAAACTGGCGCCTGAGCTCTTCGCGGTCGTGCGGACGAATCATGGGGGCGTGCACCGAGGCGAACAGCTTACCCGGCCCGATTGTCCTCGGCAATCGGGAGGCTGGGCCACGGCACACTCATGTCGCCATCGCCCCGCGCGCCTCACGCGCGAGGCGAGCACGCTCCTCGCGGCGGCGGCGCCGGGCCACGGCGGTTGCCTGAAGGATGCCCGCCAACGTGCTGTGAAGTGCGCCTGCATACAAAAGATAGAGCGTGTTGTAGTTGCCGTTCGGAATCAGGTCGAAGGCCGACCATCCCACCATCAGCGAAAGCGCTGCGAGGAGCCGTCGGTCGGCTTCTCTGGGCACACTTCGAATCCGCCTGAACAGGGCGAGGACGGGAAAAACCAACAGCCAGAAGTGACCAAAAAACCCGACCACACCACCGTCGCCGAGTTCTTTGATCCATGCGCCATCGCGAACGGAAATCATCGCGCCGCTCCAGGTGTCGTAGTGACAGCCACGGCAGTGCCATCCCCAACCGAACCAAATTCGCTCGAGAGCCTTGTCGAGCATCGCGGCTTCGTTCTCGAACCGGACCGTGAGCGAGCCCACTTTGTCTACCCCATAGTGCTCGAGAACGATCTCATTGATGTCGTCCACGGGAATGAGCTCCATCGCCCGAACCGTGGGATACAGGATGAGCGTCGATGCAAGGACGAGTCCCAAGGCCACCTGCAAGCGAGGTCGAACGAACAGCACGAGCGGGATCGACACCAGGCCGTAGAGCATCGCTGCGACACTTCGAGAGGCGACCAAAATCAACGCAAGGTAGCCCGTGGCCCACTTTGCCGGGAATCCGAGGACGCTCAGCCTCGCCTTGTGAAGTGCCGCCGCTGCGATGGTTGCGAGCGACGTAAACAAGGCAAGCGCGAGGCCGTGGCTCATGAACACCATGGGGCGGAACCCACCGCCTCGCATGGTTTGCGCAAAGCTGTGCTGATGATAGCCGTAGAGCCAGCGGTTGAATTGGGGGCTCAAGATGATCTCGCCGATCTGCAAGACGGAGTAGAACAGCGCGAGCGTGACCAGGGCTTGAAGAAGCTGTCGAAGGTCGTTGGAGTCGCGAAACATCACCATTCCGATCACGAACGGAAGAATCATCGTTAGCGTTCGTGTAATGGTGAAGTGGATCACGTCGTACGGTCGATGCGCCGGGACGTAGCTGGAGCCGTAGTTCAACGGATCCATGTTCAGGAACACCGAAAACACGCCGCCCACGAGCAGGAGCCCGACGCACCACTTGAACGGCGAGGGAAACGCCAGCGACGTGAGTCGCTCCCTATGAAACGCCGCGATCCCGATGAACACCCACATCGAAATCAAGGTGGTTTTCTCGAAGGCCGGGATTCCCGGAATGGTGAAGGTCACGATTTCTGGGAGGAACAGCACTCCGGTGAGAAACGCGATCGTCGTGCCCTTGGCAGGCGGCCAGCGCTTCATGCACCAAAGGGAAAACGGCACGTACAGGAAGAAGACGAGCGTGCTCAGGATGTTCGGAGCGCCCTCCACCGGCTACCGCGCTTCCACCAGCAGCGCGGTGACCCGCGCTCTCCAGTCTTCGGTCGGTCCAAGCACCTGCTCGGTCTTCGAGAGATCGAGGACGCTGTAGGCGGGCCGAGGTGCCGGACGCGGAAACTCTTCCGTGGTGCACGGGTCGATGTGGCAGCTCGAACCGACCGCGTCCCGAATGTGCGACGCGAGGTCGAACCAGGTGCACTCGCCCCCGTCGCAAACGTGAAAAATCCCCCGCTCGCCGTTGCGAAGAAGCGCGAGAGACGCCGAAGCGATGTGATCGCACGACGACGGACGCCCGCGCTGGTCGTCAACCACACGAAGCGACGGCCGCGACTGGACCAGATCCCGCATGGTCATGACGAAGTTCTTGCCCCACTTCGCGTAAAGCCAGCTGCTGCGAATCAACAGGTGGTCTGCGCCTGACGCCTCGAGAACGGACTCGCCATGTCCCTTCGTCTGTCCGTACACGTTGAGCGGCGCCCTCGCCTCCTGCGTTGGGTACGGCGACGTCGCATCTCCAGCAAACACGTAGTCGGTGCTGTAGTGAACGAGGGTGGCACCGACCTCTTCGCATCGGCCCGCGAGCGTTCCCACCGCGAACCCGTTGACCCGATCGGCTCCTTCGGGGTTCGACTCTGCGCCGTCGACGTCGGTCCAGGCCGCGCAGTTGATGACGAAGCGCGTGCCTGGCAAAACCGCGTTGGCGACCTGAGCGTCGTCGGTGATGTCGAGGTCGCTGCGAGCGGCCGCCACGTGGGGAAGGCCCTCGCGCCCGAGCCGCTCGACCCAGCTCCGACCGAGCATTCCGCCCGCACCCGTCACCAAGAACTCAGCCATGACGAAGGGCACATTCCCTTGCGCCGAGGAATCCCCCGCCACCGGTGACCAAGACGTTCATGCCAAACCCGCCGAAGCGGCTGTCAGCATAGCGGGTTGGGTGTGGGGGCGCACATTTGCGCGGCGGACGGGACTCGCGTGGGGTTGGAATCTCGCATCGCGAAGTGGACGAGAGTCCACGCAGCTGCGGGATTTCAGACCCAGTACGCAGACGCCTCAGGCAGCGAGTACACCCCGCGGCAGGCCCGACGCAACGACTCGTCCGCGTATAAACAATACACCGGTGAGTGACCCCACCACCAACGTAGCGAAACGCGTTCAGCGCCGCACCGCTTCAGAGGTTCACCCGTGATTGGCAGACACTGTGGCAGCCCTGGCGGGCCCGAAAAACTCCCGCAAGTCCGGTGCCAGCAGCTCATTAGCCGCTCAATCTCGACGATGGCGGCGTATTCTGCCACCCCAGCAGCCACCGGCGAGGTCACTCGATCTCCGAAGTCTCTCGTGTCTTGAGCCGCTATCATGTCCTGAGATGATCTATATCGAGAGCGATCCGACGGGTGAGACCTACCGCAGGGTCCTGGAGCTCATCTGGGCGCACAGCAGCGCCTTCACACTAGTCCTCGAACAACCGGGTCTCTCGCCCTCGAACGAAGCCCGCGAGTGGACGGCGAGGCTTGCGACGGATCTGCTGACCACCGAGCACGTGAACAGCTGGCCCGGCACGCAAATGCCAGCAGACGCCGACCCCGTGACACTAGGGCGCTATCGACTGACGCCGGTCACCAAGGAACTCATTCTGGAACAGCATAGTCTGTTCTCTTGGTGTCTTCCTGCGCTGCCCGAGGATTTGGCCTTCTATCGGTCAGACGGTCGGGTCACGCTCGGGACGACCGCACACGAAGGCTTCGCGATGGTCGCAATGGGGGAGATCTCTGAGGAACAGTTCAAGAGCATCGCGCCCGACGTGCGCTACCGATACTCGCCCGGCGAATGGCGTCGATAGAGTCCGCGACCGGTTCTACTGATGATCGAGCTGAGAATCTCCATCAGGCCGGCGGTATTTCGCCGACCTCTTCCTGCGGCATCAAGAAAACAGCCGGCGGCATTGCTGCGACCGGCTCTTTCCAAGCTCGCGGAATCTCCCGCTTATGTTTGGCGCGGCGGACGGGACTCGAACCCGCGGCCTCCGGCGTGACAGGCCGGCGTTATAACCAACTTAACTACCGCCGCGTCTCCCTTGGGGCGATGCCCTTCGGGACCGGCCTTGTAGCCTGGGCCCCCCAGGCTGTCAAAGACCTGAGGGACATTGTGCAGACGCCTACGTTTCGCGACTTGCCCGCACCGCGACGAGGCCTGCGGTGGCCTTGTTGACACTCTCTTGGTACTCGCTTTCGGGGACGCTCGCTTCGACGAGGCCGCCGCCGGCTTGGAGCCACATCTCGCCGTCGCGAGCCACCACGGTACGGATGGCGATCGCCACGTCCATGTTGCCGTCGAAGCCGATGTAACCGACGGCCCCACCGTAGATGCCGCGACGCTCGGGCTCGAGCTCTTCGATGATTTGCATGGCGCGAACCTTGGGCGCCCCGCTGAGTGTTCCGGCGGGGAACGTGGCGCGCAGCACGTCGAGGGCGTCGCGCCCGGGGGCAAGCTTCCCGACCACGTTGGACACGATGTGCATCACGTGGGAGTAGCGCTCGATCAGCATGCGATCCGTAACGACGACGCTTCCGGGCTCGCTGATCCGTCCGACGTCGTTGCGACCGAGGTCCACCAGCATGACGTGCTCCGCCCGCTCCTTCGGGTCGGCGAGCAGCTCTTCTTCGATCGCGAGGTCTTCGTCCGGGGTACCACCTCGAGGGCGGGTTCCGGCAATCGGGCGCACATAGGCCTCGCCCTCCTCGAGTCGCACCAGCGTTTCGGGACTGGCGCCCGCGACGATCCGATCGGGAAGACGCAGAAAATACATGTAGGGGCTCGGGTTGATGACCCGCATCTGCCGATAGACGTCGAACAGGTCGGTGTCGTCGATGGGTACGCGGAAGCGCTGGGAGATCACCACTTGGAAGATGTCGCCGGCGCGGATGTACTCCTTCGCCTTCTCCACCGCTTCGCAGAAGCCGGCGCGATCGAAGTTGGAGTCGGGGAGCTGAAGGTCCCCGCCGCGCTCAGGCGCGTGGAGCCGTCGCGGCAGAGTCGGATGGTCGAGCGCATCGAGTGTTTCGTCGATCCGCTTGACCGCCTGTCCATAGGCTTCGGCCGCATTGCCCTCGGCTCGTGCAGGCACGACAACCCGCAGCGTGCCGCGGACGTTGTCGAAGATGAGCAGTGTTCCGCCGACGGAAAAGCAAAACTCCCAGTCATCGTCCCGGGTGAGCGCTTCGCCTACCGTGGGCTCGAAGGTTCGCACGGCGTCGTAGCTCACAAACCCGACGGCCCCGCCCCAAAAACGCGGGAGCCAGTCCACCTCAGGAGGCTTCCACTCCGCGAGCGTTTCGCGTAGCCGCTCCCAGGGGTCGACGCCGAGCTCTTCGTGCACCTCACCGTCCACGACACGCTCGAAGCGATCGGCGACACCGCGGACGATGAGCGCGGGTCGGACTCCGACGAAGCTGTAGCGCGCCCACTTCTCCCCGCCGACGACGCTCTCGAGCAGGAAGCTGCCCGGATCGTCACCGAGGGTGGCTTGGGCGAGCACGGGCGTCAGCCGATCGGCGATCACCTCGCGATGCACCGGCACCACGGTGGCGTCTTGGCTGAGGCGCTCGAACTCTTCGGCGCTTGGAAAATACTCGCTCACCCCACCCGGATATCACTGACGATAGGTCGCGCCAAGTTGAGCGCGCGAGGCCGCCGGCGCGCAGCTCAGTAACCGTAGGATCCCCCGAAGCAAACGTGCTAGAGCCCCTTTGGAGAACACATGGCGGACCTACCCCTCACCGAAGTCGACCCCGAAATTGCCGAGTGCATCGCCGAAGAAGAAACACGGCAGCACCAGAAGCTACGCCTCATACCGAGCGAGAACTACGCGACCCGCGCCGTGATGGAGGCGTGTGGAAGCGTCCTCAACAACAAGTACTCGGAGGGGTACGCGGGCAAGCGGTACTACGAAGGTCAACAGCACATCGACCGCGTCGAGCAGCTCGCCATCGAGCGACTCAAAGCGCTCTACGGGGTCGACCACGCCAACGTGCAGCCCTACTCCGGCTCGCCCGCCAACCTCGGCGTGTACTTCGCGTTCTGTAGCCCGGGCGACACCATCATGGGCATGGGGCTGCCGAGCGGCGGCCACCTCACCCACGGGTGGAAGGTTTCGATCAGCGGCAAGTACTTCAACGCCATCCAGTACGGCGTTCGCCGCGAAGACCATCTCATCGACTTCGACGAAGTGGCCTCGCTTGCGCGCGAACACAAGCCGAAGCTCCTATTCTGCGGCGCCACGGCATACCCGCGCGTCGTCGACTTCCCGAAGTTCGCCGAAATCGCCCAAGAGGTTGGCGCGGTCCTCGTGGCCGACATCGCCCACATCTCGGGTCTCGTCGCGGGCGGCGCGCACCCCTCTCCCGTCGGCCACGCCGAAGTGGTGAGCAGCACCACTCACAAAACCCTACGCGGTCCGCGCGGAGGCATGATCCTCTGCGATGAGAAGCACAGAAAAGCGATCGACCGCGCCGTGTTCCCGGGGCTTCAGGGCGGGCCGCACAACGGCACCACCGCCGGAATCGCCATCGCCGCAAAGCTCGCCATGACCGACGAGTTCAAGGCCTACGCACATGCCATCGTCGACAACTCGCGCGTACTCGCCGACACGCTTGTCTCCCGCGGTTTCGATCTGGTGACGGGCGGCAGCGACAACCACCTCATCCTGATCGACCTCACCGGCAAAGACGTTCCCGGCAAGGTCGCCGCGCAGGCGCTTGACCGCGCGGGCATGGTCGCAAACTACAACTCCGTTCCGTTCGACACCCGAAAGCCCTTCGACCCGAGCGGCGTTCGGCTCGGCACGCCCGCCATTACCAGTCGTGGGATGGGCGCAGACGAAATGAAACGTCTCGGAAACTGGATGGCAGACGTCGTCGAAGACGTGGAAAACGAGGCGCTCATCTCGCGCATCGCTGGGGAGGTCAAAGACCTTTGCGACCAGTTTCCGGCGCCCGGCGTGCCGGTTCGGTGAGCGGCCCCACAGCCACCACCCTTCGTGCGTTCAGGTCAGAACGTCCGTCGCGAGGGGCGTTTCCCTGCTAGACTCCGCCTGAAGATGTCTCTTCAGGCAAAGCGAATCGTCGTCGGCATCGGCGGCGGTATCGCGGCGTTCAAAGCGGTGCATCTCGTTCGGGAACTGATGCGGCGCGGGGCCGAGGTGCGCGTGGTGATGACGCGGGCCGCGACGCACTTCGTGGGCCCGGTCACGTTCGCAGGTCTCACCGGAAAGCCCGCCGTGACCGACCTTTGGGCGGCAGACTACGCGGGAGAGGTTCACGTCGAACTCGGCGAATGGGCGGACGCGATCGTCGTGGCTCCCGCGACCATGAACCTATTGGCGCGCGCGGCCCATGGGCAGGCCGATGACGCCCTCCTCGCGACGCTCGCCTGCGCCCGCGGCGAGGTGTTCTTTGCACCCGCCATGCACCGGCGGATGTGGTCGCACTCGGCCACGCAGGACAATGCGTCGAAGCTCACCGGGCGGGGCGCGACGATCCTCGGGCCGATCACCGGCGCACTGGCCAATGGCGAAATCGGTGACGGCCGTATGATGGAGCCCACCGACCTCGCCGATGCCATCGAAGGCCACTTCGGTCGTGGAGACGACCTCGTCGGCGCCAACGTGCTCGTCACCGCGGGGCCCACCCACGAAGATCTCGACCCCGTTCGCTTCTTGGGCAACCGGTCGAGCGGCACGATGGGATTCGCCCTCGCCGCCCAAGCGGTGCGGCGAGGCGCCAACGTGACGCTGGTCACGGGGCCCGTCCAGCTCGCCGACCCCGCAGGCGCCACGGTGGTTCGGGTGCGGTCGGCGCGGGACATGCACGCCGAGGTGATGGCGCGCTTCGAGGAGCAAGACGTCGTCATCATGGCCGCAGCCGTCGCCGACTACCGGCCGGCCACCTCGGAGCCTCACAAGATCAAGAAGGGTAAAGGTCTGCAGATCGAACTCGTCCGCAATCCGGACATCCTGGCCGACGTGGGAACCCAGCGCACGACGCACCCCTCCGTGCTGGTGGGCTTTGCCCTCGAGACTCAGAACCTCGAGTCGTCGGCGCGCGCCAAGCTTCAAAAGAAGCGGGCCGACCTCGTCGTCGCCAACCCGGCTGAGGCTGGCCTCGGCGGGAGCACCAACCAAGCCACGCTCATCGACGCGTCGACCGCAACGCCGCTCCCCAAAATGACCAAGCACGCACTCGCCAACCAGATTCTCGACCGAGTGCATGCGCTCCTCCGGCAGTCCTCACGCCCCACCACCGACGAACAATCCAGTCAAGACGCGCCCAACTGACACGAGCCTCCAGTGACACGACCCCTCATCGCTTCCTTGATCGCCCACATCGATGGGGAAACCTCGCGAGAGGAAGCCGTGCGCGCCTACCGCGCCGCGGAGAGTCAGCACGGCGTCCGTATCTACGACGACCACGACGCGCGCGTCGCCCCAGGGGCCTTCAAGCCGCACATGCCCATTTCGGAGGAACGAGTGCGCACCCTGACCCGAAGCTGGGAGCAGTTTGATCGTGCGCTCGAGCCGCTCGGCCGTGCGGCCGAACGCCAGCTGGTGATCCAGGTCCTCGGGCCATTCGTGGCCGACACCGGGCTTTGGGTCGCGGGAGCCGACCTTGCCGACGATCACCTGTTCATCTTTCGCACGGGCGAAGTCGGGTCGTGGACCGGAGACCAGTGGGATCAGCACCTCACCAACTGGGCCGCCGTGCGCCAGTACCAGGGCCGAGACGAGTGGACCCCAGAGCGTCTCGTCGAACAGATGCGAAAGGCCCCGCGCTACGCCGAGTGGACGGACCTTCTTCGGAGCATCATCGCCGAGGTTCGCGGCGGCTCCTAGCGCCACGGCGCACAGCTAAAGAATGTCGACCGGGCCGGCGCCCTCGCGGATCACCAGCGCTTCGTCCCCCGTGAGATCGATCACCGTGGAAGGCTCGATGCCGCCCCACCCGGAGTCGACGAAGGCGTCCACGTGTGAGAATCGAGCGTGCAGATCGTCGGGGTCGTTCAGGATCTCGCCCTCGCTCGTAGCCGACGCCGATACGATCGGGCTCCCAAGCTCCTCGAGCATGGCGTGAACCACCGGATGGTCCGGCACCCGGATACCCACGGTTTTTTGTTTACGCACCAGGATCTTCGGGACCTCCCGGGTTGCCTTCAGGACGAACGTGTACGGCCCTGGGATGAGCCGCTTCATGATCCGGTACGCGAAGTCATCCACATACGCGTACCTCGCGATCTTACTGAGATCGGGGCAGAGAAAGCTCAGCGGATGATCCTTCTTCAGCTGCCGGATCTGATAGATCCGTTCCACTGCGCGTTTTTGGTGAATGTCGCAGCCAAGTCCGTAGACGGTGCCGGTCGGGTAGACCACCACGCCTCCCCGGCGGAGGATGTCGGTCACCTGTTTGACGAGGCGGGCCTGAGGGTGCGTGGGGTGAATCTCGATGCGCATCGGACGGCGGGTGGAGCTAACGATCGTGGGCGCAGGCGTCAAGGCGAAGGCGGCTACACAAACCGGGACAAATGCGCTAACTAAGCGCTCCGAAAAATGACGGAAACGCGAGACCCTCGACCTTACTTAGTCCTTACGGTGCTCTTGGACGGCTCGGCACGCCCCGCCGCCATCACGCGAAGCCACGGCGACGCCCTCGAGCGCTCGATGATGGCGACCCAGGGCCAAGACATCGCGGGCCTCGACCTCGTCGAACTGCCGATCGCCGCGCCCGTTTTCAAGGCGCTCCGGCAGCCGCTCTCGGTGCCCGCAGACGAGGTGGGCCTCTACGACGTGTTTCCCTTGGCAAGCCACCTCGCCCCCGAGCTTCGCAAGATCGCGGGGCAGTTCCTGGCGGCCGAGGCGCTTTGGACGATGGAGGAGCAGGGGTTGCTCGGAGGGGTTCCGGTGAACGTGAAGCTCGACGTGCCGAAGGGCTGGGAAGCGGACCCGAAGCAAGTCCACGAACGCCTAGTCGGCGCGGGCGCCCTCGACCTCAGCGAAAGCGGCATCGAGACCTATAAAGCGATCAAAACGGCCTGGGACACCGCCAACTAGCGCACGTACGCCACCCCGCGTTCAGTTGAGCGAGTACGGCCGTTCCAGCAGGAACTCTGCGACTGTCGCGTCGAACTGCCCGCCCTCGGGGTAATGCATTTGGTACGTCCCCCGCATGGTGCCGCGCTCGGTCGTGAGGACCGCGCCGCTCGAATAGCGGAAACTCTCGCCGGGACGCAGCACGGGCTCCTCGCCGACCACGCCGGGGCCCTTCACCTCTTCGACCTCCCCGAGCCCGTCGGTGATGATCCAGTGACGCGACCGAAGCTGGACCACCTCCGCCCCGGTGTTGGTGATGGTGATGGTGTACGCGAAGACGAAGCGCCGCGAAGCCGGGTTCGACTGCTCGTCGAGATACTGGCTCTGCACCTCCACCAGCACGCCTTGGGTCTCCGCGCGGGAGGTGGTCTTCGGGCCGCTCATGCCTGCACCTCGCGAAGCGCGCCTCGATGACTGACCCAAGGCGACCCCGCCTCGGCGAATCGCCATTCGGCGGCCTGGTCCTCGGGCGTAGCCGAGTCGATCCCGATCCGGGATCCGATGGCCAAGCGCTCCGGGCGGGCGCCCTCTCGAACCTCGATCCCCCCGCGACGGTAGAGCGCGTCGCCCGAGAAGCTCGTATCGACGCCGAGCGCCTGGCCCACTTTGCCCGGGCCCGTGAGAAGGACCGGCCCGCGCTTGTCGCCGCGACGCCGCTCTACGGTGCGACGCCCCGCAACGGGTTCGCAGGACCGAATGAGCACGGCCGCGCCCTCCCCCTCCTGATTGGTGACGAAGTTCAGCATCTGATGAATCCCGTAGCAGAGGTACACGTAGGCGTGCCCGGGCGGCCCCCACATGGGTGCGTTGCGTGGCGTCCGGCCCAAGAAGCAGTGGTTGGCGCTATCGCCCGGGTGCCGGTAGGCCTCGACTTCCGTGATCCGAAGCCCGACCCCACCGTGCCAAACCTCTTTTCCGAGAAGGTCGCGCGCCACGTCTAGCGCATCGCGAGAATAGAACTGTCGCGAAAGGAGACGGCCCGGCACAGCTGCAAGTTTGATCCAGGTGACCTGGCTGCGCCAGCCCCGGCGCCAGGTTTTGCGGGCTAGCGTTCGAGCGCTTCGACCGCTTCCTTGGCCTCCTTGAGCCCGACCCCGTGCACCTCGCGGTACACCTTGATCGCGGCGATCTTGTGCCCCTCCGAAACGAGTCGACGCACGTCGTCCATGGTGCCGGTGCCTCGTGGCGGCAGCGGAACGCGTGGCTTGGCCTTGAACGCTTGGACGAGGGCGACGACGAGGACCGCCAGCCCTGCACCGAGTGCGAGTTCACCCCACGGCATGCCTCATCATGGCCGTGCCGTGAGGGTCTCGTCCAACGATTATTCGAGGCAGAGCTTGACCCAGCCCGTGATGCTATTCGCCGTGAAGTGCTCGGCGAGCGGGGCGGAACCGTTGAACCCGTGGGTGACGATGGCCGCCGACCGCGTGTCCACCTCGAGGAAGAGCCGGTTCTCAGTGCCCTTCGGGACCATGAGGCTGAGTTCGTCCGTGCCGTCGGTCAGGTAGTGCTCGCCTGAACTCCCGGTGAAGTTCTTGAGGGTCGACCGCACGATGTAGATGCTCGGATGCTCCGTTTGCATCAGACAGGCGGAGAGTTCGATAGGCGACGCCTGCGCGTCCGCGGGATCGGACGCTTCGCCGCCCAAAGCCAAGACCGCCACCGCGACGAGCAGGACCTACAACGAGCGATGGGCATGCGAGTCGCTCGCATGCCCACGCGACGGAACACGGTCCCCGACCAGGACTACACGGGGACCGATTCCGGCGTCGTCTCAGAGGACGTTGGGATTCTCCGCGTCGTCGTTCACGGCCATTTCATGGTCTGCGAAGACGTCGGCGCCGAGGTGGCCCTTGGTGATGTGGCCGGTGTCGGTGCTCGCGAGAAGACCGCGAACGTTGGAACCCTGATGAAGACCGCGCGCACCGTCCGAGCACGCTCGGTTGCTGGGGTCGCAGTCAGCGAGAGCATCGGCCGTCGAGAACTGCTGCGCCGAAGCGTGGCTGGGCGAAAACACGCCCATCGTGACGTTGGCCGCGGAATCGGTGGAACCCGGCTCCGCACACGCTGCGAGGATGAACAGGCCGAACGGAACGGCCACGAGGAAGAGATTGGTTGGGTTTTTCATGAATTGGCTCCTGGTTGGTTGGGTGATCGGGAAACACCGCGATTGGGGGCTTGTTCCGAGGTGGCGTATTGCGTCGCCAGAATGGCGTGCATCGTGACGATTCGAGGTCGCAGGCCGGGGATGCGGCATGTCGAGGGTCCGAAGTTGCCTCGGCCGCGACGCATCCGGCACGATGTCCGCGTGGACGACAAGAGCGTCATGACACCGAGGATCCTCTGGGCAGCCATCTTCGGGTCGACGTTCATCTACCTCGTCGTGCTCGAGCTGACCGGGCCGCCCGCCGAACCCAGCTGGCCGGCAACGTCGCTCTACTTCGCCGCCGCCGGCTTTGGGACGGCCGTCATGAGCCTCGTCGGGCCGAAGCTCTTGGTTCGATCCGGCCCTCCGAGATCTGAAACCGACACCCCCGAGGGCCGCTTCCTGACTGGCATGATCCTAGGCATGGCGTTGGCAGACGCGGTCGCAATTTACGGGTGGATCCAGGGCCTGTTCGGGGCCCCGGTCCGCGTCGTCATGCCCTACTTCATCACCGCGTGGATCCTCATGCTGATGCGGTTCCCGACGCGAGAGAAGATGGGAGGGTAGCGAGAGCGAATGTTGGCTTCTGACCTGGACGCCGCGATTCAGCAATGAACTCGGGACCTTGTCCGTCAGCGTCGCCGCTCGCCCGATCGACCGCACGAATTACGTATGGATCCCGAACCGCTCCATGAGGTATCGACGGCGGCGTGAAGCGATCGTACCGTGCGTCCCCGCTCGTCTTGGCGCTACTGACGCCGACGCTGCTTCAGATGAACACCTGCGGCGCGAACAGCGACGTCGCCCTCACCTCGCTCGAAGTCATTGCCGCAGGCACCGACCGCATCATCGGCTTTCAAGGCGGCGACCGCAGCTACGTCATTGGCACCACCGCTGGGGTCGATACCATCACCGTCCGGGCCGAAGCCCGATCGACCGAGGCCGAGATCGCTTACGAGCTCTCCGACACGATGGAGCTCGCCTCTGGGCTGCTCGGCACCGGGAGCGGCGAGGTGGTGCTCTCTATCCCCCCCGACACGCCGCTGACCCTCGAGCTGACCATCTCGAGCACTGGCGAGACCGGGATCATCACCTCCCGCAAGTACACCGTCGACATCAACGTCGACTGTAGCGCGACCCCGTGTGACGACGGCATCGTCTGCAGTACCGATACGTGCAACGCGGTCGACCGGTGTGACTTCTCCGCGCTGCCGGATGGGACGACGTGCGACTTGGTGCCGACCGGCGTTGGCGTGTGCACCGCAGGACTCTGTGCCGAGCCGCAGAGCAACCAGTGTGACGACGGCATCGACAACGATGGAGACGGGTTGATCGACCTGGCAGACCTCGGATGTGAGAGCGCAGCAGATGACGATGAAGGGGACCTCTTCTGTGGGAGTGGAGAGCTCATCGACCTCAGCGATGTCGGCACGGTCAACCCGCCCCGCGTGTTCCGTTCTCCGGACGCCGGCGCGGTGTCGGTCGTGGCCGGCAACACGGTGTACGGGTTGGATCCACCATCGCTTTCACAGATTCGCCCGCGATCGCTCACCGATGACGCGCTGACCGTGTCCTACTCGACGCCGACGCCGTCTACCCTCTTCGCCAACCAGGCCAACGGATTCATCGTGGCCATCGACATCGCGAGCTCGTTCACCATCTCTTGGCAGCGAAACCTCCGGAGAAGCGGCTGCACGGAGGATGCAAGCTCGCCGGGCCCGAGCGTCTATCATGAACGCGAGACGGCAAGCCTTGCTTTTCGGCAGACCTTCGGCACACCCCTCGTCTACGCGGCAACGTTCTACCAAGCCAGCCCAGGCTGTGCCACGGGGGAGACGACCGACAACCGCGTCTACGCACTCGATGCCACGAACGGGCAAATCGAGTGGACGTTCAATCAAGGCTTGACCGCTTCCACGACCGCCGGCGACGTCGACGCGATCGTGGGTCTTGCGCTCGACATCGAAGCCGACCAGCTGTACGTGGGAACGCTCCGGGCGTCCCCGAGCCAAGACAACCTCTGGGCCATCGACGTGCTGGACGGAAGCCTAGTCTGGTCGACGAACGTGGGTAGCAGGGTTGGCGCGCCACCCGTGCTCTTCGATGGCCGGCTCTACGTCGTGAACCAGGCGGGGCGCTTCGCCGCGATCGACCCGTCCGATGGGTCCGAGATCTGGGGCCTCGACGGTCCGCCGCGACCCGTAAGCGTCGACCGGACACTCGTCCTCAGGCGTCAGCAGAGCGGTTCGGTGCTGTTGGCGATCGCCAACCTCCTGGGCGAAATCACGGCGGTGGAAGCGACGGGTGACACCGCGGAGCTGGCCGCGTGGTTCCAGCTTCCGAACGGCGACCCCGGCGGGACCGGCGCCTTTCCGCCCGTTCAATCGACGGGCGACATCGTCGTCGACGACCTCGGTCGCGCGCTCGTGGGCGGCGATGATGGGCGAGTCTACTCGGTCGATCTCCTCGAGGGCACGGTCGCGGGGTCGATTGAGGTCGACGTTCCAGGCGCCTCGGTCGACAGCGTGGTGCTCGAGCCCGCTGGACTCAACGGGACCCCCGGGAGTTTTCTGATCGCAACCGACCAGGGCACCGTGGCGCGCTACTGCACGACCCTCGAGCCTCCGCTGAACGTATGCAACGACGGGATCGACAACGACGGAGACGGACTCACGGACGCGGGCGACCCTGGGTGCGCAAACGCGCTCGACGCCAACGAGACGACGCCCTTGCTTCAATGCGACGACGGTCTCGACAATGATGGCGACGGCGACATCGACTTCCTCGACTCGGGCTGCGATGGACCCGTTGGCACCGAAGCCACCGAACCGTTTGTGTTCTGCGGAACCGACACGCCCATCGAGACGAGCGACCTGACGGTGGTCGTTCCTTCCATTCGCGTCTTCGAGTCGCCGGACTCGACGGCGGTCAACTTGGTCTCGTTCAACACGCTGTACGCCCTCGATCGCGCAACGCTCGACCGGGCAAGCGAACAGACGCTCACGGATGTCGTGGTATCGCTCTCCTACTCGTCACCCTCTGCCTCCACGATCTTCGCCGGCCAGGAGAACGGGTGGTTCTCTGGCGTCAGCACCGCCGGCGGCCTTCAGATCGCTTTCCGTCGCAACCTCGCCCGCTCGGGCTGCGCAGCGGACGGCGTATCGTCCGGCCCAGCCGCCTTCCACGATCCCACGGTCGCGACGGAAGCCTTCAATGCGCTTTACGGCGGGCCGCTCGTCTACGTGGGGACCGCATATGCATCGTCGACGGGGTGTGTGGTGGGGCAAACGACCGACAACCGTGTCTACGCCCTCGACCCGAGCGACGGGTCCACCGTCTGGACCTTCAACGGCAGCGGAAGCATCGACCTCGACGTCGTCGCCGGCCTCGCGCTCAACGTGGCCGCGGATCGCCTCTACGTGACCTCGGAGCGCACGAGTGCGTCGCAGGACTCCCTGTGGGCGATCAACGTCCTGACTGGGGCGCTCGTATGGTCCGCGAACGCAGGGCGAATCCGGGTCCCGCCGGTCCTCCTGAACGGCCGGCTCTACATCGCAAACACCAGCGGACAGGTAAAGGCGTTTGATGCCGTGACCGGCGCCGAAATCTGGAGTGTCATCGGCGGGACGCAGATCCCGATTCTGAACCCTTTGACCGTGACGCAGCTCCCCGACGGAACGACTCTCGTGGCGGCGGTGAACGCGCTCGGCCTGCTGCGGGTCGTCGAGGATCTCGGTGGCTCGGGAGAGCAGATTGCGTACTTCGCGCTGCCTGACGGGGCGCCGGTGACGGGATCACCGCCTGTCCCGGACGTCCGAGCGACGAGTGAAATCGCCGTCGACTCGCTCGGCAGGGCCCTCGTCGGCGCGGACGACGGAAAGGTCTACGCCGTGGACTTGGTCTCGGGTGCGGTCACCAACTCAATCGACGTCGACATAGAGAGTGCGTCCGTCAATAGCGTGGTCCTCGAACCCGGTGGCGTTTTCAGCGCGCTCGGAAGCTTCTTGATCGGCACCGACCAAGGCACGGCGGCGCGCTACTGCACTGAGTTCGGCAGCACCCAGTAGCCTAGCGGCTCACCCGCCAAACGTCGGCTCCGGCAGCCCCCGGACCCCGAGCCCGTGCACCGCGAAGACGGCTCCGGGCTGCGGGTGCCGCGCCATCTCCTCCGGCGTCATGAACGCCTGCTGCGACGTCACGTACATCGTCTCGTAGTGGTCGCCTCCGAACGTCACGCAGGTGGGGCTTCGCACCGGCATCTCGACCTCACGGTCGACACGGCCCTTCGGATCGAGACGCACGATCTTGCCGGCGAGGTTGAGGGCAAACCAGTAGTAGCCTTCGGCGTCGACGGTCGCGCCGTCGACGATGGCAGGGGCCGGGTCCGGGATCCGAGAGAACTCGCGTGGATTGGAGATGCGACCCTCGTCGAAGTCGAAATCGAACGCGTAGATGGTGCCTCCAATGGAGTCGCCGAAGTACATCGTCGTGTCGTCCGGCGAGAACGCGATGCCGTTGGCTACGACGAACGCGAACTCTGGAGCCACCGCGTGAACGCTCCCGTCGGGGTCGAAGCGATGCAGGCGCGAGGTTTTGTCGCCGAGCCGCGTGTTCATGCTCCCCGCCCAGAAGCGGCCGCGGCGGTCGATCTTGCCGTCGTTGAGGCGGTTGTCGGGAAGCCTGGGCTCGGGGTCGGCCAGCCGCTCGAACCGCCCGCCCTCGAGGTCGATGAAACAGAACCCCGACTGGGCGGCGCCCACGATGCCTCCGCCCTCACGAAACCCAAACGAGCCGATCTGCTCGGGCATGGTCCACGACTTCCGGTCGCCGGTCACCGGGTCCAGTCGCCGAATCGTTGGGCGGCGCGTGGCATTGGGTTCGAGTCTCGGCCCGACGTGATCGGCCCAATAGAGCGCGCGCTCCCCCTCGTGCCAGATGGGCGTCTCGCCAAGCCCGTCGTCGCACTCCCAAAGGCACTCGATGTCGACCCTAGGCATCGTCGTCACTCCCTATATGAGTTCGGATCGGACGCGCGTGCGACACGAAAGCCAAGGCTGCGATCTTTGCTCGAGGACGGTAGCAATTTCATGGGGTTGCGAGGGGGGAGCGTGTCCCCCTACCTGATGCCCCAGAATGCGGTGCCTGCGCCGAGACGCCAGGCGAATGCGATGTCGTTGCCTTCGAGGGGGCCCGAATAGACGAAGTTCACGCCAGGGCCGAAGTCGAAGAAGAACCACGGGGCCACCTTGTTGCCCGCGTCGATCTCGACACCGACTCGCAAGAGGAGCGGCAGCGTCGCGCCGTTTGGGATGTCGCTATTGACGTAGAACGTGAGCGGGATGAAGCCGCCGGTGACGATGCTCACGCGGTCGTGCACGTCGATGCTGACCGGCGCTCCGAGCTCCGTCCGGATGGCGAACGTGAAGGTACTCTGCGTGTTGCCTGCGACGAGCAGTCCCGGCTTGAATAGGAACGCCATGTCGTTCGTGACCTTGGACCGCTCCTTCTTGGCGAGATGCCAGCGCAGGTGGCCGTTGACGCCGAAACCGATGCGGACGAGCCGGTTGCGGGCGCGAAAGCCGAACGCGCGGGCGCCCGACGTCGTGAACGACGCCCAGTCCCCGTACACGAGCTCCCCGCTTAGTGCCCAGTCGAGCGACCCGGAACCTCGGTTCCACCATTCGTAGAAGATGCTTGGAAACCCGACGCCGACGTTGTTCACGGCTTCGGCGTCGAGCTTCTTGGCGCCGATCGTCGAGTTTTCTGGGCCAGCCAGGGCAGAGCTCGATACAACGAGCGCAAGCAGGAACGCAGCGACTCCCCTTGCCCTCATCGGTCGACCTCCGAGAAGGTACCGAACGGAACGTCGGCATGACTTGGTAGGCGGATCAGCGAAATCGGGGCACGTGTCTCTCCGTGGGTACTCATATTTCCTCCATGCTGCACGACGGATGTCGCGCGTCGCTGAGAGACACTGCAGGGTTCGTGCCACGATGCAGCCCCTCTGATCAAGGGCCCATGACGCCATCCGGGTGGAAGAGCGACGTCTGTCGTCACGTACTGACGACGCCGGTCGCCGAGGTCGGCCTCGGCGGGGACGACGCGGCCCGAAAGCATAGCGAAGCGCGGCGCCGGGCGACCTGGCACGGGAGATGCTCCTCCGATACGCAGGCTCGAGCCCAGCCGAGCCCCTTGCAACGAAGGAGTGACGGCAATGACGGCCAACTGGAAACTAGCTCGATGTATCGCCGGCGCCCTGGCAATCGCAGTGGCACTGATCCTCGGCGCGACGGGTTGTGCGGGCCTTTCTCTCTACGGTCATCCCACGATCGAAGGCCAGCTCCGACACGAGATGGTGGCGGAGACCGACCTGTGGATGGAGGAAAGCCACCCGACCGCGGGGGACATGGAGCTCTCGTACGACCGAACCCCACGGGGAGACCTGTGGATGAGCGCGGAAGACGCGGGGATCCCGACGAGCGAGAGCGACGAAACGGACGAGCGGGAGCTGCCCCCAGGCCTCGAACGGCTTCTCGACCTGATGGTGACGCCGAGTCCAGGGCCGAGGCCCTAGCTCCGTCATGGCGAGGGATTGCACGGAGGGCGGCTTGTTTTCATCATGGCGGTCCATGCAACGCTGGGCGGCGGCGACGATCCTCGTGACTCTGTGGCCGATGGCGGCGGCGCAGGCGGACGACGCCTGGCTGGTGCTCCCCGTGGACCTCGGGCAAGACGACGCGTGGATCGAACCGACGACGCGGCAGATCGACGACGCGCTCGTCGCCGAGAGCATCGAGGCTTGGCCCCCGGATCGAGCGACGACGCGGTTCGAAACGGCAGGCTCCGCTTCTGCAACGGAGGTGTCGGACGGTGAGGTTGCGGCGTGGGTCGAGCAGTCGAGCCAGGCGATTCGAAATCTCGCCGAAGGGGACTACGCAACGGCTCTCGACCAGCTGAAGGAGGCGCAGGCGCTGTCGCGAGACGCCGCGGAGGAGCTCAACCGTCAGCAAGAACGGGCGACTCGGACGCTGGACACCTGCCTTTACATGGTCCGCGTTCTCCTCGATACCGGCGCGGAATCGCAGGCCAAGAGCATGGTGCAGGAGTGCCGGCGGCTCGTGCCTCGAACGGCGCCAACGAAGTACATGCACCCTCCCGAAGTTCGCAAGCTTCTGTCAGAGGTGGATGCCACTCGGCGAAGCCGAGCGAGGCGGATCGAAGTGACGAGCAACCCCGAAGGATGCGCGGTTCGCGTGAACGGCGTCATCCTCGGGAAAACACCGATCACACTTCGAGACCTGTTCCCCGGGCGCTACCGCGTTCAGGTCGAATGCGACCCCGACCGTCGCGGGCGGGTGCATGTGGTCGACCTGACGACGAGCTCCGAAACCTTGTCCGTCGATGCGCGGTTCGACCGAACCGTGTCGACCAAGCCCTCGCTTCATCTCGACTACGCGAGCACCGAAGACGAGGAACGGTATCGGCTCGGGGACGCCGCGGCGGTCGCCGAGGTGGTCCCCGCAGAGACGGTCCTGCTCGTTTCGATGCCGACTCGCGACGTCATGGCGCTGGCGCTCCTTCAAGGGTCGCCCCTTCGCCAGGTCGGCGCCGCGCGCGTTCCCGTGAGGCCCGAGGCGACCGAGGATCGAGCGCTTCGTCGAGCCCTCACGATGCTCCAGACGGGAGAGTGCGCGGACTTGACGGTCGAACCTCCCGCGCCGCTTCCCTGTCGCTCAGCGCCGGCTCGGTCGACGAACGGGGTGGACGCTCCGAAGCGGCCGTACCGCATGCCACCCAAGACCTTCAAGGCCGGCATGGCGCTCGCCGCCATGGGTTCCGCGTCGCTCCTGACCGGCTACATCCTGATCGCCCCCCGAACCAACGCTGCGAATGACTGGCTCGCCACGCTGCCGAACGCGTCCGCGCAGAACCGTTGGATTCGCACGGACAACGCCCTCCTCTGGTCGGCCGGCATCGGCGCGACGTTCCTGACGACGGCCATGCCGATGATTCTTCCGAAGCGCTCCGGCGTTCCGTGGCCGGCCTGGCTCTCGGGGGCGATCGGCGTCGGCGCAGTGGCCTTTTCCCTCGGCTACGGGCTGACCGGCGAGAAACCCGCAGTGTCCTGTCGCGGCACCGATGCGATTTCGGACCTCACGGCAGCGGAAGCCTGTGTGGTGCGCGCGGAACGGGTCGACGCCGCTTTCCTCGCGGGCGTGACTGGGGCACCCTTGATCGCAGCCCCGCTCACGTACTTGTTTCGTCGGAGCGATAAGCGACTCGAGCCCGAGGTGCACGTGAACCGAAGCCTCGCGGCGGTGAGTCTGAAAGGTCGTTGGTAGCCAATCTCATGTTCATCCCGAAACGCATCATCCCGAGCCTCACAGCAGGTGCCATTTCTCTCGCGGGTTGCGCCAATGTCAGTGGAGACGGCGGCGGCGGCGGTGATGGTGGAGACGGGGGCACCGGCGGGGTCGGCGGCATTCAGGAGGACATCCGTGCATTCTGCATGAAGATCGTCGACTGCGACCCGATCAACTACAGCTACGACTACTGCGTCACGAACATCTCCGCACTCGAGCCGAACCTATCGGCGCAGTGTCGAGCGGTGGTTTTGTCGTACTTCGCATGCGTCGAGGAACGGCCCTGTCAGACGTTCCGCATCGACTGCTACTCGCCCGAGCTCAACTTGTGTCTCTCGACGGTCCTGTGAGCGTTCATGGCTCAGGCGTGAGGTCGAAGGTCACTTTGCGGCGCTGGCCGGCCCTCACGCGAACCGTGCGCTGCTGCGTCGGGCGCTTCTCCCCAGCACCGATCACGTAGCGGCCCGGCTTGAGGGCCTTTTCGAGCACCGGGGCCTTGCCGACGCGTTCACCGTCGATCCACACGTCGCCCCAGGGAAAGACCACGACCGACAGCACGGCTGGCTTCTCACGGACTCGAGGTGGGGTCGTGGTTCCGCGTGGCTTTGCGCGCGCGTCGGCCTCCCGCGACCCCGGAGTCGCGGCCGCGGGCGCAGACTCCTCGGTGTCGTCGCCACTGGCCTCTCTCGTATCCGTCGTGGATGGCTCACCAGAGGGGCCGACCTCTGCGGCGGAATTCTCAGGGAAAGCGCGGCCGAGAGCCCGCTCGTTCGACGCTTCGCCAACCCCGCTCGCCGGTTCACCGCTCCGGACGTCCGGCTCCGGGTTCTGCGAGCCCGCCGACTCGGCGCCCGTGCCGATCGGGGCCTCGTCGCCGAGAGTCTCTCCGTTTCTCGACATGGACCAGGCGACCAGCGCCACGAGACCCACGAGAAGCACAGCAACCAGGCCGCGCGCCGAACGCCGCCTCGGAAGGTCCTCGATCGAGTTTCTCGTTGGCGTCGTCGGTGGCGAACTTGGGAGCGGTCTCGAAGGCGGGGCGGCGACCACGCGATTCGATGGCTCCTCCCGGGGCGTCGAGCCTGCAGGCTTGACGCCAGTGTCTTCGAGGGCGGTATCGGCATCGCCGAACACCTCCGAGACCGAGACCTCCGACACCTCCGCGGCGAGGCGGTCGGCGGCAGCTCGGCTGTCCGCCGCAAGCCGCCCGAGTGTGCGGCGCTCGAGGGCGCTCGGAGCGTACGGATCGAGCAGCTCGATCAGGTGCGCGGCGCTTTCGGGACGGTCGTCCCGGTTGGGCGAGATCAGCGAATCGATGGTGTCACACAGCTCCGCGGGCAGCTCGGGGACGAGCGTTCGCAATGGCGGTCGATCCCCGTTCAGGATCTGCATGATGATCGCCGGATCGTGGGCGCCATCGTAGGGGCGTTGGCCCGCAAGCGCCTCGAACAGCACGACGCCGAGTGCGAAGAGGTCGGCCCGCCCATCGAGCGGCTCCGCACGAAGCTGCTCGGGCGACATGTACGGAACCTTCCCCTTGACGGAGCTCTGCCGGTGGGAGGCGCCTTCCATGGCCTTGGCCACGCCAAAGTCGGAAAGCATGACCTCGCCCTGCCGACTGACCAGGACGTTCGACGGGGAGATGTCGCGGTGCACGATCCCGCCAGGCGACGACGGTGAGTCGGGGTCGCTTCCGCGTAGCAACGCCCCGTGCGCGTGCGCGAGCGCATCCGCGATCTCGAGTCCGACGAGCACGACGCTATCGAGCGCGAGCCGCTTCCTCCGCTGATGGTCCAGCAGGACCCTGAGGTCCGCGCCATCGACGAGCTCGAGTGCCATGTACGGACGTCCACCGATCTCTCCGAAGTCGATCACACCGACGATGTTGCGGTGCCGTAGCTGGGCGACGAGGCGTGCCTCACGCTCGAAAAGCCGCACGAAGTCTCGGTCGTTCCGGAGGAACGGAAGGACGAGCTTCATGCAGACGCGTTGCGAAAACCCGCTCGGCCCCCGGCGTATCGCTTCGTAGGCCTCGGCCATGCCTCCGACCCCCAGGCGTCGGACGAGCCGGTAGGGTCCAATCTCCTTCCCGATGAGATCGTCGGGGGAGGCTTCCGAGTTCGGCATGTCGCTCGACATACGTTGTCGGCACCCATGATAGCAGGCTCAGTCCTTGAACTCGTCGGCGTCGATGCCCAAGGTCGCGAGTCGGCTGATCAGGCCAGTCCGAGGGAGGGACAGAATGCGGGCAGCACGGGCGACGACGCCCCCGCACACCGAGAGCGTGTCTTCGATGATCTTCTTTTCGACGTCCTCGAGACCCTCTTTTTCCTGGGTGTACTGGTGCCAGCGGCGCTTCAGCTCGTCCTTGGGGGTGCCTGGGCGTGACGGCGCGGGGTCGGGGGCCTCTTCGGCCACGGAAGCGCCGGGAAGGTCCAAGTGTTTCACGGTCACCACCGGCTCGTCCGACCCACTCGCGAGCACGCGGTTTCGTGCGCGCTCCATCGCGGCCTCGAGCTCTCGAATGTTTCCCGCCCACCGAAGACGCGGGCTGACCAGAAGGTCGGCGGCCGGGCCGTCGAGCTCCCACTCGCCGTGTGCGTCGGTGCGGTTTAGGTATCGAACCGCGATTCGAGGGATGTCTTGACGGCGCTCACGGAGCGGCGGCATGACGATGGGCACGGTCGCGAGCCGGTAGTAGAGGTCCTCGCGGAATCGTTTCTCGGCAATCGCCTGCGACATGTCGCCGTTGGTGACCGAGATGATCCGGACGTCCGCCGTCTTGGGGCGACGCCCCTGATACCCGAGCGGCCGGTACTCGCCGAACTGCGTGAAGTCGAGGAGGAGCTGCTGGGCGTTCGACGGCAGGTTGAGCACCTCGTCCAGAATCAGGGTGCCGCTGTCCGCGTATTCGACGAGGCCCTGACGCTTCGACACCGCCCCCGAAAAAGCACCGCGCTCATGGCCGAAGAGCTCGGAGGTGATCGTGTTGAGATCGTCGGCGAAGCCGAGCGTGGCGCGCACGATGGGATCGCGGTGGCTCGCTCTCGCGAAAGACGTCGCGAGTTGGGTCTTTCCGGTGCCCGACTCGCCAAGGATCATGACCGACGCCGGGCTTCTCACCGCCGCCAAGACTTCGTCCCGAATCACGCGCATGCTGTCGGGACGCAGAAGCTCGTCGAGCTCGAGGTAGTGTTCGTGTTGGTCCTTCGCCCTCTCGATCCGGAGGTTCTCCTCGGAGGACTCGATGACCGTCTTTTGTGCGATCAAGCCGCCGATGAGGGTGCCGACACTCTCCACGAAGCGAACCACGCCTGGCTGCGTGCCCTGATCGCCCAAGAACTCCATGTACAGGGCTCCGACCAGGGACCGTCCGGCGCGAGCCGATTGGGGCCGAGACCAGAGCGGTATCGCGATGAAAGATCCCCGTTCCGCATAGGGGACACGACCCGAGGTGGTGCGAAGCTGCGTCTGCACGTCGCTCAGGACCAGCGTGACGTGCTCCGCCAATACCGCGGGCGATACCCCTCGGAAGCTCGCCGTCCGCGAGCGATGCAGGCGCCCTCCTCCGTGAGTTTCGAGCGTGCTCCACGCTGAGCTCGCCCCCATCGCCACACAGAGCGCTTCGAGCGTTTGCTCCATGAAGCGCCCCGAGTGCAGTCCCGAGACCGCCGCAGCAACGATGTCTTCCATCCGCGGCCACGGCTCCGTCGTCTCGTCTGTCGCCATCGGCAAGGCGCAAGCCTACCTGCTGCCGGCGAGAGGGACCAGGCACCCGGGGGGCCAGCCAGCGCCTCCGGGTCGCCCTGCGATCAGCCGCACTCACCGGACGCGTCGCAGTCTGCCGCGGAGCCGTAGCAGCGCTGCGCCGCATCGCAGGAAAACGCACTCGGGTCGCATCCGTCGACGTTGGTTCGACAGTCACCGGACGGAGCTCCGCCGCCGCCGAGCGCACCGCCCGGCAAGCCGCCGCTCGGAGCTCCGCCGCCCGGTTGGCACTCTCCCGAGGCCTGGCAGTCGGCGGCCGACGCATAGCAAAGCTGCGCGACGGGGCAGGAGAACGCGGCGGGGTCACATCCGTCGACGTTGGTCGTGCAGCCGCTCGCACCGCTGCCCGGAACGCCGCCGCCCGGAACGCCGCCGCCCGGAACGCCGCCGCCCGGAGTTCCGTCTCCCGGAACCCCGTCGCCCGGCGCGCCACCGCCAGCCCCACACTCACCCGAGGTCTGACACTCGGTGGCGGACGGATAGCAGAGTCGTGCTTCAGGGCAGGAGTACGTCGCCGCCGTGCAGCCTTCGACGTTGGTCTGGCACAGACTCGCGGAGCCACGGCCCACGCTGTCTCCGCAGGCGTTCAGCAAAGCAAGCGCGCCGAGCGTGAAGGTAAGCTGAGCGATCGTTCGGTTCGGTGTAAACATGGGTCTTCCTCTCTCGTTCAGCGAGAGCGCCGCGCTCTCGCAGGCGAGTCCGGTCGTCACGGCTCGCGGCGAGGAGTTGAGCAAGGCCCGTGCCACGGCCGACGGCGCGGTTTTGTCCGGGATCGGGGCCGCGGTCCCACGAGTTGCTGGCATGGATCGACGTCGATCGTCTCGAGGTGACGACGAACGTCGCCGTCGAGGCAGGGCCAGCCGCGGTCTGTGTCTCACAGTCGACGGGAACCAGTGACTTCGCAGGGGTACGGGGTGGCGTTGCCGAACCAGTCCCAAATCATCGTCAGACCCCCACCCGTCGTCTGCCACTCGACGACGAGGCGGTCGCCGGGAATGCTGCTCCAGAGGTCGGCAAAGGAGTTCGCCCCGTCGATCGCGTAGGTTCGGTCGGGCAAGCGCAGCGAACCCGTCGTGTAATACGTGTACTCGCCCGTCCCAATGACACCCGTGATGTCTGGGTTCGGCCCTGGCCCCCAGGTGATCCCGGTGACCCCGATGGCCTCCACGCGAAGCGTCAGCGCACCGGGCGTGCCGCCGAGGTTACAGTCGAAGGTGAACTCCGCCACGTTTGACCCCGAGGCACCCGGGAGGCCCGGATCGCCGCAGCCAGACGTTGCTGCGAGCAGGGTTACGAGAAGCGAGGCAGGCCAAAGTAGTGCGCGTCGGACAGGCGTTGCAAAGATCGTCGTCATTGAAAAAATCTCCTGGCTCGAGGGGTGAGCGCAATGGCTCGCGGTCCTACCCAGCAGGATTCGTGCCGACGCCAGACGACCCGCGGGCGCCGAGGTCCACACCACATCGATCGCTCGGGCAGCATTGCCCATGCCGAGGCTCTCGAATGGACGGAGTCTCTCCGCGGTGCCGGGAGACGCGGGGTGGATGCTCATGCTCGACGCGGTTGACATGGACGGCATCTTGCGGCCTCGCGTCGCGCCGCAGATCCACCAGTTGGAGCCTTCACAAACACCGGCTCACAGCGTAGGTTTGCTCCTCGCGAATGTACCGTCTCGCTTCCCGTTGCCGAGACCAAGGCGACAGCTCTCCGCCCCGCCGTCTTGGCTCGTTCCTTCTCGTGGCCGTTGCGTTCGCGACGCTGTCGGGAATCACCCAGTGCAGCAACGTTCTCTGCCCGGTCGTCGACGCCAACGGTGACCCTGTGTTGGACGAAAACGGCGACCCGCTCAGAGAGCCGTGTGTCCGGTGCACACTCACGGCGGCGGAGGCCATCGATGCGCCCTGCAGCGAAAGCACCTGGACCCTGCCCGCCGGAGGCACGTGCTCCGCAGCACCGATCCCGAACCTTCCCGACGGCGAGCTATGCGACCTGAACGGCGTGGGAGACGGAGTCTGCGACGACGGCGTCTGTGCCGTCGCGGGTCCTGAGGTCCAACGCGAGGCCGCCTACGAGGTTGAGGTCACCACCCTGACCTATGCTCAAGGGCAGACCCACGACGATTGGCGTGGCGCCGTAAACGGCACCGTCGACCTGATCCTCGACCTCTACGAGCCGATCGGCGCGCCACAGGGACGGCCCGCCGTCATCGTGATGCACGGCGGTGGGTTCGTCGGCGGCACTCGAAACAACTCGAACAGCGAAGGCTTCGCCCGCTACTTCGCGGAGCGTGGCTTCGTCGCGATCAACATCGACTACCGGATCGCGAGCGACCGGGGCACCATCCCGCAGGAATGGGCCGACTTCATCGCGTCCTTCGTGCCCGTGGCGCAGCGTCCTCAGGGATATGCGCTCTACCCCGCTGCGAGAGACGCAAAGGCCGCCGTTCGCTGGCTGTACGCCAACGCGGAAAGCTACGGGGTCGACACAGAATACGTGACCTCGATTGGAGGGTCTGCCGGATCGTTTCTCGCGATCATGCTGGGCGTGACCGACGAGGCCGACTTCCGCGATGAGCTCGACCAGGCGGAGGACCCCACACTCGCCAGCACGAACCTCGGGGCGGGCGCGAAGGTCCACACCATCATCGACCACTGGGGCGGCATTTCCCATGCCGAGGCTCTCGAAATGATCGACGGTCGCTCGCGTTTCGACGAAAGCGACGCGCCTGTGAGCATCGTGCACGGTACGGCGGACAGCACGGTGCTCTTCGAAGAAGCAGAGAAGCTTCGAGACGCGTACGACCAGACCGGCGTTCCTTACGCGTTCTATCCCGTCGTCGGGGGCGGACACGGGATCTGGGGCACCATCATCGAGGGTTTGACGCTGCAGGAGCTCGCCTTCGAGTTCGTTCTCGAGCAGCAGCGGCTCCAAGTCGCGGATTAGCGG